>NZ_CVRU01000081.1:1510-66350 GCF_001261715.1 Dysgonomonas sp. HGC4 | reverse complement strand
GTATTATTTCTAATTGTTACTAATTATAGTAATCTTATTTAAGGGGATAGTAGATTCTCTGAAAATGACATTAGGCTTAAAATAATATCAAGGTATGCGATTTATCTCTTTTTCTTATCTGTTTTAGTACTTATATCTGTATTCGGAGGGTGTCATCATTGTATGTTTTTTGAAGAACCGACAAAAGAGTGATGGCTCAGTAAAGTGCAATGCATCGGTGATCTCCGTGATTGACAAATTTGAAGTCTTTAATATTGATTTTGCTTGTGCTATGACAGCTTCATTTATCCAGCTAAGAATAGATTTACCAGTTTGTTTACGTATCATAGTCGTGAGATATTTGGTCGTTAAATGCATTTCACTTGCATAGAAAGAAACGCTCCTTTGCTCTTTGTGATATTTATACAATAAATCAAAAAATTGAAGGGTTAGTTCTTTACCTCTTGTATGTTTATTGTTTTGCTCTGGATTGTCATTGTATAGATCTTTTATATCAGTAAGAAGAGCAAGTAATAGATATTTAAGTATATCTAATTTGCTTTTACTCTGTTCTCTGTAATAATGCATCGAAATATTATTATGGTGTTTTCTAAATATATCAAAGTGACTATCACTTAATTTTAGACATGGCATTTGATGTATTTCCTGAAAAAGAACAAAGTCATTAGATAAAGAATCTCTGGAAACTAAGTCTAAAGAGAAGAAGATAGTATCTATATGCAAGTCATCTGAAACGGTTATAGGTTCCATCATGGAGTGGGGTAATACCACCATCAAAGTACCGGGTTTTAGTCCTCTTTTTTGGAAATTTATCTTCAATTCTGCACTACCTTCCACACAAATTGCACAAATGAATCCACTAACAGAATGTGGATAATTTGTCAATCCCTTCCTTACTGAATCATCTGTCTTATTTACAACTATCCCCTCTATATCAAGTAGACCTATTTCTTTTGATACATAAGATATGTCATAGTTTTCTATCTCAGTTATACCTTCCATTTGACTATGTAAATTTACTGTAAAGAAGATGTTTATATTTCAATAAAACAAACCTATTGAACATTTATTGTTCTTTTCGGATAATATTCACCGAGACAATAACCCATTACTTTGCAGTAGTTCATTTTCAAATAAGAGTATAAACTAAAAATATTGAAGTATGAAAACAAAAATGACAATTCCAGCACCTTTATCATTCAGAGAACGCGATCGTCGTTGGGAGATAGCACGCACAATAATGAGAAATAATGAGCTAGATACACTTATTATTTACGGAGATAGAGAATCTGCTGCACCCGCACCATTTTGTATCGATCATTATTTTACAAATGATAGACTAGGTTCTGTAGTGATTTTTCACAAAGAGGCAAAGCCGGTTGTTATAACTTTTGCTCCTATGATGGTTGCCGACCATATGCAGGCATCTATGCGTGGAGATCAACAATGGATTGAGCCCGAACAAATATATGTTGGAAAGACAGGTGCAAACATTGGAAATATGCTCAAGGAAATAGGTTTACCTGATAGACCAAAGATTGGAATCATTGGACTAGAGCCATATCCTCCATTTTATTTCGATGGAGCATTGCCTCACCGTACATGGAAGGGTATAATGGAGGCATTTCCTAATGCTGAAATTAAGCCAGTTTATATGGATTTTTTCAAACTAGCTGCCCCGAAAAGTGAGGAAGAATTGGCTTTGGTTAGATATGCTGCACATATTGGTGAAGCAATGAGTGAAGCTATGCGCATAACAGTGAGACCTGGGGTAAGTGAAGCTGAAGTAGCGGCAGCTATAACCTCTACTTGTATTTCGATGGGAGGATTTACAGCCGAAATTTTAATGGGGTCGGGTCCTGAATATATTGCTTGGGGACCTCCTGCTTGGCAATATCGTTCTCAAGCTCCACGAATAATACAAGAAGGAGATATTGTTTTGTCAGAGATATTTGCATTGTACGGCATGTATGAGACTCAACATCAAGCAGCAGTGGCAGTCGGAAATATACATCCAGACTTGGAACGTGCGGCTCTGGTAGCTCGCGAGTGTTATGAAAGAGGCGTTGACGTTCTGAAAGCTGGAGTAACTTTTGGCGAAGTTGTTGATGCAATGGAAAAACCCCTTTTGGATGCAAAAGGATGGCATGTACATCCCTTGATACACAGTATAAATCCTTATGGTCCAATTGGATTCGGAACCGCACCAGGTATAGAGATACTACCTCAAGCTAGTAGATATGGTAATGTGGGTAGGTTGCCAAACCCCGGTAGAGATTTGGTATTACAGGCAGGAATGTGCTTTGCTTTTGAACCAAACTGTGCTTTTGGAAACCATTTAGCCAATATTGGTGGAACTGTAATAGTGGGCGAAAACGGAGGAATTGAACTAAACAGCAATTCAACTCACTTGATGAGAGCCGAATATTAATCGTCAGAAATAACAAAAGCTATTGATGTGAATCAGTAGCTTTTGTTGTCTATAATTATTTTTTGTAGCAATGATTTAATTACTTCTACATTGTTTCGTAACAACATAAGTATTCATTTGTTACAGATAAAAAATAATAAAGCTATGACAAATAATTTTCAATCAGAATTAAAATCCGACCTTCAGCTATTTCTGAACGAGCAGAAAGAAAGGTTTCCACAAAAAGATATACTTAAGATAGACCTACATTGCCACGACTATAACAGTGATGTACCTGATGAACTTATGGGACGTATATTGAATGTTCCCGAAACATGGTTGCCAACCGACAGATTGTTGCAGGAGTTACAGACCAATGGATGTAATGCTTTCACAATTACTAACCACAATAATGCACGCTCTTGCTATGCTTTGCAGGATAAAGGATTTGATATTCTGACTGGATGTGAATTTAGTTGCTTGGTTCCGGACTACAATATAGGGATACATGTATTGGCATACGGTTTTACTCCCGAACAAGAAGTAAAGTTGAATAAGCTTCGCCGCAATGTGTACCTTTTTCAAGAGTATGCCCTAAAGCATAATATACCAACTATTTGGGCACATCCCCTTTATCATTATGCTGTAAAAAAGATGCCTCCTATGGAATTTTTCGATAAGATGGGACTGATCTTTGAACGGTTTGAGGTTCTCAATGGGCAGCGTGATACTTGGCAGAACTTGTTGGTAAGAGAATGGATAACAGCACTTACTCCTGAGAAAATAGATGGTTTTTCAAAAAAGTTTGGAATTGATCCTAAAATGTATTGCTCTGATCCATATAAAAAATCTTTCTCAGCAGGGTCTGACAGCCATATGGGAATTTTTGCAGGACTAACAGGTACATATTTATATATTCCCAATCTCGAAGAAAGATTAAAATTTGAATCGAAATCGTCTTTAGCACTTGAGGCTATACGAAAAGGAGATATGGCTCCGTATGGCTCGCATCAGAATTCCGAAAAACTCACAATTGCCTTCCTGGACTATGTCTCGCAGGTTGCACTCAATTACAAAGATCCGGGATTGTTAAGGTTGCTTTTACATCAGGGTTCTACATCCGAGAAAATATTGGCATTTGGATTGTCTAATATTTTTCTAGAAATACAACGTCACAAAGTGACATCTTCTTTTTTCAAACTCTTTCATGAGTCTATTATGGGCAAGTCTCCATCGTTTTTCAAAAAGTTTATTTTAAAACCATCTTATAAACCCATATTTGACGAAGTGGAAAAAATGGCAAAAGCACATCAGGAGGGATCAAATAATATAGTTAATGAATACAATCAATCTGTTCATAATATAAATGAAAAACTAAACGAAATACTATTTTCACGCATTACCAAGAAAATAGATAAGCTTGATCTGGAGAATAAATTATCTGCTGATAAAATAGAAGAAATATTGATGAAGCTCGACTTGCCGAGCAACATAAGATCGTATGTGAGTTCCGATTCAGATAAAAAGGAATCGACAATCAATCTTACAGACTTTCTGGATGGACTTTCTTTCCCTTTCTTTGCTTCTGCACTTATCTTGTCGGCACACTTTACCAGTACAAAAGTATTATTTAATACACGTCCGTTTCTAAAAGAGTTTTCGAAGAAAATAGGAAAATATCACCATCCCGAGCGGGTGTTATGGCTTACCGATACTTTCGGTGATAAAAATGGAGTGTCGACAGTGCTTCAATCCATACATAACGAAATAAAAGAGCGTAATCTACCAATAGATATACTCACATGTAGTGCCACTATGAAATCGGACGATCATCTGATTGTGATGCCTCCTCTCTATGAATTTTCAGCGCCTTTATATAAAGATCAGCCTATTCGTATACCTAACTTACTTGATTTACATAAACTGTTTCATGAAAAAGAATATGACCGAATTGTATGTTCTACCGAAGGGGTAATGGGGCTGATGGCTTTTTATTTAAAGAGTGCCTATTGCGTAGAAACCAGTTTTTATGTGCATACCGATTGGGTAATGTTTGCCCGAAAAGTATTGAACCTGGATATACATAATCAAAACCGTATTCGACGTATGTTGCGCGTATTTTACAAATCTTTTGACAGAGTGTTCGTCTTGAATACCGATCAGCAAAAATGGCTGACAGGACCCGATATGAAACTTAAGCCCAACAAGGTGAGTCTTACTGCTCATTGGGTAGACGATATATTCACTCCTCAGAAAGTAAATAAAGAGCAAGTATTTGGTATTGAAAATGATGCCCCTGTGCTTCTCTATGTAGGCAGAATAAGTGAGGAAAAGGGAGTTATGGAACTACCACGTATATATAAGAATGTACAAAAGTCATACAAAGATGTCAAGATGGTAATCGTTGGTCAAGGACCAGCAAGTGAATCGCTCAAAAAAGAACTTCCCGAAGCAATATATTTCGATTGGCTTGATCATGATAAACTTCCTTTACTCTATTCAGCCGCCGATCTATTAGTGTTCCCATCAAAATTCGACACTTTTAGTTGTGTGGTATTAGAATCTCTTAGTTGTGGACTTCCTGTTATTGCCTATAAAACTAAAGGACCCAAAGACATCATCCGGCATAAAAAGAGCGGTTATGTAGTAGATACCGAAAAAGAGATGACGGAGTCTATAATATCATATTTAGAAAATGAAGATTTGCATAATAGTTTTAAAGCAGCTGCTATAAAAAGGTCGAAAGATTATAAAGCAGTCAGTATAATGAACGATTTAGTAAAAGAAATAGGTCTTTAATATAGCCTTAAAAAGTTATTCGATAAATTATATTGTGGAGGAAAAAGAGACTTATTCGTGGTGGAAACATGGTGTTTTCTACCATATATATCCTAAGAGTTTTAAAGACTCGAATGGAGATGGTGTAGGGGATATACCGGGTATTATTGAAAAACTGGATTATCTGGTAGACTTGGGAATAGATGCTATCTGGCTATCGCCCGTTTATAAATCGCCGATGGTAGATTTTGGGTACGATATTTCGGGATATAGGAAGATAGACCCTCTTTTCGGTTCTATGGAAGATCTAAAAGAACTGATCGCCCAAGTACATTCTAGAGGCATGAAGCTGGTAATGGATTTGGTTATGAACCACACTTCCGATCAGCATCCTTGGTTTGTCGAATCTCGATCATCAATCGACAATCCCAAGCGAGATTGGTATATATGGCGTGAGCCTAAGAACGGAAAAATTCCGAATAATTGGATAACAAACTTCGGTTCAGCAGCGTGGACTTATGATAAGCATACAAAGCAATATTATTATCATTCCTTTTTCAAGGAACAGCCCGATCTGAATTGGAGAAACGAGGATATGAAACGTTCGTTTTTCGAAAAAATACAGTTTTGGCTCGATCTGGGCATAGATGGCTTTCGGCTTGATGTTATCAATCTGCTGATTAAAGAGAAAACTTTCAGGAACAGTCCTCTGCTTAGCAATTGGTTTTCGAATGGGAAAGTACTCAATAGAAATCAACCGAGGACATTTAAAATATTGCAGGAGTTTAGAGCTCTTCTTGATACTTACGATAATAAGATGAGTGTTGGTGAGATATATGTTTTGCCACCCGGTGATACAAATCTGGTAGCTCAATTCTTAGGTAAAGGAGATGATATGCTACATATGGCATTCGATTTTTCACTCATCTTTTGCTCATGGAATGCTTGCAAATATCACGAAGCCATCAAAAAATGGTATAGTGCTATACCTCCCGAAGGTTGGCCTTGTTTTGTATTATCAAATCACGATCTTGGGCGTTTTGTTAAGCGATATAGTTTGGGTATACACAAATATGCCAAAGCTAAACTATTGGTAACTCTTCTACTTACGCTCAGAGGTACTCCATTTATTTATTATGGAGATGAAATAGGTATGGAGAATAGTCGTATATCGAAGAAAGATATAAAAGACCCTTATGGCAAGAAATTCTGGCCTTTCTATGCCGGTAGAGATAAAGCTCGCACACCTATGCAATGGAATAGTGATGAAAATGGTGGCTTTAGTAACACTACTCCATGGCTTCCTGTAAGTGAATCATATAAAAGCCTAAATGTAGAGGATCAGTTAAAAGATGAAGATTCGATGCTTAACTTTTACAGACAACTAATAAAAGTACGTAAAGAATATCCTTCATTGTCAATGGGAAATTGGCATAGCATAATTGATGGGGTAGGAGGTGTATTGGCCTATGAGAGGCGTTACGAAAAAGAAGAGATATTGATAGTTTTAAACTTTTCGTATAGAAAAAAAAGCTTCTCATATCAAAAAATAGAATCATCTTCTGTTCTTGTTTCGACTCATAGACAATACAATACAATGATAGAAACCCACGAAATAACGTTACAGGCTTATGAGGCTACAGTATTGAAGCTATTTTCTTAATTTCGATTTAAAGGTTTATGAAAAGCTTAATTCAGAGATGAGAATGGCATTATGTATATTGTTTTCTATTTCATTATATTATATACAACAATGCAGGTATTTCAAGATACCTGCATTGTTTAAATAGAAATTAGAAATTCGTTTTGTGCTTTTTTACTCCTTCTATGAGTTTTGAAAAGGATTTATCCCTTTTACGTTTTTCATGTTCCGAAGTAGAAAAGTGCCATGCCTCCCGCCGAAGTTTCAGATAGCTCTCATAAACTTTATGGTCTAATATACCACTATTTACTGCTTCTAAAACGGCACATCCGGGTTCGTTGATATGTTCACAATCCTTGAAGCGACACGATTCCTCATAGTCAGAAATCTCTAACATTTCGGTAAGAGAATCGGGATCATCGATAGCCAATCCAAATTCCCGAATACCCGGAGTGTCGATCAAAACACCTGAGTCGTCCATCAATACCATTTCCCTGCGAGTCGAAGTATGTCGCCCTTTTCCTGTGGATAGGCTTATATCAGACGTGAGCAATACTGAATTTTCGCAAAGGGTATTTACCAGAGAACTTTTCCCTACCCCCGAGGAACCTACAAACACCACAGTTTCACCTTCCGATATAGATTCCCGCAATTGGTGAATTGTTTGAGGTTGATGAATACTTGTGAAAAATACAGGCATTTGATGAGCAATGTGTTTAATATGCTCTTCAATTTTCTGTTTCTCAAAACCTAAATCAGCTTTATTGAGTATCAAGATAGGTTTGATTTTCTCCTCTAATATCTGAACCATGAAACGCTCAGCTCTACGAACATTGAAATTATCGTCAAGGCTTTGTACAATAAAAGCCTTATCAACATAAGAAGCGATAGCTTGTTTGTCAGAAATTGTTCCGCTTTTTTTGCGATACAATATTCGTTCTCGGGGCAGCATATCAACTATAACTCCTTTATTCTCATCGAATAGTTGAAAAATAACCCAATCACCCACACAAGGTAATTCAAAGTCTGATTTTCCGAACATCATATTTCCTGTTAGTTCGCATTGAAGCATTCCGTTTTCTGAAATAACTTCATAACAAGTGCGGTGTACGATAGTGACTCGCCCATGAAACAATGCTTTATGTGCTGAATCTTGTTTTAGTTGGTTTAATTTATTATTCCAACCGTAAGTATGTAAATGAATCATTGTCCTATCTTTTTTGCGATGAAAAATACATAACCGTAGAATTCTTTATACTTGTGGTATATTTCTTCATCATAGTGTTGAAATGCTACGAATTCTTTGGCAATTTTACTTGCTGCATATTTATGATGAAACAATTCTTGTGCTCTAATTAATGGAGCAAAGTAATGTTCTGTCCAGCAGTTTTCCGGAAGAATAAAAGTCGCAACGGGAATATACCCTGCCTTCTGTATTTGGGCAACTTTATATGGAATGGTATCCATTTCCGGAAAATTCATCATACAGTAGTTTTCAATTTCAGCCGGACGTTTGTCGGTAAACCATGAGATGTCAGAAACGGCAATGTATCCTCCTGTTTTCAGAAACTTACACCACTCGTTCAACCCTCGTTCGAAACCGATATTATAAACTGCTCCTTCTGACCAGATCAGGTCTAACTCCTCATTCTGAAAAGGTAGATTATCCATTGAACCAACAATACCTTTTACTCTATCCTGAAGATTCAGTTCTTTGACATTCTCGTTGAATATATCTATAAATTTAGGGAACAAGTCTAGTCCCGTAATCTTTCCCTCAACATGCTCGGCAAGCGTCATTGTCTGCCCACCTGTTCCACAGCCGATGTCGGCGATAAGGGATTTATCGGTAAGATTATCTATAAAGCTCAAAGCTTTAAGGGTTACCTCGCGACTTCCCGGTCCTTGTCGTTTTGTAGTTGAAAAAAAATCGCAGATGAAATTAAAATCGAATTTGTGAATTAATTTATTTTCGTTACTCATTTCATTATTTGTATATAGCATACATGCAAAAGCATAACAATGCTTTCGTCATTGTACACAGGTATAAACTAAAATTATGATAATATAAAAATTCCTCTCGAAAAGGTTTATCCGAGAGTAAACGAAGGGACAATCTGCATTAGAAGTACAGATTGTTTAATATACCAAATCCGCTTTATGTAGAGTTTTAGTCATCCAGCAAAGGTATAATTATTTTTTTAGAGTGCTTTCTCTTTATAAAATTATCCTTAATTTAAAAGAGGAATTATGTATTATTGAAAATGGAATAACTATGAAGTCAACTTTTAGAAGCCTTTTCTATTTAAAGAAAAGATCAAGTAAGAAGAGACGGACCAATACCGGTTATGGTTAAGATTAGAGAAAACGGAGAATGAATCCAATTTAGTCATGCAGTTTATTTTATATTGGCCTTCTTATTTAGAGGTCTAAATAAGGATGAACTATCAAAAGTACCATCAAAGTTCAAGATATTAACATAGCAGTGGGCAGTTTGACGGCGAGCTCTCTGTTTATATTACACAAATAAGTAAAGATTATGGGCATGTTCATTAATTTTGATGAAACATGTAAATATAGCTATGGTCTTAGATGAAGACTATATAATTTCGTTGTCAATGAAGTTTGTTTTACAATTCAGATGCTTAAATATATCTATGCGTTTTATAAAGCGTTTTATAAAAAACGGAATAATTATGAATCAAAAAAGATGTTAATGTAAATGTGTGAAAATTACTTACGCACCTATTCATAGAATAAATTATTTGTCGATTTCTATTTACTAAATCCAATACATATGATAGATTTGATAACAGGTGTCAAGATTCAAATTAGTTATGAAAAGCATGTATTCTAGTATTTTATAAATTTTACGATGTGAAATTTATATTTAAATTCTCACCACTTTATCCACTACAGATTCAAAATCTGTCAGGTGAGTAGCCATTAAAATTGTAGTTTCTGGATGTTGATGTTTGATATTTTGAAAAATAGTAATCGCATTTTCGGAGCTGATACCCGCTGTGGGCTCATCCACGACTAACAGTTGTGGTTTTTTAAGTAGTGCTTGAGCTAGCAAGAGCTTTTTTCTCTGTCCACCGCTTAATGTCTCTCCGTTTTCACCTAACCAGCTTCCTAACCCATCTGGAAGAGATAAACGCCAGCTTGCCAAATCAACCGTTTCTAAAGCTTGTTCAATGGCTTCGTCAGTATAACCCTCGAAGTTTTCACGCAATGTTCCGGTAAGTAGATAAGCTTTCTGAGTAACGTAAATACATTCAGGAATAGGTAAATGAGATAATTTGGTGTTGTGGTTCCAAATCAATGAGCCACTTCCTCGATATTCAGGATAAAAAAGACTATTCAGCAGTGTGGTTTTGCCTTTTCCTGTTTCGCCGAAGAGTGCGATCCATTCTCCTCTTTTTATTTCTAAAGATACTTCGCTGGTACGTACTGATGTTTCGGGGATTTTTGCACTTAGATTCTTTATACTCAAATTTTCTAAAGAAGAATGCACTTGGACTGTCTCGATGGGTTGTTCGCCTAGCTTAATAATCGTATCAAGATCTTTAATCTGATGTGCAACTGAACTTTTTTCCGATTTTCCTGAAAAAAGCATTTCTGACAATTCGGCTTGAGCCATGATACCAAAGAAAATTCCAATTGCCATCGGTGCACTGATTCCGTAATTTTCAGAGTCCCAAAGTAAAAACGCGGCAATGTAACTAAATCCGAGTCCGGCAATGAGTTGTAGCCAAAATGAATTGGTTTGCAATTTATTTTCTAATTGCTCGAGTTGTAATAATTTTTGCTCGTATTGTATAATGGCTTTTTCTTCGAGATTGTATTTTGATATTTCTATTCGACCTCTGAAACTTTGGATGAGCGCCTGATTATTCTCTTCGCGGTGCGTTTTCAGTTCTTCGTAGAGTTTTCTATTTTTCAAGAAAATTAATTGGGGAATAAAAAATAGCAGGATAGCAGATGAAATCAAAAATTCTAGAGCTATAACCTTCGAAAATACCAAAAGGAAGAAAAAGTAAATAGTGAGTGAAATTATCAGTGTACTAAATGGTAAAAGCCACAAAAGAATGTGATTCAATATTTGGTCGATACCATGTGTGCTATTTTCGAGCAAAGATGAGTTGTTGTTGGCTTGCTTTTTGAAATAAGGAAACGTGGCTACCGATTGAAATATTTTCAATTGTAAACCTTGCTGAGCTTTGAGGGTTGTTTTGTGGTTTTCCAATCGCTCGAAATATCTGGTTACAGTACGTAATAGTGCCAGCAAACGGATAATTGCGGATGGAATTAAATACGAAAATGTAATGCTTGCTGTAACGAATACTATGCTACACATTGCCAAAAACCATCCCGAAATAGCAGGAAGAGCAATGAATGCTACTGTCCAAAGTAGCAATAGAAAAAAGCCTCTCAGCCATTTACCTGTTAAAGGCTTTACTATATGTTTTATTATAAATTTATTCATGATTCATTTGTTCCCCCCAGTTTAAATTTACGATTGTATCTGCAACGGTATCAAACATTTTCTCATGTGAGGCAATAATAACTAATCTGTTTTCAGCCAATTTCATAATTTGTGGGAGAATAATCTCGACGGTTCCAGCATCTAGATTAGCCGTAGGCTCGTCTAAAATTGCTATCGGTCTCGGATGCAACATCATGCGTGCAAGTGTAACTAATTGTTTTTCGCCACCTGAAAGTTGCTTACCGTTGTGGCTCAACTCAGCCATCCAGCCTTGTTCCTTTTTGGCAAGTATTTTATCCAGAAATTCAGGGTATTGATCGTGTTTATCTGCCTCTTTCTCGAGGAAAACATTGTATTGCAATGTTCCATCGAAGATGAAAGGGAACTGATTCATATATGATGAGTTTGCTTTCAGCCATTGGTGTGACCACGCAGTGTCTTTTCCGTTTATCGAAACTTTACCGTCTTGTGGAAACAAGCTTCCGGTAATGATTTTCAGCAAGGTCGATTTTCCTGAACCCGAAATGCCTTTCACCAGCACCAATCCTTTTGTAGGCAATTGCAGATTGATATTGTGTAAAACTTTTACGGGCGAATCGGGATAGGCAAAGTTCAAGCTATTGATCTCAATAGAACTAAGCACTTCGTTTGTATCGATCAGAGATGTATCAATATTTTCTTCGTTCAGTATTGGCATTATTAATTTGGCAGATGCCAAGGCTCTGTTTCGATCATGATAGGCACTCACAAACTTCCGTAAATAAAAGAAAAAGTACGGAGAAATAGTAAGTAAAAAGAGTGCTGTACGAAAATCGTAGCTTTTCCCGTAATTGGGACCTGTCATAATTCCAAGTAAGCTCATTCCTAAATAAATAGCAATGGCTGCAATGCAAATTGTAACAAAAAGTTCGAGTACTGCCGAAGACAGAATAGCAACTTGCATCACGTTGGTAGTTGCTTTGTTTAGTGCCTTACTCTTTTCTGACAAAAAATGGTATTGTGGTTTAAAATTGTCAAGATTGACTATTTCTGCGATAGTTTGGAGGCGATTGTAGAAAACTGCCGAGTATTTCACGAAAAGGTTGATATGCTTTTTGTGAAGCGCTTCGGCGCCTATGCCAATGACAATCATTTGAAAAGGAATAACCAATAACGAAAATAATAGTAACATTCCAACCCACTTCTCAATCCAAAAACTTACTACCAATAACAATCCGCTAACTAAAAACGAAGCCATGGAATATGGTATGAAAAAAGCGAAATAGGGTTTTAGGTCATCGCTTACTCGAGTAACGAAGAGAGTACTCGATACAGAGTCTAATTTGCTATTGTTAAGCAATATTGGATAAAGTTTCTTTTTAATTTTAGAAACAATGATATTTCCTGCTTTGTAGTTGAATAGTGACGCAAAATGGGCAAGAATGTATCTGCCCGTAAGAAATACCGCTGCATACAGTAATGCATTAGGCAAAATCAATCTGTTGTTCAGCCACGAGGCAGCGAATTCAGATAAGTACCAGCAAAAAACAACAAAACACCCCGCGCTTAAAATAGTAAAGACCGAAGCTGAGATATATGCACCTTTTGCTTTAGCTAACTTTTTATTCAGCCATCGAGAAGCGCTTTCTTGATTTGAACTCATTAATTCTATGTAATTTTAATTTCTATTGTATTCTGCTAGATTGCCAACGTAATTGTTTATGTAAAGATATAATCATTTTTGCGATTGTATCTTTGTTTATTTCACTATTTGTAGTGATTTTATATGTCGAACAAGCTATAGAAGTGCTTCTCGATAGGTAATCCCAATTCAAATTTATAAATTTTGAGGCATTTCATAGAGTAATGAATGATAGAATTATTCTATTTCTTCTTTAGGAATAGGATTATTGGTATTCTTAGCTTCAGTAATTAATTATTTATTGCTACATAATATAGTTTGGTGAAGGCTTATAGATTATGTGGTATTTTCAAGATTCCATTTTTCTTAATATATTTAAGAAAAAATATTCTGGCTGACTAGCGTTTTCTTTGGAAATTGAAGTGTGAAAAAGATTATTATCCAGCGGATAATATCATAACGACGATAAAATATAATTTTCACAAAAGATGGTTATTGAGATAATAACTGTATAATAGCATGTGTATGTGTAAAATGAAATTCAGCAAGGGTGTGGCAACCCTATAACCTTAACAATAAGAGAAGATGAAACGGATAAAAACGATAAGTCTTTTGAGTATTTAATACTAATAAATAGAATGAAAACACTGATTAAGATTGTCTTCATATTATTAATCTCAATAATCACAAGACAAAGTTCTTATGGAGGAGATGTTTATTTTAAGCACTTATCTATAATGGATGGATTGTCACAACCATCAGCCATTTCTATATGGCAAGACAGACTCGGAAATATGTGGTTTGGAAACAATGTCCTTAACAGATATAACGGTAATGGCACTAAAATTTTCCAAGTATCTAATTTTATTGATAATATTCAAGATACCAATATCAAGCAAATTTGTGGTGATTCCAAAACAGTAATGTATGCTTTGGTAAATAACCAACTTATCAGCTACGATTATTTTGCTGATAAGTTTAAGGATATGAATATTGAAGCCAACTACATTTATATCTTGAATGATATTTTGTACTATGCTTGGGGAAATACAGTCTTTGTATATGATGCTGAGCATAATAAGTCGTTTAAGTTGATAGAATTGCCCACAGAAATAAAATGTTTCCTATTTTCAGATGATTTAAATTATTGGGTTGCAACAAGTGATGGCATATATAAGGTAACCAAAGAAAATCAAGAGAAAGTACTCTCGGGTAATAGTATTTCATGTCTGTTTAGAGATTCCAACAATAATATCTGGGTCGGAACCAGAGATAATGGAGTATGGGTTATAAAACCAGAAGGAGATGTTATAGATTTAAGAACTGAACTGTCGGATTCAACAAATAAGACTTTGCCATTAAATCATATCCGTACTATTAATGAGGATAATAAGAATAATATATGGATTGGTACATACAATGGAGTTATTGTATTTTCGCCTCTTAACCGATCGGCATACCTTCTAAATCATAATGAAGTTAAACCTTATTCATTGAGAAATAACTCGGTCTACTCTATATACAAAGACAAACAAGGCACTATGTGGGTGGGTACGTATTATGGAGGAGTGAGCTATTTCAATCCGGATATAGAACTATACACTTATTATAGTACAAGTAAGATAGATAAAGGAATGCTCAGTGGACTTATTATTGGAGAGATGACAGAAGATAATGAAGGGAACTTATTTATAGCCTCTGAGGATGGTGGACTTAATATTTTGAATCGACGCAGTCAAAGTATCAAAAGATATGATACCGAAAATAGTTTGATGCCTCATAATACTCTCAAATCTTTATGGTACGACTTGCAAAAAAATAAATTATATGTAGGAACTTTTACCGAAGGACTTGTAGTATATGATAGTAATAATCACCATATAAAAAGGTTAGGTCAGGATTTTCTTAAAACAATCGGGCAAAGAATCATTACTCAGATAATACCTTATAAAGAGTATCTTTTAATATCTACACAAAGCGGTATTTATAAATTAAATCGGAATACTGAGGAATTTTCTGATTTTAGTAGCGATGATGTATTTTCTACGAATAAGCTCGGTTTTATTCAAACGATGTGTTTAGATGAAGATAATCTCTTATGGCTGTTTTCGTCAGAGAAAGGTTTATTAAGTGTAGATACTAAAACTCATCAGGTAACCCATTTTGATGATATAGAAATGATTCTCAAAAAGAATTCGATTATAAAAATTAAATCAGATGAAAAAGGGAAAGTCTATTTTCTGACAAATGGAGTAGGGGTCTTAGTTTATGATAAAATAACCCGAAAAATTACTTCTTATAAGAAAGAGATGAACGATATATTGTTATCCGATATATGCTATAATCTAGCATTTACGCATTCGGGACGGATTATTATAACATCAGATAAAGGTATTACTTTATTATCTCCGGAGGAGAATAAGTCAGTGCATTTGAAAATAGGGGAGATATTCCCTCTTAATATAATGTCTTCAAGTTGTGGGTTATTTGTATCGCCTTCTGATGGTAGGATATTTATTGGAGGTATATCGGGTATGCTTTCTGTTTCGGAAAAAGATATTTTGACTATGACTGAATCGAGCAAACCTTATCGACTTCATTTTT
Organism: Dysgonomonas sp. HGC4; assembly: GCF_001261715.1. Lineage (GTDB taxonomy): Bacteria > Bacteroidota > Bacteroidia > Bacteroidales > Dysgonomonadaceae > Dysgonomonas_A. Next base: position 50,806 of record NZ_CVRU01000081.1, on the reverse strand, counting down.
CATCTCTGTCAGTTAATAACGATATTGTGAACTCAATAACCCATCCTAATATCTTAATGGAAAATATAGCTTATGCAAAAGGTATAACATTAAGCTACGAGCAGAACAACATAAGTATCACTTTTGCTTCCTCGGATTATATACACCCGAATAATACAAAATACGAATATATTTTGGAGGGCTACGATCAGCAATGGACTAAAACAAGAGATAAAACAATCCGCTATACATCGCTCCCTCCCGGTAAATATCATTTGATTGTGAGAGATATAAATGATAAGGCTCAGTCTTTACGAATCGATTTAGTAATAAAACCACCATTTTATGCGTCGGTATGGGCATATATCATTTATACAATCCTCAGTTTATTATTATTAATTTATATAATAAGATCAGCCCAAAGAAATATGATGCTCAGGGCTACACTAAAGATGGAGCATAGAGAAAAAGTACGCATGGAAGAGCTGAATCAGATGAAAACTAATTTTTTCACCAACATATCTCATGAATTCAGAACTCCGCTAACCTTAATATTGAGTCATCTGGATATGGCTTTAATCTCGGAGAATATGACGGCTGCAATAAGAAAGCGGTTGTCTAAGATTAAGAAGCATACCCGAAATATGCAGGATTTAATAAATGAATTGAAAGATCTGCGGAAAAGCGAAGAAGGAGTCTTGACAATACAAATTGTTTATAGAGACGTTTGTTCTTTTGTAGAGGATATTTACTCTTCTTTCAAAGACTACGCACAAATGCGGAATATTAATTATTCGATTGAATATTCTTGTGAAAGGATAGAATTATGGTTCGATCCTTATCTGCTTCAAAAGGTTATATATAATTTGTTATCAAATGCTTTTAAATTTACTGACGATTCGGGTACTATAACATTAATTCTTATTGAAACTAAGACACATATTGAAATTACTGTTAAAGACAACGGTATTGGAATAAGTGGTGGCGATTTAGAGAGAATATTCGAAAGGTTTTATCAAGTAGAGCAAGTTCACGAAATAAAACGTATGGAAGGTATGGGAATAGGATTAGCCCTTTGTAAGAATATAATTGAACTGCATCATGGAGAAATATTGGTGGATAGTAAACCTGCCATAGGCACATCCTTTACAGTAAGATTACAGCTAGGAGGAGCACATTTTGAAGAATCATTAAAATATTCCAAGAAAAGTAATCGAGATGACATTCCGTTACTGCCATCGGTTGAAATGGAAGATAATAATGAATTTATAGTGGATGGTAACCTGGGTGATAACTCGAAAACAACTATTCTGATAATAGAAGATAATGGAGATCTTCTTCATTTATTGGTTGAAGCATTTTCACCTATATACAAAGTCCTTATAGCTACTAATGGGGAGGAAGGATTGAGTAAAGCCAGAGAACATATGCCTGATATTATATTGACAGATATTATGATACCTCGGTTTTCGGGTTTGGAAATATGTAAGCAATTAAAATCGCATATAGAAACTTCTCATATTCCGATAATCCTAATAACAGCTTTGGCTTCATTAGAGCAAAACATTGAAGGACTTAAACAAGGGGCTGACGATTATATAACTAAGCCATTTGATCTCGAAATATTATTACTTAAATGCAACAACTTGGTTAGAAGCCGTAAAGCCCTTCAATACAAATTTCGCGACGAACAATCGTTTGAAACAGTTGGATTGGCAACAAATATTCAGGATCAGAAAATCCTAGATAAGTCTATTCTGTATATCGAAGATAATCTGACTAATGAAAATTTTGATATTAGTCAATGGGCTAAAGAATTGCAGATGGGAAGAACTAAGCTGTTCAACAAAATAAAAGGTATAACCGGATTAACTCCTAATGACTTTATTATTAATATAAAGATGAAGAAGGCAGCTTTATTATTAAAGAACAACCCTGATATGACAGTTGCGGAAATTGCCTACCAACTGGGATTTGCTTCTCCGGGATATTTCAGTAAATGCTTTAAAGAAATATATGGCATAACACCAGTCAATTACCGTAACAACTAAAGACTGAATAAAACATATGTTAAATATATGCATGTAATAAAGTATTGATATACTTTGTTGATGTAGAATCCTTATTTATTAAACTCTTCTTCTTTTCGGTGATAATTTCGTTCATAAAGTGGCAAAATCGTACGTAAAACGATTCTGCTCTATTCCGTATTGTTTTGTATATTCATTAACAATAACTCCTCTTAATTTTAGTGAAAATTCGTTTTACACTAGAAAATATATATTAACCTAATACGCTTAATTCCATAACGCAATTAACCTTAAATCTATTACTTAAAATTTAATCATTTAACCAAATCTTAAAATTGACAGACTATGAAAGTATTAATAAAACCGATCTGTTTGGCTCTATTTTTCGTAATACCAGGAGTAAATAGATTTCTGTATGCATCAGATTCTGGCTCGAGAGATGCAACAGGCATTACTCAACAACAAAAAAAGTTGACAGGAATTGTGCAGGACGATCAAGGCCCTATTATTGGAGCAAGCGTTTCCGTAAAAGGTGCTACAACTGGTACAGTTACTGATATGGATGGTAAATTTTCATTGGAAGTACCCGATGGAGCTACATTAATTATCCGTTATATCGGATATGTGACACAGGAAGTAAAATACACAGGACAATCAGTGTTGAATATTAACTTAAAAGAAGATTCTCAAACTTTGAGCGAAGTGGTGGTGACAGCTATGGGTATAAAGAAAGAGAAAAGAGCTTTGAGTTATGCAATGAGTGAATTGAAATCAGAAGAAATGCGTACTGTACCAACTCTTAATCTAGGTAGCTCGCTATATGGAAAGGTAGCAGGTATGCGTATTGTTTCTACTGCGGCAGGTCCTACAGGTGGTACCAAAATCCAGATTAGAGGATTAAACTCTATTGCCGGAAATAACCGTCCATTGGTTGTTATAGATGGAGTTCCTATTTCGGATAATGATTCGAATTGGGATGGTCGCGAACGTAATCAGACACAAACCGGATCAGCATTAAATGACATTAATCCGGATGATATTGAGTCGTTGTCGGTATTAAAAGGAGCAAATGCTGCTGCACTTTATGGCTCACGAGCTTCTAATGGAGTAATCTTGATTACTATGAAGAAAGGTAAAGCCGGGAAAAAAGGTCTGGGTGTTGAAGTTGGAATGTCATATACAACTGATAGATTATCTTATTTACCAAAATATCAAAACGTATTCGGACAAGGTACGAAAGGTTACTTTGATATAGATGCTGCCACCGGTCAACCCAAACCGGAGTATAGCACATACCGTAGTTTTGGACCTCGTATGGATGGTACTCCCGTACTTTGGTGGGATGGACAAGTGCGTCCTTTCTCGCCTCAGCCTGATAATTATAAGGATCTGTTTCAGAATGGGTATACAAATAATAATAATATATCTGTTTCGAGCGCTTCAGAGAATACAACACTTAGGGTATCTTATGCCAATATGAATTATGAAGGTTTCTTAGAGAATATGAAACAAGAAAGACATAATTTCAATATTGCAGGTACTGCTAAGCTGTCAGAAAGAATATCTCTGGATGCAAATGTTTCTTATAGTCGTATAAAAACAACAAATGCACCAACACGTATCGATAGGATTTCTAATTTTCCTATACCCAGAAGTGAGATAGCTCAACTTTACAAGGATCATTATAAAAATGCTAATGGATATTACCTCACAAATGAGATTAATAATATTGCATCGTCAAACAAAGACAACATTCTCAATTATTTACTATGGCAACAAAACGAAAACCGATATGTAACGAGCAGAGATCGTATAGTAGGAACAATTGCAGCCAATATAAAGATAATAGACCCTCTCAATTTGAGGCTTACAGTAGGTACCGACAGGATAAGAGATTTGAAAGAAGACAAAGAAATGTTTAAGAAATATTCTGATCCAGCTGATATGAATACTTTAGAAGGTCTTTATCGTAAGACGAATGAAGATTATACGAAGAAATTTTTTGAAGCTCTTTTAACCTTTAATAAAACCTTAAATGACGATTTCGACTTGTCTTTGACTGGTGGTGCATCAGCCGAATATATAGACGAAAGTCAGAATAAATGGGAGTCTAATGGGTTGAAAATAAATGGAATGTTTTCAAGTAGAAATAATAAATTATCACCCAATTCGAGTACATACTCAGGATTTGGATATAATAGAAGCGAATACTTAAGTGGTGCGTATGGTTCGGGGCAGTTAGCATATAAACGCTATTTGTATCTAGATGTTACAGGGCGGAATGACTGGACTTCACGATTACCAAAGGGCGCTAGAAGTTATTTCTATCCATCAGTCGGACTGGGATTTGTTTTCTCCGATGCTTTGAAAATGCCGGCATGGCTTACATTCGGAAAATTAAGAGCCTCATATGCTATTGTAGGTAACTCTACACCAAGTATATATTTTGCAAATAGTGTGTATAATCTCGAAACTTACGATGATCGTCTTATAACTAATACATTTGGCTCTGAAGTACCTCCCGTATCAATCAAACCCGAAAAAACATATGCTTGGGAATTTGGTTTAGACTTAAGAGCGCTAGATAATAGAATCGGTATTGATATTGCTTACTTCAATAACGAAACACGGAATCAGATTCTATCGATAGATATACCTGTATCAGCCGGAGCTAGAAAAATGAAAACAAATGCAGGAACGATTTCTAATGAAGGTGTAGAAATACAACTAAAAGGTACTCCTATACAAACAAAAGATTTTAGCTGGGATGCGACAATTAATTTCAGTTATACTAAGAATAAATTAAAATCGTTTGTTCCGGGGCTCGATGTATATAATATCGGAAGTCCATGGAGTGCGGCTAACTTTATTGCACAACCAGGAAATGCAGCATATACTGTAATGATAAAAAAATGGAAAAGAGATGACCTTGGCAATAAAATAGTTAATGCTAATGGTGCATACGTTCAAGAAAGTGATTACACCTATGCAGGGGAGGCCATGCCTAAATTCACCGGAGGATTTAATACTAGCATTCGTTATAAAGACTTCTTATTAGTAGCCAATCTTGATGCACAATTTGGAGGTAAAATACTATCATTTACGAATAACTATCTTAAATCGAGTGGAGCCGGAACAGGCTCTTTATTCGGACGAGATGAAGAATATGGAGGATTGGCATATTATATCAATAACTCAAAACAAAAGATTGCATTAGATAGTCATTCGGCAAACGCGCCGGGTACTTCTTTCGATGGACGTGTTTATCATGATGGTATAATAGCAGAAGGTGTAAAAGCTGATGGTACAGCTAATGATATAATTGTATCAGCCGAAAGCTACTATAACTCTCGTTATAATATTGCCGGATCAGAAGATAATCTGTATGACAATACATATATAAAATTCCGTGAATTGTCAATCTCATATCAGGTTCCAGCCAAGATTTATTCAAAGGCTCGCCTTCAGGGGTTGAGTTTGTCTCTTATAGGAAGTAATTTATTTTATATATATAAGAGAGTGCCCAATATAGATCCGGAAGCTACTTTGGGAACCTCTGGTACTAATCAGTTTGTAGAATATACGGCTTATCCATCTATGAGAAGTTTCGGGTTCTCTATAAAAACAAGATTCTAAAAAGAAAGATGCACTTATAAAGAAGAAAAAATATGAAACGAATATTATTATATACAACGATTCTATGTTCTGTGATGTTTTCGTCTTGTGAATCGGAACTAGATAGTAGGCACTATGATCCTGATGGATTTACAGATGCTAAAATTGAATACCTGTATTCGAGAGGTCTTGTTAGAACTATTGAGAATGATTACGGAGATTATTGGAATTATGTATTTCGTTTATTTGGCACTTACACTCAGACTCTATCGAGAGAGGCAGGAAGCAGTCGGGTAAATGTATATACCATACAATCGGATAACGGACGTTGGGAAAATTATTATGTAAAGAGAATGCAGGAGTTGGTAGAAATGGATAAGATATATAATTATAGATTATCGGATTCCGAGAAGCTAAGCTATACACCGTTTATGGAAACTGCCAAAATACTGAAAGCTTATAACACAGCCCTTGCAACTGATTATTTTGGAGCCATGCCTTATTCCGAAGCATGGGGTGCAAGAAATGCTGTATACGGGCAGCTTGTAAACTTAACGCCAAAGTATGATTCGCAGAAAGATATATATTATGCAATACTAGCCGATTTAGAGTCTGCTGCCAATTATCTGAAAACAGCATCATTAGATGCTAATAATGTATTGCATATATCCTTCAAAACACAGGATATAATGTACGGAGGAGATTTACAGAAATGGTATAAATTTGCAAACTCATTGCGTCTTCGTTATGCTATGCGGATTTCGGAAGTAGATTCGGAAAAAACACAAGAGGTTTTGAGAAGTTTATCTATGAATGATCTTATCCTGTTGAATAGTGATAACGCTTATACATATTCTAAAAATACGACTAATACAGGTATTTGGAGAGCTCTTGTTGAAAGTCAGGATAAAGATAACGGTTATGCTTTTGCACCCGAACTGATGACCGGATTATTGAAGGAAGCTAAAGATCCGAGACTTGTAGTCCTTTTTCAACCCGCTAGTAATGAATTGGGTATTATTTATGATAAAACGAAAGAAATCATAGCTTATCCTTCTTCAGCCAGCGGTGCTTTAGATATAATGAATACAACTACGGCTGTTGAAAGAAGACAAACTTATGGAGTTGTAAATACTGTTACTTTCAGAAACAATTATAACTTACCATATGGTGTTGGTATAACAGCTGCAGATGTATATCTATTATTGGCTGAAGCTAAATATCGGAATCTGATTTCATGGGGAAGTAGTACTGAGGAGTTATATAATACAGGAGTTATTTTATCAGTACAAGAATATTATAACTATTATAAAAACAGTACTGCTACAAATCTGAAAGATGCAGGTATAGCTGCTACCAATGTTTCGGACGTTACTCTGAAAACATGGTTAACCGGTTCGTCCTTTAAGTTCAATACGAATAAAGCATTAGAGCAAATAGCCACTCAAAAATGGATAAATTTTGGTATCTTGGAACCTTTTGAATGTTGGGCAGAATATCGTCGTACAGACTTGCCTATCCTTATTGATGATATAGAAAGCGGAACTTTATTGAATAAAGGGAATGCTCCGGTACGATTCTTATATCCGGCAAATGAGGCTTCGATGAATTCGGAAAATTTCCAAACCGTAGTCGATCAGAACTATACTAATAAAAGAGTATGGTGGGATGTAAAGTGAAAAATGAATAACTAAATAGAGTAGGGCACAGTGAGTTGAATATCTAGGAAACAATAGCTTGTGCCTTACTTATTTACTTGAATATAATATACAATGGTAAATAATTTGAAAGTAAAACTACTGTTAACAGCTCTTATTTCATCAGGTTTAGTGTGTGGTCAATCAAACACTCTTTACAAAAAGGGGTGGATTGATTTCAACAAAAATGGTAAAATGGATGTATATGAGAATCCAAATGCCTCGATTAGCGAGAGAACCGAAGATCTTTTAAGGCAAATGTCGATGGACGAAAAAACAGCTCAGATGGCAACCCTTTACGGATCGGGCAGAGTATTAAAAGATGCTTTGCCTACGCCTGAATGGAAATCTGAGATATGGAAAGATGGAATAGGGAACATCGACGAACAGCACAATGGTTTAGGTAGCTTTAAAGCGCAATACGCGTTTCCGTTCTCAACACATGTAGATGCCATAAATACTGTTCAGCGTTGGTTTGTAGAAGATACTCGTCTGGGTATTCCCGTAGATTTTACCAATGAAGGTATTCGTGGGCTATGCCATTATCAGGCGACGCTTTTCCCCGCACAGAGCGGGCAAGGAGCAACATGGAATAAGGATCTTATAAGCAAAATAGCTGAAGTAACAGCCGTAGAAGCAAAAGCCTTAGGCTATACAAATATATATTCGCCCATCTTGGATATAGCTCAGGATCCTCGTTGGGGAAGAGTTGTGGAATGTTACGGAGAAGATCCATATCTGGTGAGTCAATTAGGAAAGAGAATGATAACCGGACTTCAAAGTCACGGATTGGTAGCTACACCCAAACATTTTGCTGTTTATAGTATACCCGTAGGTGGACGCGATGAAGAAACCCGAACCGACCCACATGTAGCTCCGCGTGAAATGAGAACTTTGTTTCTTGAACCTTTCAGAGTTGCATTTCAGGAAGCAGGAGCATTAGGTGTTATGAGTTCATACAACGATTATGATGGAATACCCATTACAGGAAACTATCATTTCTTGACTGAGATACTTCGTCAGGAATGGGGATTCAAAGGATATGTAGTTTCGGATAGCGAGGCTGTGGAATACCTTTACAGCAAACATAAAGTATCTAAAGATGCAGTGGATGCAGCCGCAGAAGTTGTAAATGCAGGATTGAATATACGTACGAACTTTACTCCTCCCGAAGATTTTATATTACCCCTACGAGAAGCAGTTAAGCAAGGAAAAGTGTCTGAACAAACCATAGATTCCAGAGTAAGAGATATACTTCGGGTTAAATTTATGCTGGGATTATTTGACAATCCCTATACAGGAGATAAAAAAGTAGCAGACAAAATTGTAGCTTCTGCCGAACACAAACAAGTTTCTCTTGAAGCTGCCCGACAATCGGTCGTCCTTCTGAAAAATGAGAACAACATACTGCCTTTAAGCAAAAACACAAAAAAGATAGCTCTGATAGGACCTAATGCTGACGAACGTAAAGATTTTATCTGTCGCTATGGACCAGCTAATCCTACTATAATAACAGTAAAAGAAGGATTGGAGGCTTTGCTTCCAAATACAGAGGTAGTTTATGAAAAAGGATGTGATATAATTGACAAGAATTTCCCCGAAAGCGAAATCATTAAAGAACCTATATCTCAGGAAGATCAAGAAATGATAGACAAGGCTGTAAAAGCAGCACAAGAATCGGATGTTGCAATTGTAGTTTTGGGAGGATCGGAAAAAACAGTCAGAGAATATTATTCTCGTTCAAATCTCGATTTAGCAGGACATCAGGAAGCTTTACTTAAAGCTGTTTATGCTACAGGAAAACCTGTTATATTATTATTGATTGATGGTCGTGCCGTATCAATCAATTGGGCAAACAAATATATTCCCGGTATAATACAAGCTTCTTTTCCCGGAGAATTTACAGGGACAGCTTTGGCTGAGGTTCTTTTTGGAGATTATAATCCTGGAGGAAAATTAGCAGTTACTTATCCTAAGTCTGTGGGGCAAATACCATTTGCATTCCCATTCAAGCCCGGTTCTGACACAAATGGTCCCGTACGTGTATCAGGTGCATTGTATCCATTTGGTTATGGGCTTAGTTATACTACTTTTGAATATTCTGATTTAAGAGTATCACCCACTAAAACGGGACTTCTGTCGAATGTGGAAGTTTCTGTGAAAGTTACGAATACAGGAAAAGTTAAGGGTGACGAAGTGGTGCAACTTTATCTGAATGATGAGGTAAGTAGTGTTACTACATACACACAAGTATTAAGAGGGTTTGAGCGTATCAGCTTAAAGCCGGGAGAAACCCAAGAGGTGAAATTTACTCTTACTCCTCAGGATTTGGGTTTATGGAATAAACACAACGAATTTGTAGTGGAACCCGGATTCTTCGAGGTAAGAATTGGTGCATCTTCTCAAGATATTAAATTGAAAGAACGTTTCGAAATTGCCGCACTATAAGAATTCGAGAGTATGCTTCCATCATGAAGGTAATATAAAAATCATTATCAGGATGGTATTGTAGAAAACTAAAAAAAGCGGCTGGCAAATTTGTCAGCCGCTTTTCAGTTTGGAAACATTTAGCGACCAGTTACTTGTAAGTATTCAAGTCGTTTCTTTTGATATGAAGAGTATGAATCTACATATTTGTCTCTGCTCTGCTGTAAAAGAGTTTATGCATCAAGCAAGTCGGTAAAAGAAACCATTCAATTATTATAATCATGATTTGCGTTTTTTATCAAATCTGTAGACCTTATTGCTTTCTTTATATTATATTGGTATGTTAAACATGCTAGAATAAAATACACACCACATTGTATCCATAGAGTGATATATTCTGTTTGTATATCGGCTAGAGATGCGCCCATGCAATTTAATTTCACAAAGGCTAGTGTACCGGGAGCAGCAGGTATAACATAATGAGCGGCTTGCCAGTACCATGGCATTAATTCCAGAGGATAGGAAATACCTGATAGAAAAACTAAACCAACCGAAAAGAAGGCAATCATCAATATAGGAGTTTCTGAATCTGTGAAAAATATAGATGCAGATAATCCTAAAAAGCTGATTGATAATAAATAAGGAGTGAGTAACATAACTATCTCATAAACATTTCCAAGATTCGGTAAATCGAATATTACAGGAAGCAGTCCCAAAAGGAATAAGCAAAAAACTGCATATAGAATACAGTAAACAAATGTTTTACTGATAATAATACGTGATACACGGCTCAGACTTGTTCCTTTTTCTGCAAAGAGACGAATAGAACGGGACTCACGCTCTTTCCCGCTAATCATGCCTATTACCATAAATAAAGTTTGAAAAATAATAACCATTAAAACGGCAGGTATCAGATAGTTTCCATAACCTTCAGTATGATTGTAAAGAATATTCTCGCTTATGGTAATAGGGCTCGATTGTGCGATTTGTTGAACATCATTGGCTGGTAAAAATACAACCATATCAGCACGGTGCCTTCCGTCTAATTCCAACATCGCACCTGATGAGGCTTCTTGTAAAGCTGAATAATAAAGGAATGCTTCGGTAACCCCATATGTGATGAATATAGATTCTTCGCCTCGTTTTACTCTGGTGTCGAAATCTTTAGGTATATATACAATTCCTACAACCTCATTCCTCTTCATCAATTCTTTAGCTGCAATAAAGTCTACTTCGTTACTATAAACTGTTACTTGTGGAGCGGCATCTATCAAGCGAGTGTATTCTCTACTCAAACTACTGTTCGATTTGTCAACTACAACCACAGGTGCATTTCTTATTACATTTGGTTGATACATGTAGTTGTATAGGAGACCATAAATGAAAATACCACCTATCAATACAAGTAAGATTGAGTAACTTGTTGCAATAGTCCTGAATTCACGACTAATTAGTTCTGCTATGTCTTTTAGATTACTTTTCATATTATTCAATATCTTCATATTTATGACTTAGAATGGCATTTTTTAAATGTGGCAGCATCAATAGTGCTACTAGAGGAAATATAAATAGAGCACTTACATTTTGCCAAGTATAAGCAAATCCATAATTCCCATAGAGTAGGTTTTGATTTATCTCAACAAAGTGTCGGACAGGAAATAGAAACGAACAATAATAAACTGCCGAATACATAAAAGGTACAGGAAAAGTAATTCCTGAAAGAGTTGCCCCTAATGATCCCACCATTGACACTACACTTATAACGATTCCAATGGCTGGAAATAAAGAGAACAGAAATACACCAAATGCCTGAGTTGCAATAATGAAAATAATTGTAGTTATATTCAAGGGTAAGAAACCGCATGAAAAGGGTATATCCATTACTCCAAACAAAATGTAATTAGCAAAAATGCCTATAATACAGAATATGACTGTATAAGGTAGAAGCTTGCCAACGATAGCCGTAAACATATTCATGTTTGCTGTTTCTAACCATTGTGTTGCGGTTCGGAATTTAATTTCACTACCTACAATATATACTGTAACCAATAGAATGATTACTTGAAAGAGGATAAAGAAGAAAGGGTTTGTCAAATAGATCGAATAATCTAACCCCGAATTATATAATGGATGAGTCTGAGTATTGACAGGAACAAGAACGTTTGTTATTTGATTTTCGCTTATTCCTAATGCCATAGCTTCTGTAACAATTGGCGTCATAGACAGAGGCTCTAAAAGAGATTCAAAAGCTCCATAAATCTCAGTTCCCACACTTAATAAAGCATAGTGATAATAATACGAAAGAGTTGCTTGTCTACCTGCCATCACATCAGCTTCAAAGTTGTTAGGTATAACTAAATACCCATATATTTTTGTTTGTTGTGTTGCTTTTCGTGCTGATTCTATATCTGTGTAATGTTTGGTAACTTTAAAAGTAGGTACAGTTGATACTGTTCGAGAGATATTTCGAGAAGTTGAAGTTTGGTCTAAATCAATAATACCAATCGGAATATTTTCCATCTGTCCTGTACCAAAAATGGTAGCCATAAAGAAGATACAGAACAAGGGTAATACAATACAAATACCTAAATATAGTTTGCGAGAAGTCATTCGTATTAATTCTCGTTTCAATACTAAGTAAAAAGGACTATTGTTTTTAGAAATCATATCCAGGCTTTTATTTATTTTTTATTGTCAAGATTTATCAAAACAGACATACCTGGACGTAATCCTTCGAGTGGAGATTCGGGTAATGCATGCAGTTCAAAAGTTGTCATATCATAACTGCCCGATTCTTTTGTCGATTTCCAAGTTGCATAACTACCTAGTGGACTGATGTAGTTTACTACGAAAGTGATTCCCTTTTTATTTAAAGCAGGAACATCTCCTTTAAACTTATCACCCATCTTGAAATTATGTAATAGATCTTCCCTCACATTTATTACCACATGAGCATCTTCTAATACCACAAGGCTCATTATAGGCATTCCTTGACCGATAAGTTCTCCCGTTTTTGGATAAATGGTTGAAATCTGACCATTTTCGGGAGCTAATAATACGGCATCTTTTAGAGTGGCACTAACTTCATTAACAGTTCCTTTTGCAACATCTACTAAAGATCGTGCACTTGCTCTGTCCTGACTACGTGCACCATCGAGTGCCATTTGATATTGTTGATATGCAGCACGCTCTGCTGCTACAGTTGCTTTATAAACTGCTTCGCTTTCATCTTTTCGTTGAGATGTAAGGACTCCCTCCTTATAAAGTGTAGATATTCTTTCGTGAGTAGTTGTTGCTAATTCCAAATCAGATTTAGACTTATTCCAAAGTTGAAGAAACGATTCAATGATTTGTTTACGATTACCTTCGTCTATTTTGTTGTTTTGAGCTGCAGCTATACTTTCCATTGCATTTGCCTGCGATAATTTAGCAAAGCCTTCGGGACAGTTAATGGTAACTAAGGTGTCTCCTTTCATAACCGTTTGACCTTCTTTTACGTAAAAGGAATCGATTCGTCCAGGTAATTTTCCTGAGATACGTATTTCAGTAGCCTCTACCTGCCCTTGTAAGATAACAGGCTTTTCTTTCAACATAAACATTCCTAATACAGAGATGATTGTGACAACCGCTAAGATTGAGATGAAAGCTATAATCAAATATTTTTTTGTCTTGTCCATAATTATTTTTGTTTTCTTTTTTTGATAAAATTTGAGAATTAACGATTGAAAATATACTGTTCAGTTTTTCCGTTATTGCTGTATTGATCAAATGATTGAGGAATACCACAAACCGAAAGCAGGTTTATCAATGCAACATCATACTCGTAGTATGCCAGTAATGAGGCTATTTGAACTTTCGAGAGCAATACTTCTGCATCAACTACTTCGGTTGAGGTAGACATTCCCTCCTGATATGCCAGTTTACGTATTCTCAACAACTCTTTACTCATCTCTATAGTTGTAGTCAGAGTTGTAATATTATCCAGTGCATTTTGCATCTGATTATAAAGTTTATCTATTCCTAGTTCATTGTCATCTATTATCTTTTCGCTTTCTATATCCAGAATTTGTTGTGCGATTCTGGCTTGTTTAATTTTCTTCTCTCTATTAAATCCATCAAAAATATTCCATGTAAATCCAGCCCCAATAAAAGTTCTTGGTAATAGGTTTCTCTCTATTCCATTTGCATAAACAGTTTGTTTTCCGAGTAAAGCAATGTTTGGTACATATGCTGCATTTGCTATCTTTAATTGATTACCAGCTATATCCTTCTGTATCTTCATTTGCTTAACCATATAATTATTATCTTTTATCAGTCCTTTGAAATATGATAAAGAGGGTACAGAATCATTTATAAAGAGAGATGATACTGGAGATATAGTATCTTCCGTTTCCATTTTGATTAAGACTTTGAACGATTTTTGAGTAATATCCAAGTCTTTTCGTGCAGCCTCTAATTCTCGTTTAGCCTCGTCTAGGTTTACTTTGACAAACAAGCGCTCTGCTTTATTTATCATTCCGTTTTCTTCAAGTTTCAATGCATTCTGATAATGCGTATTTAAAGACTCGTATGCTTTTTCTTTAACATCAACAATTCTGTTACCTAAACGCAAACCATAATAATTTTCAACAAGTAATATTTGTACTCCCGCATCTATTTGTTCTTTATTTACATTAGCTACAGAGATCATCTGTTTACTTATTCTGCCTGCATAGATACGTTTACCTCCAGTGAATAAGGGCAATGTTAGATTTGCATCAATTGTTGTAAAATTTTGTGGTACAAGTGGCACATTAAGAGATTGACTGCCTAACTTATCTAATGCCGATGAGATAATCTGCTCGCCGGGATAGATAGAATGTATATAATCTTTTGCAGGATTAGTATAATCGCTCAATGGTTGTTTCACTTCTATTTTATTCGACATATGCATGTATGCACCCGTTGCATTAATGCTTGGAAGCCAAAATGAATTTATTCTTTGATGCTCGTTCTTAGCCCATTCAATTTCTTTGGTCGCAATCTTGAGGCTTTTGTTTCCATTATGTGCCAATTGCATAGATTGCTCAAGACTGAGTTCAACGTTTGTATCTTGCGCCAAAAGAGTTGCCGAACAAAGAAGAGAAACTATACTAGAGGTTATTAAATGTTTGAACATATTATTGGGATTGTAATTTTTGATGTCTATTTTAAATCAATTAATTTTTGAGAGGTTGAGAGAATTATAAGTTCATTTAAGCGTTTACACCTATAAATTTGAAAGGCTCTGCTGGTTTAAAGTCTTTAGCAGTATTGCCACTGTATGTTTCGTCATTTGCAATAGATAATTTCATTACAGGAGCACCTTCTGATAGATTCATATCTTGTAATCTTACCCAAAAAGTATTTGGAGTTACACTCGATTCGAAAAAGTAAATCAGATTCTTACTATCTGATACAGTTCTCCATTGAGTAGAAGATATTTCAGGATTTTCAGGAGTTGATATGCCGTGAGGAACAGAAGCATTTCTAATTACACTGAATACACTGGCAATTGCTACTTTTTGGTTATCTGTTTTAGGAATTACATCAATATAAAAGCTAGCTCTGGCAAAACGGTCGGCAGGACGATTGGTTCCGGGTAAGAATGTTAATCCTCCAATCGATTTCCAATAATCATTCAATGCCAGTTGTTTGTCATAAGTAGGCGAGTTTGTCATTACCTTATACTCTGTGCTGTGGTGAATAGTTAGTTTGCCATCCACATATTCAAAAATAGCATTGTCGCCTGTAGCATCTGAAATGGATAGATGCAATGTCGCCATTCTCGATCCATCAGGCATCTGATCCGATACTACCTGAAATGTACTTTCTTCAATGGAAGAAACAGCTTCGTTTACTGTTGCAAAATTATCCAACATATATTGTACCCATGCAGCAATAGTAAGTCCCGGTTTGTTTTGATCTCTAACCGGATATTCCGATTCGGGTAACCAAAGCAGATTAGCTACTAATCCTTTTTCATTCATACCGTCTGTACTTGCTATCTCAAAGGCTGAGGTTACTACACTGCCGTATTTAGATGTCCACTTTAATGAATTTTGACCAGTTTTTCCGTTGCGTTCCATTCCTCTTGGGAATATCCAGATATTGCTGTATAGTTCCGTTTTCCAGTCCATCGTACGACCTGTAACTATCATTTCATTTGTTCCTGTATAAACTACTCTTGTACACATAATTTTAATTTGTTTGATGATTATATATTTAAAATTCTCTGCTTCGATTATCGATTTTAATATTCTAAAATTCATTTATTGAAATTGAACTTCTTCAAATCCGTGTTGCAAAAATAGGCAGACTAGTTAGCATATAAAGAATAAACTTAATTAGAAAAATATTAGAATTAATGAATTGGATTCTAATGTCTTTCTAATTGAAATTATTGTTATCCAAGAAACGAAAGCCTATACTTTTGTATCGGAAATAAACGAAGATATCTACAACAAATCGTATCTGAATATATTTCACCACATCAATCAAGTAGTTTGAGATATAACTAAAATCAATGTAAATAATTAAAAAACTTATTATATGAAATGGACAATTACAATGCTCAATATTATTAATCACACATGTGATTTCATTAACATTTACAAGACTACAGGAAGTATATTAAAAGGAAAATATCTATTTAATTAATTATATAAAAACAGAAAATTATGCCACTACATTTAGTTGATTCAGACAAAAACAACAGTTTTTTTGACACTTATGCCGAATCGGCAGCGACAAATTCTATTCCTAAATTCAAAATTGCGGAGGAGCCCAATGATCCAACAGTTATTCAAGACCTCTTGATCGACGAATTATTACTTGATGGTAATGCAAAGCAAAACTTAGCTACATTTTGCCAAACTGATCTCGATCCTCAGATACATTATTTAATGGATAAATGTATTGATAAGAATATGATTGATAAGGATGAGTATCCTCAAACAGCCGAAATTGAAAACCGTTGCGTACATATATTGGCTGACTTATGGAATTCGCCTCAAAGTGCAGATACCATAGGATGTTCAACCACCGGATCGAGCGAAGCTGCCATGTTGGGCGGTCTGGCTTTGAAATGGAAATGGAGAGAAAAACGCAGAAAAGAGGGTAAACCTACCGATAAACCCAATATTATAACAGGTCCGGTACAAATATGCTGGCATAAATTTGCACGCTATTTTGATGTTGAGATTCGTGAAATACCTATGGAACACGGACGTTTATTGATGACTCCCGAAGAGGTATTGAAAAGAGTAGATGAAAATACAATAGGTGTTGTTCCTACTTTCGGTGTAACATTCACATTAGAATACGAAAATGTAAAAGCGATAAGTGATGCGCTTGATCAATTACAAAAAGAAACAGGACTTGATATTCCTATCCATGTAGATGCTGCCAGTGGTGGATTTGTAGCACCATTCATTCAAGAAGATATTGTATGGGATTTCAGATTACCACGTGTGAAATCTATTAATACATCGGGTCATAAATTTGGATTATCACCACTAGGTGTGGGTTGGGTAGTATGGCGCGAGAAAGAAGATTTACCCGAAGAACTTGTATTCAATGTAAATTATTTAGGTGGCAATATGCCAACTTTTGCTTTGAACTTCTCTCGTCCCGGTGGACAAATTATAGCTCAATATTACAACCTATTACGTCATGGACGTCAAGGATATGCACGCATCCAACAAGCTTGTCTGGATCATGGAATCTACATTGCAGAAGAAGTAGAAAAACTAGGCTTATTCGATTTATTATACGATGGAAAATCGGCACTTCCCGGAGCTGCATGGATGTTGAAGAAGGATATTAATCCCGGATTCACTTTATATGATCTATCAGACCGCATGCGTAGCCGAGGATGGCAAATAGCATCTTACTCACTACCTTCTAATTGTGAGGATATGGTTATACAGCGTGTTTTGATCCGTCACGGATTTAGTCACGATTTGGCACAACTAATGATTGAAGACTTGAAACGCTGCATAGATTATTTCCAAAAACATCCGGTTACAAATAATTCAGACTCTGATGAGTCAAATAGTTTTCACCATTAATTATTCAATTCAAATAAATCAGTCTCAATCATATGGAATGGATTATAAAAACGATGCAAGCAGCTCCCGAGCTTGCCATATTCTTAACGCTGGCTCTTGGAGTTGCTCTTGGAAAAATTAAGATAAAAGGCTTTTCGTTAGGTTCAGTTACAGGAGTACTTCTAATGGGTGTATTAGTCGGACAGTTAGATTTGGTTATATCGCCAACAGTTAAGTCTGCTTTCTTTTTGATTTTCTTATTTGCAGTCGGATACAGCGTAGGACCTCAATTTGTGCAAAGTCTCAAAAAAGGAGGATTACCTCAGATCGCTTTTGCTTGCTTAGTGTGTATTGCTTGTTTGCTAACAGCATGGGGTGCTGCAATTATCGCAGGATTTGACATTGGTAACACTGTTGGACTAATAGCCGGAGCGAATACAATTTCGGCTGTAATTGGGGTTGCAACCGATACCATTAATCAGTTGACAATTGGCTCGGGACTTAAAACTGAAATGATAAACAAGATACCCGTAGCGTATGCAGTAACTTATATTTTCGGAACAGCAGGTACAGCTTGGTTCTTATCATCAATTGGACCTAAAATTCTGGGTGGTGATATTGTGAAGCAAACAAAAGAATATGAAGCCTCTTTGGGCGGTTCTATTCAAGACGAAGATTCAAGCCTAGGATATGCTTACAATGGTGCTACTTTCAGAGTAATTCAAGCTAACAGCAGTTTTTTTGATACTCAAAGAACAGTGCAAGAAGTAGAAGACTTACTTGCAACTAAAGGATGGCCTGTATATGTAGAAAGAATTCGTCCGATAAATGGCGTTATAATACAGGAACCAACTCTGGATAATAAAGTAAGTAAAGGGGATAATTTAGTATTAAACGGTCCTTTAGAAACCATTCTTACCGACGAAAATTTCATTGGAAAAGAAGTTGCTGATATAGAATTGCTCGATTTCCGTGTAGAAACTCTGAAAGTAATAGTTTCAAACAAAAAAGTACAAGGAACAACTCTTCAGGAATTAAAAGACAGTAAAGATCGTCATGGTGTGGTTATCCTCAAAATGTATAGAGGAAAAGCAACATTACCTCTTCTAAGCAATGTAAAAGTTCAACATGGTGATGTACTAGAAATAGAAGGTCGTAAATCGGATGTTGACCGTTTTGCCAAGTCTCTAGGTTTTGCCGAACGCCCAACCAATGTAACAGATTTACTGTATATGGGGTTAGGTATTTTCTTAGGAGGTTTATTAGGTTCTCTTACTTTCCGAACAGGCAATATTCCATTGAGTTTTAGCGCCAGCGGGGGTGTACTTATCATGGGTATCATATTTGGATGGTTAAGATCGCGTCGTCCTACCTTTGGTGCTATCCCCGAACCTGCTATTTGGTTAATGAATAATCTGGGCTTGAATATATTTATCGCTATAGTAGGTATTTCTGCAGGACCCGATTTTATCGCAGGGCTTAAAGCCTCAGGGTTAAGCTTATTTGTTGCAGGTATTTTTGTGAGTATAGTACCTATGCTAGTTGGATTATTACTTGGGAAATATGTTTTCAAATTTCATCCGGCTATCACTTTGGGAGCTTGCGCCGGTGCACGTACTACAACAGCAGCTTTGGGTGCACTCGAAGACGCTACAAAAAGTAAAGTTCCCGCATTATCATATACAACAACTTATGCAGTAGGTAATACACTCTTAATTATTTGGGGAGTAGTCATTGTACTATTGATGAGCTAAGGAAAGGCTACAGACCTATTAAAATACTTATTCAACTCTTATTAAAAAACAATCGAAAATATATAATTATGAATATCTCAAAATTAAAAACATCACGTCATCGCGAAGAGCAATTAGAAACATTAAGTCCTTTCGAATTAAAAGATAGCTTAATCAGTCTGGCATCAGATCAACAACTAAAACCGGTAAGAACAATGCTAAACGCCGGACGTGGAAATCCTAATTGGATTGCAACAACACCTCGCGAAGCATTCTTTAAACTGGGACAATTCGGAATAGAAGAGTGCCGTTTAGCTATGAACAACCCCATAGGAATGGCTGGAATACCACAAAAGAGTGGAATTGCAAAACGCTTCGAAGATTTTCTTAAAACGAACGATCAACAACGGGGTATCGAATTGCTTAAGAACATCTATAACTATGGCATACAAAAACACAACTTCGATGCTGATGCATGGGTATTCGAATTAGCAGAAGGTATAATTGGAGATCAGTATCCTAGTCCTATAAGAATGCTTGAGCATGCCGAAGTGATTGTGCATGACTATTTGGTGCAAGAGATGTGTGGATCGAATCCTCATCGCAAAGGCAAATACGATATTTTTGCCGTAGAGGGCGGTACTGCTGCGATGTGTTATATTTTTGACTCACTGGTTGTAAATGGCTTGCTCAAAAAAGGCGACAAAATAGCTCTGGGTGTGCCTGCATTTACTCCTTATCTAGAAATTCCTCAATTAGCCAGATACGAATTTGATGTAACCTATATCTATGGGTCAGGAAAAGATGCAGATGGCAATTCTAACTTCCAATATCCGAACGAAGAGTTTGATAAATTGGGTGATAAATCAATAAGAGCATTCTTTGTAATCAATCCAAGTAATCCTACATCGGTGAAAATTTCAGATGAAAGCATTAAATACTTGGTAAAAGTGGTGAAGAACTTGAATCCAAACTTAATGATTTTGACAGATGATGTATATGGCACATTTGTAAACGGATTTAATTCTTTAATGAACGAATTACCACAAAACACGATGTGTGTATATTCATTCTCTAAATACTTCGGAGCCACAGGTTGGCGTTTAGGAGTTATTGCTCTACACGAAGACAATATCTATGACAAGATGCTTTCCGCACTTCCCCAAAAAGAAAAGGAAAGACTTGCTAAGTTGTACGAAAGTCTTACACTTCATCCCGAAAAACTAAAATTTATAGATCGTATTGTAGCCGACAGCCGTCAGGTTGCATTGAATCACACCGCAGGATTGTCGCTTCCTCAACAAATGCAGATGATGTTATTTGCCGCATTTGCAGTGCTTGATACTGAGAATAAATACAAAGAAGCATGTAATAAACTGATTCAAGACCGTTACCATTTGCTTTGGGAAGGTATGGAAATGCCAATTATTGCAGATAAAGAGAGAGCCGCTTACTATTGTGAAATAGATATTCAGGAATGGGCTTTAAAAAACTATGGAAAAGAATTCGTTGAGTTTCTACAAAAGAACTTCGAACCGGTTGATGTAGTTTTCCGATTGGCAGAAAAGTCTTCAATAGTATTACTTAATGGTGGAGGTTTTGCTGGTCCCGAATGGTCGGTTAGAGTTTCTTTAGCTAATCTCGAAAATGAAGATTATGAGGTTATTGGTAAGCAACTATCGGCAACTATGCAAGAGTATGTAGAGGCTTGGAAATCAATCTAACTAAAATCTCGATTCTACAGAGAGAAGATGTCGGTCGGAGTATCTAATCGGCATCTTTTATAAATATTCAAATCAGATGAAAAAAATACTATTTATACTCTCATTGTTATGTTTTTACCTAAACTTATTTGCTCAGCATAGAGACAGTGAAAATTTAGCGAAAAAATTGGAATGGGATGATAGCAAACTTAATATATTAGTTGATACAAGAATTGATCTGCAAGCTGATTTTCAGGATGGAAAATTAGAAGATCGCACTTTCAGAGGGAATGCTCTTAAAATTTGGTTAGTGGGTGATATTACACCAAATATACATTATAGGGTAAGACAACGCTTTAATAAAACTCAGACGCCTTTGCGTGATAACTATTCAATAGCAACAGATCAGGCATGGATATCTTTTGATATAGATAGTAAATGGACAATTACCGCAGGTAAACAAGCTGTACAATTCGGAACATTCGAATACGATTATAGCGGAGCAGATGTGTATTTGCCAACAATGATTTACAATGATCTGGATGATTCTAAAACAGGAGTAAATGCGGCTTATCGTTTTGCAGGGCAAATAATAAACTTACAGATTGTAAATTCGGATGCACCTCAATTTGCTGATAATGCTTACAAGAACAAAGCAATGGCAATAAATGTATTATGGGTAGGTAGTCTACTTGAAGGCAAAGTGAAAACTCGTTGGGCATACGGAGCCTTTCAACATAGCGAAAGTAAATTTTATAACTGGATTACCTTAGGTACACAGCTCAATATAAAGAAATTTACAACAGAGCTTGATTATTATATTGGAGATAGAAATATAGATTATAGCTCAATAGTTAATGATGCTAATTTAGGTGAGAGGTATGTAAAAGATCAATCTGCATCCATCAATATAAAATATGATTTAGGAAAATGGAAACCATCAGTTAAGACTGTCTGGAATGAGCGTTATGATAAGGATTTTCGAAGCGATGCGTATCAAAGTAAGGGCATTGAGGCTGTTATGGAGTGCTATCCTTTTACGAACAAAGTAACTAAAGATTTACGCTTTCATGCTGCATATATGTATAGCAGAACCAATTTTAAGGGAGAATTTGCCAACATCTCAAATTGTAATACACAAACATTACTCGTAGGAACCCGTTGGATATTTAAAGCCAAATAATGGTTTATCTCTTTTTCTTGAGAAGAAAAAGATTCAGCAATAAAGACAGGCACTGATAACTGTTTCTCATTGAAGTCTAATTAGATAAGAGTTACAAAACAAAGGCGCTGTTTTGAAAATAGATCAGAGGACGTATTAGAAAATTATTAGAATTAAAGGGTTGGTATTTAATGGTTTTCTAATTGAATATAGAGTTGTGAATAGGACTAAAGCCTATACTTTTGTATTGGAGACAAACAAATAGCTGAAGTAGCTTGAAATATACTAAATCAATATAAATCATTACAGTAAGAAGCTCTCCTCTTCTACTCAATTAAAAACAACAACTTTATTTATGCGCCATCAACTGATAATTGTATTCTTTTTTATAGGATTGTCTACTCTGAATGCCCAGATCGAATCGAAACAGGATACTTTGCATGTTCAAAATAAAGAGAGTAAAGGTTTGATTACCCCCTTAATTGCATATGTAGAAAAAACAGCTTTTCAATACTTAGAAAGCTCTAATGACAAAACATCTGCTATAAAAGGTTTTGATTTCTCTATAATGGGTGGACCTTATTATTCGAATGAAACCAAGGTAGGTATGGGGTTGATTGCTTCGGGACTATATCGGTTAAGTGGATGTAGTGAAGATATGGCTCCATCTAGTGTATCACTATTTAGCAATATTACAACAGTTGGAGCTTATTCTTTCGGAGTAAAGGGAACCACTTTTTTTCCTGAGATGCGTTACTGGATTAATGCCAATGTTTCATTTTCAGATACGCCTCTTCGTTACTGGGGTGTTGGATATAATGCCGGAAGTAAAGAAGATTACTTAACATATAACAATATGCAAAAAAATATAGAAGTTGACTTCTTTAAGAAAATAGGTAAATATTCGGCTCTCGGAATTACGAGTAATGCAATGGAAGTGACAGGGCTTAATTTTTCGGATACCAATATTCTTGGTGGTGAAAGTCGAAAATCGACAGGAGTAGGTGTCGGTCTTATGCTATCCTACGATTCCAGAGATTTTATACCCAATCCTTACAAGGGGATGTATGCTATGATGTCTAATACTTATTATTCGGGATTATTGGGAAGTACACACAATTTCAATAGAACTGATCTTATATTCAGATATTACAAGCAATTAAGAAAAGGTAGTATTCTAGCCTTTGATTTGGATAGTACTTTGAATACAGGTAGTGTAGATTGGGGTACGATGGCATTAGTTGGAAACCCTAATCAAATGAGGGGATATTACCAAGGGAGGTATCGTGATAAAAAGTTGATTGATTCACAAGTAGAACTTCGCCAACATGTTTATAAACGTAGTGGTGTTGTGGTTTGGGCAGGAGCAGGAAATGTTTTTTCTAAATTCTCTACTTTTCATCTGTGCCAAACGCTTCCAACTTATGGAACAGGCTATCGTTTCGAATTAAAAGAGAGGGTTAATTTTCGCCTCGATTATGGAAGGGGAAAGGGAGAATCGGCATTTTATATCAATATTAATGAAGCATTTTAAGTAAAAAGGTCTTATAACTAAAAAACTGTAACTATGTCGATAAGCAATTCGTTATTTATATTTTCATCATCCTTTATGGCTCTGTTTCCTGTAATAAATCCTTTGGGAAATGGTTTTATTGTAAACGGTTTCTTAACAGGGTTGAGTGATCAACAACGAAAATCAGCCATTCAAAAAATTATAGTCAATTACCTTTTGATTGGTATTGGAACTTTGCTAATAGGGCATTTGTTTCTGTTACTTTTCGGTCTGGCTATACCTGTTATACAATTAGGTGGGGGAATCCTGATATGTAAAGCAGCAATGGAGTTGCTTTCTGATAATGGAACTTCAAGCGACAATGAGACTAAACAAGCCTTAGATAATCTAAAATGGAAAGAAATGCAAGGAAAAATATTCTATCCTATAACTTTTCCTATGAGTATCGGCCCTGGTAGTATATCTGTAATTTTTACCTTAATGGCATCTGCAAGCGTAAAAGGTCGCTTGATAGAAACAGGAATCAATTATTCAGTTATTGCACTTGTTATTCTTTGCATGGCGGCTATGCTTTATATATTTCTTACTCAGGGACGCAGGATGATGGAAAAATTAGGAACTGCGGGTAATCTGATTATAAACAAATTGGTAGCCTTCTTTACATTCTGCATAGGCATACAAATTATAGTTACAGGTATATCAAAGATATTTCATTTGACCATTCTGTAAAAAAGATAAGATGTTTATTTATTAGAAACTAGCTTAATTCTACACGGAAAGTAGTGCCTTTTCCAACAGCCGAAGTAAGAGTGATGCTCCCTTTATGTAAAGTTATTACTCTCTTTACAAGAGCAAGCCCGATACCATTTCCCTGAGTAAAAGATTTGTTACTACCTCTGTAAAATGGAGTAAATAGGTGTTCAATTTCATCTTCGGGAATACCAATACCCGTGTCCGAAAATAACAACGTTATTTTATTATCTAGAGATGTGATTTTTACAATAGAAGTTTTATTATTAGAATACTTACAGTTATTTTCCATCAAATTAGCAAAAGCCATTCTTAGCAAATATTCGTTACCTCGGAAAGTCATATCAGGGGTTTCCTCTATATCTTGATTGAACAGAAACTCAATATTATAATTGGGATTGCCTTTTAAAACAAGCTCTCTTGCATCAAGAAGAACCTCATCTATCCTGATAATACTCATTGATATTATACTCTCATCGTAACTTGCTTTGGCAAGGTCTAATAAACCATTTAGAAA
Source organism: Dysgonomonas sp. HGC4 (assembly GCF_001261715.1). Lineage (GTDB taxonomy): Bacteria > Bacteroidota > Bacteroidia > Bacteroidales > Dysgonomonadaceae > Dysgonomonas_A. Next base: position 25,611 of record NZ_CVRU01000081.1, on the reverse strand, counting down.
TTTAATGAGTTTATTGGTATCTTGACGCGAATTGATAAGTGTTTGTTTATACTCTTCCAAAGTACGGTCTTTTAGTAAAGCCAAGTCTATTTCGCCGATTAGTATAGCCAGAGGAGTTTGCAGTTCATGTGAGACATTGCTAACAAACATTTTCTGAGAATTGAAAGATGATTCGATAATATCCAACGCTTTATTAAAAGAGTCTGCCAATTCGCCAAACTCATCTTTCTGATTATATCCTAAAAGACGCAGATGAAGGTTGTTCGCCGTAATGTCTTTCATCTTATTGGAAATTCTGGCTACGGGTTTTAACGCCGATTTTGCAAGAAAATAACCTAAAGCACAAGCTGCCAAAAGCGACACTAAACTCAAAATCAATAAGTACAAGGCTAGCTTGCTCATCTTTGCATGCCCGTAACTATCGTATGCGGATACTAGTATAATATAATCTGCATTTTGGTATGAAAATATAAATCCAATGGTTTGATATTTTCCTTTATTTTGAGTAAAATCGCCCCTTGTTTTCCATATTTCCTCTAATGTCTCGCGGGAATGTGGACTAGCCTTAATATTATCTGCATCCTGATAAAGGAGATTATAGTCTTTATCATAAATAAAAACGTCTACCTTATCCATATCTTCATTATAAGCCTTTGCTTTAAAATAAAGATTAGCTCTTGATATTCCTTCCTTTTTTAAATCAACATAAAACTCAGTTTTCCTAACATGCGTTGAGACTATATAGTTAAGGGCTACGAATATAAGCATAACAACAGTAATGACAACTGTTATACGAAGAGCAATTTTAGTTCTTATTTTCATTCTTCTTTTTTTAATATAAAACCTAATCCCGGGCGAGTATGGATTAGTTTTGTATCGAATCCTTTGTCTACTTTCGATCTTAGGTAGTTAATATACACATCAATGAAATTGGTTCCTGTATTGAAGTGAGTATCCCATACTTTTTCTGCAATCTCGGTACGGCTTAATATTTTTTCGGGATTCATCATCATATACCTTAAGAGATTAAACTCTTTTGGTGTGAGTTTCATCTCTTTCCCATCTCTGAAAACCGTTTTAGTATCTATATCCAATTTAATATCGGCATATTCCAGTTGATTTGCTTCAGGTGCATTTTCACTGCTACCTTTTCTTTTTAATAATATGTTTACACGTGCATTTAATTCTCTAAGGTCAAAAGGTTTTACCATATAGTCGTCTGCTCCTGCATCGAAACCATCGAGCTTATCATCAGTAGCACCCAATGCTGTTAGCATAATAATAGGCACATGAGGTTGTACTTTGCGTATTTCTTTACATAATTCAAAGCCATTTATATTAGGTAGAATTATATCTGTAATAATTAAATCATAAGTATGCGCATTGACCAAACGTCGTCCCATTTCTCCATCAAAAGCTAAGGTTACAATATAACCAAACTCTTCCAATCCTTTTTGGAGGAGTTCGGCTATACGTTGTTCGTCCTCTACAACCAGTATTTTTTTCATAGATAAGCAATTATTATAAATAATAACAACATATAGTTTCTTTAGTTCGATTATTGAAACTCCTCAAGCTACTTGTTGTTTAAACGATTTTTATTGATTTGATATCTAACATAAGAGCAGATCATATTATTAGATCATTGCTTCTCATAGCTGTAAGCAAATGTATGAAAATAGACTTTAAATAGCTATCTAACAGTTATTAGAAAGTCGTTAGAATTCAATTCATTGATTCTAACGACTTTCTAATTGATTTTCTTCTTCTTTTCACTCACAATTTACCTACTTTTGGAATACAAATTTGTAGAATATATTATAAATAGATAAGCCAAAATAATCAATTTGGTAAACCCTATTAAAGCAATAAAAGGATTTTAATTTACATTAAAATAAAAAATTATGAAAAAAGTATTTATTTTTTTATGTTCGTTAACAACACTAAGTTTAGCTTCAAAAGCCGAAGCATGTACAAGAGTAGTTTATACAGGGACTAATGGAATGGTAGTAACAGGTCGTACGATGGATTGGAAAACCGAGTTAGCAAGTAATATTTGGGTATTCCCTAGAGGAATGGAACGTAATGGTGAAACAGGTCAAAATTCATTGAAGTGGACGTCTAAATATGGCAGTGTCGTAACCTCAGCTTTTGAAATAGCAAGTACAGATGGTATGAATGAAAAAGGATTAGTAGCTAATCTGCTTTGGCTATCCGAGTCGGAATATCCTGCAAGAGATCAGAACAAACCGGGGCTTACTATTGCTGCGTGGGTACAATATATGCTGGATAATTTTGCAACAGTAAACGAAGCCGTTTCTTTTTTAGAAGGAGATACTTTTCAGGTAGTATCGGATCAGATGCCTGACGGATCTAGAATGGCGACATTACATCTATCTATTTCAGATGCTACAGGCGACAATGCTATTTTTGAATACATAAATGGAAAGCTGAATATTCACCACAGCACAGAGTATAAGGTGATGACTAACTCGCCTACTTATGACAAACAATTGGCATTGAATGACTATTGGAAATCAATCGGTGGATTAACGTTCCTACCTGGAACCAATCGCGCTACCGATCGTTTTGCAAGAGCTAGCTTTTATATTGATGCACTTCCTAAAACAGATAACGAAAAAATAGCGATTGCCAGTGTATTCAGTGTAATTCGTAACATATCAGTTCCTTACGGAATATCAACACCTCAGAGTCCTGAAATCTCCACAACAGAATGGAGAACAGTATCAGACAGTAAAAACCTGACTTACTTTTTCGAATCGAGTTTGACTCCAAATACATTTTGGGTAAATCTTCAGGATATGGACTTGGCACAAGGTGCACCAGTAATGAAGTTATCTATTGCAAATGGTGAAATCTATAATGGTAATACTGCTAATGATTTTAAACCTGCGCAACCTTTCAAATTTTTAGGTGTGAATAATTGATAAGTAAAGGATGAAAAAGTCCATTCCTAAAATGGGCTTTTTCATCTTTCCTCTCCTTTCCTCCACAGTTGCTGACTAAGCCTCTTATTTCTCTAAGTAGATATTTAACTTTTTGGCTCTCTTTTATATATAGTTTATTCTTCTTTTAGATACAAATACCCATATACACAACCAATAAACCCGGCTCCACCAACGAGGTTTCCGAGTGTGGATGGAATAAGGTTTTGTATTAAGAAGCTTCCCCAAGTAATATCAGCCCCTGAATAAATAGCTGCCGGAATGAAAAACATATTAGCAATAGAGTGTTCATAGCCGAGTGTGACGAATAACATTACTGGAATCCAGATACCTATACACCTTCCAGTAATATCTTTTGCTGCGTAGCCCATAAAAACACCTAGGCATACTAACCAGTTTGCACCTATTCCTTTTATAAATATAGTGAAAAAGTCTTGACTTACTTTTACTTCAGAATAATGATGTAAGTATGTTTGCCAAGGTTGTTTATCTAATAAGCCAACTTCATAAGATAAAACGAAAGCTATGAATTGTGTGCCTATAAAGTTGAATAGATAAGACAATAATAGATATTTAAAGAAAATGCTTACATTGATTTTCCTTTGTAGCAGAGGGAAACAAAATCCGGCACAGTTGCTAGTAAAAAGATCAGCTCCTGTAATGGAAACCATAATCAGCCCTACAGGGAATAAAGCCCCGGCTACAAATTTCACTAAACCTGGATTGGCTGCTCCAATGCCCGGCATTCCTCCCGAAACCATAATAGACAACAATCCTCCAAAAGCTATAAACATGCCTCCGAGTATTGATAATATACAAAATTTAATAAAAGGTATATTTCTCTTATAAATAGCTGATTCTGCAAAAAGAAGAGTAATTTCTCTTGGGTTATAGTAATTAGACATGCATTAAAAAAATAATAGGTTAAACCGGAAGTCCGTAAGACTTAAAAATCGCTTCTGCTTTTTCTTTTTGGGTAGAGGTGGGAGGCTCTATATCTTTTAGCTGGTACTCCAAGCCTAAATCTTGCCATTTTTGTACTGCCATTTGATGGAATGGAAGTATATCTACTCGTTCTACATTTTTGAACTGTGATGCATATTTAGCCCATTCGATCAAATCTTTCTCGTCATCGGTATAGTGGGGCAGAAGTACATAACGTAGCCAAGTGGGTTTGTTTGTCTCTGCGAGATATTCCATAAACTTCAAGGTTGGCTCTAAAGGGACTGTAGTCAGCTCTTTATATTTTTCGGGATTAATATGTTTGATATCCAGTAAAACGAGATCGGTATATTGGAGTACTTCTTTTACTTTTTCATTCAGAAATATACCTGATGTGTCAATTGTTGTATGAATGTTATTTTCCTTACATAGTTTGAATAATTCTAAAACAAACTCGGGTTGAAGCATGGGCTCTCCTCCCGAAATGGTAATTCCTCCTCGAACGAAATTTTTCACTTTATCCAATTCCTGAAAAACCTCTAGAGGTGTAAGCATATATTTTGCACCATCCTTTTTCCATGTATCAGGATTGTGACAGTATAAACAACGCAGTGGGCAGCCTTGCATAAACACAACAAAACGGATTCCCGGTCCGTCTTTTGTCCCGAATGTTTCGAATGAATGTATGTATCCTTGCATCTCCGGCAAAATTAATGTGTAAAACGAAGTGAAGCTTTTATAGCTTCACTTCGTTTAGTAATATTTTATCTGCTTTATTTAGATAGCAGTAGTAATGGTACGATTGATAACATCCAACTGTTGCTCACGAGTAAGCTTCACGAAGTTCACAGCATAACCCGATACGCGGATAGTTAACTGAGGATATTGTTCTGGACGTTCCATTGCATCAATTAATAATTGACGATCAAATACGTTTACATTCAGGTGATGACCTGTTTGCAAAAAATATCCATCCATCAGTGAAGCCAGATTTTGAGATTCTTCTTCTTTACCTTTACCTAATGTGTTAGGCGTAATAGCAAATGTGTAAGATATTCCGTCATTAGCATGCTCAAATGGAAGCTTGGCTACAGAAGACAGTGATGCAACAGCACCCTTGGTATCACGTCCGTGCATTGGATTTGCACCCGGTGCAAACGGAGTGCCATCACGACGTCCATCGGGTGTATTACCGGTTTTCTTCCCGTAAACTACATTTGATGTAATGGTCAATACCGATTGAGTAGGAATTGCGTCTTTATACATCTTACGTTTACGAATTTTATTCATAAACTTCTCTACAATTTCTACAGCAAACTTATCTGTATTATCATCGTTATTTCCGAAAGGGATATAGTCTTTTTCGAGAATGTAATCTACTGCATCTCCATCGGCATCTCTTACTATACGAACTTTACCGTATTTGATAGCAGCAAACGAATCGGCTATAATAGAGAGTCCCGATACTCCGAAAGCTTGCGTACGAACGATATCTACATCGTGTAAAGCCATCTCTAAAGCTTCGTACGAATACTTATCGTGCATATAATGGATTATATTCAATGCTTTTACATAAGTTTCGGCTACCCAGTCTAGGGTACGGTCAAATTTATCCCATACTTCGTCAAACTCTAAATAGTCACCTGATACTTTTTCAATCCAATGCTTAGGTAATACCTGTGCTTTTGTTTTTTCGTCTTTACCCCCATTTATGGTATAAAGTAAAGCTTTAGGTAAATTGGCACGAGCACCAAAGAACTGCATTTGGTGACCTATACGCATAGGTGATACGCAACAAGCAATACCATAATCATCTCCTAACTGAGGACGCATAATATCATCATTTTCGTATTGAAGAGAAGATGTATCAATAGATACTTTTGCGCAATATTTTTTCCAGCTTTCAGGCAATCTGTTACTCCATAAAATGGTGAGGTTTGGTTCGGGTGATGGTCCTAAATTATAAAGAGTATGCAACATACGATAACTGTTTTTAGTTACCATAGAAGCTCCATTGTTAGTCATTCCTCCAATAGACTCTGTTACCCAAACAGGATCACCAGAGAACAGTTCATTATATTCGTTAGTACGTAAGTAACGAACAATGCGCAGTTTCATAACGAAATGGTCGACCATTTCTTGAGCTTCTTTTTCAGTAATCAAACCAGCTTTAAGATCACGCTCAATATAAATATCAAGGAAAGTTGTTACACGACCCAAGCTCATTGCAGCACCATTTTGATCTTTAATTGCTCCTAGGTAACCGAAGTATGTCCATTGGATAGCCTCTTGTGCATTAGCAGCAGGGTTTGAAATGTCGAAACCATAAAAAGCAGCCATTCGTTTGAGTGCTTTCATTGCTTGAATCTGAGAATTCAACTCTTCGCGAAGACGAATCAAATCATCAGTCATTACAACAGGATCGCACTCTTTGTATCGTTTCTCTCTTTCAGCAATCAGGCGATCTACACCATAAAGTGCTACCCGACGGTAGTCACCAATAATACGTCCTCGACCATATGCGTCAGGCAGACCCGTTAATAAGCCGTTACTTCTTGCACGACGAATACTGTCTGTATAGGCAGAAAATACACCTTCGTTATGTGTTTTACGGTATTTTGTAAATATTTCTGATGTGATTGGATCTAGTTTATAGCCATATTCTTCGAGGCTTTGTTGCACCATGCGGATTCCGCCATTTGGGAAGATAGCTCTTTTGAGAGGTTTGTCTGTCTGTACATCGACTATTTTCTCTAGAGTTTTATCTATATATCCGGCTTCATAAGCATCAATCTGCGAAGGTATTTTAGTTTCAGCATCATAAACGCCTTTTTCTTTTTCGACCTTAAACATTTCGCTCAGTTTCTCCCACAATTTGGTGGTAGCATCTGTTGGCCCTTCAAGGAAAGACTCATCACCGGTATACTCAGTGTAATTTTTTAGGATAAAATCGTTTATATCAATTTTTTCTTTCCATTTTGTACCTTTAAAATCTTTATATATTTCCATTTTTTTTATTAATGATTAGATATGTAAACTTTATTTTGACAGAAATTATTTTTGAAATTGACGTACTTTCTTTATGGCTGTGTAGAAATGTTAAATGTCTACTGGTCTCCGATAAAAAAGTATTAGATTCGTAAGATGTTGTATTGCTTTATTTCCCGAAAGCATCAAACTTTATCATCATTGGCAGGTCTTCTGACTTACTCTATTTTTGAAATTCCTTCCCATTCTTTTATGAACAGTGGTTTTGAGTTCTTCAAAAATGCTTGTAGAGCTTACAGCAGCGGGTCTGTTCGAGATTTTCACCCGATTCCCTTTTCATCATTTTTCTAAGAATACAGAAAATGACACCAAAATGTATACAAAAATAGTAACTTTTATCGGAGTTATTTGTTTTTTGTCATAAATAATTATTTGCTCATGCAAAAGCTCATTATAACAAAGAAGTAACATACATTATTATCGAGTTCTGGTTATAATAATAGTTGGATCATTTATTTACGTATGTTCTCATACAGATGACGCTTATATTGATTTGATTAGTACTTTCTTCACTTGTACTACTAGAAATTTTCAATTACCAATAACAGAGAAACAGACATTAAATATCTTATTTAGTGTCTGTTTCTCTGTTATTTTAAGTTCTTTTCTTCTAGTGTACGATAACTATTTTTAATATAATGATAAGGTTTAGGTATGGCTTATTTATTACAACAGCTTTAGTTAGATATAACTCTCCAAAAGAATATTTGATTTAGGATCACACTAACCAAATACAAACTGTCCAATAAACTGATCGCCTTCCCATTCCTCTTTACATTTAACCCCTATACCTAGTTTGTGTAACATTCTGTGTAACTCGTTATTGACCTTGTCAATATATATCAAACTAATCTCTTTTAGTTTTAATAGCTTCGAAAAGCTATTGGTATCTGCACTATCAAGTTTTATACTTTCATATCCGGAAACTCTATTACCTTCGAGTTTAAATACATTTATCAATGTATTTTCTTTTATCTCTGTACTCGGAACACCTTTATCTGTTATTATTGCAATTGTCTTTACCATGGCTCTCTTTTTATGAAAATTATTAACCCTATCTACTATTGTATACGTTCTTTGAACAAGTAATATTTTAAATGAGTTCCTTTTTTAATGATCTTTTAGATTCATCGGAATAAATTCTAAATGAATCTAATGAAAATACAAGATTTATATCTCCATTTTGAAACTTATACTAAAAGATGTTATGGACTATTCTTCATCCTTGAGACGGAGAGATAAAGTAAAATAGATGGTGTTTTGATACACTAAATATTCTCTTTGTTCATTAATAATAGATAGAAATTTTATTCCTAATTTTACTCATAAATATATTATAGGTTTAAATGATACGAGATTTTGTAGCCATAGATTTTGAAACAGCTAATCACGAACTTTCAAGTGTGTGTAGTGTTGGTATTGTGGTTGTGCGAAATGGAAGTATTACAGATCGTTTTTACAGTCTTATTCAGCCTGAGCCCAATTATTATAACTATGGAAATACCGCCGTTCATGGGTTGACAGATGAAGACACAGCTAACGAACCTGTGTTTTCGGAAGTATGGAAACAAATAGAACCTCTTATTGAGGGTTTGCCTCTTGTAGCTCATAACAAAGGATTTGATGAAGCCTGCCTGAAAGCAGTGTTTCGCTCTTATCAAATGGACTATCCTGATTATCAGTTTTACTGTACTTTGGCAGAATCGCGTCGTCAATTACGTCACTTACCCAATCATCAACTACACACTGTTTCAGAAGATTGTGGGTATATTCTAACAAACCATCATAATGCCCTGGCTGATGCCGAAGCTTGTGCCGAAATAGCAATGCAATTGTTGTAAACTTGCATCATCGTTATCTACTGATTGGCATTTAGTCTAACTCTTCCTCTATTTTCCTGAACTTTCGACTTAGGTATCTCTTATATTCTTAAAAGTTAATTGTTTAGGGTGAAAAATATTAAAAGGTACATTCTCTAAAACTATTTGATTCTTAGATTTGTTTGAATATTTATTTCCTTAAACATTGTAATAATCTTAGTCTTATGAAGCAGAAACAATTGTTTTCCGCAATACTCTTACTATGTGCATGTATGATCTCTCCAAAGGTGCAGGCACAACTAGAACTGGGGATATCGGGTGGATACGTTCGCAATAACCTAAATACAAGTACACTTTATCGTTCGTTTACTAAATATGAAGGTCAAAATAGCTTTACGGTTGGCATTCCTGTACGTTATAACTTTAAAGATTGGTTGGCAGTACAAGCAGAAGTCATCTATATTCGGAAAGACTATAAAAAGAGCCGTAGTTATTATTACGAAGGCATTTATCAAAAAACCGAGAATAGTTATATCAAATTACCCTTGATGGCTCACTTCTCTTTTGGAGGTAATAAGCTGAGAGGTTTTACTAACATCGGAGGATATGCTGCTTATTGGGCAAACAGCAGAGTGAAGGGTGTTACAGCATCTTTAAATTATAATGCCAATATTCCGGAGGGTAATTATTTGCAGTTTTACGAACCTTATTTTTATGATGAGAAGAATCCTTTTGACAGTCGTAGAGATAACCGCATAGAGTGGGGGCTGTTGGCAGGTATAGGTGCTGAATATGCTGTAACTGGTATTTTAAAACTATTTATAGAGGGTCGTTACTATTATGGAACTACTGATTTACAGAAAGATTATATGATAAATAAAGTTCCTCGTTACAACGATACATTTACGATACAGATGGGTGCTCTTTTAAATCTCTCTTCTATTTTAGGTCATAATAAATAAAAACATAGCATTATGAAATATCTGTTTACGTGTATTTTGACAATACTTACACTTAGTCCTTTCACATCTTGCCGCGAAGATTTTCCCGATATAAACGAACCGGAGAAATATCCGGGATACAATTACAATGAAATATTCGATGCTTATTGGAATGGGATGAATAACAATTATATATTCTGGGATATAGATACTACGGATTGGGATAGGGTATACCGAGAATATAAACCTTTGTTTGCCAAGCTAAGCTATGCATCTCCTGAGGACGCCGGAAAAGCGTATACTTACTTTAAAAAAATGACACGAGGTTTAGTTGATTCTCATTATTACCTGACTTTTACAAGTCCTTTTCTGAAAGATTCATTACCTATATGGCCATCCGAGTTTAAAAGATTGAATACACCTGAATACGATGCTTATCTTACTTATGAACATATGTTTTATTCTTTACCGGGGACTTATTTGGATAGAGGATTGAGGGGAACTACATTTTCCGAAAGATTCCAATATAATATAAATGCTATGGCAGGAGTTCGCGATGATAATATACTATATTTTTATTGCAGTGGATTCAATCTCGAAGATCTCTATAATTCCCCATCTGATAATGACGTAAAAGATGTATTGCAATATTTCTTCGATAAACTGATAGCCACAGATGATATAAAGGGAATTATCATAGATGTAAGAAGTAATAACGGAGGTGCTGCCGGTGATTTGAAGTTTCTATTGGGAAGAATGGTTGACAGAGATTATTTAGTAGGTTATACACGCTCAAAGAGCGGTGAAGGACGACTCGACTATAGCCCATGGACACCTTATTACTTAAAAACACTTCCGGGAGCAAAGAACGTAACCGCGCCTATTGTTGTTTTGGCAGATACTTGGTCGATGAGCATGGCGGAAATTTTACCGATGACTGTGAAAGTTTTACCCAATGGTCATTTTATTGGAGAACGCACATGGGGTGCAATGGGACCGCTTGGTCCTAATACAGATACTAATAGTGGACAATTTTCGACCTCATTTTTTACATTGGTTTATACGTCTTCACTTATGTATAAATATGTGGATAATAAAATATATGAAGGTATAGGTTTTCCACCTGATATAGAGGTGAAATACGATCAACAAGCTATTAATGAAGGGAGAGATCCTCAGTTTGAAGCTGCAGTAAATTTGATTAACAATGTAAAATAGTATGGTTTGTTGTGGCTGTCTTTGGACTAAGGAGTGTGCGTAGGCTTTATTGGTTTAACGATAGCTTTTTACCTAAATAAACGTTATTTTTCCATAAAAAAAGATTTCAAATATTATCGCTGTATTGGTTTTAGGGATGATTCTAGTATATTATATGATTATTATTTTACACCTTATCGATTTATGACTATGAATACATCTCTAAAATCTTACACTTTACACAATTTTCGAACAATTCCGCAAATCTCTTCCCTATCTAAAGAATTGATTGAGAATATCGAAATTGTAGGAAGAGTATTACCATTCAAAACTAATAATTATGTAGTGGAAGAGCTTATTGATTGGAGTAATGTCGAAACAGATCCAATCTTTATCTTGAATTTTCCACAGAAAGAAATGCTAGATAAGAAATATTATACTCTTATAAAGAAACTACTGGATGAAAATGCCAGTAAGGAGGTGATTGATGAATATGTGAAGAAGATACGATTATCATTAAATCCCAATCCCGCAGGTCAGGAGCATAATGTGCCTTATTTAGGTGAAATAAAATTGAAAGGTATTCAGCACAAATATCCTGAAACAGTACTATTCTTTCCGAGTCAAGGGCAGACATGTCATGCATATTGTACTTTTTGTTTTCGGTGGCCGCAATTTTCAGGAATGAGTGGGTTGAAGTTTGCGATGAAAGAGGGCGCTCTGTTGCTTAAATATCTGCGTCTGCATAAAGAAGTGACAGATATATTATTTACAGGAGGAGATCCTATGGTGATGAGTGCTTCAACGTTAGAAGCGTATATAAAACCTCTATTAGAGCCCGAATTCGAACATATACGATCTATCCGTATTGGTACAAAATCACTTGCATATTGGCCTTACAGATATTTGATCGATAAAGATAGTGATGATATAATCAAGCTATTTGAATTGGTGAATAAATCGGGCAAGAATCTTTCCATTCAGGCTCATTTTAATCATCCACGCGAGTTATCAACCCATGCGGTCAAAGAAGCTATTGCGAGAATACGTAAAACGGGCGCACAGATACGAACACAGTCACCTTTATTGAAGCATATTAACGACAAAGCAGAATTGTGGTCTCAGATGTGGCGTAAGCAGGTCGATTTAGGTTGTGTACCTTATTATATGTTTATAGCACGTGATACAGGCGCAAAACGATATTTTGAAATTCCGTTAGAAAGGTGTTGGCAGATATTCCGACAAGCATATAGTCAAGTAAGCGGACTTTGCCGTACTGTAAGAGGGCCGAGTATGAGTGATGTTGCAGGGAAGATTCAAGTACTTGGGGTGCAAGAGATAAAAGGAGATAAGGTTTTTGTACTTCGCTTCATACAAGGTCGCAATCCAAAATGGGTGCATATTCCATTCTTTGCAGAGTATAATCCTAAAGCTACATGGATGGATGAGTTGAATCCTGCTTTTGGAGAAGATAAGTTCTTTTTTGAAGAAAAGCCATCCAAATTAAAAACTACGAAACCGTTCCCTTTTGAATAAATGAATATTCGTCCTCTTTATACAAACTTGATTGCATCTATTCGAGACACAATCAAGTTTTGATAAAATGAGTTTAAAACTATAAGACTAATGAGTTATTGGTCATCTATTCCTTACAATAGTTGTAAACCTTTAAATTTCTAATTTTACTGTTATAATCTCCCGCTCTTTCAAGAGGGAATACTAAAGTTTGAATGTAATACATCTTGTCTTTTCCCTCACTATACCATTGAGTTTTGATACTCAAATTATCGTGAAGTTTACCATTGATATATAAACGGGTTCCTTTATTATCTCCGCAAACAGTAATTAATACTTTTTCTCCATCCTTTACTCTGTAATTGAATGTATTGAGATAGCCATCTCTGGCGAATCCTAACATCCCTTTTATAGGATCAGAGAGATAAAATTGTGTTTCGTCCGTTGAGAATAAAACAGTTCCTTTCTTCTCGTTAGCTCCATCCAATTCGAAGCTTACAGTGTAGTTATAGCCTATTTCTTTGTACTTCATTTTATCACCTTTCTTAACCTCAGCTTGCTCATAAACAAGAGTTGGCTGTGTACTTATCTTTCCTAATATATTTATTCCAGGAGCTTCACTTAGATTTTGTCTTTTCAAGTCAAAAACGTCAAAAGGTAGTGTGATACTCTTTCCTGTCCACATCTTAGTTGATAGAGTCTGAATTGCAGGAAAAACTCTATGGTGTATGTCTTTTGTTGATATACCATTTCCTGCATGATCGTTCCATACAGCAAACATACCACCCTTTATTTTAGGTTCGTTATCGCTGAATACTTTGTTACCTATTTGGGCTGGTGTCCATTCATCGTATATTTTGTTATGGTTGAGGTAATCATAATAGTAACCTGCATTGGGTACAATATATAGAAGTCCGTCTGGAATACTTACTAAATCGTATCCCTGCTCTATCATAGAGTCTGGTTGCGCGTATGGATTGTGCCAAGCTAACATTAATACATTTTCCGATTTCACAGGAGTTTCTCCATTTGCATGGGTTAACGCACCCCACACGCAAGCTTGTTTTCCATAACCTTCCACTAAGCGAATGCAGTAATCGGTAAAATAGCGAAACTTCTCAATAACATCTTTCTTCTTATTAGAATATTCATCGGTACCCACGTGAACGCGCTTCCCTCTAAAAACAGGATTCTCACCTTCTAAGTATTCTTTGAATAGGTCATCTATAAATTTATAAGTTTCAGGATTAAATAAATCAAGATGATCCATACCATACTCTGTACTTCCTATTTCGGGTTTATATTGTGAGAAAGCTAGTGAATGGGCGGGAACATCTATCTCAGGAATGATTTCCACAAAGTATTCTTCTGCTAACTTTTGCAGGTCTATAAATTCGCTCTTAGTATAATAGCCGTCTTGAGCTGCTAATCCTGGGAATGTTTCGCTTTCGAGTCGGAATGCAGAATACGTTTTGTTCCAATCGTTTTCGAAGTACTGCTTAAATCCATTATCATTTAGATGAATCTGAAAAGTATTCATCTTATAATAAGCCATTATTTCCACATAGTCGCGAAGGTATTGTAAGGGGATGAATTTTCTTCCGCAATCAATCATAAAACCACGCAATTCATAGTCAGGCCAATCCTTTATTTCACCCTTTGGGAGCTCTCTTTCTTTGCTTTGTTCCGACATCTGTAATAAGGTTCTGGTTGCCCAGAATACACCAATCGGTTGAGGAGCGGTAATTTCAACCAAATCAGAAATCTTTATTTGGTATCCTTCCTTTCCTAATTCTTTATTAGATGCGGTTTTGAAAGTAAAGTCTCCTTTATTGGCTTTGCCTTCCGAAATTGTTAGCTCTTTGCCAAACATAATCTTATAATCTTCGGCAAATAATTTTGCTACATGTCGTAAATCGGAATTACCTTTTGGTACTATAATTTGAGAGGTTTCAGTTATACGAAAGAGACCATCTTTACCAGCCCATTGCTTTAATTCGGGTATTACAAATGGTTTTTGATTAATCTCGGCAGCAGATGAAAATACGGGTAATATCACAAATATGATTGCGATAACCCTAATAAATAGTGTTTTCATGTATTGTTCTTTAGGTTTATATTTACAAATATAACAAAACTTATAAAAATAAATGAATTTGTATCTCTTTGTGAGGTGTTGAAGTGCTAATTAACAATTCGTATTATCAAACTAAGGATTAAGTGGGGTAATATGGTTTTATTTTAATAGAGATGAGTCTGTTTTTATTTTTTCAGAAAAGATCTATTTGCGTTAATGAAAATAGATAAAAGGAGATTAATTGTATCTTTTAATTCAGCAGGAGAAAAAAATGACTATTTGTTTATGTTATTGTGTATTAGTCGTTTAAACTTTTCTGTAGATCAATTGTTATAATTGTTTAAACAAATTTTACGTTACATAAACATTTTACATTATGAGAAGAGTTTTATTGTTTTTAATTTCTGTTTTTGCTTTTACAGGCTTGATTAAAGCACAGGATGATTGTATGGCATTTTTCCCGAAAAATGTAGGAGATGCATTAATTAATAAGAGTTATGATGCAAATAATAATTTATTGAACACCATGACTTATAGAGTTAATACAGCTTATGATGATTTTATTACAGGAAAAGATTTGGAAGTAGGCTTTGTTATGACAGATGCTAGTAACAATGTTATTGACGAAGGTAACCTTGATGCGGAATGTAATGATGGCGTTTTCTATTTGAAGATGGTAAACAGAACCATTTCACCTCAAATAATGGGAATCTTGGGAGAAGATACTGAGCTTGTTGGCGACTTTTTGGATTATCCTGATACATTTTCAGATTTTCCCTTTGAAGGAAATTTCAAAATGGACGCAGGAGAATTTACGATTCAGTCAAAAAGTGATAAAAAGGAGTTGATAAGAGTTCGTGTTTACAACCGAGAGTATGAGAAAAATGAAAAAGTTACAACACCTGCCAGAACTTTTGATGCATCGAAAATTACATTTGATTTTGATGTGTATAAAGATAAAAAAACAGTAACCTTTAGTGGAGTAGAGTGGTATGCTGCAGAAGCTGGTATTGTACGTTCTGAAACGTATAGTAATAAACAGTTACAAAATTATACTGTATTGACAAGCTTGATAAAAAAATAAAACTGAATTTATATAAAAAAATAAAAGTCATTTGAGGAGTTTTCTCAGGTGACTTTTTCTTTTAATAATAGGTACTTAAACCTGTATAAATGTCTTTCGAAAACAAAACATTTCTAACGGTGTTTATTAAATAAGAACAATTCATACTTTTAAAATTAATGAAGAATACGTTTAGAAATTTTTTTTATCAGAAAACAAATATTTGTGATATTCTGCATATTATAATAATTTTACTTTCTATTTTTCTTGTAATAAGTATTTCTATTGATACTTTCAAGAATATTCCGTTTCAGACACAAGGATCTTATTTGAAGATACAGTTGTGGATATGTATATTCTTCTTATTCGATTTTCTATTGGAGTTTATGCTGTCGGGTCGTAAGTGGAATTTTTTTCGTTCTCATTTTGTTTTTCTTATAATATCGATTCCCTATCTCAATATAATAGATTATTATAATCTCTCATTCTCTCCAGAGGTTAGTTATTTTATTCGTTTTATTCCTCTGATTAGAGGAGGATATGCTTTGGCTATTGTGGTTAGTTGGTTGACAAAGAATAAGATTTCGGGACTATTTGTTTCTTATTTGACTATGTTGTTGGCAACGGTTTATTTTTCGAGTCTAATATTTTTAGTTATCGAACATAAGGTAAATCCTTTGGTGACAAACTATCCCGATTCGTTATGGTGGGCATTTATGAATGTTACAACTGTAGGTTCGAATATTTATGCGGTGACTACCGGAGGTCGTATATTATCTGTGGTTTTAGCGGCATTGGGCATGATGATGTTTCCTGTCTTTACGGTTTATATAACTAGTGTGATGCAAAGGGTAAATAGGAAAAAAAAGGGAATTTCTCATTCGAAAGATGCAAAAGAAATTGATACAAATGATACTGTTAAGTCTTAAGTCGTTCTAATGAGTTGATAAACTCATTAGATTAGCTATAGCTCTTGAAAATAAAAAGCCTACCTTATTTATTAAGGTAGGCTTTTCTTTAGATTATCTGATTGAAATTAGTATCCCGGATTATTAGGTAATAGGTTATTGTTCTTGTCAATTGAAGATTGAGGAATAGGCAGAAAGATGTTTTTGTCGGCAAATTTTCTCTTTTCTACAAAGAAGTTAGCACCATTCAAATTCACTTTTCGGTCTCCATTGGGTAAAACCTCATCTAAAATAGTACCTTGACGGCAGCCAAGTGCGTCTCCATTCATTACTTCGTGAGCAAGCCCCCAACGGATAATGTCATAACGTCTTAGACCTTCGAAAGCAAATTCGGAACGACGTTCGCGGCGAACTAATTCTCGTAATTTAGCTTGAGTATTGTATTTAGTTCTGTCTACGGCTGGTATTCCGGCTCTTGTTCTCACTTTATCTAAAGCATCATACATTTCGGCGTCTAATTGGTTCAATTCAATTTTCGCTTCGGCTAATGTCAGAAGAACTTCGGCATATCTGAAAATCATAATGCTTCGACCTGTATTCCAAAATCCGGAAGGGAATTGATCTAAGTTATTGAAATACTTCTTGAAGTTGTATCCCGATTTTGTTGAATTATTTTCTTTAGTCGGATGGTCTGCATTTCCTGAAACAACAGAACTGAATATCTCACCTTCCCAAAGTTGTCCGGGGTAAATAAGAGTTTGTCTTAAGCGAGGGTCTCTGTTTACATAAGGGTTTGTATCGTCATACTTGCCAGCAGCTTTAGCTTCGGCTATAGTTGAACCATCAGCCATTTCGTAATTATCAACCAATGATTGCAAAGGAACTACTGACGACCATCCTCCCTGGCTATTGGGAAGGAATGGTGTTAAATCCATAGAAAGATTATTTTCGATATGTTCGTATTGAAGTATGGCTTCTCCGTTAGTATCTCTGTTTGCCATCAAAAATAAACCTTCGAACGATGGAAATAAGCTATACCCTTGAATTGCTTTTGCTACCTCAATCGCTTCCTTGTACATTCCTTTAAATAAATATATTCGCATTAGCAAAGCTTGTGCCGCACCTTGGGGAATACGTCCAGTTTCGCTAGATGAATGTTTTTCTGCAAGGCTGGGAATAATTTCTTTTAGCTCAGATATTACAAAATCTTCTACTGTTGCCCTGGGATCTCTACCAACTCTGGCTTCTTCGGGAGTAGCAAAAGTCTTGGTAACCAGTGGTGAATCGCCATACCACTGTGTTAGTAAGAAATGACGATATGCTCTGATGAAACGAACTTCGGCTACGTATTTTGTTTTTAAACCTTCGGTTCTGAAGTTAACACGATCGATATTCTCAAGAAACTCATTACACTTGCGAATAGTAACAAAAGAGAATATGGCGGTAGTACCGGGATCACCGGGAGACATCGTTCCATCGCCAATGGCTTGATACCCTTCGTGGCGGTGAAAATTATAAGCATTATCGGAGCCACAATCGCGGTACATAATACCGTAACTATCTTCAAATCCTCTGTAACAACCTGTCAAAGCCAGTTTTGCATCGTTTTCTGTTTCCCAGAATGTACCGGGAGAAAGGGCATCACCCGGTGCTCGGTCAAGAAAATCCGAACAAGAGGTAAGAGCAAATACCGAAACTAGAAATAATATATATTTTTTCATGATTTAATCCTCCTTAAAATGTAACGTTAATACCAAATGAATTCACCATCACCTGAGGATAGTGACTACCTCTTCCAACTGGAGATTCAGGATCCCAGCCTTTTACAAAGCTTGTAAATGTCAACAGGTTTTGAGCACTGTAAAATACTCTGACTTTAGATATTTGCATATTGTGAGTTAGTTTTGCGGGAAGTGTATATCCTACTTGTAGATTCTTTAGACGTAAATAAGTACCATCTTGTAACCAATAAGAAGATATTACACTAGGCATACTAGGTCCGCTTTTACCTTGGCTACTCAAACGGGGGATATCGGTATTTGTATTTTCGGGAGTCCATCGGTTACGCCAGAAGGTTGTGGGCTTACCATTATCTCCGTTCAACTCTCCAATAGCTTCTGATTCCATGTATCCTTTACCTCCTGCTGTTCCTTGAAAGAATAGCAGCATATCGAATCCTCTATAAGTTGCTCCTACATTAAAACCGAATACAAATTTAGGATCCGTACAACCAATTATCACACGGTCGGCAGCACTTAGTACACCATCGCCCGATACATCTACGTAGCGCAAGTCACCCGGTACGACAGTTCCTTGTATGTTATTGGTTGGCCAATTGTTTATATCTTCTTTTGATTGGTATAAACCGTCAGTTTTATATCCATAGATGCTGTTTAAAGAGTTTCCTACTCGTTTAATGTCTTTTCCATCAATAATTTCGCTTTGTCCGGCAAGTTTCAATATCTTGTTTTTATTGTATGCTATATTACCTCCGAAAGAAAACATTACATTCTTAAACTGCTTATTATATTGTGCTGAAAACTCTATACCTTTATTGGATACTTCACCTACATTGTCCCAGAAATCTTCTAAAGCGTATGTATCTGGTGTAGGTACTTTCATTAGAATATCCGATGTTAGTTTGTCATAATAGTCAACAGTTATATTAAGATCGCTAGTGATACCAACATCAAGACCAATGTTCCATGTACGTGTTTCCTCCCATTTTAGGTTTGGATTCTTGGCATAAATGGTTGCTCCACCGGGTACTATTTTACCACCAAAAGCATAATCTTGGTCTTTTAGAGATAGGGTAGGAATGGTAGGGTAATAATCGTCTAAAGCTGCTTGATTACCCAATTTACCCCATGATGCTCTCACCTTTAAATTCGTAATGGAGTTTCTGAGAGGTTCCATGAAGTTTTCCTCTGAAATACGCCATGCTCCCGAGAATGAAGGAAAAAATCCCCAACGATTGGCTTCTGCAAAACGAGATGATCCATCGTAACGGAAGTTGGCTTCGAATAAGTATTTACCTGCATAATCATAATTTAGACGACCAAACCATGATAGCATGGCTAACTCTCTGGTATATCCTTCATTTTTCATACCTGCGGTACTGCCACCGTTTAAATCGCTCAAGTTGTTACTCGGGAAATTTTCGCGATAGGCATATGTATATTTGTAGTGGTAATATTCGGAGTGAAACCCTCCTAAGAATATGAAGTTGTGATTACGGTTAAAGCTCTTGCTATAATTTAAGAAGATATCACTTGCGACTGTTTCGTTCGAATAGTCTCTTTGGTGCATTTTGTTTGGACCTTGGTATTTATAGGGATTGTATTGAATGTCTTTTATAAATTCGTTTTGGTCTTCAGTGAATGTTTTATAAGAGAATACACCTTTGAGCGATAGGTCTTTTATAAATTCATACTTAATTGTTCCTATTCCTAAAAAGTATGCTCTCTTTTTCAGAATCTGTTGTCCCAAATCTATCCATGCAATCGGGTTACCATCACTTATAGTTCCATAATCACCATTCGATTTACGATAGGGAATCCATGGTGAAATTAAGTTTACTTGTCTGAAAATCTGGTCTGCTCCTCCTCCTACATATGAGTTTGTTGCCTCTTCTAGATCCATACGTGTATAAGATAGATTGACGCCAACATCAAGTTTCGATATTGGATTGATGTCTAGGTTGGTTCTTATATTGTATTGTTTCTTACCTGTCAATTTGATTACACCATCTTGTTGAAGATAGCCTACCGATGTCATATAACGGGCTTTGTCTGTACCTCCGCTAACATTTACACTATGATTGGTTTGAAATCCTGAACCTTGATAAAGTAAGTCTTGCCAATCGGTATCAGCAAAATTATCGGGATCGGAGCCATCTCTGAATTTTTGAATTTCGGCTTCTGTAAATTTCAAACTTTTACCGTCATTCTTTAGAGCTTCGTTATACATCTCAGCATACTCAGCCGATCGTATATACTTGGGCAATGCGGTAGGTGTTTGCCAACCAAAATTTCCTGAATAATTGACTTGTGATTTACCAGCTTTACCTTTTTTTGTAGTGATTAAAATAACTCCATTAGCAGCTTTTGCTCCAAATATAGCCGAGCTTGCTGCATCTTTTAAAACAGTTAATGTTTCGATATCATTAGGATCTATATTATCCATTGTAGCTTCTACTCCATCTACAAGTACCATTGGGTTGGCATTGTTTAAAGTTCCTACTCCACGTACTCTGATAGTACCTCCATCACCACCCGGTAATCCACTTTTCTGAGTAATGGTGACACCTGGTAATAAACCTGCTAAACCTGCTGATACATTGGTAATAGGTCTGTTTTCGAGCATTTTGCTGTCTACAGTGGCAACTGATCCTGTGAGGTTTACTTTTTTCTGTGTACCAAAACCAACTACTACAACTTCATCTAGTAATTTGGTGTTTTCTTTGAGTTTAACATCTATTACTTTGCGCGCTCCTACAGGTATTTCTTGTCTTTCGTAGCCGATATAGGAATAAACTATTACCGCATTACTATTAGGTACGGTTAAAGAGTACTTTCCATCAATATCGGTAGCTGTTCCAATTGTTGAATTTTTCACAGCGATTGTAATCCCAATCATGGGCTCATTGTTTTCGTCTGTGACAGTACCTGTAATGTTTATTTGTGCATTGGACGACATCCCGTAGCCGAGCATTGCCATCATTAGAATTAGCACTTTAAAGAAACCACATTCTCGTTGTTTCCTTTTTCTTAATTTGTTGTTCATGCTTTAATTGATTTAGGTTAAACATTATTGTATAAAAAAGTTTGGTTCTGAATAATGAAGTAGTTACGTGCGAAGAAGACCAAGCCGATTATATCGGTATGGTAGAATATGGATTTAAATAAATAGGTAATATAAGGCTCTGCCCGAAAATAAGATTTCGGGAAAATTTGTTGCTAAGAAAAGAATAGTTTATTTTATAGCTCTCTCTCTCTCTCTCTCTCTCTCTCTCTCTCTCTCTCTCTCTCTCTCTCTAATATTTCAGCACAATTGACCAAATCTAAATAGTTAAAATTTAGATTTGAGTCTTCTTTTTTGTATTCTAGAGATGCTGTCATTTTTCTTTTGTTGCTAATTAAGGTCTTTGAAAATATAAACTGAAATTCGTAGTAGAAGAGTGAGTAGTTTGCTAGTAATAGATTTATGGGTTAATATAATAAAGCTTGTTTACTTTTCGATAAAAAAAAAGATTTTAGATGAAATCGTAAACCCACTCTGTGAACAAATGTAATAATTAAACTGAAATATTGTTATTTTCTTTAAAGAAATCTATCAGGTTTTCTTAGATATTTATATTTCTGATTATTTCTTGGACCATCTGATATGATTCATCATAGCTTTAATATCCAGATAAGTATATTCCTTGGGTAACTCTTCTTTGATGCTGGATAGGGGAGTACTAGGCTGAATGTCTTTTAATCGGGGAAGAAGATAGTTTTGCTTTTCTTCGGAGATTAATTGATCTATGGATAATTCGCCCGTAAGGATAAATCCCGATAAATGACTTTCGATAGTTGTTGTAGATAAATTGCGCTCAGCAGCAATTTCTTTTAACGTTTTTCCTTCATTAAATAATGATAAGGTAATACGTTGGCTATCTCCCTTTTGTGGTTTCGATTTCTTTTCACTTTCAATAGGTTCTTCGACTTTTGGAGCAGTCAATTGTTTGAAAGCAAGATCGGAAGTGAGTTCTATATTCCCATAGTGGATATGCTCTAACTTTTCCAAAAGGGATAATAATGTCGCATGAATTTCGCGTACACCTTTCAAATATAGCTTGACTTTGGATGCTTTCTTTAGACTGTTTATATGGCTTTCAATTGGCAAGATGATATTTTGTTGTAAATCTTTATGGAAGTAATGCACTGCCTTTTTTACACGATCTTTTAATAAGTTGATATCCGGATCGGTTGCTGATAGTATTGAGCTTAATTCTCTTCTGAAATTCTCAGCAATTTTCTGTTCTTCTATGGCTTTGTCATATAGTTGTGAGAACAAAGCTTGCATTTTCTCCTTTTCAGGAATGTTTTTTTCGGCAGCCAATTGATTTAGAGAATGAACACTGCGAACTATGGGTGACCAATCGAATGCTTTTTTTAATCGATCAGCACAATAGCGAGGTTTTTCTTCTTCTAATATTTGTTGAAGGTAATCTTGTTTTAACTCTTCTTTGCTAAATGCTATGGCATTCTGGTCGGTATGTATGCTATCGGCTGTTATACGAGAGAATAATACTATCCCATCGAGAGATGTACAACGGCTGAGTGCCACATATACTTGTCCTGCGGCAAAAGCTTGTCCTGCATCTATCACTACTCGGTCGAAAGTTAATCCCTGACTTTTATGAATAGTAATAGCCCAT
The DNA here is from genome assembly GCF_001261715.1 of Dysgonomonas sp. HGC4. Classification (GTDB taxonomy): domain Bacteria; phylum Bacteroidota; class Bacteroidia; order Bacteroidales; family Dysgonomonadaceae; genus Dysgonomonas_A. The sequence continues at coordinate 2,710 of NZ_CVRU01000081.1, read as the reverse complement.
GCTAAACGAATAGGGTATTGTGTAAATGCTCCCAATTCTTCTTCCTGAATATTACCCGAATCCTCATTTAATGAATAGCGAACATTTCTCCAAGTTTCCTCTTCGAGTTCCATTTCGTTGCCATCTTCAAATCGTACAACTATTTTATCTTTTGATAGATGACTAATTACGGCTAGTTTACCATTATAATAGCGACGTTTTTCTCCCACGTCATTTTTTACGAACATTACTTGCGCACCAATTTTCAATACCAGATTAAAATCGGTTGGCAGAGAGTTGTCTGTAAAATCTCCAGTTATTTTCCCCGAAAAAGAAACTCCCTTTGTTTGCAAATTGTCAAGTTGTTCACTATTTATTTTGTCAGCTTTATAATTGTGAGTACATAAAACAATGTATCTGTTTTCGGCTGTTAATTTAAAAGATGGGTTGTAGCGTTGATTGAGTATTTGTAAATCACCACTTGTGGTACAATTATTACGAATTCGATTCAAGATATCAATAAAAACCTGATCGCTTTGTCTGTAAATAGTTTTTAGTTCTACATAAAGTGGCATATTATTCTGTAATGCCTGAGCGTGAAAGAAGAATGGGGAAGGGTAGTATTGTTTCAACTGATCCCATTCGTGTTGTTGTGCTACGGGGGGTAATTGATACATATCGCCAATAAAGAGTATCTGAACTCCTCCAAACAATTGCTGATTGTTGCGATAGCGTTTTAGCATATAATCTATTGCATCCAACATATCAGCTCTAAGCATACTTACCTCATCTATAATAAGTAGTTCGAGTTCGCGTAACATCTCAATTTTCGACTTACGCAATTTGAAGTGAAAGTCGAGTTTCTTTTTTCCTTCCAGATTTGGAATAAATGGTTCGAATGGTAACTGCAACAACGAATGTAATGTTACACCTCCTGCATTTATTGAAGCCACTCCTGTTGGTGCTGCTACTATTACGTTTTTATCCACATTCTTGCGGATATAGTGTAGAAATGTAGTTTTACCTGTTCCTGCTTTACCTGTAAGAAAAACAGATTGAGAAGTGTTACGAACAATATCGGCGGCAAGTTTAAATATTTCGTTTGGTGATGTGGTTTCCATTCTTTTCTGATTATTATTACAAAGATAATTATATTAAGGTTGGATACCTAGCTTAGACAGGAAGGTAAATCTATTTCTTGTGAGAGAATAGTCTATAGCT
>NZ_CVRU01000081.1:0-1501 GCF_001261715.1 Dysgonomonas sp. HGC4 | reverse complement strand
GCACTTTCTTTTTTTAATATTCTGTATTTGAATTAGGCTTCTTAGAGTCAATTAATTTACCACTACTATACGTTTCTTCTTTGTATATGGTTCCATTTATATACCCATATGTCCATTTACCATCTTTCTGCCCGTTTATATATTTACCCCTTGACTTCACATTTTTATTATCTCTGAAAATTTCGGCATATTCACCATCTTTTTGCCCTTTATCATTATTATTGTAGGTTTCAATATAATTACCACCATTACTACTTGTGAAATATGTAATTTGCTTACCTATTTGTTTACCATTTACATAGTTATGTTCCGATTTTATGGCGCCCTCCGCTGTATATTTTTTTATTACACCGTTTTCTTTGCCTTTTAGATAATTGCGTTCAGTCTCAATATTACCACTAGGATAATATGTTATCTTCTTTATTAATTCACCATCTTTATAACCTTCTGTGAGCTTTTTGGTCCCATCTGTTTTGTTGTATTCCCATAAACCGTTTTTTTGACCATTCAGGTAGCTACCTTTTTCTTTAATAGTACCATTGTCATATACCTCTGAAAATTCACCTTCGCGTAACCCATTTTTATAGAAAGCAGTTTGCAAATAATTAATATTATTTCCTGTAATATTCATGATGGATTTACCTTCTGCCTTGCCATTTTGGTAGTTGATTTCGGACCATAGTTTGCCATTTTCATTGTAACTGCGATCTATACCGTCTTCAATTCCATTTTTCCATTTTTTTTCAGACTTTATACTTCCATTTGGATAATAGTTAAATACAGTGCCGTCTATTACGCCTTTTACAAAGTCTGCTTTACTTTGTATCTCTCCATTAGGATAATAGTGTATATTTTCCCCGTCTTTATAACCATCAATATAGTTGAGAACTTTGACTAATTTATTATCCTGAAAATACTCCCACTTTCCAGTGGAAATACCCTCTTTAAATTCGGAGTCAATGTATTCGGTAGAGTAACCTGTGATAATTCGTACTTTACCATTTATTACGGAATCTTGTTGATTTGGTTTATGAGCAAATTGACGACCATCACCTAGATTTATTATTTCAATGTTGTTGATGGTTAATCTTTCTTGTGCATAAGGAGTAAAAGTACTGGTTAACGAAAAAATAAATAATAATGTAAGAAGATGTCTCATTGTGAGTTTGATGTGTGTTTATTGTTAGTTAAATACATAAGTAAATCGAATTGCAAAGATAGAAAAAATAAGTAAGGGTTAAATTTCTCTGAATGGTGTGAAGTTTATCGGATGTCTTTGTTTAAATTAGATTGAATATAGTTGATTGATATACAATGTGTTATTAATGTGTCTGTAGTCTGCTTTTTGTTATATAAATAGTTAGATTGAAAGTCATAAAATATAAAGTTTGTTTCAAAAAGGAGAATTTATAGAATCAGTTTGCTACAAAAAAGAAATGGTTGTCATCCCGACAACCAATCTTCATTATTAACCTTAAATCTAATACTATGAAAAACACAT
>NZ_CVRU01000080.1 GCF_001261715.1 Dysgonomonas sp. HGC4 | reverse complement strand
TCATTAAATACTTTTGTTTACTTATCACAGACAGATCGATGATCTTATTTAAAAATAAGAATTAGAATACCGTTCAGCAAAATATTGAATAATGCCAAAGGGAATAACATTTTCCATCCCAGACGCATCAATTGGTCATATCTGAAACGAGGAATAGTCCATCGTACCCACATATAAAAGAATATGAAGAATGATATTTTACCCAATAGAGTAAAGACCGCTAATGTATTTGCAATATTTCCACCCCAATTCTCAGCAACCCATTCCATACCCGGATAATTATATCCTCCAAAGAATAGAATCGAAATCAATGCCGAAGAGAAAAACATACTTACATATTCTGAGAACATATAGAATCCCATCTTCATAGAAGAGAACTCTGTATGGTGACCATTTACCAATTCCGACTCACATTCAGCTAAATCGAAAGGTGTACGATTACACTCCGCAAATGAACAGATCAGAAATATAAATAAAGTTAGCGGTTGATAAAAAGCATTCCAACCAAAGCCCGCTTGTTGTTCTGTTATTTCACGCAGACTAAATGTTCCTGTCATCATCACCAGAGCGATCAGAGATAATCCCATAGCAACTTCGTACGATACCATTTGAGCACCTGCACGAATACCTCCCATCAAAGAATATTTATTGTTAGAAGCCCATGCTCCAATTACTATTCCATAAATAGCAGTAGACATTACAGCTACTACATACAGTAGAGCTATATTTATATCTGCAACCTGAGGTATATATTCTACTCCTGCAATTACAAACTTATTAGCCCAAGGTATAACTGCACTCCCTAGAAGAGAAACAATCATAGCCATTGCTGGTCCGACTGTAAATAATATTTTATTGGGAGTGTTGGGCATAAACTCCTCTTTCGAGAAAAGTTTAGCTCCATCAGCTAAAGGTTGTAAAATTCCGAATATACCTGCACGGTTAGGTCCGTAACGGTCTTGGATAAATCCGGCAACTTTACGCTCAGCCAAAGTCGAATACAATGCAAAAAACATTGTTACGGCAAAGACTATGATAATAAGAATAAGCTTCTCTAATATAAATGAAATTTCCATATTCTTGTAAGTACTTTCAAGTATTTAATAGGTCGGTGACCTTTATTCTTCTTTTACTTCTTTTATTGCTTCCAACTCTACCTCGTCATAAGGAACTGCAGGCATACTGATTTTTTTCTCATCCTGCTCTCGTCCTTCAAGAATCAGCTCATCAGCATCTATATGTACTTTTTTCAAAGGACGAATATAATTATTGATATTAAGTACTGATGGTTTCTCGAATTTACGTGGTCCTTCAATTACCCAATCTTCGGCATTTTTATGATGGAAACGACAATCGTTACAGATAAACTCGTCAACTTCATGATAAACATCTTTACGACCTGTTACACGTTGTACTTTATCACCAAACATCCACAGGGTTACTTTACCCGAGCATGTAGGACAATCGCGATGTGCATTGTAAGGTTTATTAAACCATACACGAGATTCGAAACGAAATGTTTTATCTGTTAATGCTCCAACAGGACATACATCAATCATATTTCCTGAGAAATCATTATCAATAGCCTTAGATATATAAGTTGATATCTGAGCATGATCGCCACGTCCAACAACACCATGTACACGTTCGGGTGTAAGTTGATCTGCCAATTTCACACAGCGATAACACAATACACAACGATTCATATGTAGTTGAATGTATGGACCAATATCTTCGGGCTCAAACGTTCTTCTTTGTTCTTTGTAGCGAGTCTTAAAGTTCTTGTTCCCATAAGCCAGATTCTGCAAATCACACTCACCTGCCTGATCACACACAGGGCAATCTAAAGGGTGATTGATCAACAAAAATTCGGTAACAGCCTTACGGGCATCCAAAGCTTTGGGTGATGTAGCACTTTTCACCTCCATTCCATCTTGAACTGCTGTAACGCACGATGGTTGAAGTTTTGGCATAGGGCGAGGGTCTCTTTCGCTACCCTTACTTATCTCTACCAGACAACAACGGCATTTTCCACCACAATCTTTCAGTTTAGAATAGTAACACATGGTAGGAGGCACACTAGGTCCGCCAATAGCACGTGCTGCTTCCAACACTGTAGTACCGGCTTCTACTTCTATTGTATGTCCATCTATTGTAACTTTCATAGGTACTTATAATGAGAGTAAATGTCTAACCTTTTCCATAGGTTCATTTACAAAGTGATTTCTATTTTTAATTCTTTCAGGGAAACGTACGTGATATTCAAATTCTTCACGGAAATGGCGAATTGCAGCAGCCACAGGCCATGCAGCAGCATCACCAAGCGGACAAATAGTATTTCCTTCTATCTTGCTTTGAATATCCCATAAAAGATCAATGTCTTCTTGACGTCCATGACCATTTTCGATACGTTCTAAGATTTTTTCCATCCATCCTGTACCTTCACGACATGGTGAACATTGTCCACAACTTTCGTGATGGTAGAATCGTGAAAAATTCCAAGTATTACGCACTACACAAGCAGAATCGTTATATACGATAAATCCTCCCGATCCCATAGATGATCCGGTAGTGAAACCACCATCGGCCAGAGATTCGTAAGTCATCAAACGATCTTCACCGTTCGCAGTCTTAAATATATAGTTTGCAGGAAGAATTGGTACAGAAGAACCTCCAGGAATAAACGCCTTTAAAGGACGGTCATCAATCATACCACCAAGGTATTGATCGGAGTTCATAAATTCATCTACAGTCATACCCATTTCAATTTCATACACTCCCGGATTTTTGATATGTCCCGAAGCCGAAATCAATTTAGTTCCTGTTGATTTACCTAATCCTATTTTAGCGTATTCCTCACCACTGTTATTTACAATCCACGATACAGCCGAAATCGACTCTACGTTATTCACAACAGTTGGCTCAGACCATAATCCGCTTACAGCAGGAAATGGAGGCTTGATACGAGGATTACCTCTCTTACCTTCTAATGATTCGATAAGTGCAGTTTCTTCTCCGCAAATATATGCTCCTGCTCCACAGTGTACATATAAATCGAGATTGTAACCTGTACCCAATATATTTTTACCCAACCATCCATTGGCATAGGCTTCTTTTATAGCTTTCTCAAGGATCTTAAACACCCACATATATTCTCCACGAATGTAGATATAAGATAGGTTTGCTTCTAAAGCGAAACTGGATATAATAGCTCCTTCAATCAACAAGTGGGGAATATGTTCCATAAGGAAACGATCCTTAAAAGTTCCAGGCTCAGACTCATCGGCATTTACTACCAGGTGACGAGGCTTACCCGATTTTTTATCGATAAAGCTCCATTTAAGTCCCATAGGAAATCCTGCTCCACCACGACCTCTAATGCCCGAAGTTTTTACTTGTTCTACGATTTCATCAGGAGTCATTGTTTTAATAGCTTTCTCAACAGCTCTATAACCTCCGTTTTTGCGATAAACTTCGTAATCCTTTATTCCGGGAATATCTATGTTCTCTAATAATATCTTTCTAGCCATCGCAAATCAATCTAGTTTTATTTTACCTTGTTTACAGTCTTCAACTAATGCATCAAACTTTTCTTCGGTTAAATGCTCGTGATAAAAATCACCTAATTGAAGCATAGGACCGTAACCACAAGCACCCAAACACTCAGTTCCTACAACACTAAACATTCCATCTTCGGTAGTTCCACCCTCTTTTATGCCTAACTTGTTGCAAGCATAATCGAGCATATCTTCACCACCGCGAATACTGCAACATGATGTACGACAAAATTCGAATGTATATTTACCTCTAGGGTGTTGATTGAACATGGTATAAAATGTAACCACCTCATACACCTCAATAGGATGAACCTCTAATATCTTGGCAACCTTATTCATTAAAGGAACACTCAACCAATTGTCATGAGCATCTTGTACTGCATGAAGCACTGGCAACATTGCAGATTTTTTCTTTCCTTCGGGATAATGACCGATAAACTCATTAATACGAGCCATCAGTTCTTCCGTTATATTTATTTCTTGATTGTATTCTTTTTTTTCCATTATGCGTCTAATTCTCCGGCAATAACATTTATACTTGACAATGTAGCTACCGCATCCGAAAACATTCCACCTTTAATCATCTCTGCAAATGCCTGGTAATATATAAAACATGGTCTGCGGAAATGCAAACGATATGGAGTACGCGATCCATCAGTAATCAGATACATTCCAAGTTCGCCATTAGCACCTTCTACAGCATGATATACTTCTGCCACAGGAACAGGTATTTCGCCCATCACAATTTTAAAGTGATTAATCAAAGCTTCCATACTTGTATACACTTCTTCTTTAGGAGGAAGATAATAGTCGGGTACATCTGCATGATAGTCGCCTTCTGGAAGGTTATCTTTAGCTTGACGAATTATCTTCAAGCTTTCTTTTACTTCTGCACAACGTACACAGAAACGATCATAAGTATCTCCCGATTGACCAACCGGTACTATAAAATCGAAATCTTCATACGAACTATATGGTTTTGCTACACGTACATCATAATCTATACCGGTTGCTCTCAAGTTTGGACCTGTAAAGCCATAATTCATAGCTTTTTCTGCAGAAATAGATCCCACATTTACTGTACGATCCATGAATATTCTATTTCGCAGGTAAGCTCTTTCGAGTTCGTCCCAAGCCTTTGGAAAGCCTTCTAGAAATTCATCTAATTTTCGCCATGCAGCTTCACTCCAATCTCTTTCGAAACCTCCAATACGTCCCATGTTGGTAGTTAAACGACCTCCACAAATCTCTTCATAGATTTCGTAAACCAATTCACGGTATTTCATTACATAAAGGAAAGGAGAATACGCACCTAAATCGACACCTAAAATACCATTACATATAAGGTGGTCGGTAATGCGTGCCAATTCCATGACAATAACGCGCATATATTGTGCACGCTTAGGAACTTCTACACCCAAAGCTTTTTCTACTGTCATCCACCAACACATATTGTTGATTGGTGCAGAACAATAGTTCATACGGTCGGTCAACGGAGTAATCTGATAGAATGCTCTGTTTTCCGCTATTTTTTCAAAAGCTCTGTGTATATAACCTACAGTAGTATCGGCATCCAGAATACGCTCCCCATCCATAAGTAGTATATTTTGAAATACACCATGTGTAGAAGGATGCGTAGGTCCGAAGTTTAGAACCGACAACTCACGACCATCTTCGGGAGTATGATCTCTTAAGATTTTCGCAAAGCGATGTTCGGGGTGTAATAATAGGTCTGACATTTCAGTCTTTCTGTCTTTAGCTTATACAATTTCTACTGCCATATCATTTAACTATAACATTCTTTAGCTATGGCACTAACCAAAGAAACGAGAAGGTCAGAGACCTTATTTGGGTTGATAGTTATTCGTTGTTCGACCAAAGAAGCGGTCGTCTTTATCGCTACGTCCTGAATCTTCTAATGGATATTCTTTACGCATCGGGAATGATGTCATTCCGTCATCATTCAAAATTCGCTTCAAGTTTGGATGTCCGATAAACTTAACACCATAAAAATCGTAAGTCTCTCTCTCCATCCAATTGGCTGCTGCAAAAATATCGGTCATTGTATCAACCTCTACTTTATTACCATTCAAGAAAGTTTTCACTCTTACTCTTACATTATCAACCCAATTATGCAATAGATATACAACTGCAAACTGAGCCTCAATGTCATTATCCGGATAATGTACAGCACATAGGTCTGTCATGAAGTTAAAGCTTAAAGCCTTATCTTCTTTCATAAAACGGATTACATTCTTGATTACAGCAGGAGTAGCTTCAAAAGTCAGAATGTCTTGTTCCATTCTAAAATTTAAAACTTCAGCTCCAAACGCTTCGGTTATTCTGTTTTGAATATCAATAGTTTCCAATGACATTATATATTTTATAAAAGGTCAGAGACCTTATTCTATTTTATATGATTCTAAAAGCTCTTTATATACTTCCGATCCACGGCGATGTATAGATTCGCTTTTTACTATTTCTTGCAGTTCCATTAAACCATCCAAAATTTGCTCCGGACGAGGAGGGCAACCCGGTACATAAACATCCACAGGTATAATTTTATCAATTCCCTGCAACACTGAATATGTATCGAAAATACCACCTGAAGAAGCACACGCACCTACAGCAATAACCCACTTAGGCTCTGCCATTTGTTCGTATACATTACGCAAAATGGGACCCATCTTTTTAGAAATAGTTCCCATCACTAACAACATATCGGCTTGACGTGGAGAGAAGCTATTACGCTCGGCTCCGAAACGTCCCATATCATAGGTTGACGCCATAGTTGCCATAAATTCGATACCACAGCATGATGTAGCAAAAGGCAAAGGCCACATAGAGTTAGCCCTAGCCAAACCAATTACATAATCAAACTTGGTAGCGAAGAAACCATTCCCCGTATATCCTTCGGGTGCAGGCACTATATTTAATTTAGTTGATTCACTCATGATTCATGTTTTAAGCACAGAAAAATAATTTTGCTATATTATCAATCTATAACAAGTTTCAGTTTACAATACTTAAGGTCGGAGACCTAATTTATTATTTATTCAGTGTAATAACAATTGCTTGTTATTACTTTTGAAAAACTTTCAGTTACTTATTAGTAAAAAGATCTATGATCTTACTTCTCCCACTCTAAAGCTTTTCTCTTCACAATATAAAGATAGCCTACCAATAGAAGAGAGATAAATCCTCCCATCTTTAACAAGCCACTAATACCTATTGTTTTGAAATTAATTGCCCAAGGGTACATAAAAATGATTTCGATATCGAAAAGCACGAAAAGAATGGCCACTAAGAAGTATTTGACCGCAAAAGGAGTTCGCGCATCGCCTATCGATTCAATTCCACATTCGAAATTTTGATTCTTTTTAGACGATCGGTGCTTAGGACCTAGATAGTTTGATATAAATATTGTTGCGAACACAAATACAACTGAAAATGCCACTTGCATCAGGATCGGCACAAAATCATATAGATTCGATTGCATAATTAGTTTTTTAGGATCTGAAAATGACAGATAGATACATTTCTCCTACAAATATAAACCTTTTCCTTTCAATTGTCATCTATTAGCTCATATATTTTATCAATATAACACACACTGGCACACACACAAACCAAAAAAGAATCATTTTGTCAAGCCCACCTTACAAATTACTCAATTAACTTTTTAAAGATAGATTTTCACACTATTTTATAAGTAATAAATGTTATCTATTCTCTGAAAAACCGACTCAAAAAGAGTAAAATTTCACAAGAAAAAGTCTTTTCTAAAGCTTTTCTAATAACTCTTCTCTTTTTACTTTAGGAGCAACAACTTCGAAAATAGCAATACAAATAAACACTGCAACCACGATACTATTTATTATCAATATACTCATAAAAAAGCTTACAGGAATTAATAGAAGCAACACTAAAATAGCAATAGAATGAGAGATGGATATTGAGTGACACGTTATCCACTTAAAGACCATATTTGCCAACAAATAAAGGATAGTACCAAAAATCAGCACATACAACGAAGTATAGGTTACTGTTGCAGATGGTTCACTATCAACTAACTCATCGCCCACCGCACAAATAATAATAGCACCTACTAATATTACATGTACAGCATGATATTTAAGAGCTAAAAGTCCGGGATTGGAAGAGTGTTGTATCTTATGAGTCGCAGCTTCGCTACTGACATCAAAATATATCCACCACATAGCCAAACTACCTATAAAAGAGACAAGAGCAGCTACAATTCTCTCAACTCTCCAAACCTCTACTTCACTAAGTGAAGCACCTATCATTAAGATAGTTTCACCGAAAGCTATAATAACAAACAATTGACATCGCTCAGTTAAATGGTGACCATCTATAGTCCACTCCTTACCAGAATCGGAACGCCCGAGAAAAGGCAAGTAAAAGCCAAACATGGGAGAAAGATAATCGGATAGTACTGCCATTGCCCACAATAAAATACGGAAATTCCCTTCATTGAATCCACCTAAAATCCAAAGGAATCCGGATATACAAGACCAACCCAATATTCTTTTAAAATTAGGAGTAAGGTGATGACTATTTCCAAGTAAAGATAAAATAACCAAAGTCCTCCCAACCTGAATGGCTGCATAACAAATAGCAAAAATAAGTCCCCTATCTCCAAATGCTTTGGGTAATGAAGCAGCCATCATTAAACTGACAAGCATAACCCCAAACAACAGTAACCTAATGGGACGTGTATCTGGATTAAACCAATTGGTGACCCATGTAGTATGCTGCCAAACCAACCAGACTCCGAACCAGAGAATAGTAGTTTCGACAACTCCCTGAAAGTTGAGATGATGCAATAAATAATGTGATAGCTGAGTTACAGCAAACACATAAATTAAATCGAACAGAAGCTCCGAATATGAAACAGAAGCATTATGTTCGCCTCGTTTACGCAGCAATTGATGTGATTTACGCTCTTCCATAAGAGTAAATTGTACGGGGTTTCAGATCCTTTTATTAGTAGGATAATTACAACAAAAAAACGATAATTCTATAAATTATAGTTTTACTATCCCAATCTACAGCTTTGAACAATATTATATATACAGTTACTATAACTAATATCATCATATAGAACGGATAAGCCTATTATTTGTTCTATAGAGTAAAAAAGAAGAGGTTGTCATAAAAATGACAACCTCTTCTTT
>NZ_CVRU01000079.1 GCF_001261715.1 Dysgonomonas sp. HGC4 | reverse complement strand
CTTTATTTTATTGTATGAAGTGAATGTGTTAATTAAATATTAATTTTTCTTTTTTGTCAGACTTAATATCAGTTTGCTTCATTCTATTATAGTTTACCGATATTTGAGATGGCAACTTATATATATTATTACTGATTATAACTTTCGAACAATTATCTAAATCGAATGACGCGTTAGTCTTAGGCAGATCTTTATCTAATGGTGAAACAAAAGGAGCATATTCAATCAGATTATTTTTGAAAATCAGTCCTTGTGTACTTTTAGCTTTCAGTATAAGATTACCATTAATTTTGAATGTATTATTTTCAATTTTGATATTTCTGTGTACCCAGTCATTCTTTGCATATTCATGATTTTCGGGTATTATGGCAATTACATAATCTTTAGAGGGTATATTGTATCCGCATTCTTCGAATACATTATTACGGATCAGAACATCGTTCACAGCTCCCGATTCATACCAACTTCCTGCATCTGCAGCAATCATAATTGCATACATTCCTGTACGGTAGAAATGATTATTCTCTATAATTACTTTCTTCGGTGTTGTTACAAGTAACCCTCTGGTATTTGTCATCTCAAATTTGCAGTTACGTATATCAAGAGAAGGTGTCCATGTAATGTTTTCGATAGCATCACCTTTATTTATTTCTTTAGGTAGAGGTTTCGTTAATTCGAGTTGAATCTCTCGATCTGATAGTCGTTTCACGCTTTTAATAATGCCAAAACCTTTTGTTTGGAGTGTAGGAGAGTGTACAAAAGCAATAGAGTCGTTTTCAAAGAAAGCGGGCATACCATAAGTTTGAGCATGCATAAACTTAACAGTGATAAAATTAGGAGTATTAATCTCTTTTATTTGTAAATAGGTTCCATGAACGTTTACCGGATCGTCATGTAGTCCTTTAAAATGACAACTCTCAATTTTTATACTTCCTTTACATCCCGAAAAATGCATACCGTCTGCAAAGGCAGCAATAGCACGACCGTGAGATGGTACGATAGTTATATTTTTATAATATAGATTTTCTGAGAACTGAGAAACAATACCCAACCCATGCATATAATGCATATTCAGATTTTCGAATTGTACATTCTTTGACAAGTTTACAAATACTCCTACATGATCTCTGATGTGATCTCTCAATGTGAATATTTTCCCTGCCTTATAATTAGTATTCGAAAAGTCTCCTTCAAATTTCACTTTTAAGGGATTGAGAACGGTTGCTTTACTTTGTTGGATAGGATCGGACGAGCTATACATATTTGTACCCTGTATTGTATCTACCAAAAGGGTGAAATATGTATTCATACCCCATTTTTCGCCATACCATTTTAATTTATTATCAATAACTGCATATTTGGAGTCGGGGTGTATGGCTGCTATGATGGAATCGGGATAAACTTCGAGAAATGTCATTTCAGACATTGTTGGGCGTTCAAAGTCTACACTTATATTTTTAAATTTTATATTCTCCGATTTGTTAATAGCCCAGCAAGTCATCTTTCCATGAAATACAAATAGAGAGCCATTGCCTTCGACAGTGATATTCTTTTTATTTTCGAATAATAATCCGACACTCTTTATTTTCGATGGGCAATCGGTTTCGGATGATGTGTTAGTTATAAAGTACTCTCTCTTCTCAGCTTTGTCAGGCCAGAAATCGTAACGTCCTTTAGGGAAAACAATAGTTGTATTTTCATTCTCGGACGAAGCATTTATAACTTGTTGAACACTTTCTGTTACATCAACAAAAGTATTGGGTTTTACGCCAAAATCCGAAACGTTTAGTATTTGGGCTTGTGTCCAAATACTAAAACATAACAGACTTATAATAAAAGAGAGTCTTTTCATAATAGAGTATATAAGGTTATTGTAAGAGAAATTGTTCTAATATATTAGAATAGTTTCTCAGGATATTTTCCTGCTTTTACCAGATCTTTAATTTTTTGTACTACCTCCGGACGATCCTTTGCATAGGTTACACCAAACCATACAGAAGGGGTATTGAGAAGTTTAACTTTTATCTCGTTTTTCTCTACTAAGGTATTAACTAGAGTTGGAATAAGAAACTCCGATTTTGGCTTATCTTGATTTTCTTTTAAGAAATCAACAAAAGAGCTTTTCGATAGTTCGAAATAATCGGGAGTGAATCCCCACATATTCATAGAAACGGGTGTTGTATCTGTAAGACTTTTCCAGTCGTTGTTTTCATCTTTATAAGAAGGTACACCATCAATTCTCTCAATACTTGTCCGTTCTACTATTTTTGTGAGATAATTCTCATTATCAATTTCACAAACACCACGAGCCACACTTCCGCTTTCCGATAATGTATTTCCTAAGAGGTAGCCAATCATACAATAATTCTTTGTGTGGCCACCCATCTTTTTGAGCTGCCCGGCAAGTATCTGATAACTTTCTCGTCCATAAAAGTCATCTGCGTTTATGATTCCGAAAGGTTCATTAATCACGTCTTTACCCATCAGTAAAGCATGGTTTGTTCCCCAAGGTTTTTCACGTTCGGGATTCAATACAAATCCTTCGGGAAGGTTGTCTAACTCCTGAAAAACTATTTCAACAGGAATTTTAGTTTCGTATTTTGAAGCTACTTTTTCTCTGAATTCCTTTTCGAATGATTGACGTATAACGAATACAATTTTGCCAAATCCCGCTTGTAAAGCGTCGTAAATCGAATAGTCCATAATAGTTTCGCCATTAGGACCCAATCCGTCTAATTGTTTTAATCCTCCATATCGGCTCCCCATACCGGCAGCAAGTACAAATAATGTTGGTTTCATGTTTTTATTTAAATTTCTTTTCTTTTTATAGGTATGGGCAGACCTATTTGTCTGCCCTCTATGTGTGAACTCAGGTAACAATAAGACTTGTAGCCTTATAATTTTCGGGCACCATCTTTAATAATGACATCGTACACTTTAGGCTTGATCTTGAACTTTTGCTCATAGCTTTCGGTAGCACGTTTGATAAAGCCATCGTGTAATTCATCTTTTACAAGGTTGATGGTACAGCCACCGAAACCTCCACCCATAACACGAGAGCCGGTTACTCCGCACTGCCGGGCAACATCGTTTAAGAAGTCCAGTTCGGGACAACTTACTTCGTATTTACGGCTTAAACCGATATGGGTTTCATACATCTTTTTTCCTACTGTTTCGTAGTCTCCTTCTTTAAGGGCTTGGCAGGCATCTAACAGACGTTGAATTTCTTCGATTACAAATTCTGCTCGTATGTAGTCTTCGGCGCTTACTTCGTTGGCTACTTCTTTGAGCATATCAAGTGTTGCGTCTCTTAGGAATTCTACTTCGGGATGGTATTTACGGATGTATGAGGCTGCGTTTTCGCATGATTCTCTGCGTTTGTTGTAGGCTGATGAGGCTAGCTCGTGTTCTACGCAGGTATTGATGAGTACTAATCGGTATCCTTTGGGATCGAATGGTACGTATTCGTATTCTAAGGAGCGACAGTCTAAACGGATGAGTGATCCTTCTTTTCCGAAGCAGGATGCGAATTGATCCATGATTCCGCACTTTACGCCTACGTAGTTATGTTCGGTGGCTTGTCCTATTTTGGCTAGTTCGAATCGGTCGAAACCTAAATTGTACATATCGTTTAGTGCGAATCCGAAACAGCTTTCGAGTGCTGCTGAGGATGACATGCCTGCGCCTAGTGGTACGTCTCCTGCAAAGACTACGTCGAAGCCTTGTATTTTGGCTCCTCGTTTGATCATTTCAAGGCAGACTCCGAAGATGTATTTTGCCCATTGTTTGATGGGTACGTCGTCTAGTTGGAATTCGTCCATTTCTTCGAGGTCTAAAGCGTATGCTTTTACGGTGTCTGTTGTTCCGTTTGGTTTGATCATGCAGTACATGGCTTTGTCGATGGCGCCGGGTAGTACGAATCCGCCGTTATAGTCGGTATGTTCGCCGATCAGGTTGATACGTCCGGGAGCAGTGTAAAGTGCACCGCCTTCACCAAAGAGTGATTGGAATTTGTTCTTTATTCGTTGTAAATCCATTTTGTTTTTTCTTATGTTGAGTGTTATATTAAAAAAGGCATAGATCGATCTGAAACCTTAATTAAGATGCCTTTATCTGATAACTAGTTTTAGGTTTAGTATTTATGATTGTAATGTAATATCCTTTATCATCTTTTTGAGAACTAACTTCCTGCCCCATAACCTTTATCGGAGTACTGGTTCTTAGTTTACAAATACCACCTTGATTAGATTTGATATTTGCCATCTCAATTCGATTGTTTTTCCATTTAATATCTACTTCAAAACCTCCTCTTGCTCTAAGACCTTTAACTTCACCTTGTGGCCATTTGTCGGGTAAAGCAGGTAACAAATGCACTTCTCCTAAATGGCTTTGTAGTAATAATTCTGACATACTGGCTGTCACACCTAGATTCCCATCAATTTGGAAAGGTGGGTGTGCACACAACAAATTCTCATAAACACCGCCCTTAGCCATATAATCTGTACCCGTATCGCTAGTTAATTCCAACGAACTGTTTAGCAGTTTAAATGCTCTGTTCCCGTCAAGCATTCGTGCCCAAAAGGCTATTTTCCAAACACGGCTCCAACCTGTTCCGCTATCACCTCTTGCATCCAAAGTTTTTCGGGCTGCATTAGCATATTTGTCGGTATAAATAGGCGAAATTGCTTTTCCAGGATATAAAGCAAACAAATGTGAGATATGCCTGTGCTTGTTTTCCGGATCGTCATCCGTATACTTCCATTCTCGTAATTGTCCCCAACTTCCAATATTGAGACCATGATCCATTTTAGATAATTTCCCTTCTAGTTCGCTTGTTAAAGAAGAATCGGTTTCTAATATTTTGGCTGCTTGAATGGTATTACTAAATAAGTCTGCAACTATTTGTTGTGCATAAGCTACTCCATTTTCCCATGGACCCTGCTCGGGTGACCACTCGTTCACAGCTAGTAACTGTCCATTATCATCAAAAAATAAGCGGTCTAACCAAAATTCGGAAGCTGATTTCATAACGGGATAAGCCACGTTTTTCAAATATTCTTTGTCAGGATTGTATAGGTATTTGTCCCATAAATGCAAGCAGTACCAACCATTTGCAGGTCGATTCCAGTTCCAATCCGAATATCCGAAAATATTATTCTGAGTTCTCATAGCCCATCCTCTGGCTTCTAGCTCAGATGCCATATTCTTCCACGAATCTTGTATAACAGCTTCGTTGTAGATATAATTGATAAATGGCATATGACATTCGGCAAGATTAGCAACTTCTGTTGCCCAGTAATTCATCTGAACATTGATGTTAGAATGTATATCCGATTCCCACGAAGGAGTATTGCTGTTGTTCCAAACACCTTGTAAATTAGATGGTAAATCGAGCCCTTCTCTGGATGATGCTATGGCAAGATAACGTCCATATTGAAAAAACAGTACATCCAAAGCTGGGTTATATTCCCCCATTGTATATTTTCTGATAAGTTCATTAGTTGGAATTGTAGGCTTAGTATTTCCAATGTTTAATGAAACGCGGCTGAAAAGTGACTGATAATCTTTTATATGATTGCTTTTCAGTGCTTGATAGCCTTTCGAAATGGCTTTTTCCTTTGTTGACTTGATAGATTCTCTCCAATCTTTTTTTGTTAGATAGTTGTGGCTGGCAGGGTCATAATCAGTACCTCCTACCAATATAATAGTAGCATTGTTAGCATTGCTAACCTGAATTGAATTTCCATTTGCAGAAACCTCTCCGCCGTCGCTTACAACAGTTAATGATGCTTCGTATGACAATAGAGTTAATTTTCCATCAATGGATATAGAATTACCATTAACATTCATTTTTCCTTGATGAGAATCCTGTAAGTTGACTTTGAAATTTACCTTTCCTTTTTTGTTTGCTGAAAAGTGCATAACAATAGCATTGTCAGGATAACTGGCAAAATATTCCCGTGAATATTGTACCCCGGCTGATTTGTAATTTACATGAGCAATTGCATCATCAATACTCAGGTCACGTCTATAGTTACTATAATTCGCATGATTATCAAACTCTATATATACATCTCCAAAGTTTTGGTATGCACCTCTTTCGGTCTTACTGCCCGTCCATAAAGTTTTATCGTTGAATTGGATATGTTCTTTCTCGACAGTTCCATATATCATAGCTCCGAGACGACCGTTCCCTAGAGGTAGTGCCGAAGTCATCCAGTTAAGTGCCGGTTTGTCGTACCAGAGTTTAAGCTCGGGTTGTTTCTGTGATATCACAGATGAAAGTGGAAGAAGTATCGCAATGAAAGCGATAAGTAATTTTTTCATAATACACGTTTTTAGTAAGGTTCTAAACCTATTTATTGCTTTGGCAAATATGCATATAACTGATAGTATTTAATCCCTCTATTTCTGAGTCTTTTATAAGTATACCTGCCAAAGTCATAAATAGTTCTGAAACCTTATTTTAATTCTATAAAATCATTTGCACTCAATGTAACTTCAACAAATCCATTTGCATCAGGAGTTAAATTGAAGGCTTTTCCATTCTTAGAGAATTGTGCTTTTTTAGTTCTTTGTGGAACTTTTAATTTGAAAGTATTTGCACTTATGGCTTTAAGTTTAGCTTCTGTCACTTCACCATTTGCCCATTTCAGATCTATTTCTGCACCTCCTTGGGTGTGTAACCCTTTGAAGGAACCGGTATTCCATTCTTTAGGTAAGGCTGGAAGAAACTGAATATATCCTTCGTGACTTTGTAACAACATTTCGGCAATACCTGCTCCGCCAGCTTCGTTTCCATCAAAAATAAATATATCGTAT
The DNA here is from genome assembly GCF_001261715.1 of Dysgonomonas sp. HGC4. Lineage (GTDB taxonomy): Bacteria > Bacteroidota > Bacteroidia > Bacteroidales > Dysgonomonadaceae > Dysgonomonas_A. The sequence continues at coordinate 132,456 of NZ_CVRU01000079.1, read as the reverse complement.
GGTGCTCCTGCTATGCCTTCAGGTGATATGGTAAGCAAATTTTCTCTGGAGAAATTACGTTCTAATAATACTACACTTTCGTAAGCTTTTTCGGCATCTAGTAAGCGTGCATAGTTGCTAATCATATTTGCTCGGCTCCACTCTACATCTTCCCAACCTTCTGCGGCAAGTCTCAATTCCATTGTCTTACGAGCGGCTTCTGCCAAAACAGGAGTTTTAACTGGCGATATTTGAGAGAATGGATATAATGCCAATAGATGTGAGGTGTGGCGGTGGTTGGGTTGAGCTTCATCAAAGTCTTCGAACCACTCTTGTACTCCTCCATTCTTTCCGATTTTGAGAGGAGGAAGTTTTGCTAATGCATTTTTAAGACTATCACGAAACTCTTTATCAACTCCTAATATATCGGATATTTCGATACACGAAGTTAATGCTTCGAAAGCTAAAACTCTATCGGCGGTAGGCATCATAGATAACGACAATTCTTCACCTTTGTATATGAATGAGTTTTCGGGAGAGGTGCTTGGTCCCGTCATCAGGTATCCATTATTGGGATTTACGACCATATAATCCAACAAAAACTCTGCATTGCTTTTCAATATAGGATAAGCTTTGTCTTTGAGGAAATCTTTATCTAATGTATAATTATAATGTGTCCATAGATGCGAAGCAATCCATGCACTAGCCATAGGAAATAATCCCCAGTTGGGTCCCGCTCCCGGAGAAGTATAGCCCCATACATTAGCTACGGTATGTGCTGTCCATCCACGTGCACCGTATACGTTTTTAGCTGTTCTTTGACCTTCAATAGAGAGGTCTTTGATATAATTGAACAATGGTTTATTACATTCGGCTAGATTTCCGATATTAGATAACCAATAGTTTTGTTGAGTATTAATATCTAAGTGATAGTCGTTAGTCCATCCCATGTTACAAGCCAGATTATCGTTCCAGATTCCTTGTAGATTAGCGGGAAGAGGAGAGTTCTCTCGCGATGCCGCAATCAGCAGATAGCGTGCATAGTTGAAGAATAAAGCATCAAGACCTACATCATTTGCTCCGTCTTTTACCTTTTTCCATCTTATATCTGTAGGGAGATTATCGGTTTCGCTGTTTCCTAAAAACAGATCAACTCTTTTGTAAAGATTTGAATAATCTCCAATATGATTTTGCTTAACTTTATCATAGTTTTGAGCCAGAACATTATCGACTGTTTTTACGCAATCTTCTTTGTACTTGGGATTACTATAATCTGTTCTTACATCAAAAGCGATTACAATAGACGTTGCATCCGTAATTTCGATTTTTCCATCTTTAGTTGTAACTTTTCCATCTTTGATGGTTACTCCTACTTTTCCGAGAAAGTTAACGCCTCCCGGTCCTTGTTTGGGAAAAGAAACTTGTCCAGAAAATTCGAGACCATTATTCGTAGTCCGCATCTCAGATTCACGCAAGAGATCAAAGGATAGATTTAAGTTTAGAGCTTTTGCTTTACTTGCCGATAATTTGATAATTAAAGCTTCATCTGGATTACTACAAAAATATTCTCTGGTATATTTTACATTTCGAACCTTGAATGTAATGGTGTTAATTGCATTTTCCAGATTTAATTCTCTTTTGTAATCAGATATATTTCCCTGAGGGTATTTGAAGTTTATTTTCATGTCGCCCAAAGGCACATGTGAGCCAAAAGAATGGGGAGTTCCCGATAGATATTCTGATGCTATTCTATTACCTTTCGAATAATCTCCTGCAAAAAAGAGTTGTCTGATATCATTTAGTATATCTTTTCCGCAGAGACGTTCCTGAAATTTGTCACGTTCTCCGGACCACATAGTTACCTCGTTGAGGGCAACTGTTTCGGTTTCGACTCCTCCATAAACCATTGCTCCTATACGACCATTACCCAAAGGACTCGATTCCATCCACACCTTAGCTGGTTGTTTGTACCATAGCCTATGGCGATTGTTATTGGGCGATGCAGATACCTGTACATTCATGAATATCAATAGTAGGAGTGTAAGTGCTAATCCTTTTATCTTTTTCATAATTTTGTTTATTGTATTTTGTTTGGTAGGGGCAGACCTGTGAGTCTGCCCTCAATGTATATGGGCAAACTTATGTGTTCGCCCATATGGTAGTGGTGTACTATTTGTTGATCTTAAATAGTTTTACATCTTTGGCAGGAACGGTTAATGGAGTTTTCATATCCACATTTGCTCCGCTCCAAAGTTCTTTTGCTGTATATTCTTTGGTAGCATCCAGTCCTATTCTTTCAAGTGGAACTTTAACTGTAGCGTCTTCTTCCTGATAATTGAAGATTACATAATACATATTTCCTTTATCATCGGTATGTATAAATTGATTTTCCGATTTAGTACCGTTTCCTTCAACGGGACGGAAAGAACGACCTTGTGCAACTGCATTTACATCTGCATTGGTCAGGAATTTTTTAGCTCTTTCTTTTGCATCTGTTGGACCAGCTTTGCTGAAATCGTCACCTGCAATATATAATCCTGTGATAGCTGCCGAAGTTATACGGGCTCTGTTTTCTCCCTCGGTAGCATCTCTCAATACAATATGATCGGCATCGTTAAATTGGTAAATATTATCAATCCACCAACCGTATGAAACGGCATTCATAGTATATTCGGTATCTTTTATTTTGTTCCACGCATCACAAGCTATACGACGCGATTGTGCGTATTGTGCAGGAAAAATAGGTGAAATTGACAAGTTGATAAACATATCTCCGAAATATTTATCGAGTAATTGCATACCATAATTATAGGCTTGTATACCTGTTTGAATTTCAGGTTTGTACCATTTGTCGCCTTCCATTGCTCCGTGAGTCATAAAGTCCATCTTCACATATTCGAAGCCGCAACGGCGAAACAATTCTGATGTTATTTTCATCTTTTGTTCAATCGCAGGATGAGTAGGATCTACTGCATAAGCCCCGTCAAATTCCTGAGGTTTTCCATTGGCATACACGTATATATCTTTGTATTTATATTCGGGTACATCGTCTACTGCACGGTCAGGATTTTTACCCCAATCGGTAAATGGAGTCCAATAAATACCTGCTATTTGCCCGTTTGCTTTACATTTGGCTACGAACGATTTTAGTTCGTCTTCGGTGAAACTGTTCCAACCCGAATCGAGACCAATATATACTGTATTGTCAGGATTTATAAAATGATTGTTTTGCAGGTTATCATTAAAGAAGTCCGACACTTCCAATGCTTTTTGGTAAGTAAGATTGAATTGCAATGCTCCCCAACTGTTCCATCCGAAAGGCATTGCTTTATCCCATGCTCTGCGAGGTGTAACTATTGCATTTGCTTTTCCGTACTCTTCCATTCCGTTTCTCCAATCGGCGAAATCTCCGATAAGTACTTTTGGCGATTTGATTGTTTTAGCTGATAATGTTCCGTGAGGTTTTGAATCACGAGTCAGTGAATCGGCAATACCTCCGTAGCATACCAAAGAACCGATATTGCTGTCATCGCCTTTAGTCATATCGATAGCTGTTTTCCAGTTATCGTGTTCTACAGAGCCAATCACGATACCATTACGTGTATTGTTATTGAAAACAGTAGCTACTTCGTAACTTCTCAGTTTATCGAAAGTTAATGGATGAGACTGAAATCTAACCCATGCATCGTTATCAAAAGGAATAAATAACGCTCTGTTATCACCTTTCTCTAAAACGGGAAGCATTTTTTCTACGTTTATTGGAACCATATAATTGGACGAAACATTGCTGTCTCCCGATAAAGTGAAATCGGTTAGAATGTAGTCTCTGTCCGTATATACGTAAAACGATTGTACTAAAGTCGGAAGTTCTTTACTTGTGTATGTAATGCTGAGAACGGTTCCTTTTCCGAACTGATCGGATAGGGCATTCTGTTCAACTTTCGAACTTGTGTATTCTTTAGCAGTAATAAGCTTATCGCCTAGCTTGTAAGATGGATAAACATTTTCAAAAAGGGCTTTTCCTTCTTTCTCGATGTTTATTGTTTTGCTTTCATCATTATAACTTATTTTCCATTTGCCCTGATTCAAAACCGAGTTGTTACTACATGATAATAGTAATATGGATAACGTAAATAAAAAGAGAGGTTTAAATATTCTCATAATGTTTTCAGGTATTTTATTTATGTATATTTTTTATTGGATGTTTTGTTGTAGGGCAGACCTATGTGTCTGTCCTCTATGGGTGAACACATCGGTTCCCCCCTACTTAGATTCCATCGGGAGGTATATTCTGAGGTTTGCTTCCCCACTTAGAAGGTTTACTTCCCATCTTGAATTCCAGAGTTCCGCCATTCACAATATCATTGTATGTAATGTACGTCTGGTCGTATTTCTTTCCGTTTAATAAAACCGATTGTATATAAATATCTTTTGAAGATTGTTTTTTAGCCAGTATCTTAAATACTTTTCCCGATGCCAATTCAATATGGGCACTTTCGACATGTGGAGTTCCGATAACAAAAATTCCGTTCGCAGGATTTACTGGATAAAAACCGATTGCACTTAAAACATACCATGCCGACATTTCGCCACAGTCATCATTTCCGGCATATCCTGCCGAAGTATTATTGTATAATTCGGTGAGAATTTTCGATACATAGTATTGAGTCTTCCAAGGCTGACATGCATAATTGTATAAATAAGCTACGTGATGACTTGGCTCATTACCATGTGCATATTGCCCAATAAATCCCGAAGCATTGTCGTTCAACTCTCCGCTTTGATGTTCCAAAGTAAAGAAATCATCCAGCTTTTTGGTGAAAGCCTCATTTCCTCCTACCATTTTCACGAGGGTATTTACATCGTGCGGAACATACCAGAAATATTGCCATGCGTTACCTTCCGTAAATGGATAACCTCCGTTTGCTCCATACTTAAAGGGATCGAAAGGTTCTATCCAATCACCTTTATCGTTTTTTGACTGAAAAAATCCCGATTGGCTATTGTAGAGGTTCTTATAAAATAGCGATCGTTTGGTGAAGTGTTTATAATCATCCTCTTTGCCTAGTTTCTTTGCTAATTGAGCTACACACCAATCGTCATAAGCAATTTCCAAAGTAATAGACACCGATTGAGTTTGTAAATTCTCAGGCATATAACCATACTTTTCCCAAATATCGAACGGTGAGTTCAGGTGAGGAGTCATAGATGAGGTTTTAATAGCCTCGTAAGCTCTTTCAACATCAAAACCTTTTAGTCCCTTTAATGCAGCATCTACAATAACAGGAATAGAATGGTTACCAATCATACAATAGTTTTCTTGCCCCCATAATTGCCAGATAGGCAGGTAGCCGTACGAATCGTATTGCCTCAACATGCTATTGACAAAATCGGAGGTTCTTTCGGGTTGAAGCAATGTGTATAAAGGATGTGCAGCACGATAGGTGTCCCATAAGGAGAATGTAGAATATTGCCTTCCGTCTTTTTCTGAAAGGGTTCGTTTTGTGTAATCAATATCGGTATATTCACCGTTTACATCCGACATCGTGTTAGGCTGTACGGAAACATGATACAATGAAGTATAGAATATTTCCTTCTGTAAATCGGTTCCCTCTATTTTTATTTTGCTTAATTCCTTTTCCCAAGTATTATCAGCATCGGTTACTATTTTATCAAAATTCCAGTCTGAAATTTCGGTATCGAGATTCAGCTTTGCATTTAGAGAACTAACTGAAGATAATCCCACTTTAATAAGTAACGGGTTATTGTCTTTATTCTCGAAATCAAAAATAGCTCTGACGTCACTACCATTCAGTACCCCATTATTTGGATAAGTAGTATTTCCATCCACCATTTTATTAGCTACGATAGGCTTCGAAAATCTGGCGTAAAAATATACTTTTCTTAGTTTTGCCCAACCTGTTATAAGTCGGTATCCCTCTATTGTATATGGATCGACTATCTTGATTTGAGAATTAATAATACGTGTAGACCAACTGTTTTTATTGAGTGAATGGTTTAAATCTAAAATTACTCTCGACTGCTGATCTTTCGGAAAAGTATAACGGTGAAAACCTGCATGAGTAGTTGCCGTCAATTCAGCATTGATATTGTAACGGGATAAATTCACCTGATAATATCCGGGATGAGCTTTCTCGTTATCGTGTGAAAAAGTCGATTGCCATCCCTCCATCGAATCGGTGGTTGCATCTTTGTTTATGGCAATATCTCCTGTTACGGGCATAAGCAGGACATCGAAAAATTCGGCAACACCCGTTCCGCTTAAATGTGTGTGGCTGAACCCGAAGATACTTTTATCATTGTAATCGTATCCTGATGCTTGTGCCCAATCGGGCGCATTTCGGGTATCGGGGCTTAGCTGAATCATACCGAAAGGAACTGTAGCCCCCGGGTAATTATTTCCCGAGAGGCTTGCTGCTACAGCTCCTGTCCCAATAAAAGGATTGACATACGATGTTAACTTTGAATTAGGACGATCTTGGCTATTTAAGATTCCTAACGGAACCATTAACATCGTAGCCAGTATTAATAAATATTTCATATTTGTCTTTAATTAATAACCATCACTTAATGAAACCACTTTCAGTTGGTCTTCAAAGTCTTTCTGAGAAAGCGAAGATTTCACCTTTATAGCTGCTGATTGGTTAGGCAACAGGTCAAAGTAATTATTTTCGAAGAAGTTATCTATTCCCTCAATTGACATAAAAACGGCACGTGCAAATTTGTCCGATTGAAGTGTTACTTCATATCCGTCAACAATTTCTTTTATGTTTTTAGTGATTGTTGTTTTAGGGAAGTTAATATTCTTTTGTTGTAACAAAAAGTAATTGTTAGTATATACTTTACCTGCATTATCGGTCAGTTGAGTATGTACTACAACATCGCTTTTGGGTGTTCCTTTCAGAAGTTTATCAATTTGGGTTGTAAATGTATTTTTACTGGTGTTGGCTGCTATTTTTACAGAGATTTTCTTTTCATCTACTACAGTTCCATCCAGTTTGATGACTTTTACTAAAAGTGTACCTTTCGAATCTTCTAATCTGTCGGAAATAATATAAATATCCAGTTTATTATCTTTCGAGATAGGAGAAACCAGTACATCTTTATAGGCCTCACGAGCAAAATAATGCTGAGCTTTCCAACGACCATAATAGTCACGACTCGACCATGATGCTACAGGCCAGCAATCGTTATGTTGCCAGAATAAAGTTCCCATACAATAAGGCATATCACGGCGGTGTGCTTCCATCGCAATTTTGATAGCATCCCCTTGTAAAACCTGATTCATATAAAGGAACGATTCAAAATCTTTAGGTTTCTGGTATTCATTCAATAAGTACTCTTCGATTAGATTATTTGCATAAGCTCCTGCACGTTGGTGTTCCATCATAACCTCAGACGTAATTGCCCAGTCTTTAGGATGAGGAGCATATTTTTTCACTGATTCGAATTCAGGGAATGATTGAAAACCATATTCACTAAAAAAGCGGCTTCTCTCCACATTATATTCAGCAATGGGTTTACGTCCGTGCCATACATCCCAATAGTGGCGGTCGCCGTTTTTGTCGTCACAACCTTGGCCAGGAAGTCCGTAAGGAGACGATGGCCAATAAAATGCTTCAGGATCGTATTGCTCTATCATTTCGGGCAATAGCTTATGAAACAAATCGGCATATTGCTTCCACATTACACGAGCATATTCAGGGTTTTGTTTTGTGAACTCCTCTTTACGTCCCCATCCGAACCACCCGTCATAGGCTTCGTTATTGCCGCACCAGATTGAAATAGAGGGATGATTACGAAGGCGTTTGATATTGTCGATTGCTTCGTGTTTTATATTTTCTAACAATGCACCTTCGGAAGGATACATACTACATGCAAACATAAAATCTTGCCAAACCATGATTCCATATTTATCGCATAGATCATAGAAAATATCGTTCTCATATGTACCTCCACCCCAAACACGTAACATATTCATGTTGGCATCTACAGCATCTAGTATCGTTTTTTCGTATATCTCTTTGGTAACTCGAGGAAGGAAATTATCTGAAGGAATGTAGTTTGCTCCTTTGGCAAATACAGGTACTCCATTCAGTTCGAAATAAAGAGTAGAGCCGTCTTTATCGGGCTTGTTTATAACCTTAATTGAGCGTATTCCTGTTTTGGTGTCTTTGGTGTCTATTGTTTTAGCATCAACTGTAACATCAGTTTGAAATTCATACAGATGAGCTTCACCCAATCCATTACTCCACCAAAGTTTAGGATTATTGATGGTGAAATTTGCTGTTACATTGTTGCTTCCTTTTGTGAGGTCGGCAGTTGTTGTTCCGTAAACTGTTCCGCTTGTTTTATCGGTTACCGTAACTTTGGCATTCTTTATGTCACTATCGGCTAATATCTCAGTATTTACAGCTATGACGGCTTTTTGCTTATTTACTTCTTTTTGTTGGAAGAAAACATCTTCGATACGTAAATCGTTCCATGCTTCAATAAAAACAGGTCGCCATATTCCCGAAGTAACTAAACGAGGCCCCCAATCCCAACCGTAATGATAACCGGCTTTACGGGCAAAGATACTCACAGTTTTGTCAAATATACCTCCTTGCTGAGATTGGTCGGGCCCCGTTGGATAATGATAGGGTAGGGCATCCCATTTAGGAATATCTACTTTGATGGGCGAAAGAAAGAACACTTCTAATTTGTTGTCCTTTGCTTTAACCTTATCCTTTATATCTATTTTCCATTCACGGAACATGTTGTCGCCTTCAAGTATTCTTTCTCCATTCAGATAAACATGCACATAAGTGTCGAGTCCTTTGAAATAGAGACGTATGTTTTTTTTGTTGAACATTTCGTCACTCATATCGAAATGAGTTTCGTACATCCAGTCTTCTTTGTCTACCCATTGTACACTTCTTTCGTTGAGCCTGAAAAAAGGATCTTCGATAATCTCATTTGCTATAAGGTCGGTATGCACTGTTCCTGGAACTGTGGCAGGATACCAATTGTTGAGGCGATGCTGTTTGAATCGCCAGTTGGAGTTCAGTTCTGTTATGATGGGGGCAGCTTGTAACTGCCCCGACCATAATGCAACCAATATAATAATACAAAGTTTTACTAGATTGTTTTTCATGTTATCTGTTTTTGATATAGGGTATCATCCTTTTTTTTCAGTGAGCTAAGATATTTTGACATACTTGGCAAAGCAGTAATAAGGTTGATCTTATTGCTCACTTATCAGCAATACTGTACTATCAAACGGATTACCTATATTTAAAATGATTCCGGCTTTCATCAGATAATCACCACTGAAAACCTCTCCATTTCCAGAGAATGACGAGTGATCGGAAGTCATATTCAATTCGGTAATCTTATAATTCTTATTCGGATCTAAACCATTTAATTTAGTTTCGAAGAATGTAGTACGTCCATGATATTTGAGACTATATGCAAAGAATACTGATTGTTTTTTGTCTTTAGATACATACATATGAGATGCCCACGAATTGCCATCGTAAGGAGAAATCAAACGATACAAATCTCCGAAGTGGATAATGGGTCTTACTTGTTTGTAGCTTTCAATTGCTTTTTTAGCAAACTCATATTCGTCACCTGTAATATCTTTCGGTTGAAGTTCCATACCTAAACGTCCTGACATAGCAACATCGAAACGGAATTTCAGAGGAATCATCATACCCGTTTGATGGTTAGGACTTGTAGATACATGAGAAGCAGTAGCTATAGATGGGAAGAACAGGTTTGTTCCGTACTGAATATAGATACGATCCAGCGCATTTGTATTGTCGCTAGCCCAAAATTCGTCATGGTATTTTAAAGCACCAAACTCAACACGACCTCCACCCGAAGAGCACAATTGTATTTCGATATTTGGATATTTAGCTCTGATTCTTTCATATACATTGTATAATCCTTTTACGTATTCGTACCAGAAATGAGTTTGTTCGTCTTTCGATAAGTATTCCGAACCTACATTATCCACATGTCTGTTAGCATCCCATTTAATATAGCTAATGTTTGGAGACATAGAGACTACTTCGTCAAATGTATTATATACAAAATCTTGTACTTTAGGGTTACTTAAATCCAATAACCATTGGTTACGCATAGGCAGAATATCGCGTTTGCCGCTTTTTACAATCCATTCGGGATGCTTGTGTGCCAATTCACTATCAGGATTTACCATTTCAGGTTCTATCCATATACCGAATTTTACACCTTTGCTTACTGCATAGTCTGCCAAATAATTGATACCCCTAGGTAATTTGGTTTTGTTTACTTGCCAGTCTCCAAGTCCTGCATTGTCGCCATTACGAGGATATTTATTGCCAAACCATCCATCATCCAGAACAAACATTTCTACACCGAATTTTGCAGCGTCATCAATCATGTTGGTAATTGTTGCTTCGTCGAAATTGAAATAGGCACCCTCCCAACTATTCAATATAATTGGACGTGCAATATCGCCGTGTGCAAGTGCATATTTACGAGACCAATCGTGATAGTTTCTTGAAATTTGACCTTTACCATTGGCACTATATGCTAATATCATTTCGGGTGTTTTGAATTCTTCTTGAGGTTTTAGAGTATGAGTTGCAGCAAAAGGATTCAATCCGCTAATAATATTAAGAGTTCCTGTTTCATCTAATTCGAAAGACAGTTTATAATTGCCCGACCATGCTAATGATCCAGCATACACCTCACCGAAATCTTCATAAGAAGGACCATTTACAGATAGAAGGAAAGATGGATTTTCGGCTTGAGTAGCTCTTACTCCTTTTTTCGATTCTATTACTTTTACACCATGTGTAAGTCTTTCTTCTTCCATTTGCATTTCTGCTGCCCAAGTTCCGTGAAAATGCGTCAGGTAATACGATTCTGCATGAAGTGGAATATATGAAGATGCTATATTTTCTACTTTTATATTGCCTTTTTCTTTGTGAGATATAGTTACCGATTGGCTTATGATATTTTCTTTGGCATAGGTAACAAAATGAATATCTACAAAGATGGGATATAACTTATCTTTAAGACTGATAACAGTTTCTGTTCTGTTTGCATCTAAAACTTTTTTCTTAGAGCCTGTATATACCAGTTCGGTGGTTAAAACTCCATCGGTATGTGTCAGCTTTAGTGCAGGATTCAGATAGTAGCGTCCCCCGTAAGCAGGATACAATTGTGGAGCAAAATCTTGATCCGTATCGGGTTGTCCTTTGAATCTCTTATTGAGGAATGATGAAGCGTCATTTATCTTTTCGCCCCAATACATAAAGATAACCTTATCGTTGGCTGTTGCACTGAAAACCATAGACTGATCGTTAGTTGATACCTCTATGATTTCCTTTTTCTGGCTAAACACATTAGCCGATACTAAGAAGAGTAAAAAAGCAGTTATTAATGAAATCTTCATAATAAGTATTATAAAATAGTTAATGATTTATAGGGGGTGAATAGTATCCACCCTCTACGGTATCTATCTATAAGGCAAATTATTATTTGACCTACAAGTTACAGAAAAGCAATAAATAGTCGGAGGTTTTATTTGATAAACCTATCTTGAAGTTTCTCGCCATCTATGGTTTCAACCAAAACGATATATACACCGGTTGGAAAGGAGTTAACGGCAAACTGATAATCGGTTTCGTTGTCAACACTTCTCTTGGTTATAATTCTGCCGTCAACAGATAATATCTGTATGTTTTTCATGGCTTTCTCACTCTTGAGGTATAACTTCGAGTTGTTTTCTACATAGCTGGTCAACGATTTTTTTACCTTGTTTTGCTCTATTCCGCTAGGATTTCCACTTCCTTTCTTGATACGATAAACAGAAACATCCTGAGGTGCTACAGTATAAGCTAATTTCTCTCCATTTGCTTGAGAAACGGTACCCGACCATAGCTCTTTTATTTCATTTATTCCATCAGATGATATTCCTAGTCTTGATAATTCGATGTCTCCCTTTTTTATCTGAGAAGCATCAAAATTGAAGGCTACAAAATAGAGATAAGCATCTGTTTCTAGCATATATAAAGTTTCAGCCTTACTTGGGGCAGCAGCTGTATATCCTTCTACTGGATAAAACGATTTGCCCATACGAGCTATATCGTTTATGTCTTTATTGGTAACAAAGGCTTTATTTTTTACTCTAGCATTATAATTGCCTTGATGGCTACCTTTCAGGCTAAGATTATCTCCTAACATATATATGCCGGTAATAACTGCCGAGGTTACACGGGCTCTGTTAGAACCATCTTTGTAGTCATTAGCTTCATCGGGATTATAAAGCAGAATGTGATCGGCATCATTGAAAGGATATACTCTATCGAGCCACCAACCGAAAGAAAGGCTATTAAGCATATAGCCCGTCGTTCCGTATTCACCTTCGGTCATCGCCCCCCATGTATCGCAACTTATACGTTTAGATGTTCCGTATTGTGCAGGGAAAGTAGGCGCAATAGACAGGGCTAGAAACATATCGTCGCCGCATGCATCGGAAAGATATTTCATACCTTCATTGTAAGCCTGTACTCCCGTTGTTACTTTGGGGTTGTAAAACGAATCGGCTTCGAGGATACCACTGTTTATGAAATCGAGTTTGATGTAAGTGAAACCAAAAGACTTAAACTTCTTTACATAAAAATCAATCAGCATCTTTGTTCCCGGATGGGTTGGGTCTAAAGCCCATGATTCGATTTTACGAGGACGACCATCTGCATACAGATATATGTCTTTGTATTGATATTCTCCACTTGTTCCTTCTACATAACGCTCTCCGTTTCCTCCCCATTCAGAGAAAGGCCCCCAGTATATTCCTGCTTTTTGTCCGTTAGCTTTGCAGTGTTCTACAAAAAGACGGAGCTCGTTTTCTGTGAAATTTTCGTTCCACCACGAGTCTAATCCTATATAGACTGTATTGTCATTCTCAAAATTGTTTGGTTGTAACTGAGTTTTGATGAAGTCCGAAACATCATTTACTCCCTCTGGATTTACATATTGAACCATTCCTGCCCAACTATTCCAACCAAAAGGTGTTCCTCCATCCCATTTGCGGGGAGGTGCTATCAAAGCATTTGCTTCTCCAAATTGTTCCATACCTCTACGCCAGTCGTCAAACAATCCAATAAGTATTTTAGGCGACTTAAGGTCTTTTCCTTTTATACTACCGTGTTCTTTCGAAGGTTTGTTTACATCGGAACTTATATCTCTTGTTAATTCATGAGTAATACCTCCATAACATTCGAGTTTAGTTATAGACTTGTTGTCCTTTCCTGTATATTTTATACCTGTTTTCCAAGTATCATGTTCTACTGATCCTATTACTAACCCTTTGCGGTTTCTTCCATTGAATATCGATGTTACTTCGAAAGATACATCTGATAGAGTTAAAGGAGACGACAAATAATGTACAAAGCCATCATTATCGAAGGGCACACGTAGTGCTCTGTTACTGTTGTCAGCAGGTAAAAAAGTATTCTCTGCTGTTGTATATACAGGAGCTATATAATTACTAGATGTTTCGGTATCAGAAATAATTTGTGCTTCGGTTAGAACGTAATCACGACCACTGTAAAAATAAAATATCTGAAGCAATGATGGTTTCCCTGCAAGACCTGAGTAACTTAGGGTATATTTTTCGCCAGATCCGAAAACATCTGAAACCGTTTCTTTTGATAATGTGACATCAGAGTATTCGAAACTATTAATAGTATCATTTCCAGCTTTGGCTTTTACATATACATCTGTAAGCACGTTGTTTCCGTCACGAACAAAATTTACTTTTCGGGTATCACCTTTGTAGGCAATTTTCCACTTTCCATAACTGATATCTTTATTTTCGGAGGCAGGAGAAGCCCATGCCGAAAGGCATAGGCAACTCGTGCAAATAAATAATATCAGACTTTTCTTTATATGATTAGCCTTCATGTCTTATTTGTTTTAGTTTGTGGTATATCCGGGGTTTTGATCACTTTCTGTCAAGTCTGGATTTTGTCTTAACTCATCCAATGGAATAGGCCAAAGAAGCTTATATTCTTGTATTGTTTTGGGTGCGCCTAACTCTTTGGTATCGCCAAAGCTGTTAGTGAAAGTGCCTCCAACAAGCCATCTGTTTCTCTTTTCGGCATATTGTTTTACAAGACCGGTTCTAAGTAAGTCAAACTTACGCCATCCTTCAAAACACAGTTCACGCATACGTTCGTCCATTAGTTTAGTGATGAATTCTTCTTTACCCATTCCTGTAGACCATGCTTTGTCAGCAGGTAGAGTTCCTCCGAATGCACGTTTACGAACGACATTGTTGATCAAGTTGATTCCTTCCGCTTGTTTGCCTGTCATATAAAGACATTCTGCATAGCAAAGTACCACATCTGCAAAGCGAATGAAGGGTATACTCTTACCACTGTGGTATGTGCTTAAACCTTTGTCTACGGTACGAGGGTCTTCATATTTCTTGATGTGAGGCTCAAGTTCGTCACCCCAAGCATATCCGTTCAAGTTAGGAGTGTACTTGCTCCATCTGAAATCGTAGCGTACACTTTCGTTTTTGCGTACATCTCCTTCTTCCCAAACACCACCTTCGGAGGTTGGTTTATAGCAATATTTAGATGGCATCATACCATCAAATCCGCTCCATGGAGCCATTGCTTCGCCTAAATCGGGAGTCATATTTGCAACAGCACGAGAACCTAGTTCCCATTGTGTTGCAGAATTGTTGGGTGAACCTACATTGTATTGAAATGCATAAACCATTTCTTTTCTATAATCTGCTGAACTTTCAGAGTAAGCATCAAATATAATAGGGAAGTTTGTAGCTCCTGTTCCTCCAAAATAGGGATTGTCTACTACTTTTTTGAAATGCTCTGCAGCCTTTGCGTAATCGCGATATCCTGAACTTTCGGGTGCATACAAGTATAGTTTTCCTAAAAAGGCTTGTGCTAAAGCTTTGCTTACACGCCCTGGATTTGCAACCTCACCCGGTTCTGGCAAGTATTTTTCTGCGATCAATAGGTCTTCTTCTATATTTGCGAAAACAACATTGAGTGGTTGACGAAATCCGCCAAAGTCTAGGTTATTATGATCGATAAGAGGTATCGGACCGAACAGCATAGCTAGTTCCCAATTGTTTTGAGCACGAAGAAAACAAGCTTCTCCTAATAATCTGTTTAATTCGTCGTTGCCTGAATCTTGGCGTTTTTTTAGATTGGCGATAGCAGGAGCTGCACGCGAAATTACTTCGTAACGATTTGTCCAGATGCCCCTGATTCTTCCGTTAGTACTATTCATCCCTTCCGAATATGTGTCGAGCCCGCGTCTGTCTATATCGTCGTATTGAAACCCTCCTACCACAGCTTCATCTGTTCCGAGGTAAGTGTCTACACGTCCTTTATGACCATTGCGCCACGAGTTATATAATCCTAATACATATGCATTAGTTGTATTTACATTAGAGAATATTTTGTCCTCCGATAGCTTTGATTCCGGATCTTGATCTAGAAAATCAGAACATGAGGTGGTGAATAAAGCTATGCCCACCATAAATATGGATAGTATCTTATTTATTTTCATATTGCTATTGTATTTTATGTATTAGAGGTATAGTTAGAAAGTTAGATTTAAGCCAAAAGTGAAACTTCTGGTCAATGGGTATCCTTGTCCCGACTCAGGATCATAACCTTTGTAAGGAGTTACAATAAACAGGTTGTTACCGGAGGCATTGACACTGAGGTGATCAAAAGCTTTACCAACTAATGTTTTAGGGAAGTTGTAGGTTAACGTCAAGGCTGCACAACGTAAGAATGAAGCATCCATAAGTCCGTAACTGGTGTTACCGTAGCCAAATCGACTTGTTCCGTCACCACGATACGCACGAGGAATACTTGTATTGGTGTTTTCAGGAGTCCAGCGTTTCAGCATTTCTTCATGGGCTGGTCCTATAGTGGCTGTACCATCCATTGTTCGCTCGTATACCCAGTCTGTTTTCTTGGCTCCATACGAATAAACAAATACTGCATCTAAAACAAGTTGTTTGTAATTAAGATTGGTTGAAAATCCGCCATAAAATTTAGGGTTACTGTTTCCTAGCACTTTCATGTCGTTTTCTGCTGTGATTTTTCCATCACCATCCAAATCTACCGGAAGTAAATCGCCTGGTCTAACTACCAAGTTGTTGTAAATAGATGTCCAACCGTTTACCATTGCCATATCCGACTCTTGAGCCAATCGGTCTACTTGGAATCCATAAATAGTATTTAGTGGTTTACCTACAAATAAGTTTCCATCGCGAGACATAGTATTACCACCATTCCAAAGTACATCTACACCTCCGTATAGTTTGGTTATTTTATTTTGGTCATGAGCAATATTACCGCTTACATTCCATTTAAAATCTTTTGATTTAACCAATAGTGCATTGAAACTGAATTCAACACCTTTGTTTTCTAATTCTGCAATATTCGCAATTTGGTAGCTGTATCCAAATGAAGGCCACATGCTCATTCTCATCAGCAGATCGCTGTTTTTCATGAAGAACATATCAGCAGACATAGAGATTCTGTCATTCCAAACTGTTGCATCTATACCAAAGTTCCATTGTTTTTGTTTTTCCCATTTGATGTTACTATTTCCAAATCTGCCATCTTCGGGTACAAAGCCTATTTCTCCATTACTATAATTAGGAGAGTATATAGTTAAGAATCCGTATTCAGGTATGTTCTGATTTCCTAATACTCCATAACCTACTCTTAGTTTCAATAAATTCAACCAATCGGCATTCTCCATAAACGATTCTTCTGATATAGTCCATGCAGCCGATACGGATGGAAATGTTCCCCATTGATTTTCATTTGCAAATTTTGAGCTGCCATCGCGTCTTACGGTAGCAGTAAGTAGATATTTATATTCGTAAGAATAGTTGGCACGTGCAATTACAGATACAAGTGTATTGGTCTTGTAATCGGAGCCCATACTATTTCTTTCTTTATCTGCTGCCATTCCCATGTTTTTGTAGCTAAGTGCATCAGTTGGATAGTTGTATCCCGTCATCTCGATGTTATTACTTCTGCTTTTAGAGATACTAGAACTTAGTAAACCAAATACACGATGTTTCTTAGCAAAAGTTTTTTCGTAGCTTACCGAGTTATCCCATTGGTAATATTTGGTCTGACCTCTCCATTGCCATCCTATTCCGTTATTGGTATCTCTGATCGACTGTCCGATATAACTAGGTGTATATTTGCTGTCTTGTTTATTATATATATCTGCCGAAAGGGTAGTACGTAGATATAGATTTTTGATTGGGTTTATCTCCATGTAGTTTGCAGTCAGTACACGATCATGTATTTCCTTACTGTCTATAGATTTTGTTAGGATTGGATTGTACATTCCCATTTGGGCAATTCCTTGATAGTACATATAAAGTCTATCTGTATCAATAGTTTGTAATCTGTTTCCTAATAGAGCCGTTTCATAAGCATTATCATCCAATCTATTTTTTGTACCTCTTGATACACTTGTGTTTGTACCTACTTTCAACCACGGTTTAACCTGAGTTTCGAAATTGATTCTACCATTAAATCTCTCGTAAGATGAGTTTTGAAGTATACCCTCGTTATTAGAGTAAGAGAATCCTAAGAAATAGGTAGAATTTTCGGAACCTCCCGAGAAGTTTAGAGAGTGATTTTGTTCTATACCTGTGCGGGTAAGCTCGTCAATCCAATCAGATGTGCGGTTGTTCATACCGTTTTCAAGTTCTTCAGGAGAGAATACTTTATCTGTACCAAATACGAAATCGTTAATGTATGCATTTCTATCTGCGTTTGGATTAGCGTCCATATATGCATTGGCATATGCATCTTTACGGACATTCATGGTCTCGAAAGCATTCAGAGTTTTTAATCTGTTTTGGAATCTGCTTGTGGTTACAAAGCCACTGTAAGAAACTTTACCTTCTCCTTTTTGACCTCTTTTGGTAGTTATAACTACTACACCATTAGAAGCCTTAGATCCGTAAAGGGCTGTTGATGAGGCATCCTTCAATACTTCGATCGATGCAATTTCATCAGGGTTTATAAGTCTAAGACCTTCTTCTGCTACAATACCATCAATAACAAATACAGGGTTAGTGCCATATGATATGGAGTTTGTTCCACGAATTTTCATTGATATATCACTACCCGGAGCAGCGTTTGTTCGTGAGATATTAAGTCCCGGAACTTTACCTTGCATAGCCGTCGTTAAATCTGTTGTAGGTATTTCTTGTAGTTGTTCCTTAGTTATACCACCTACAGCACCTGTGAGGTCGCTTTTTTTCATTCGTGTACCTACTACGATTACGTCGTCAATGGCAAACGATAAAGGCTCTAGGCTAATATTACCTACACCATTAGTTGCTCTTATTTCTAAGGTTTTATAACCCAGATACGAGAATACTAAGGTTCCGTTTTGTGGTACTGATAAGGAGAATTTTCCATCCAGATCAGATATTGTTCCTATTGTGGTTCCTCTTACTGTAATAGAAACTCCAGGCAGAGTCTCCTTTGTGGAACTATCAATTATAACTCCATTTGCTGTGAAATTCTGAGCAAAAGCTGTGAGTGCTGACATAAAGAATAGCATACATAGTAGTGCCATCTTTTGTTTAAAACAAATGCTTGTTTTCTTATTCATAAAATAGATGTTTAAGTTTTTTTATAGTATGGAATTAGTTAACAGTCGTTCCCAGATAATAAGACATGCTTATTCAAAGCACTATGCTTAGCAAGTCGTTGTAAATACAATTTTGGAATCTTGATAAATACGGGAAGCTTTCTTATTTTGGTATTAGAAATCGAAGCTTTAGGTATTATAATTCTTTTATGTATATTATTAAATATTGATTTTTCGGCAAAAGCAAATGTATACCTTAAAGCAATAAGGAGGTGGTCTTAATTTATCCAAAAAGTGTAATATCTGTCGCAAAATTAGCTTTCTGAGTCTACTGTGGGACATATGTTGTATTTATTGCGACAATTGTAACTGGAACATTTGTTATATTTGCTATATCCTATTTCATACCATAGCTTCAATATGAATCGCATATTTATAATTCTGATTTTTTTACTGTATTTCCCTACAAAGGTCGTTCCTTCTGATTATTATTTCTCGATCATTGACGGAGAAATGAACTTGTCTCACAACAATGTCAAATCTATCATTCAAGATAGCTATGGCTTTATGTGGTTTGGTACCAGAAATAAATTAAACCGATATGACGGGATAACTTTGAAGGTTTTTGATTGCAATGATCAAAAGACTAAGAAAAGAAACAATAATATCTCGTCTCTGTTCGAAGATGTTGATAAAAAAATGTGGGTGGGAACTGATAATGGAATCTTTATTTTTGATCCTATCACCGAAAAGTTCAGCTCGTTTGAAGTTAAGACTGCGCAGGGCGTAGGTATAACTCAATGGATAGCAGATATTCAACAGGACTTAGATAATAATATTTGGATTGTGGTCCCAAATCAAGGTGTATTTAAATACAACAGGGCATCTAATAAGCTTTTTTTATATACGGTAGTAAAAGAACTTCGTCCCAGTATTAGTAATCCGCAATGTATTGCTATTGAAAAGAGTGGTCGTGTGTGGATTGGTACAAATGGCTCGGGACTTTTCTTGTATAATAAAGAGAACGATTCTTTTATTGAGTATTTGGGAGACAAAGAGGGAGGCGAGTCGTTGCTTGGTAAGAATATATATACGATCTGTCACTCGGGAGACTATCTGATTGTGGGTATTCATGAGGGTAAGTTAGTTAAATTAGATAAACGTAAAAATATAGTGATGGATTTGCCTTTTCCTGAGGTGAATTATAAGATAATTAGACATGTTACTATCTTAAATGATGATGAAATTTGGGTAGGTACACAATCGGGACTATATGTTCTCAATGAGAAAACACGAACAGTAGAGCATGCAAAAGAAGAAGCTCTTAACTCGCATGCATTGTCTGATAATATTGTCGAAAAAATCTACAAGGACAAAGAAGGTGGTATCTGGATAGGTACAAACTTCGGAGGAGTCAATTACTTACCAAACCGCAATAACAAGTTCGAAAAGTATTTCCCTTTAAGCGAATCTAATTCTTTGGTGTCTAAAAGGGTGCGCGAGATGCGTGAAGACTCACGCGGTAATATCTGGATTGGGACAGAAGATGCTGGTATTGCCTTGTTCAATCCTCAACAACGAAAATTTAAAAATATAGATAATCTATTTTATAAAAAGACGTTGGCTTTACTCGTTCAGGACGCTAAAGTATGGGTGGGGTATTTTAAGCATAATCTCGATATTATAGATATTCAGAATCAAAATAAAGTAACCCATTTTTCGGACAAAGAGTTAGGCTTGAATGAAGAAAGTATCTACGCTTTGTGCGAAGACAGGTACGGAAAAATATGGCTGGGAAATGCTTGGGGGATATTTGTGGCTGAGAAAAATGAAATGAAGTTCAGACGAATGGATATATTTGGACTCAATTATACATATGATTTGCTCGAAGATTCCGAAGGTTATATTTGGGTTGCCACTATGGGAAATGGTGTTTATCAGTACGACCAAGATCGGGGCATATTAAATCATTATGAAGTCGGAGGAGAGAACGACTTGAGTTCTAATTCGGTAAGTAGTATAACCGAAGATCACTTGGGGCAGATTTGGTTTTCAACAGATAGGGGAGGCATTTGTGTCTTTAATAAGAAAGATAAACAATTTAGAACTTATTCGGTCAAAGACGGGCTCCCTGATGATATTGCTTACAAAATATTGGAAGATAAATATTATAATTTGTGGTTTGGTACTAATCAAGGATTAGTGAGATTTAATCCTGAAACCAAAGTGGTAAAAGTATTTACTCAGAATGATGGGCTTTTATCAAATCAGTTCAATTATAAATCGGGACTTGTAAGTAGTTCGGGTAAACTTTATTTTGGCAGTTTGGAAGGATTGATCGCTTTTAAGCCTGAAGAGTTTAAAGAAAATCAATTTGTTCCTCCAGTTTATATTACTAGATTATCTGTTTTTAATAAAGAGATTGTGCCCGGCACAGGAGATTCGCCTTTGGTGAAAAGTATAGTGCATACCGACAAGATAGTATTAGATTACAATCAGTCGAATATTAGTTTCGATTTTGTTTCCCTTAGTTATACGGCCCCTCATGCAAATGTATATGCCTATAAGATGGAGGATATAGACAAGGATTGGAGTTACACCACTAAAAACCGAAGTGCAACTTATGCTAAACTACCTCCGGGTAAGTACACTTTCATGGTTAAGGGTTCGAATAATGATGGTGTATGGAATGAAACGGGAGCATCTATCGAAATAGAAATTCTACCTCCTTGGTGGGCTTCAAATATTGCTTACTTTATTTATCTGCTTTTGTTTGTTCTGCTGTCTTATATAGTTTTGAGATTCTCGATGAAAAAATATAAAAAGAGGAATAACGAGCGACAAAGATTATTTGAAATAGAGAAAGAAAAAGAGTTGTATGAGGCTAAGGTTGACTTCTTTACCGATATTGCTCATGAAATACGCACCCCAGTTACTCTTATTAACGGACCTTTGGAATCTATTCTCGAAATGGATATTCAGAGTACAGAAATTAAGCACAATCTTAGTATTATAGAACAAAACACTAAGCACTTGCTAACCTTAATAAATCAGTTGCTCGATTTTAGAAAAGTAGATAGTAATAAATTCTTATTGACTTTTAGGGAAGTTGATATTACTCTATTATGTAAAGACATTATATCTCGATTCGAACAACAAGCTTTGTCTTTAAAAAGGACTATCAATTTGCATTCACTAAGTGATGAGCATACAATCGTAATAGCCGATAAAGAAGGCTTATCAAAAATATTCAGTAATCTGTTTTCGAATGCTATTAAGTATTCAGATAAAACGATAGATATTCGTTTTAGCAGTGATGATAAATATTTTACGCTCGAAGTAAGCAACGATGGAGCAATAGTTCCCGATGATTTAAAAGAACGGATATTTGAGCCTTTCTTTCAAGTGAAAACGGCTCGAAAGGAAACTTCCGGTTCGGGTATAGGCTTGTCTTTGGCTCGTTCGTTAGCAGAACTTCACAGTGGATATTTGTTCTATAGTTCGCAATCGGGATTGAATACATTTACGCTTAAAATTCCGCTTTATCACGATATAGATTTCGAGATGGAGGAAACCGATAGCGAAGTAAATCTTATTCCGCTTGAATATGATAATGGCAGACAATTTCATGAAATAAAGAACACGAAAACTATTCTTATTGTAGAAGATAATATGGAGATGCTCAATTTTGTTGCCGATAAATTGAGAGATAAATTTATTGTAGAGCGTGCAACCAATGGTGTAGAGGCTCAGAAGATATTAAGCCAGAAAAGTATTGATATTGTGATAACGGATGTGATGATGCCCCAAATGGATGGGTTTGAATTGTGCCGTTTTATAAAATCAGAAATAGAATACAGCCATATAATTGTTGTTTTGTTAACTGCCCGAAACGATCTTCCGAGCAAAATACAAGGGCTTGAACTGGGTGCGGATGCGTATGTGGAAAAACCGTTCTCGTTTCATTACCTGCAAACCTTGTTGACCTCGTTGTTGAACAACAGGAAACGGGAGATAGAATTGTTCTTAAGGAAACCGTTCTTACCGATTCAGCAAACAGGAATGAGTAAAGCTGACGAGCATTTTTTGAATAAGATTATTGATATAATCAATGAAAATATAACCGATCCTAACTTTAATGTCGAGCGGCTAGCCGATTTAATCTATATGAGCCGATCGAGTCTGCATCGGAAAATAAAGGGTACAATGGATTCTACTCCCACCGACTTTATACGATTTGTACGTCTCCAAAAAGCAGCCGAATTGATACAAGAGGGTAAATACCGAATTAATGAAATTTGTTATCTGGTGGGAATTAATTCGCCGTCTTATTTTATTAAATTGTTTCAGACTCAATACGGTATGACTCCTAAAGAATTTGAGAAGCAAAATAAATAATAGTTTGGAAGTAAATTTGCTAAATTTGTAAGAAGTAATTCGTAGGGGTAGACCTATGTGTCTGCCTAATATTGGCGAGCAGATAGGTTCCCCTCTTCCACCAGTGTAATTACACAAAAAATAAAGCAATGAAACTTCTTCATACGGCAGACTGGCATATAGGACAAAACTTCTTCGGTTACGATCGCAAAGAAGAGCATATATTCTTTCTTAACTGGCTCAAAGATCAGGTTAAGCAAACTCAGACAGATGTGCTTTTGGTGTCGGGTGACGT
Source organism: Dysgonomonas sp. HGC4 (assembly GCF_001261715.1). GTDB lineage: Bacteria > Bacteroidota > Bacteroidia > Bacteroidales > Dysgonomonadaceae > Dysgonomonas_A. Next base: position 109,121 of record NZ_CVRU01000079.1, on the reverse strand, counting down.
TTTTGATAGCCCTAATCCTTCGGCTGAATCACAAAAGATATACTATAAATTCCTCCATCAGGTTTCGCTGGCAAATCCACATTTGCAAATTATAATTGTGGCAGGTAATCACGATTCCGCAGGACGCCTCGAAGCTCCCAGCCCATTATTGGAAGAGATGAATGTTTCCATTAAAGGAATCATAAAACGAACACCCGAGGGCGAAATAGATTATAACAACCTGTTAGTCCCATTAAAGAAAAATGGTATTACCGAGGCTTGGTGTATTGCTGTGCCTTACTTGCGGCAGGGAGATTATCCGCCTTCGGAGACTTACAGCAAAGGAGTGGCTGCTATGTATGCCGCACTTTATGATGAATTGGTGAAAGTTAAAGAACCCGCTCATCCTGTGATTGCTATGGGACACTTGCAGGCGACAGGATCGGAGCTATCAGATAATGATCGTTCGGAACGGACTATTATAGGTGGCTTGGAATGTATATCGCCAGAAGTTTTTGATAAACAGGATATTGTTTATACAGCCTTGGGGCATTTGCATAAATCTCAACGGGTTTCGGGTCGTGAGAATGTACGTTATGCAGGCAGTCCGTTGCCCATGTCTTTTGCTGAAAAGAATTACAAACAAGGAGTTAACTTGTTGGAATTGAATAATGGAATACTCGAAAATATAGAAAGGATAGAATTTATTCCTCCTGTGCTGTTATTAAGTTTACCTAAAGAACCCAAATCTTTATCGGAGGTATTGGATGAATTGGAACTTCTGCCCGATGGTGAAATAACATTACAATCACCTTATCTCGAAATAAAAGTGTCGATTACGGAACCCGAACCATCTATGCGTCATCAGATAGAAGAATCATTGAAAGGAAAATCGGTTCGTTTGACTCGTATTGCCGCCATCACCACACGGAGAGAACGGGAAAGCCAAATAATGACTTATGAAGAATTACAAGCCGTTAATCCTTTAGAAATGGCACAAGAAGTTTTTCGCAGTCGATATGATAATGAGATGCCCGAAGAAATGGCGAAACTTTTGCAATCGGTAATAAGGGAGGTACAATCATGAAAATACTGGCTATACGAGGAAAAAATCTGGCGTCGTTGGAAGGCGAATTCGAAATAGACTTTGCATCCGATCCCCTAAAATCAGCAGGGATATTTGCCATAACAGGAAGTACAGGGGCAGGAAAGTCAACTATTTTGGATGCTCTTTGCCTCTCGCTCTTTGACGATACCCCACGTACCAATAATGCCGGCGAAAATATTCAGATTAAAGATGTTCAGGATAATACCATTAATCAGAAAGACAGCCGTAATATTTTGCGTAGAGGAACCATAGAAGGGTATGCCGAAGTTGATTTCATGGCTCTCAGTGGCGATAAGTATCGTTCGAGGTGGATGGTGCGCCGTGCTCGTGGGCGGGCTGAAGGTGCTTTGCAAAAGACAGAAGTGCGACTCGAAAATCTATCTACAGGTGTAGAAGAACAAGGAACAAAAACCGAAATTCTTTTGAAAATAGTGGAACTTATCGGACTGAGTTTCGATCAGTTTACCCGTGCCGTATTATTGGCTCAGGGCGATTTTGCCACTTTCCTGAAAGCTAAGCAAAGCGATAAGGCTGAGCTTTTAGAGAAACTTACAGGAACAGAAATCTATTCTAAAATATCATCCCAGATCTATCAACGGACGAAAGAAGCCGAACAGGCTCTTAATCTGCTGAATGAGCGAATTAAAGATGTACGCTTATTGACTGATGAAGAATTGGAAGCATTAATTCAGGAGAAAATAATACTCGATAAAGATTTAATTCCTCTAAAAAGTCAATCGTCAGATATTGATAAAAAGCTGGCATGGATTAAGCTGGATGAGCAGATTAGGCAAGAAGTGCTGCAAGCAGAGAACGAATTGAAAAAAGTACATAGCCTTATCGAAGAAGCTAAGCCTCGTTACGAGTATATTTCGAAGATTGATCTTTCTCAGGAAATCAGAGATACTTATATTGAACTTTCGAATAAGCAGAAACATCTGGTATTGCAAAAGTCAAATCTTTTTGAAAGGGAAAAAGAGCAGGCTGTTATTTCGGATCAATTGAAGCAAGCCGAACAGAATCTGACAACTTCGAAAATAGCTTTAGAGGAGCATGAGCAGAAATATACAACCACTAAGCCTGATATAGTAAAAGCAAAGGAATTGGATATTAAAATTCAGTCGGGAAAGGAAAAAGTAGTTGAAGCACAGAAAGAGTTTGCGACACAATCGGAACTGAAAAAGCAGGTCGAAACGCATGTTCAGACTTTTCAAAAGGATTTGAAAACAGGCGAGCAAATTTTGAATACTCTCACTGAATGGTTCGAGAAACACGATTCATACAAAGAAATTGTACCTCGAATAGATCTGATTGTGAATCTGTTGAATGATGCACAAGCCTCGAAATCACAATCAGTAAAAGCATCTAATAGTTTGGAGACGAACCTATCCATACTAAAGACCCGAAAAGAAAAGCTAGAGAAATCGGAAAAAGAATACGAAAGACTAAATAATCTTTTGCCTAGTGAGATTTTGGCTTTACGCCTAAAACTGGAAGATAATGCACCCTGTCCCGTATGCGGAAGCATTCATCATCCGATACAAAATACAGATTCTGAGAACGAAGGAAATCTTCAAGAGAAAGAATTAGAGCAAGCCAAGAAGCTACATTCGGAAGCTATCTTAGCGGATAAAGAACAGATAGAAGCCATACAAAAAGAAATAACTCAGTTAGAAACTTTAATCAAAAATTACAAGTCTCAATACGATGAGGCGGTTTCTAAATTGAGTGGGTATTTGCAGCATGTATCGGATTGGGAAATTAAATTAGAACAAAATAGTTTTCAATCGGAACTTTCGGAGATAGCCAATCAATGGAATCAAAGCAAGGAACGATTAGATAAGGGCACTAAATACATCGAATCTACCACATTAAAGTTAGAATCTGAAAATAAGAATCTGGTAACTATTATTGAAGAGTTTAGTCGAAGGGAAGAGCTATTTAAAAATGTCACTTTGCTTCAAGAAGAATTAATTAAAGAACGAAGCACACTCTTGGAAGGAAAAAGTGTAGAGGAAGTTGAAACACTTTTTGAAACTTTACAGAAACAATTCTCCTCAAAATATGAGGGGCTGAGAACTCAAAAAGATAAACTGGAATCGGATAACGCCAAGATCGGAGGATTTATATCTCAAATAAAAGGCGAGATACATACCGAATCGGAACAAGTACTGAGTTTACAGGAATCGGTGCAGGATTGGATTAATCATAATGACTATCAGATATCATCTGAAATTCTAAATGACTTGATGGCTAAATCAAGAGAGTGGATTGCACTAGAAAAAGCATCTCTTTCTGATCTTAAAAATCAAGAACTGACGCTTAATGCAACTCTAAAAGAAAGGAATACCCGACAAACTAAACATGGGGAGGAAAAAGATAAACCCGAAGAGGGGCAAAATAAAGAAACTCTGACAGAAAAGTTGTCTGAGATTGAAAATAAATCAGTTGCAATAAACAAACGCCTTACTGAAATTGAGGTGGCATTTGCTACCCACAATACAGGGAAAGAGCGTATCAAAGCTTTTGAGAAGGAGCTAAATGAAAAAGTTGTACTCTGTGAAAACTGGAAAAAGCTGAATGTTTTGCTCGGTTCTGCTGACGGAGGCAAATTTAAAGCCATTGCACAGGGTTATACTCTAGATATTCTATTGGTATATGCCAATAAGCATCTGGAGGAATTGAGCAAGCGGTATAAGTTGCAACGCATTCCGGATACTTTGGCTTTACAGGTGGTAGACAATGATATGTTGGGCGAAATTCGCACGGTGCATTCTTTGTCGGGAGGAGAATCGTTTCTGATTTCTTTATCGTTGGCACTAGGTTTGTCGTCCTTATCGTCTAATCGGATGAAAATAGAATCCCTATTTATTGATGAAGGCTTTGGCTCATTAGATATAGATACTTTGAGTATTGCTATGGATGCTTTGGAAAATTTACAAACACAGGGACGGAAAATTGGGGTAATTTCGCACGTTGCAGAAATGACTGAACGAATTACTACACGTGTACAAGTTATAAAATCGGCTAACGGCAGAAGTAAAATAAGTGTGGTAGGGTAAAAAAAAAATCTAAAGGTATTATATAATAAAATCGAGATGCAAAATGATCTATATTAGATGTTTGCATCTTTTTTTGTAGTGTCTCGTATCTGAAATCTTATTTATATACTTCGTGTTGATTTGACAAATATAAAATTAATCTTATATTTGTTTATGTATGGGAACTGGGTTTTTATATGTGAATTTATTGATGTTTTGTTCACATATAGAAACATGAAAAATCTATTTTATGCGTGAAGAGGAAAAGCAAATTTCGATGATTACAAAATCATTTGAAGTCTTGGAATTACTATCAAAGAATCCGTATGGACTGACTTTGCAGGAGATTGTTACACAATTACAATATCCAAAGTCGTCACTTTACAAAATTGTATCTAATCTTCAGGAACTCGGTTATCTGGGGAGGGAGATGGATAGCTCTCGTTATTTTTTGTCTCGTAAACTACTGACTTTGGGGGTAACTGCTTTCAATAGCAGTAATATTATTGAACGTTCCAAAGAATACATGAAACTCTTACGTGATGAGGTGGGCGAGTCGGTAATGATAGGCACTCTTATTGATGACGAGGTTGTGTTGTTGGAGCAAATAACAGGATCGCTGGACTTTGTATTTACATTGAAACAAGGAATGAAATTCAATCTTTATTCAACAGCACCCGGTAAGGTAATATTGGCTTTTTTAGATAAAAGCAAGCAAAATGAGATTGTAGATAATTTGCAACTCGAAGCAATAAATGAATATACAATCACAGATAAGACGTTATTAAAGCAAGAACTTGAGATTATTCGTCAACAAGGATATGCCGCAGATATCAACGAAACAGTAGAAGGTGTGCATTGTATTGCGGCTCCTATCTGGGATGAAACCAAGAATGCTATTGCCTGTGTGTGGACATCGGGTCCTGCGGGGCGTTTGCCAAAGAAAAGTATAGAAACGATAGCTCAGCAAATCATACAATGTGGATTGTTGATATCGCATAACATTGGATATAGAAAAGTATAATAAATAAATATAACACGTAAAATATGAAAAAGAAAATCGCACTTTTAGGATGCTTAGTAGCATTAGCAGGTCAATCGGTTTTGGCTCAAAGTTTAGACAAAATGCAATGGTTTAATGAGCCTGAGAAATGGGAGGTTAAAAATAATACTCTCAATATGCAGGTAACTCCTAAATCGGATTACTGGAGAGTTTCGCATTATGGGTTTACGGTAGACGATGCTCCGTTTTATTATGCAACGTATGGAGGAGAATTTGAGGTGAAAGTGAAAATTACGGGAAATTATAAAACCCGATTCGATCAGATGGGCTTAATGCTTCGTATCGACAGTGAGAGATGGATTAAAGCAGGTGTTGAATTTGTAGACAATAAATTCAATATAAGTGCTGTGGTTACCGATAAGAAAAGTGACTGGAGCGTTCTTCAATTGGATAAAACCCCTTCGTTTGTTTGGATTAAAGCTGTAAGAAGACTCGATGCAGTAGAGTTTTTCTATTCATTGGATGATAAGAATTATATTATGATACGTAATGCACCCTTTCAGGACAATATTCCTGTGATGATCGGTTTAATGGCTGCAAGCCCCGATGGCGATGGTTTCAATGCGAAGTTTGAGAATTTCAAAGTGACCCAATTACCCGACATGCGTCGTCAGGAATGGTTGAAGAATAATCAATAAATAGTAATTCGTTTATATAAACAGAAAAGGTAGGGAAACACCCTACCTTTTTTATTTCTTTCGATTATAAATCTATTCTTTTACAGGTAATATAAGGTTATCAATATCCACACCCTCTATTGCAAGGCTGTCAACAGCTGTTGAATCGATCTCTACTCGTTTAGGAGTTTGGCACTGATAATTGCGGCTTATCGGTTGCTTTGGTTTAGGAAAATGACCTCTGTAAGCCGTCAGATTCTTGTCGGCAAGAACTTTTTCCATAAAGTAACCAAATATAGGAAGAGCCGTTCTGCTGCCTTGACCCAAAGCCCCAGTTCTGAAATGGATGCTTCGGTGTTCGCCACCTACCCATGCACCACCCACTAATTTGGGGGTAACTCCTACAAACCATGCATCGGAGTGATTGGACGAAGTTCCTGTTTTACCTCCAAAATCGGTATCGAAATTAAAGAGGTTAAAACCCCATAAAGCTTGCGATGTTCCTCCCGGTTCGGAAAGTCCCGACCGTAACATTTCAGTCATTAAGAAAGCTGTTTCGTAAGGTATTGCCTGAGTTTGTTTAGGGTCGTAACTATATATTACTTTTCCGTTTCTGTCTTCAATGCGGGTAATCAATACCGGATCGTGTGTCATACCATCGTTTATAACAGTACAATAAGAATTTACTAATTCTAATAGTGAAACATCCGATGCTCCCAACGATACGGACGGAGTTTCGTTCAATGGCGTTTTTATCCCCATTGCATGAGCAGTTTTAATAACTGCATCTATTCCTACTTCTTTGGCAAGTTGTACTGCTATTGTATTTATAGATCGCGCAAAGGCAGCTTTCAGATACATGGTGTCACCTGTGTAAGTTGCATCTGCATTCCGAGGAACCCATTTGGTCGGTTTACCTTTGTCTATAACGTCCCAATCGGTATATTGATCGATGCGAGTATCACATGGCGAGAGTCCGTTATTGAATGCGGCAGCATATACAAATAATTTGAATGTAGATCCTGGTTGACGTTCGGAAGTCACTTTGTCATATTTCCATGATCCGAAATTAATATCGCCTACCCATGCTTTTACAAATCCTGTTTGAGGCTCCATAGCCACAAAGCCCGTGTGCATAAAATGTTCCATATATCGGATAGAGTCCATTATACTGATAGTGGTATCGCGTGTGCCAGTATCGTAATCGAATACTTTGAGACGGTGTGGTTTGTTCAGATAATAGTCAATAGAGTCGGGCTGATCAGGAAATTTTAGTTTCAAGTCTTTATAAGCAGGAGTCTTCTTGGCTATATTCTCGATGAAGTTAGGAATCTCTTTATGATTCTCATCCTGCCATGGGTTTTCATTTCCCCAATGACTATTGAAATTACGTTGTATAATACGCATTTGCTTATCTACGGCTTCTTCTGCATATTGCTGCATCTGATAATCAACTGTGGTGTATATTTTTAGTCCATCACCGTATAAGTCAATATCATTTTCTTTACACCAATCACTCAAAAAACTAGCAACGGCATCTTTAAAATAAAGAGCCATTCCATTGGTGTTTGTCTCTGTATTATTTGCCAGAATAATAGGGAGTTGTTTTAATGAATCGAATTCGGCTTTGGTGATATAGTCTTTCTTCAAAAGATTGCTAAGTACCACATTCCTACGTTCCATACTATTCTCGGGATTAATGCGAGGATTGTATGTGGTGGTAGCCTTTAGTAAACCTACTAAGGTGGCAGCTTGCTCTATGGTTATGTCTTGTGGCGTAGTGTTGAAATAACTTTTGCTCGCAGTTTTTATACCATATGTATTACTTCCAAAGTCAACGGTGTTGAAATACATGGTAAGTATCTCGTCTTTACTATAAAAAGCTTCTAGCTTTACTGCTAAAATCCATTCTTTGGATTTCATGATTATCATCTTTACTCCCGGTATATATCCTAATAATCCGGTAGAGTATTGCGATCTCACTTTGAACATATTTTTAGCTAACTGTTGAGTAATGGTACTTGCTCCTCGGGCATTGCCTTTGAACATGTCTTTTACAGCAGCAAATAAGCCTTGTACGTCAATACCGAAGTGTCGATAAAAACGTTCATCTTCTGTTGAAATTAAAGATTCTCTCAGAATGGGAGATATTTCTTCGAATTTCACAGGAGTTCTGTTTTCTCTGAAATATTTACCAAGTATTTTACCATCTGAACTATATAGTTCAGAGGCTACGTTTTGTATAGGGGCATTCACCTCCGATAGTCCGGGCGATTTACCAAACAGCCATAGGAAGTTGATATCCACTAAAAATAAAAAACCGAAAAGGGCTGCAATAAATGTTGCTAGAAGAATAGCTATTCTTTTATACCAGCGCGATTTTTTGTAATAGGCTTTGTAATTTGTTGCCCATTTTTTTAGTTTGTCTTTTGTGGATGAAAGAATATCTTTCGTTTTGTTGGTAAGTTCTTGAAAATCAATTTTCTTCATGAATTTTTTGATCGTAGTAATGAGAGTGTAAATGTAATAAAATTTAGTTTGTCACAATCATGCTTTTTTATTTTCTTGATTACATGAACTGTTTTTAGATAAACACTTATAAGCGTGATATGTTGTACTTGTTGTATCTTTACTTACTATTTAAGGTTGTAGACTTTTTTATTGCTTTGGTGAGTATTATAGCAATAGTCTGTTATCATTAGAAATACAGCAGTAAATATTTTATAATTATGGAATTACGGACGGTTAATGTTACAAGATATATTGCTCCTTTGCGAGAAGGCGGCTCTTTGCCTGCTCTTGCCGATGCGGATGATGGGTTTAAATATGTTGTTAAATTCAGAGGCTCGGGGCATGGTACTAAAGCCTTGATTTCGGAACTGATAGGAGGGGTGGTTGCTCAAACCTTGGGATTTCGGATTCCTGAACTTGTATTTGTAAATCTGGATGAGGCCTTTGGACGTACGGAAGGAGATGAGGAAATTCAGGATTTATTACAGAATAGTAAAGGACTAAATCTTGGATTGCATTTCCTGTCGGGTGCATTTACATTCGATCCCGTAGTAAATCAGGTTGATGCAAAGCTATCTTCTCAAATTGTTTGGATGGATGCTTTCTTAACTAATGTTGATAGAACTGTACGAAATACGAATATGCTTATGTGGCACAAGGAGCTGTGGCTTATAGATCATGGTGCTACCTTGTATTTTCATCATTCGTGGGTCAATTGGGAGAAGTATGCAGTAAGTCCGTTTACTCAGATAAAAGATCATGTTTTATTGCCAAATGCAAGTATGTTAGATGAGGCTGATATTGAATTCAAAAAGATACTGACTCCTGAAAAGATCAGTGAGATTGTTGATCTTATCCCTGATGAATGGTTAGAGTGGGGAGATGAAGATGAAACACCAAGTGATATAAAAAATATATACCGTCAATTTTTAATTGAAAGAGTAAATAATTCTCAGATATTTGTAAAAGAAGCTCAAGATGCAAGGAAAACACTTATATGAATATGCCGTAATTCGTGTTTTGCCAAGGGTTGAGCGCGAAGAGTTTATTAATGTGGGCATTATCTTGTTCTCGAAACGGGCTAAGTATATAAAAGTACTTTATAAGGTGGACGAAAACAAGTTGAAGTTATTCTCTGATGAGGCTGATGTAGAAGAGATCAATTCTATTCTGGAAGCTTTTGCGAAAATTAGCTCCGGCTCGAAGGATGGCGGAGTTATTGCCACATTCGATATTCCGGAACGGTTCAGATGGTTGACAGCAGTAAGAAGTTCGTGTATTCAGACTTCAAGACCTCACTCGGGTTTTTCATCCGATTTAGATCAGACTATTGAATGCCTTTTTCAAGAGTTAGTACTGTAAAAGGCTTTATTCTTTTCACTTAATACCGATTGGTATTGATAGTCTTTTATATATAAGTCTTTTATTATACCATCTGCTACTCCTATAATGGGCGTTTCTATAACTAATGCTCTCGATAGCTTCATTATTCTGAGGTAGATATTTATGGCTGGCATAATTACCTCGGCTCTGTCGAGGCTTACTTTTAGATTAATTACACGCTCCTCGTAACTCATGGTTCGAAGCTTACGATAATAAGCTATAAGTTCTTCACGCTTAATGCGACCGCATCGGCGAAGCAATGAGTCTAGTTTGTTGATATTGCCTCCCGATCCTATGAGCGATACTTTAGGAAAGTTCTTACAATGTTCTTCCATCCAGTCTTTCATAGCTTCCCATTCATTTTTCTCTTCTTCGGTAGGTAATGTACGTAGTGTTCCTAAGCGGAACGAACCCGTTGCTATCTCTTGATTCTTATAGAATAGAATCAATTCGGTACTTCCTCCACCTACATCAGTAAAAATATAGGCTCTGTCTTCTTCCTGAAATTCGTCAATATTATTTAGCCTGATATAATGGGCTTCTTCTATTGGGTCTATCATTTCGATGTGAATGCCTGTTTTGTTTTCCACATGAGTAAGTATTTCCGTTGCATTTTCAGCCTCTCTTATTGCCGAAGTTGCACAAGCTCTCCATACCTCTACATCGTTTACTGTTATCAAGCCTTGTAAGGATTGCATTAATGTAGTTAGTTTCTCTTTTTTTACATCGCTAATAAATCCGGTTGAGAAGGTATCTTCCCCTAGTTTTAAAGGTATGCGGATTAATTGATTTTTTTTGAAGTAAGGTTTCCCTTTATAGTCAACTACATCTGTAATCAAAAGTCGTACGGAATTTGATCCGATATCGATTGCTGCAAAACGTTTTGTATCCATATTTATGTTTAATTTTTTACAGCCGAAAATTACTTCTCTTAAGTTACATTTGTGTTACTTTCTTATTGCAAGTGTATGAAGTTAATTTGGTTCATGTAAAATTCTTGATATTTAAGATTTTCAGGAGGTTAGGTTGAAATTATAATTAGCGAAAGTTGAAGAATTAAGTATATTTGAGTTCATAATTGATTTCTTTATTCTTTTAAATAGAGACATATGATATTGGAGGTTGCTATATTAAACGTGAAAGAAGGGAGAGAAAAGGAATTTGAAAGAGACTTTCTCCTTGCCGGGCAATATATTAGTGCTATCAAAGGTTATATGAGACATTCTCTAAGGAAATGTTTGGAGCAAGATAATAAATATATTTTGCTGGTAGATTGGGAAAGTTTGGAAGCTCATACTGTTGGTTTTAGACAATCAGCTCAGTATTTAGAATGGAAAAGACTTTTACATGATTATTACGATCCATTTCCGGTGGTAGAACATTATGAATTATTGATAGAGAATGAAAAATAATCGTCCCTTTGAGTATAGGCTATTCCGTTTTATGGATGGTAGACAACAAAAACAAGCGACTAATCACTAGGCACTTGTTTTTTATAAAAGTAGTAATTTGTTATTTTCAAAAAAAGCAGCGAATAAACGATAACCTAAAACACGGAATAGATAATTGTGATCTTCTATTACAAATGTCCAGATTAATTATTACAGTATTCGCTCTATTTTGTTACTATTGGATTAATTAAGTAACTCTAAATATTTAATACGATATTTTATCACTATAACTATTTGTGGTTATTGAGATTACCTAGTGATGAAAAGGTTTGAAACCTTATTTTTGCTTTTTATTCAAGAATGATTTTACTTGTTTAAAGTTCCCATCATTATGAGCTGGTTTTACACCTAATAAATGTGCCAGAAGAGGATATATTGCTGTATTATCGAACGTTTTTCCTTTGAAATTTTCTTTGAAATCGGGACCAATTGCAAAAAAGATTACTTGCATATCGGGATGAGCAGGGTCATATCCGTGTGCACCTATGTTAGGTGATGGTTTAAAACCAAATTGCCATCCGCAAGCAGGGACAACTACGATATCTCCAATGTTAGGATTTGTTCCATACTTAAGACTTTTCGGCACTTTATTTTTTCGATATACTTTAATGTTATCAATGTTCGATAATGCTTTATATATAGAATCTTGATTCTCTTTACTTGCAAATATAGATGTAGGGTTATTGCCTACTGCCCGCTCGTACCACGATGGTTTCAAATAATCATTAATATTTATAAACCGATCTTTCGAAACATAAGTCATTCCATGATCTGCTGTTACTATCAGATTTATTCTGTCAGCAAACGGTAGCAACTCTATGCCATCAATTAGTTTACCTATAAGGCTATCTATGTAATTCACCATTATTTTGGTTTCCTTTCCATTAGGCCCAAAATGATGTCCAGAAGCATCGGGTTCGTCCATATAAAGAGTGATTAATCGGGGTCTATCTTCTTCCTTTTTATTAAGCATGGCTAGTGCAGTATCAACCCGTTGCTCAAAAGTGAGGCGAGGTTGTTCTGCCCATTCTTTATAATAGGTTGGGTATGAATTTTTGATATTTATATCCGATCCTACCCAGTAAATGCTGGCAGCTTTTACACCTTGTCGTTGAGCTGTTGTCCAGATAGGTTCACCTTTATAATAATCGGGATTGTAGCGAGTCAATGAATCCCCCATGCTGTATTGTCTGTGGTTTGCTCTATCCCAAAATATATTATTTACAATACCATGATGATCGGGAACAAGCCCTGTTATCAATGTATAATGGTTGGGGAAAGTAGATGCAGGGTACGATGGCCTCATAACCGCACTTACTCCTTTTTGAGCCATCTTATCTAAATTGGGTGTTCCATGTATTTGAGGATAATCCCATCTAAAACCATCTAAAGAAACTATAATGGTGTAACTTTCTTTATTCTGAGAATAGAGGTTAGAACTGAAAACTATAATCAGAAGAGTGATAAATAAGGAATGAAGTCTGTTCATAACTGATTTGTTTTTTATTAGTAGAGACGTAATAGATTACGTCTCTACATGAATACCCTATTGCAAAGTTAATGAATAGGAATCCGTCTTATGTAATTAATTATAGGTAAGTTTCTTTATTTAGAAAATATATTTCACCCCTATTTGAGAACGCCAGCGTGAATTATAGTCTGATATATTATATAATTTTTCTCCGGCAGGTTTAGTAAATTGGAATGTTGGAACGCCCTCTGTGCTAACACTTGCTACAGTTACTGGAGAGTAAGAATATCCTGGGCTGTTATATAGTCCCCAAGCACTATTCAGTAGGTTTCCTACATTTAGAATGTCAAAGTTTACTTGAAGAGTGTGTCGTCTACCTGAAACATTTAAGTAGAAATCTTGAGCAATATGAAAATCGAAGTGATGTTCAAAGGGAGTTCTAAGACCATTTCTTTCAACATATTGTCCTTTCTTTTCTCTGATATCCTTAGTGTTGTTGATCCACTCACCTAATGCTGTACGTTGTTGGTCAGCAGTACTGGTTACAACTTTATTGCTGTTGGTGATGTCTTGAAACTTCATATTTGCCAATTCTGTATCTGTTGGGATGTATAATACATCATTGCCTGATACTCCATCATTATTGATATTATTCTTATAAGTCACAGAATAATTAGCACCTGATTGACCGTTATAAAACAAGCTGACAGAAGTAGCGAAGTTTTTAGCATATTCCTTTCTGTATGAAATTGTTCCTATTATACGATGAGGAGTGTCAAAATCTGAGTATGATAACTCAGGGTTATTGGGCCCTTGCCAGTTTTCGTTGTAAGACCAGTTAGAGAAAGCTTGGCTTGATGTTCCATCATTTATTCCTTTAGAACGTCCGAAAGTATAAGCAACCATGGTATTTAATCCGAAATCGAAATCTTTTTCTAATTTTCCGGTCACACTATATGTATATCCTTCGCTTGTATTAGTAAGGTATACAATACCTGTATATTCTTTGGTGTATGCTTGGTTGGTTGCCGGATTTATTCTGTTTGTATATAGAAGGCGTTGGTCTCCTCCATTGTTCAGGTATTTTCCACTTTCTTGTACTACAAGATTTTTGTACATTATGTTGTTCATTGTTTTAGAGTATAGTCCTTCAATTGACCCTCTAAAGCCATTACCAAAGTTTTGGTCTACTGCCAGATTTACACGGAATACTTGTGGAAATTTAAATTTTTTATCCACTACATCTATTTCTGAAGTCATAGCACTTGATGGCGTAAATTGTTTACTCGGATCAATTTGAAACTTGAATCCATCTGCCATTGCTGCAGCCATATCTGCTTTTTGTAATCTGGTGCGGCTATATTCAACCCCTGTATTAGAGAAGCTATTTGATATCCATACAAAAGGAACACGTCCGGTGAAGATACCTAGTCCACCTCGTAACAATGTGTTTTTCTTTTCGTCTATGTTCCATCTGAAACCTACACGAGGAGACATCATTATCTGAGTTTTGGGCATTTGGTCTGTTGCTACTTGATATTCTTGTGCAATAGCTGAGGCGTTGAATGCTTCATTCTTACCTGGTTTATCGAGAAATACCGGTATGTCTACTCTTAAACCGTAAGTTAAGTTGAATCTGTCTGTTACTGCCCAATCATCTTGTCCGTAGAAACCCAATTGTGCAGCTCCGAAAGAAGGAGCCCAGTTTTTACTTCCGGTTATATCTTCGCGAGAGAATGAATAATTGTACTCGTAAGGAGCTTTTTCGTTGGCTGTGCCTACCGATAAAAAGTCATCCATTGAGTCATATATATAAGAACCAAAATTGTCTCTGATGAAGAGGTTCTTCATTTTGAAGAATTCGTTATGGGTACCAAATGTAATGGTGTGATTGCCTTTGTACCAAGTAGTATTATTCGTTAATGTCCAAACATCTTGGTCTAAAGAATTGGCTGGTGTATAGCGTTCGGTACCTAATTCGATACTTCGAGCATTCTCCAGATTTATTTTGATATATGGTAAAGGTTGCCCTGTAATTTCGCGGAAGTCGCGTACTCGTGTGTAGCCTACGCGGAATTCGTTGAACCATTCTTGAGATAATCTTGAGTTCAATTCTCCGACAAACGAATTCGTTTTATTGTTCATATTATATCCGTTGTCATTCAAGCGGAGTGCATTTGCCGAGTTCGAGAAGTTCAACTGAGAAGCTTCTACATAACTGTACCTCACAGTTGCTTTGTGCGCTTTGTTGATATTCCAGTCTATTCTTGCTAATAATTTAGTAGCTTCGGTGTTGATATCTTGTTGTCCATATCCGCCACCGTTATATCCGCCAGTCAGTGAGGTTAATTTATTAATTACCTGATCGGCTTGCTCTTTGGTTATATTAGAACCGGCTCCAACATTATAAGACGATGGGTAAGTTTTTTCTACTTTTTCAGCATTAGCGAAGAAGAACAATTTATCTTTAACAATAGGCCCACCAATTGTAAAACCGTATGTTTTTTCCGACTGATTGGTAAGTTTAGTTCTGTTTTCAATATCCTTTCCAGCAGTTTTACCAACTAAATCCTGATTGTTGAAATATCCATAAAGTGATCCGTGTACAGTATTTGTTCCCGATTTGGTAATGGCATTGATACCTCCACCAGTAAATCCGCTTTGGCGTACATCAAAAGGTGCAATAACTACTTGAATTTCTTCAATCGCATCCAAAGAAATAGGATTTGCTCCTGATTGTCCACCGTTGGTTCCGCTTGAAGCTAGTCCAAAAACGTCATTATTTACAGCACCGTCGATTTGAAAGCTATTGTAGCGGTTGTTGCTACCTGCAAAAGAGAGTCCAGACCCCGATACTACTGCCTGAGGTGTAAGTTTTGCCACATCATAAATACTTCGCGATACAGTTGGCATATTTTCGATCTGTTGTCTGTTGAAGTTGCTTGCAGCTCCTGTTTTGCTTGCATTAAATTGAGAGACTCCGGTAATTACTACCTCGTTGAGCATCTGATTGTCCTGCTCAAGTTTGATTTGAACATCAAAAGTTTCTCCCAAGCGTAAATTAATTCCGGATTGAACATACTTATTGAATCCTAATAACGAAACCTCTAAAGTATATGGACCCCCTGTTCTCATTCCTTGAATAAGGAAGCGTCCACTCTCGTTTGCAGTGCCGTAATAAGTAGTTCCCGAAGGAGTATGAGTTGCAGTAATTACAGCTCCCGGAAGAATATCCGAATCATCTGAGACTCTGCCCGATAATGAAGCTGTTGTTACTTGTGCAGATACAAAAGAGTTTATACCTGTTAAAAGCACGATGAGTAAAAGAATAAATTTTTTCATACATTAATTTAATTTATACATTTTGTTAGTACAAAAGAATAGTATAACTATTTCGTTAATGCGAACAGAACGTTACGTTCCTGTTAATTAACTTTATAGTCATACCTGCCTGTATGAGAATTTATTTGATCTTTTTTTGTTGTAGTTGTGATACAAATATCTGTAAAAAAAATGAAAAATATAGAGACTCTTATTTGTAAAATGTAGTATATATATAAAATAAATCGTTTACTTTGTGTTTCAAAGTTCTTTTATGGTTAAGAAAGATATTATATATATAGGAGTTTGTTTTGTGATATTTGCATGTCTGAGATTTGCTTTCTCATTTCTGGATACAGAGATGATGCAATTTTTATTGATGCCAACAAATAAGTTAATAGAGGTTATTGTTGGATCGAAAGGGGAGTACATAGATGGGGTAGGATACTTTCATTCGCAATTGAATATTGTGATAAATAAATCGTGTTCAGGATATAATTTCTGGCTGATAGGTTTTCTTATGGCTTCTTTCGTTCTTATCAAATCACAAAAGATCAACTTTTTATTGACGATACCCCTTACTCTAGTTATATCCTATATGGTTACCATATTGGCTAATGTCTCCAGAATCGCAGGATATATTCTTTTGATGAAAGGTAAACTACCACAGTATATCGACTCCAATGGTACATGGCTGCATCAAATGGAGGGAATTTTTGTATACCTCTCTTTTTTAATATTGTTTTTTCTCACACTAAACTATACTATCACTAAAATAAAAGATAATGAAAAAACTGCTTGATCCCAGATGGATTTTTATTGTAAACACACTGCCCGTAATTCTTTTAATTTTTATAGGTTGGGGCGAATTTCATATTATCGAAAGCTTTCTTTCTGCTGATGAAATATCATTGTGGAAGGTTTTTGCTTTGAGCCTTATAGGCTTGTCGGCGCTGTCGTTTGTGTATGCGACTATTCAGAGTATAAGAAAGAAGCATATCTGTATTCTATATAGTATTGCATCATTAGTTATATATGCTACATATTTATATGTGTATGCCAACTATTCAGACGATTTTGTTTCTTGGAATG
The DNA here is from genome assembly GCF_001261715.1 of Dysgonomonas sp. HGC4. Taxonomy (GTDB): domain Bacteria; phylum Bacteroidota; class Bacteroidia; order Bacteroidales; family Dysgonomonadaceae; genus Dysgonomonas_A. Next base: position 92,084 of record NZ_CVRU01000079.1, on the reverse strand, counting down.
TGCCTCGTTGGCTCTTCTCAGGTAATATTTACTTGTATGTCGGTACTTTCTTGATGCCTACACTCATCCATTCATTATTATGCTTGGTATTAATTCTCACACCTCATACAAAACAACTGAAAGCTTGGCCTAATATTTTAGCAGTAATATTTATTCCTGTCTCATTCTATGTATTTGGTATTTTACTAGCTCCTTTGTGGAGTATAAAGTCATCTGGTGAGCATCATATATTGATCAGCATGATGATTATAGGGGTCACCTTCTTCTTATTTTTCTTGATTCGGTTTCTGTATATACTGATTTCAGATAAAACAATCAGAGAAGAATACGAATTGTTATGGAAAATACCTGTTGCTTTGCTCTTTCCTTTACTGGGGCTATTTGTTAATAGTGTTGTAGATAATCTATTTGGCGATTTTTCGAGTTACGCATTTCCTATATTAGCTATATTGAATGGGGTTTTGATTTGTTTGCCTTCTTTCGAGAATCGCAAGGTTAGGCTATTTGTATTCTTTGGTCGATGTGCTACTTTTCTATATACTTTCTATTTCTTCTTGGTCTTTTTGCCTTTTCTTCCTCTATCTGTTTTTGCTATATTGCTTATCGGTACTGGTTTTTTGATGCTTACACCTCTTTTGTTGTTTATTATTCATTTAGATCTGATTTACAAAGATTTCAAACTTCTGAAAACAATATACCGTAAAGCATTATTGTATCCGATAATGATTATTGGCTTTATTACTCTGCCCATAGGTGTTTCGCTAAGCTATCAGTATGAAAGATCGGTCTTATTCGATACATTGGAGTATTTGTATAGTCCCGATTATACAAAAGAGTATGATTTGAATGCAGGTTCAGTGCTGAAAACACTGAAAGTAGTTGACGAAAACAAACAGAGTCAGTTTTTCTATAATTCGACACCTTATTTATCAAGCTACTTTAAGTGGCTAGTACTTGATAACCTGAATCTGTCGTTTAATAAAAAAGAATTGATAAGGAACGTTTTTTCTTATAATGAATCTCCTTATCCACAAGCAAAAGAGTTAGCCAAAGTGGGTAGTAAAGAAATAAGTATAATAGATATTCAGCATCGGAGCAACTATGATAAAGAGAAAGCGGCATGGGTGAGTTGGATTGATTTATCGATAGAAAATAAGAATGCTTCTCTACAAAGTTCCGAATATATAACACAAATAGATTTGCCCGACGGTTGTTGGATAAGCGATTACTATTTGTATGTGGGCGATGTGAAAGAGATGGGTATCTTGGCTGAGAAAAAAGCTGCAACATGGATATTCTCTCAAATACGTAACGAAAATCGTGATCCAGGGATGCTGCATTATCTTTCAGGCAATAAAGTCGACTTTCGGGTATTTCCCTTTGGGCTCGGTGAGGTACGATATACGGGTATTGAGTTTATTCATAAAGATCCGGTTGTGATTGATATTGATGGATATTCCGTTGCATTGGGGAACGATTCTGAGGTGGGGCAAGGTAAACTTGCCGAAAACCGGATAATAAATGATATAGAGAATGAGGCGCGCAAGGTTGTCTACATTTCATCTCAAGAAAAACAAGATTTGCAAACAGTATCAAGAAAACCTTATTATCATTTTATTGTAGACATATCTAATTCAACTGTTGATAAGCAAAAGCGATATATTTCTGATATGAAAAGATTGCTTAATAAGAATCTGATAAGTAATCAAGAAGCTCAAATATCCTATACGGGAACTTATGTGAAGACCAAGATGATGGCTGAGGGATGGGACGATTATCTGAAGTCTCAACATTCCGAAGGAGGCTTTTTTCTGGATAGGGCGATAAAAAAGATATTGTTTGAATCGTATATAAATCCAAAAGATACTTATCCTATAATTGTAGTGGTGAGTGATAATATTCAGAAAGCCATTGTATATGATGATTTTGCAGATTTAAGATTTACATATCCGGAGCATGATAAATTTTATGTTTTAAACCAAGATAGTCTATCTTCTTATTCGTTATTTGAAGATGTGAATAGTATTTTAGAAAGGGGTTTGACTGCATTTCCCGAATGTAAGGTTAAAGTCTGGCCCTCCATGGTTAAACCTTTAGCTTATTTGCCTAATGATAGTTTACCATCCATAGTGTTGAATACTAAGAGTAAGGTCTTGAAGAGTGATCTCTCTGCTATTAAAGAAAAAGATTGGGAATCGGGGTTATTGATGCAAGGGCAATGGATGTTACAAGTTTTGTATCCTCAAACAGCAGATGAGCAGTGGTTGTCATTGATTCAGAATAGTTTTAAATCTAAAATATTGACACCGCTTACTGCATATATTGTTGTAGAAAATGAAGCCCAAAAGGAAATGTTGAAAAAGAAGCAAGAAGAAGCTTTGTCGGGAAACAGATCGTTAGATTTGAATGATGATACGCAACGTATGTCAGAGCCCAGCCTTTTTGTTATGTTATTGCTATTGGGTTTACTTTATTTATTCAATAAAAAACGAAGGAGTAAATATAAAATGTAATTGGTTATTATTTAGTGTATTGTGTGTGTTTTTAACAAAGAGAACTCTTTTAATGTTTTTTGAGCTAATCTCTCATTTGAAATAATTTTCTTTGTAGTACTATGAACGAAAACGTACTCGAAAAGTTAAAAACACTAGCCGAATCTGCAAAATACGATGTGTCTTGCTCATCAAGTGGTGCTCCCCGTAAGAATGTTGCGGGAGGTATAGGAAATACTGTCGGAGGTATGGGGATTTGTCATAGTTTTACGGAAGATGGAAGGTGCGTATCGTTGTTAAAGATAATGCTTACCAACAACTGTATTTACGATTGTGCCTATTGTATCAATCGCAGGAGCAACGATATAAGACGTGCCACTTTCACGGTGCAAGAACTTGTTGATCTAACGATAGAGTTTTATCGTCGCAATTATATTGAAGGACTATTTCTTAGCTCGGGAGTAATAAATAATCCCGATTATACTATGGAGCGTATGGTGAGAGTTGTTAAAGAACTACGAACCGTTCATCGATACAATGGGTATATTCATATGAAAAGTATTCCCGGCGCTAGTCAGGAATTAGTTAATGCAGCCGGATTATATGCCGACCGTATGAGCGTGAATATTGAGATACCTACCGAGAAAAATCTCCAATTACTAGCTCCCGAAAAAGATCATCTAAGTGTATTCAAACCCATGAAGTATATCCAACAAGGTATGCTTCAAAGTATCGAAGAACGTCAGAAGTTTCGGTCTGCTCCACGGTTTGTGCCTGCGGGACAGAGTACTCAAATGATTGTAGGTGCAACGAATGAAAGTGATAAAGATATTCTTACCTTATCTTCGGCATTATACAGACGTCCTAGTATGAAACGGGTCTATTATTCGGGCTTTATTCCCGTCAACAGTTACGATACACGTTTACCTGCATTGAAACAGGCTCCGTTGGTTCGCGAAAACAGACTGTATCAAGCAGATTGGCTGATGCGTTTTTATGAGTTCAGAGCCGATGAAATTGTAGATGATGCATATCCTGATCTCGATCTCGAAATTGATCCTAAATTATCTTGGGCATTGCGTCACCCCGAAATGTTTCCTGTTGATGTAAATAAGGCTGATTACTCGTTAATTCTCCGTATTCCGGGAATTGGTGTGAAGTCTGCAAAGCTGATTGTTACTTCCCGAAGATATGGCAAATTAAATGCTTATCAGTTGAAAAAGATGGGAATAGTAATGAAGAAGGCTCAATATTTTATTACCTGTAACGAGCTACCCATGAATACTATAAACGAGGTAAAACCTGAGTTTCTTCGAAAGATTCTGACTGAAACTAAAAAGAAAAAAGGAGAGGGAGATCAGCAGCAACTTTCTATTATCTTCCCCGATTAAGATAGCAACCCTTTCTTTTGTTTTGCTAAGTTCAATAGAAGTGGTCTATTCTTATTTGAAAGTATATAATTAAATACGTTTATTTACTTAAGGTTGTAAACTTATAGATGTTTCTCTTATGATTGTATTCTTTTATGATAAAACATTCGAAGGCTTTCTTTCTGCTGTTTTTGATGCATACAGTAGGAAAACTTTCCCTGATAAATTATTAGGGGAGGGGAGTATCACCCCTATGTTTATGGAGGAAAGCTATACTGTCATTACACAGGAAGACAGGTCTGCCCGTGTATGGGCTTCTCTGCAAAAGAAGTTGTCGAAGACGGCTTGTAATATGCTTAATTATGTTTGGCTTTCGGAAGAAGAGGGCAGCGAAGATCTTTTGTTCCGATATGTGCGTAAAGTATTTGATAATGCTCATTCTATTGAAATGAATTTTGGAGATGATGATGTCCTTCAAATTCATCAACTGGCAAAAAAGGTAGCTAAGGAAGAGCAGTATCTAAAGCAATTTATTCGTTTTCAGAAAGCGGCTGACGGTATTTATTTTGCTCCCGTCTCACCTGTTTATAATGCTTTGCCTTTAGCAATAAGTCATTTGAAAGATCGATTCTCGGATCAAAGATGGGTAGTGTATGATTTGAAACGAAAATATGGATATTATTATGATCTTCAAACCGTTGTTGAAATAACATTAAGTGATGATGAGCATTTATTAAGTGGAAAGCTAAATGATGCGCTCATGGCTGAGGACGAAAAGCTGTTTCAGGAATTATGGAAAGGCTATTTTAAATCGATGACTATAAAGGAACGAATCAATCCGAAGCTGCACCGCCAGCATATGCCAAAACGTTTTTGGAAATATCTTACCGAAAAGCAATAGTTATAGTTTAAAGTTTAGTGTTGTTTCTCAATGCTATGTTTGAAAAATATCAGAACCGTTCTATTCTTTGAAAAATAGAGCGGTTCTGACATATAGGTGTAAACTGATTATAAGTCTTCAGTTTTTACTTTCTCATCAAGATTACTGATATTGACATCTTCGCGATAAGCGTGCAAATGTTCAGATTCAGATCTTTTTTTATCACTACACAGACCTTCACTTTTTTTCATGGGAGCTCCTAATCTGCGATCCAAGTCAGCTTTTGATGTATTATCATTCTCTTGTGCCATAATCGTATTGTTTTAGGGTATAAATGCCTCATTCTTATTGATCGGACTATAAATTAGAACAATATAGAATAGTGAATTGTTTAATAAGTAATGAGTAAATAGAATTTACTAGTCGAAAAATATGTAAAAAGCGAACCTTCATTAAGATAGTATCTTACTTATATAGATAAAGAAAAATACGAACTTAAAACTTACTGTTATGATTAAAGGGAATGCATTACAAATATTAAGAGACAAATATACTGAGATAGAAGACGATATAACTTTCAGAGAATTTGTAGAGTTGCAAGCTGATAAGGATCCGAACTTCTATAGTATTTTATTTAAAGAGAACTCAGAAAATAATCCTGCAACACCGTTAACAGAAAGGCAAATACAAGCTTACAAAGATTTTCTGGATAGTATCTGATTGAATAAGTTCTATTGTAATTTTCAGGTTATAGTATATGTGTAAATGAAAATAGTTAGAGCTGTTTCTATAAAAAGGAAAAGCCCCGAAATTTTCATTTACAGGACTTTTGCGGCGTTGAATATTATGGAATACTAATTATGCGTCGACTAGTTTGGAGTTGCAAGCCAATAAGCTTGTTCCAAGAATGATGGCTTCTGAATTTTCAATATCAGATGTCAGTATTTTTGTTTTACCAGCGTATATCTGCAACAAATTATCTTTAAATGATTTCTCAATAGCTTGTATGAAGTGTTCATTTGACTTTGCCACTTTTCCTGAAAGTATAAATGCTTTTGGGCTTGAGTAGGCAATAAGATCAGATAATAACTGTCCTAATATATCGCCCGTAAAACGAAAAGCTTCTTTAGCAAGAGAATCTCCTTGTATAGATGCCTCGTATATATTTTCAAACGTTAATTCGTTTTGAGGTATGTTTCGTAATGTACTGGTTTCTTTGCTTGATGTCAGAAGTTCTAAAGCGGTAGTAATTATCCCATCTGCGGAGCAATATGCTTCTAAACAGTCTTTTCTACCACATTTACAGACTCTGCCTCTGTCGTTATGCACGTTTATATGTCCCGACTTTCCTGAGAAAATATTGTGACCGTATATTATTTCACCATTGGCAACAGCGCCTCTGCATACTTCATCGTCAAGAGATATAAGGATGAAGTCTTTCATTCCCTGTGCTATACCATATTCCATTTCTCCCATTGCGGCAGCATTTGCACCATTGGTTAAAGTAACGGGTAGTTGTAATTTGTCTGCTAATATTTGAGCAATAGGTGTGTTACCACTCCATGAGTGTTCGGGTGCAAACTCTACACATCCGGTAAAGTAATTACCGTCGGGCGAGCTTATGCCTACACCTTTTATGTTGTCGATGCCTCCTTGTTGTTCAATTAAAATAGAGAGATGATTATATATTGAGTCTATATATTCGGAGATGTGCTGATGGCTAGAATTAACAGAACTCTTGTTGATGATATTACCTTGTGTATCTACAATACCTATCGAAGTGATGCTATTGCCCATATCAATACCTATGGCGTATGTTTTAGTCATGGTTGAAATATAAAAGTTGGTACTTATTTCCGGTATTCAGGTTTGTTATTTTTAGAGAGCTTATTAAGAATAACGAGTCTCGAAAAAATAACGGTCAAAGATCAAGAATAGTCTGGAAATAAAAAATGATATATATCAAGTAATGATTCTGAGACTCTTAAAAGTCTGAAAAATAAGTTACCATTGTCCTGATCGTACGCGACTTAATGACTCGGGCGTCATCAATAAGTAAGATGCTATATGAGCTATGGGTGCTCGTTTAGCTGCTTGCGGATATTCTTTTATAAACCGTTCGTAGCGTTCGCGAACGGTTTCAAAACGCCATGAGTCGGCTTTCTGTTGGGATAAGATAAGAGTTGCTTCTAAAAAGCGACGGTATAAAATGCTTATCTCGGGTTTATGGTAAGCCAGTATTTCTATTTCGCTATAAGGAATACAGTATAAAATGGTAGTTTCTAAAGCTTCTATAAGCAAACGTGTTGGTTCTTGACGAAAGAAGCTTTCTATACATACGGCAACGTTGTTTTCACAAGTAAAATGCTCGGTTACATCACGACCATTCTTGTAATAGAATTGCCTAACCAGTCCTTTATCTACATATTGAATGTACTTGCTTACTTGGCTGTTATTTAAAAATAGCTCTCCTTTCGATAACTCTTTACGTTCGAGTATCGAAGCAAAGCTTTCCAAATCCTGTGGAGAAAGTGGATGCTTATACTTTAAGGATATTTTTTCGGCTATCTTTATTTTGTCTTGCATAGATTTTCGTTACTCGATACTTAATTGTTATAGGCTTGGTTTAGGATATCGAGAAATGCTGAACTGGGTTGTGCTCCCGAAATTGCATATTTACGATTGAGAACAAAGTAAGGAACACTTGTTATCCCGAATACACCAGCCTCTTGAATATCATAGCTAACCTTGTCGGCAAAGTCGTGGCTATTGAAAAGATTCTCGAGTTCATCTTTTCCTAATCCTACGCTTAAACCTATTTCGGTTAGAATGTTTTTATCATTTACATTCTTTCCTTCGGTGAAATATGCTTTGAAGAGTAATTCTTCTATATCGTTTTGAGTTTGATTTCCTTTTGTTTTTGCAAGATGGCTCAGACGATGAGCATTGATGGTATTTGCAACCACCACTTTATCCATGTGAAAATCAAGTCCACTTTGTTTTGCCATATTTACAACATTTGTAAATAGACCTTCGGCTTGTTGCGCAGACATTCCTTTTTCTCTTACAAAAGAATCTATCAACGACTTGCCATGCGTATCTTCGGGTACATTTGGATTCAGTTGAAACGATTTCCATTCTACTACAACCTTATCCTTGTGTGGAAATTGTGCCAAAGCTTCTTCAAAATGACGCTTAGCTATATAACAGAACGGACATGCAATGTCGCTCCATATTTCTATCTTTAAATTGCTTGCTAGAGTAAATGACATATAAAATAATTTATAGAGATCAAATATATACAATATAGGTAGATATTTATCTATGCTTATGATCTCTTGTTACAATATACTTACAACAACTAACTCTTGAAAAAGATTACTGGATGAGGGTATATGGTGTTTTTTAATCTTATCTTTTCTAAAATTGTTCTCGCCTCTACTAAAAAAAGAAAGAGGAATTCTGCTGAACTCCTCTAATTCTATATATTCTTAATTCAGAATCATTGCAGGTCTGAAATTTATTATCAGAATTCAGACGTGAAATGGAAACGAATGTTTTTGAAATCTTGTTGAGCCATCATCAGCACATAGTTAGAGTCGGCAAGAAATACATCTCTACCTTCTTTATCCTTTGCCATATATTGAGCTTTTCTTTTCTTGAAGTTTTCAATTTCTTCAGCATCATCACTTTCAATCCAACATGCCTTGTGTAAGTTGATTGCTTCCCATTTACATTGTGCTCCATACTCATGAAGTAATCTGTATTGGATAACCTCAAATTGAAGCTGTCCTACAGTACCTATGATCTTACGTCCATTAAACTGATTTGTAAATAGCTGAGCTACACCTTCGTCCATCAATTGATCGATACCTTTTTGAAGCTGTTTAGTCTTCATTGGATCAGCATTCTCTATGTATTTGAACATCTCAGGCGAGAAGCTTGGTAAGCCTTTAAAGTGTAGATTTTCCCCAGATGTAAGAGTATCTCCAATCTTGAAGTTCCCAGTATCAGGTAAACCAACTATATCACCTGCATAAGCTTCGTCAACAGTTTCTTTCTTCTGAGCCATAAAAGCTGTAGGAGAAGAGAAACGCATCAAGCGGTTGAAACGCATGTGCTTGTAATTGACATTACGTTCAAATTTCCCCGAGCAAATTTTAACGAAAGCTATACACGATCTGTGATTGGGATCCATATTAGCATGTATCTTGAATATAAATCCGGTGAAGGCTTCTTCGTTCGGATTTACTTCTCTTTCAACAGCTTCAATAGGACGGGGTGAGGGTGCTATTTTTACGAAACAATCTAGCAACTCTTTTACTCCAAAGTTATTTAATGCTGAACCGAAGAATACGGGAGCAACTTGCCCTTTCAAATAACGATCCATATCCAAATCAGGATATACACCTTCTATTAGCTCTATGTCTTCGCGAAGTTTTTCAGCCAGAGAGTTACCAATGTGACCCTCCAATGCAGGATTGTTGATGTCGCTAAAGGCGATAGACTCTGTAACTGTTTGCTTACTTGGAGTATATAGATCGAGCTTCTTTTGGAAAATATTATAAACACCCTTAAATTGTTGACCACTATCTATGGGCCAGCTTAGAGGGCGTACTTTTATTTTAAGTTCTTCTTCCAATTCATCAAGAAGATCAAATGGGTCTTTCCCATCTCTATCCATCTTATTGATAAAGATCATCACCGGAGTGTTACGCATTCTACAAACTTCCATAAGCTTTCGTGTTTGTGCTTCTACCCCTTTGGCTACGTCCACAGCTATAATAACACTATCTACTGCGGTAAGCGTGCGGTAGGTGTCTTCAGCGAAATCCTGGTGACCGGGTGTGTCGAGAATATTTATTTTATATCCGTCGTATTCAAAACCCATAACTGATGTTGCCACCGAAATCCCACGTTGTTTTTCGATTTCCATCCAGTCGGAGGTTGCTGTTTTTTTAATCTTATTGGATTTTACAGCTCCGGCAACGTGTATTGCACCTCCAAACAAAAGGAGTTTTTCGGTCAGTGTTGTTTTACCGGCATCGGGGTGACTAATAATTGCAAACGTACGTCGTCTTTGTATCTCTTTTTCTAATTCGCTCATATAATGATATCTACTTTTTCGTCGTCAAAAATGCTTTCTCTAGTATATTGCCATCCGATTGAAACTCAATAGTCTTACTAATAACAATGATAAAAGCATTTGATGAAGGTTTATCGCCTCAATTTGAATGTGCAAAGATAATATATAAACTAATAGAGAGAAAGCAATTAAATAACTCCTTTTTCGATAGTGATTTTTTTCTGTTAATTAATTATATACTTTTTTAAAACAAGATGTGTTAATTAACGCATTCTTGCTAATCAAAGTTAAATAATTGTGTTTTTAAGCAGAATTTACTCTATTTAGTTTTGAAATTCATAATTCATATCTATATTTGCACCGTGTTTTTCATAGTATTAGATTTAAGGTTAATAATTGAGGAGTAGGTTGTCGGGATGACAACCTCTTCTTTTTTGTACCCACTTCATGTTTTATAACATGTAAAATAGGCTGAAAAATGAAGACTAATGCAAGTTTGAATTTGTACCTGTTCAGACTGTTATAATGACAATATCTTTTATTGTTTTGGGATGAGTTTTTTGTGCTTTTTCCTTTTATTCGAAGACTTTCTATTTATCAATAACTATACTCAATCCTAAAATCGAAATTAAACCTCAAAATATACTTTGCAAAATATCCGATCGTCTTGCTTGAAGATCGAAGTCATAGATTTCTCCTTTTTTATATAATATACTTTCTATGTATAGTCTCTTTTGATATGATTGATACAAGTATAACTATAATTATTAAAGAGCTTTCTATATTGGAAGAAATAAGTATGCAGCAAGCTGAAAAAGAATTACTACGTTTGCAAAATGAGAATGCATTAGAAGCCATTGTTTCTCGATAAGGTAATTTGTGGCGTTTCAAAAAATGGTTCGATTCGTTTTATAAATCTAAATAACATTAATATATCCGATTATGGTACTAATACAAATTAATTTTGATTTTCCAGCCGAGATGATGGGAGATGCACTAACAAATGGAGCTAAACAATTAGCAGAAAGCATTAATAACGAAGAAGGCTTTATTTCTAAAATATGGATAGAAAATACTCGAACAGAAGAAAGTGGAGGTATATATCTATTTAAAGATATGGCTTCTGCTGAAAAATATGCTCAAATGCATGTAAAACGTGTTGAAGCAATGGGGGCAAAAAATATTACTAGCAAGTTTTTCAATGTAAACGAGACTCTTTCTATAATAAATCACGGGATTTAATTCCTGACAAGATTCATTCGTTTTGAATTATCAGGAGTAATATTAATGTTACTCCTGATATTTTATTTTTAAATCCCTCAAAATTAAAAGAGAGAGTAGTTATCTATTTGTAGATTTCCTTTTTTCCGGCAAGGAGTGTATTTCTCATCAAAGAAATAATAGTCATGGGACCTACACCTCCGGGAACTGGAGTAATGAATCCAGCTTTGGCTACCACTTCATCAAAAGCAACATCTCCTTTTAATTTAAAGCCCGATTTTGTTTCTGTGGATGGCACTCTTGTAGTTCCAACATCAATTACGGTTACGCCTTCTTTTACCATATCTCCTTTCAGAAATTCAGGAACGCCCATTGCTGCTATAATGATATCGGCTTCTAGACATATCTCTTTGATATTAGGAGTGCGGCTATGGCATACTGTTACTGTTGCGTCTCCCGGATAACCTTTTTGCATCATAAGACCTGCTATCGGTTTACCTACGATGTTACTTCTGCCCAGTACAACACAATTCTTGCCTTGTGTAGGTATATTATAACGTTTAAGTAGCTCAACTATACCGGCTGGTGTTGCAGAGACAAAACAGGGAAGACCTATTGACATACGACCTACATTGATTGGATGAAATCCGTCAACATCTTTGCGGTAGTCGATTGCTTCTATTACTTTTTCTTCAGAAATATGTTTTGGTAAGGGCAGCTGTACAATAAAACCATCTACATCTGCATCCTTATTCAATTTTTCTACACACGCAAGAATTTCTTCTTCGGTAACGTCGCTTTCATATCTGATAAGGGTTGATTTGAAGCCTACTTCTTCGCATGTACGTACTTTGTTCGAAACGTAGGTTTCGCTACCTCCATCGTGTCCTACAAGAACAGCAACGAGGTGTGGTGTTTTTCCTCCGTTTGCTTTTATAATAGTTACCTCTTCGGCAATTTCTTTTTTTATTTGAGCGGCTATAGCCTTTCCGTCGATAAGTTGCATAGATATTCTGTGTTTAATTTTTTAGTAAGGTCACAGACCTTTTTTCTTGCGTTGGTAAATCTCGTGAAGTAGTTAACAAGTTGTGCAAGTAAATAAGTACACAAGATGTGTAATCTTATACAAGGCGATAAATAGTTGAAACTACTTATAATAAAAAGAGGGGCACAACGACCCCTCTTTCAATTTATCTTATCTTTTCATTCCAGGCATCTTCGACATCAATTTGCCTGCGCCTTTCATCTGAGTCATCATTTTCATCATCTTTCGGGTTTCATCAAACTGTTTGATTAGTTTGTTTACCTCCTGAATAGATGTTCCGCTACCTTTAGCTATACGCTGACGGCGACTTCCGTTGAGAATCTCTGGACTAACTCTTTCTTTTGGACTCATAGAGTAGATAATCGCTTCAATACTTTTGAAAGCATTATCATCGATATCTATATCTTTCATCGCTTTTCCTACACCGGGAATCATGGCAGCCAAATCTTTAAGGTTACCCATTTTCTTGATTTGGTGTATTTGAGAAAGGAAGTCATTAAAGTCAAATTGATTTTTTGCAATCTTCTTTTGAAGACGGCGAGCTTCTTCTTCGTCATATTGCTCTTGGGCACGTTCTACTAACGAAACGATATCACCCATTCCTAATATACGGTCAGCCATACGTTCGGGATGGAAAATGTCTAGTGCATCCATCTTTTCGCCCATACCCACATACTTGATAGGCTTGTTTACTATCGAGCGAATCGATAGAGCAGCTCCACCACGTGTATCACCATCTAATTTGGTAAGGATAACTCCGTCAAAGTTCAATCTGTCGTTGAATTCTTTAGCGGTGTTTACTGCATCCTGTCCTGTCATAGAGTCTACAACGAACAATATTTCGCTAGGTTTAACGGCTGTTTTGATTGCTGCGATTTCGTTCATCATCGCTTCATCAATTGCTAAACGACCTGCTGTATCTATAATTACAACATCATTACCGTTTGCTTTTGCTTGTTTAATTGCGTTTAGGGCAATTTCAACAGGATTGTTATTTCCGTCTTCCGAATACACAGGAACATCTATTTGAGTTCCTAATATTCTCAACTGTTCTATAGCCGCAGGACGGTATATGTCATCTGCAACAAGTAGAGGTTTTTTTCCTTTTTTAGTTTTAAGAAGGTTGGCAAGCTTTCCCGAGAAAGTTGTTTTTCCCGAACCTTGTAGTCCTGCCATAAGAATAATAGCCGGATTGCCATCCAGACTAATATCTACAGATGTACCTCCCATTAGTTCGGCAAGCTCATCATGTACTATTTTTACCATCAACTGGCTAGGCTTAACAGCTGTAAGTACATTTTGTCCTAAAGCCTTTTCCTTAACTGTTTCGGTAAATTGTTTAGCAGTTTTAAAGTTAACGTCGGCGTCAAGCAATGCTCTACGAACATCTTTCAGCGTTTCTGCAACGTTGATCTCCGTTATTTTGCCTTCACCTTTTAGTAGTTTAAACGATCGGTCTAATCTATCACTTAAATTTTCAAACATATGATATAGCGTCTTCTATTGTTATATTTTCTACTCTAATCTGATAAGAAGTACAAAGATAATAAAGTTTTTTGATCTCAATTGAGAATTAATTGATACCTTACTTGTTGTATCTCTGATTGCTATATATAATATATGAGCAAAATAAGTATCTTTGCTTACAACAAATAAAATTTTAAGATGTTACAACTAAAGAAATAGTCCTTCTCTGGATGTAATATCTATTGTTATACACATGATTAAAGACATTATGGATAAAGTGATAATTAACTCATTTGAAGAGTTTGAACAATATGTTGGTAAAGAAATCGGAGTGTCCGATTATCTGAAAATTACACAAGATCGTATAAATTTATTTGCAGATGCGACTCTTGATCATCAATGGATACATGTTGATGTGGAGAAAGCTAAAACGGAAAGCGTATTTCATAATACAATTGCTCATGGTTATTTAACATTGTCACTATTGCCTCATCTATGGTCTCAGATAATTGATGTGCGTAATCTTAAAATGATGATCAACTATGGTATGGATAAGCTGAAGTTTGGTCAGGCAGTTGTGGTTGATAGTGAGGTTCGTATACGTGTAAAACTTCTTTCTCTGATAAATCTTAGAGGTACAATAAAAGCTGAAATGAAGGTGACAATGGAAATTAAAGATTCCACTAAAAACGCTTATGAAGCAACTGTCCTTTTTCTATATAACTTTTTGTAGAATAAGCTGAATATAACTTAGAACTTACTACTGTTTCATTTTCTTGTTGTTATTAGTTGTAAGTAATATAAGGGTTGTAACCTTTTAGGGGTAGAAAACAATAGAGTATTTTATTATATAATCCGCGTAGACCATGAAAATAAAAGAAATATTACAAACAATAGAACATCTGGCTCCTCTGCCTTTACAGGAGAGTTTCGATAATTGCGGTGTGCAGGTAGGTGATGTCAGCCAAGAAGTGAAAGCTGTTTTGCTGTGTATTGATGTTACCGAAGATGTAATGGATGAAGCTATACGATTGGGGTGTAACCTTGTAGTATCGCACCATCCTCTGGCTTTTCGTAGTTTTAAATCTCTTACGGGTAAAAATTATGTTGAGCGTTGTATGATAAAAGCGTGTAAGTACGATATTGTGGTATATGCTGCTCATACTAATTTAGACAATGCTGTTGGAGGTGTTAATTATCAATTGGCGAAAATACTCGACTTACAACAAGTGAAGATACTTGCACCACAAAAAAATAGTCTGATGAAATTGGTCACATTTGTGCCAATGGATCATGCGGATAGTGTACGTACTGTTTTATTCAATGCCGGAGCGGGAAGTGTTGGAAATTATGATGCTTGTAGTTATAACATAATAGGTGAAGGAACTTTTAGAGCAGGGGAGAACGCGACTCCTTTTATCGGAGAGAAAGGTGAGCTACACCGTGAAGCCGAAATGCGTATAGAGGTTATCTTACCTGCATTTAAACAAAAAGAAGTTCTGAATGCTCTTTTAGCAGTGCATCCTTATGAAGAACCAGCTTATGATTTTTACACTTTGCAAAATTCGTGGTCGCAAGCAGGTAGTGGTATTGTAGGTACTTTGCCTGATCCGATGGAAGAAGAAGATTTTCTGTACTATTTGAAAGATACACTTCATTTGTCGAGTATTCAGCATTCCACTTATCGGGGAACTATGATTCACGAAGTAGCTTTATGTGGTGGTAGTGGAGCTTTCCTTCTGCCTCAAGCTATTGGTTATGGTGCTGATATTTTTATAACAGGGGAGGCTAAATATAATGACTTCTATGATGTAGAGGACAAAATCTTATTGGCTACTGTTGGTCATTATGAATCTGAGATCTGTACAAAAGATATATTTTATGATCTTATCTCAGAAAAGCATCCTGAAGTGGAATTAAATTTATCTCAATTTGATGTCAATCCGGTTAAATATCTATAATCTATTATAGTGTGATTTATGGAAAAATCGACCAACTATTATAATACGTTTATAGAGGTTGCAGAGGATTGTTTATTGACGAAAGCTGAAATTCCTATAGAACGAGGTAATAAAAAAACAGTTGCTACAATACAATTCTATAAAATAAAGGAGAATCCTTATCTGTATTCATCAGATGATATTGTATTTGATATCTATGTAAGTAAGAATGCGGTAGAATGTGATGATATTGAAAAAGAAAAAGCTTTGTTTTTCTCTAAAGGACAGCCTTGTCTTCGCTGTTCTCCATTGCCAAAGCGTTACGGATGGGGAATACATTATAATGCAGAAGGCAAAATAGCTATTTATGCCATTGAATCGGATGAATATAGTAAACTGAAAGTAGATGCAGAGTTAAAACATCTGAAAGCCATGCGTTCATCTCGTAAATGAATGGGGCTATTTTTGGTAATTTCATCTGAAAATAGTATCTTTGTATTTGAATTGTGACGAATAAATAGCAATTCTGTGTATGGACGTGGTGATATACTCCCGCCGAAATATTGCAATGTAGTAAATAAAAAAGCGAAATATGATGCTTTTTGTTTGCTGCATTTTTTTATTCTTATAATGTGCGAATAGTTGTATTGGACTTAATAAATAACAAAATATAAAATGGCAAAGAAATCAGCTGAAAAAGAAATTGCAGTAGAAGATAAGCTAAGAACGCTTTATAATCTACAAGAAAAATTGTCGGAAGTAGATAAAATCAAAATCCTTCGTGGTGAGTTGCCTTTAGAGGTATCTGACTTAGATGATGAAATTGCAGGTCTTAAAACACGTGTTGGAAAATACGAGTCGGATCTTAAAGAATTTGAAGCTGCTG
This sequence comes from Dysgonomonas sp. HGC4, assembly GCF_001261715.1. Lineage (GTDB taxonomy): Bacteria > Bacteroidota > Bacteroidia > Bacteroidales > Dysgonomonadaceae > Dysgonomonas_A. Next base: position 75,697 of record NZ_CVRU01000079.1, on the reverse strand, counting down.
TTGCTCAGCAAAAGCAAAAAATTCAAGATTGTACATTGAAAGTTGAGAAGTATAAAGAACAACTTGATAATGTACGTAACAATCGTGAATACGATCACCTGAGCAAGGAAATTGAATTCGAAACATTAGAAATTGAATTGTCAGAAAAGCGTATCAAAGAATTTACTCAAAACGTAAAAACTTTGAAAGAGCAAATCGAAACAAGTCATGCTTATCTAACAGATCGTTCTGCTGACTTAGCACAAAAGAAAGAAGAATTAGATGAAATCGTTTCTGAAACTAAACAACAAGAAGAAGTTTTAAGAGATGAGATAAAAGGCATTGAAGCAGAAGTAGAGCCTCGCCTTCTTCAAGCATTCAAACGTATCCGTAAAAGTGCACGTAATGGTTTGGCAATTGTATCTATTGAGCGTGGAGCTTGTGGAGGTTGTTTCAATAAAATACCACCACAAAAGCAAATGGATATTAAATTAGGAAAGAAAATCTTGGTATGTGAATATTGCGGTCGTATCATGGTTGACACTGAACTTATCAATAATGTAGGATTTTTATCTTTAGATTAAGGTTTAAGACCTTTTTCTGAATAAAAAAAACTCAGCAAAATAAAGGGGAGCCTCTTGGATAATTATTCAAGAGGCTCTTTGTTTTTAGGGAAAAATACTTTTCTGCCTTTTAAAAAGACTAACTTTTCATTAAAAAAGTATCTTTGTCATTTAGTGTATAATTTCTGTTCCCGACAGACGTTATAATGTTAGTTCGGCTTTTTTTTGTTTGTTTGGCTTTTTAAGAAAGTATTGCAAGCTACAATTATCATTTTTGCTCGAATCGAGGTAAGGAGTATATAGGTATTAAAATATATATAATAAATGAAGAGGTATCATTTTTTACTATTCATCGGAATAATTATTTTTTGTAGTTCGTGTGGAACAACAAAGAACTTCTCATATTTTCAAGATCTAGATGAATACTTGCAGAAAGAAGTTGTAATGTCTGATTCTATACAAGAAATAAGAATAAAGCCTGACGATCAGCTAGCTATTGTAGTATCATCTGTTAATCCTCAGGCTGTAACGCCCTTTAATCTTCCTGTAACGGGACAACTTAATCCTACTCAAAGTCCGCTTCCTACATATTTGGTTGATAGCCAAGGTGAGATCAACTTCCCTACCTTAGGAAAAATTAGATTAGCTGGTTTGTCTCTTGAAGAGGCTGTTAGTTTATTGCAGATTCGATTAGAGGATTATGTAAAAGATCCTATTGTAAATATCCAGATTTTGAATTTTAGAGTATCTGTCTTAGGGTCGGTAAATGCTCCGGGTCCTTTCTATTTCACCGGTCAACGGGTATCTATATTGGATGCTATTGCAAATGCTCGGGATTTAACCCTTTATGGAAGACGTGATAATGTATTGCTGATCCGCGAGAATGAGGGAAAGAAAGAGTTTATACGATTTGATCTGACTAAAAGCGGCGATGTATTTTCTTCAAAATATTTCTACTTGCAACAAAACGATATTGTGTATGTAGAGTCGAACAAAGAGCATCAGAAAGATGCACAGATGAGTCAACAAAAACAGTTTAACTTGACATTGATTACTACAGCCATCACCAGTGTAATTGCCACAGTATCATTAATAATAGCTGTGTCTAATAAATGATTAAGGTCAGACAACTTAGTAATAGGTATGGCAGTAAATAGTTGAAACTACTTTTATATGAGTGTAAATAAGAAATCCGAATTTGTAAATGTAGGAGACGTTATCCTCAAATACACACGATATTGGAAATGGTTTTTAGTATCGGGTATTGCTTGCTTATTTATAGCAATAGCTTATCTGAAAACGGTAGATCCTACTTTTTTGATTGTTTCGAATGTGAAACTGAGAACAGAGGAGGAGGGTGCTAAAATAGCATCTTCATTGGTTCGCAGTTTTGGTTTGGGTGGATTAGGAGGTTCTGATAATATAGATGACGAATCGGCGGTGATGTCGTCTCAATCACATATGCGCGATATGATTTATGAGTTAGGTTTGTACACTACTTATGACTTAAAGAAATTTCCATTCGATAAATCGATGTATAATACTTCACCTCTAAATTTGGTTGTGGAGCGGAGCATTGTTGATACTTTGTCGCTGCCTCTGAAATTCAAAATAAGTGTAGAAGGTAAGGCAGTTAAAGTAAGAGTAAAAGCAGATGGAGATAAAATAGGCGAATTTGAGTTCTCTTCTTTACCTGCCGAAGTAAAACTTCCCTATGGCAGCTTTACATTGAATTATTCAGGCAAACCAATCGATAAAAAGGATTATACATTAGACGTTGTTTTAGCTGGATTAGATTATGCTGCTGAGAAATTTCGTGAGAAAATAATGGTTGGCTCAGGCTCTAATAGTTCAGATATTATAACTCTTAGCATAAGGGATGTAAATAAAGATCGGGGTAAAGATATTCTAAATAAGCTCATTGAATTATATAATGATGATGCCAAAGTAGATAAAAATAGAGAGGCCGAAAATACTGCTGATTTTATAAAGGAACGGATCAACTTACTCTCTAATGAACTGAGTGATTTGGAAAAATATCTCGAAAACTTCAAGAAACAAAATAATATAACGGATATGACTTCGGAGTCTACCGTGTTTATTGAAAAGTACAATGATCTTCAAGAGAAAAGTACAGAGATAAATATACAATTGAGTATTGCAGATATGCTTGAGGGTTTTATCTCCGATCCAAAGAATAAATATGAGCTGATTCCATCTAATACTGCTGTTTCAAACAATACTTTAGAGGCTATACGTGCTTACAATAGTGCTTTATTGGAAAGAACACACTTGTTGCAGAATAGTACTCAACAAAACCCGGTTGTGATTTCGATGAACGAACAGATCGATTTGCTAAGGAAAAATGTTGAAACAAGTATTCGTAATGCCCGCAGGGATATTAGTATACGAAAGAAAGATTGGGCAGGGCTTGAAGGCGAAATGCAATCGCGAATATCTGAGATGCCCAGACAGGAACGTGAGTATTTGGAAATAGAACGTCAACGAAAAGTAAAATCAGACCTTTATGTATTTCTCCTGACCAAGATGGAAGAAACGCAATTAACGTTGGCTTCTACAACACCCAAAGCGAAAGTTATTGATGGTGCATATAATATATGGAAGCCTGTTGCTCCTCGCAAAATAATTACATTGGGTATTTCTTTCTTGTTTGCGCTACTGATACCTGTGTTGATTATTTATTTGATTGATATATTCAAAATAAAAATAGCATCGAAAGAAGAACTGGAAGAGGCAACATCTGTACCCGTTTTGGGTGAAATATGTCTCGACAAAACAGCCGAAAATATTGCTGTAGCAGAAGGTATTAATACTTCAACAGCGGAGTTGTTCCGATTGGTGAGAACTAATCTGCAATTTTTGATGAAGAAAGATCAGAAGGTTATTTTGGTAACTTCAAGTGTGAGTGGCGAAGGTAAATCGTTTTTTACAGTTAACCTTGCACTTTCATTTGCTTTGATTAAAAATAAAAAAGTAGCTTTGGTCGGTCTGGATATTCGTAACCCTAAGCTTTCTGAATATTTGAGCATAAGCCGAAAGGATGGTATGACTATGTATTTGGCTTCGGATGATATGAAGCCAGAAGAGATTGTTATACATCGTCCCGATTTGCATCCAAATGTATATGTAGTTCCTGCGGGACCTATACCACCTAATCCTGCGGAACTGTTATTAAACGACCGTTTGGAGGAGATGTTTGCATATCTGCGAGAGAATTTCGATTATATTATTGTTGACACTGCTCCTGTTGGAATGGTTTCCGACACCTTCTGTTTAGATAGAGTTTCCGATACAACGGTATATCTGTTCAGAGCTAATTATACAAATAAATCGTACCTCAAATTAGCGGAATCTATTGTTGAGGAACAAAAGTTGAAAAATGTATCGATAGTTATCAATGGAACTACTACCAAAGCCGCTTACGGTTATGGTTATGGAGCAGCCAACAAAGGCAAAGCATAACAACACAAAATATTGAGCAAGATAGTTATTACCCGAAAAGACGTTATATGGGGATATGTAGCACAAGGTTGTAATATAGGCGCTAATATTTTCATACTGCCTGCTATCTTTCGCTACCTTCCATCCGATACGTTAGGTGTCTGGTATATTTTCGTCAATCTGGGGATGTTTGCTACACTTATAGGATTGGCTTTTCAAACCACTTTTGCCCGTAATATCTCGTATGCTTTCGGAGGTGCTACTTCTTTGATAAAAGATGGTGTAGACTCTTTTTCCGAAGTTCTGAAAGAGTCAAATTATCCTTTGGTCAAAAGTTTGATACATGCCATGCGTCGGTTCTATGGGTATGTTTCTATTGGTATGATTTTTTTGTTGATAGTTGTAGGCTCTTGGTATATCAGTTACTTATCTGATGGACTGCCCGATCGAAATATTATAATTACTTCGTGGATACTTTATTCATTGAGTATTGTCTTTAGCTTTTATTGTCTCTATTTGAGTTGTATTCTGCAAGGGCGTGGTTATATAAAGGAATACAACCAATTGATTATTATAAATCGTGGAGTTTACATGCTTTTGACTTTCGGCTTATTGTATTCGGGTTATGGTATTTTGGGTATTGCGATAGCCAACTGTATATCGGCTCTGGTTAATTTTGCTTTGGGTGATTATTTTGCTTACAAAGATGATTTGAGGCAAAAATTAAGAGAAACTGAAATACAGACTAAAGATTTGATGAGTGTTATCTGGCAGAATACCTATAAATTAGGATTGGCTAATATGGCATTATACTTTTCAACTAAAGGAAGTCTCTTTTATGCATCTCTGTTTCTCCCATTGGCTACGATTGCTAAATATGGACTGAGTATACAGGTTGTAAATGTATTAACAGCTGTTTCTTTATTATACTATTATAGTTATTCTACATATATATCGCAAAGTTGGGTAACAAGAGATCTTGATGTTATCAGACGTATCTATTCTAAAAGCTTAGTGCTCTTCTTATTGCTGTATACACTAGGCTGTGTTGCTGTGTTGCTGTTTGGAGATTTGGGTCTGGCAATTATTGGTAGTGGTACTACGTTTTTGCCAACTTTGCCTTTAGCAGTACTGTTTATAGTATATTTGTTCGATTCTAATCAGGCATTGGCTCTGAATCTTATATCTTCCGAGAATAAAGTTCCCTATCTTGCATCTTCCTTGTGGTCGGCATTGGGTATCTTTATATTGATGCCTATATTGATTCTTTATTTCGACTTAGGAGTTCTGGGAGCTATTTTAGCAATTGGTATTGTTCAACTTTGTTATCAGAATTGGAAATGGGAATTAACTGTTTCGGAAGGAATAGGTATGAATTATTGGCAACAAATAAAATACGGAATTTCGAACTGGATTGGGAAAGAAAGGAGTAGGTGATGAATGAGGTTTTAGAAAAGATACGGAAGCCTAGTATATTTATTCTGTTATTGATACTCAATTTCAGATTCCTTTTTACGGTCGTATTGGGTGAAAGGCAGGAGATTCTCTCCGTCCTCACAGTTGTTTTTTTCCTCCTGTCGTTCGATTATGCTGCTATGAGACGTGAGTATTTGTATTGCTTAGGTCTGTTTGTAATTATCTCTCTAGCCGAATTTACACCCTATAAACTGAACGTACTCACGCCTATAATATTGATGCAGTGCGTATCTACATTGAATCTGAAAACCTATCTGAAATACAATATAATCATATTGGGGACTACTGTTTTCATAATGTTTTTGTTTGTAGGAACGGGACGAATGATGCAGTCCGAAACTTTTAGTCTTATTCGGGTACGATATGATTTTGGGTTTGGACATCCTAATATTGCTGCAATATATTATTGGGGATTATTCACATCCTTGTTGTTGTATTGTTATTTATCCAGATATAGAAATTTTGTTTGGATTCTACTGAGTGTTTTAATGTTATTATCCATCTATCTTTATACTGAGACGGTTTCCCGTAGTTTTATATTGACGATCATTACTTTCTGTGTAGTTCTGTTTTACTATTCTCTAAGGATGAAGTTAAAGCCTAATTATCGAATCGGTTATTCACGGTATATTCTTTACATATTACCTCTGTTGTTTACTGCATTGACTATCTATTTAGCTCAGAATGTTGAAGAATATCCTGCTTTGAATATGTTAGTTAGTACTCGCCTTACTTTATATAAACAATTGCTCGATAGCTTAGTCCCCATACAATATCTGTTAGGTACAACCGCATTTGACTATATTATAATTGATAGTAGTTATATGCATCTGCTTTTTGAAGCAGGCGTTTTTCTGTTCATATATTTCATATATTTATACTTCTTTGCAATTAGGAATATTGTGAAGCAGCAGAATATCATTATTATTGCTGTTGTTGTAAGTTTTCTGGTTTATGGACTTATGGAGTCTTTGCTTTTATTCAGTGTAATTATAGGGAATAATCTGTTTTGGGTACTCTTGTACAAATACCGATACAACAAGGAGGAGCTTTTCGATACAGACCCCAAGCAGCTTGATTGAAAATACTCAAGACGAATGAAAATTGTATATTGTCTCATAGATTCTTCTCAATCGGGAGGTATGGAACGTAGCATTTGCAGTAAGGCTAATTACCTTGCGGATGTTATGGGCTATGATGTGACTATAGTAACAACTGACAGAAAGTATAAAGCCAATTTTTTTGATTTCTCTTCTCGAATTAAGTTTGTAGATTTAGAGATAAATTATGATGAGTTAGAGTCTTTACCTATTTACAAAGCATTGCCTACTCAGTTGAAAAAGAGACGACTGCATTGTCTGCGTCTAGAAGCTCTACTGAATGAAATAAAACCCGACATAAGTATATCTACTTATACTCACGAATTGTCTATTCTATCGGAAATAAAAGACGGTAGTAAAAGAATAGCGGAAATTCATTTTAGCAAACCTTATAAATCGATCGAATATAAGTCGAACTCTATTCCTTTACTCAAAAGAGTTATTGCTATTGTAGGGGAGAAAAGAAAGCACAGATACATCAATAAATACGATGCTTTTGTTGTGCTAACGGAAGAAGATCGAAAAAGGTGGAGTGAAATTAAAAATGTGAAAGTAATTCCCAATTCATTATCATTTTATCCATCAGAGCAAAGTCTCTGTACCGAAAAGCGGATTATAAGTGTTGGGAGATTAACACGACAAAAGGGCTATCCGTTATTAATTGAGGTGTGGCAAATAGTTGCTAAAAAATATCCTGAATGGAAACTTATAATCTTTGGAGAGGGAGAAGATAAGGAGATGCTCAATAGAATGATTAGGGAAGCGGACCTAACTTCTAGCATATCTATATATCCTCCAACAAATAATATAGTGAAGGAGTATCTGAAAAGTTCTGTCTATGTAATGTCTTCCATTTACGAAGGCTTTGGGTTGGTTCTTACAGAAGCTATGGCATGTGGATTACCTTGTATCTCTTTCGATTGCCCAAGTGGCCCATCCGAAATAATTAAAGACGGAGAAGATGGGTTTCTAGTAGAGACTGAAAATATAGAGGGATTAGCTCAAAAGATAATATTGCTAATTGAAAATGAGGATTTAAGAATAGAAATGGGACAAAAGGCAAAAGTAAATGCACAGCGTTTTCTTCCTGAGTATATTATGCCCAAATGGATTAGTTTATTTAATGAGGTTATTAAGGGAAATAGTAAATGAAAATACTCCAGATCAATAAATATCCATCGCTGAAAGGAGGAACCGAAACTGTATTGTTCGATACAATAGGTTTACTCAAAGCAGATGGACATGATGTGATTCTCTTATCAACGGATGAGGGGGAGGTGGCCTATAATCCTACTTATACTATATCATATCCGAAAAGGAGTGCTTCTCTGATTGAAAAGATATATAATCTGCCTTCTTTTTTTTATAATCATTCCGCAGCTAAAATGGTGGAATTGATCATAGAAAAGGAGAAACCGGGTATTGCACATATCCATTTATATCAGAATAGTTTTTCGAATTCTATATTGCCTGTTCTTAAAAAACATAATATTCCAATAGTAATGACTTTGCACGAGTATCGGCAGATTTGTCCTTCTTATTTGTTATTAGATAGGACCTTGCAGATTTGCGAAAGGTGTATCAATGGTAATTATTTAAATTGCATGTTTACCCGATGTGCCAAAGGTAGCTTTGTGGAAAGTAGTCTTCTTACAATGGAAATGTATTATCGGCGATTGTTTTATAAGACAGAAAAATATGTAGATCGATTTATCTGTGTCAGTAATTTTGTCTATAAGAAGCATGAGGACTTTAATAAAGATATATCAGATAAGTCGATTGTGATTTATAATCCGGTTAAAGTAGATACTCCAAAAGATATAAAGAAAGGTGATTATTTGCTGTATTTCGGGCGACTCTCTCGCGAAAAGGGAATTAGAACATTATTGTCGGCAATGAAACAATTGCCTGATCTAAAACTTAAAATTGCAGGAGTAGGGGATTTGTCTCTGACTGAAATTCCGCCTAATGTAGAATTGCTGGGTTTTAAGAGTAAAGATGAGGTGCAATCTATTATCTATAACGCGCAATATACTATTGTGCCATCTGAATGGAATGAAACATTCGGGTTATCGTGTACCGAAAGCTTGGCTCAGGGTACTCCTGTTATAGCATCAGATATAGGAGCAATCCCAGAGATTGTACAACATAGTAAGAATGGTTTTTTATTTGAAGCAGGAAATGTACAGAGCTTGAAAGAAACAATTCTCAAAGCAATTGTATTATCAAATGAAGAATATTCGGAAATGGCTGAAAATGGATATCAAAGCTTATCTAAGTTTTCAGAAGACAAGTATCTGAAACAATTATTGACAGTTTATAATGAATTGATCTATAAATGAAAATAGCAATACTGGGAACAAGAGGCATCCCCAACAATTATGGAGGATTCGAACAATTTGCAGAGTATTTGTCTGTGGAGTTGGTAAAGCTTGGACACTCAGTTACAGTATATAATGTACATTTTCATGAATACAATCAACCTGATTTTAAAGGTGTCGTAATAAAGAAAATTTATAGTCCCGAAAAGCAGATAGGAGCAGCAGCCAATTTTATTTATGATTACTTATGTTTAAAGGATGCTCTAAAGCAAGACTTTGATATTATCTATGAAGCAGGTTATCATAGTAATGCACCTTCATATTATTTGTTGAAGAAAGACTCACCTATTGTAATTACAAATATGGATGGGATAGAGTGGAAGAGAAGTAAATGGAATTATTTTACAAGACAATTAATTAAGCGATTGGAAAAACTGGCTGTTAGAAAATCAGATTACTTAGTTTCCGATAACTTAGCCATTCAACAATATTACAAGGCGGAGTTTAATACTGATTCATTTTGTATTGCTTATGGTGCAGATGTTGTAGATCAATTTGATGAAAATATTCTATCAGATTATAGTATTGCTGCTCATCAGTATTTTTTATTAGTAGCTCGCCTTGAGCCGGAGAATAATATTGAGATGATTCTGGATGGCTATGTACTAGCGAAAGACGCTCGTCCGTTCTTGGTTATTGGTAATGTCGAAACTAAATATGGTAAGTTCCTTCAACAGAAGTATAAGGCTAAAGATGTGCATTTTCTTGGAGGGATATATAATAAAGAAGTATTAGACAATCTTCGCCATTACTCAGCATTATATTTTCATGGACACTCTGTTGGTGGCACTAATCCATCGCTCTTGGAAGCTATGGCTTCGCAAAGTTTTATAGTAGCACACAACAATCCCTTTAATAAGGCCGTATTGGAGCAAAATGCTTTTTATTTTAATGGTAGTAATGAAATAAGTACTATTATAAACGAATTTCCAGAAACAAATAAGGATAAAAGATTGTTATCTATTAGTGACAACGTGGCTAAGGTTAGAAGTGAATATTCTTGGAAATCAATAGTCTTAAGATATGAAAATGTGTTTAATGAGGTGCTGAAAAGTAAATAGTATTAGATTCAAGGTTCGACACTACAATGTTAGCCAATATTTCAATTTGTAGTGTTCTATATTTATATGTTATTAAGCATTATTTGTGTTTTTTGCAAGCCCTAAATTTGCGCTATTCTTTATCAGTATTGGATTTCAGACGATTAATAGATATAAAAATTATCTATCTGCTTTTAAGTTTTAAAAGAATGGTAAGTCGAATACTATAACTTATATTTGTAATATGAAAGAATTTACATCACATATAGATTACCTGATACAGAAACATGACTGTGTGATTATACCCGATTTTGGAGGTTTTGTGTTGAATCGTGAGGTGGCAAAAATGGCTTCCGATGGTTCTATTATTGCACCTAGAGTTAGCGTAGGTTTTAATCCCGAATTGAAGTATAATGATGGTTTGTTGGCAGAGTCTTATATGAATGCATATTCTATTTCATATGATGTTGCCTGCAAACGATTGACTGATGTAGTAAAGAGACTTAATACTATTTTGAGTCTTAGACAACCTGTTCAGATCGGGCAATTAGGTAAACTTTCGCTAGATGCCGAAAGTCGTCTGCATTTCGAATCAAATAGTAACTTATCTGCATTTCATCCTGAAACATTTGGTTTATCTACCTTAGATATTAAGAGATTAGTTGATATTCAGGAAATACAGAAGATATCAGTTATTACAACCAAGCGTTCGCTTTATAGAAGAGCCTTTGCCGGCGTTGGCGCGGCAGTAGCAGCTATCTTGGTGTTTTTTGTAACTTCTACTCCAATTTCGGAGAATGAAAATACTAATATACAGAAATCGGGATTCTTTGCAGATCTTATTTCTACATCAGCTACAATATCTAGTAAGCCCGAAGCGGAAGTTACATCTGTGGAGAACTTGTTAGCTATATCTTCGGAAGAGCCTGCTTTGATTACTGAAACTAAAGTTGAAACTGAAAAGCCAACGGTAGAGGTAGAAGTAAAGAAAGAAGAACCCAAAATAGAGAAGAAAGCGACTCCTGCGATAAGTCAAAAAGTTGAAACGGCTAAAGTAACTAAGGTTACACCCATAGCTGAGACTCCTAAAGTGAAAAAAGCAGTAGAACCTAAGTTCTTTGTAATTATAGGAAGTGCTGGTAGCAAGTCTGAAGCGGAGAAAGCTTTAGGTAGATTTAAAAGTCAAGGATATAAGGATGCTAATATAGTTAATGCAGGGGATAGAAACCGAATTTATATTGCTTCTTTTGAAGATAAAACTCAGGCTGAAAAGTATCTGGCTTCATTCAGAAAGAATAATCCTAAGTTGGATGATGCTTGGGTGTTTACTAAAAGGAATTAAGAGAAATATATTATATAAGAAATAAAAAAAGCTGTCTGATAAAGGCAGCTTTTTTTATTCAAGTGAGGTTGTGTAAATATTAAATCTGATATTTGTACTCTTCAATTTATTGTATTACTACTAACTAAAACTACTTATGGGAAAATATTATTTGTTGAGCTTAGTCTTTTTTGCTGCTACTTTCTTTTCATGTGGCGATAGTGATAAAGTTTTAAATGTAAACGTGAGCAAATGGAATTCCACAGTTTCACAAATGGAGAGTGTATATAGTTGGGCTGAGCAAGTGAAATCACCATCAGACTTTTCTTCTCTAAAATTCAGGGTTAAAACAGGGCAAAATTATCTCAATAATTCAATTGAAGAGGTACTAGATCTTAATTCGCCGAATAGGGACGAGCCTATGAATACCGCATTGGTTGACTATATGAGAACATGTTTGGACGTGTTATCTGTGTATGAGCAATTGGGGGATAAAGCGGAAGCTTTAGCTGAAGAAGAAATTGTGGCTCATTATGATTCACTCGATTCTCTTTCTACTGTACTGGGTCAAAAGGAAATTGTTTTAGAAGAAGCGCAAATGGCATATGCTGCTAAAAATGGCATTCAACTAAGTAAAGTACAGTGAAATATAGTACCTACTTTACTTTCATAGGAATCCCCGAAACCATAAAATATACCTGATCTGCTTTGGAGGCAATGTATTGATTGATCCATCCTTGCAGATCGGTGAATAGTCTTTGGACTTTGTTTTCGGTAGTACCTCCGAGTCCAATCTCATTGGTTACAAAGATGAATTGAGCTTCTTGTTGAGTCAGTTTATCAAATTCTTCTTTTAGCATAGATAAAGAAAGCTCTACATCAGAATCATTATCAAAGAAAAAATTTGTAGCCCATAGTGTGACACAGTCTACAAGAATAGTGCGGTTCTCGAGCTGATGGAGGCTTAATTGTTTCTCTTCTTCTATATTAGTCCATTCAGTACCTCTATCTGCCTTGTGGCGCTCTATACGCTTTTGGTGCTCTTCGTCCCATATGCGGGAAGTTGCCAAATATACAGGGTTATCGGATAAAGATAGTGCCAATTGTTGAGCATAACCACTTTTACCCGATCGTTGTCCTCCAGTGATTAATATGATTTTTTTACTCATAGAAGCTTTGCAAATTATTAATGAGGATATTATTTTATAATATCTGTTGCTGTTGTATTAATTGATAGCAATAAGAAGAGATTTATGATCTTCTCTTGTATAAAAAGTCGTGCCAGCGTTCCTCGTCAGCTCCTTCTTGAAACATTTCGAAACGAGCCATTGTGAAGAATAGATCGGATAAACGGTTTATAAATTGAAGGATACTTGCAGGAACTTCATCTTGTTTATTCAATGTCCATAAACGGCGTTCGCTTCTGCGTGCAATAGTTCTAGCTAATTGTAAATGAGCCGAGACTAGCGTTCCACCCGGTAAAACAAAGGTTTTACTTTCACCCATTCTGTCGGTCATGTTATCCATACACTCTTCGCAGAATTTAGCCAAATCTTCAGGAAGTTTGTTAGGATTCTTTTCTCGCATCTCAGAAGGAGTTGCAACATGAGACATTATTACCATTAATTCGGTTTGAATCTTAAATAATATAGGTTGCCATTCGTGTTCGCGTGTAAGATAAGCTCGTACAACTCCAATCATCGAATTCAATTCGTCAATGCATCCGTTAGCTTCGATGCGAATATCGTCTTTGTCAACGCGCTGACCTCCATGTATTCCGGTCTTGCCTTTGTCGCCGCCTTTAGTATATATTTTCATGATAAATTTAAATTAAGTAAAGGGAATATATTTGTAATACTTAGCACAATGATTATTAAAATCATTAGTATCTCTGTTCGTTGATTTATACTGACAGCTAGTTGCATATCTTCAGTGATGATAGCCCTGTCTGTAATTCCTATGTATGGTTTGTCTACTAGCTGCCCGAAATAATAATTTGGACCTCCAAATCTACAATCAAGGATTCCTGCTAAAGCAGATTCGGGGTAGCCCGAATTGGGGCTGGCGTGTTGCGATCCGTATTTAGATACGAAAGATAATAAAGATAACCTGCCACTAACAAGAAGCATTAATAAAGCGGTGAATCGAGCAGGGATATAATTGACAATGTCATCAATATGAGCAGCCCAGCATCCGAAGTCTTTATAACGTTCGTTTTTATATCCGATCATCGAATCAAGCGTGTTAATCATTTTGTATGCAAGCATTCCAGGAACACCTAATAATAAGTACCAAAAAAGAGGAGCAATAACTCCATCACTCAGGTTCTCCGATAGGGTTTCAAGTGCTGCTGTCCGTATTTGTTGAGGAGACAATTGAGAGGTGTCTCTACCTACAATTCGGGCAACTTGTTTACGTCCGTCTTCGGTCGATTTATCTGTGGCTATGAAAACGTCTCTCACTTCATCAGCAAGTGTTTTTCCTGCCAGACAAAAGAATACCATTACGGCATTAAACGCTATGGCTATATATGGATTTATGTAGATTAATCCTTTGTCTATGTAATAGAAAAGGATAAAGCATCCTATGATTAGAAATATAGAAAATATACCCCCTTTGTACTTTTTAGATTTTCCCTTGTTGAGCAATTTCTCACCCTTTGCTATTATTTTACCAAAAGCGACAACGGGATGGGGAATCGATAGCGGATCTCCCAATAGTCGATCTGCAATCCATCCAATGATAAGCGGTATTATCAGAAAGAGAGTCTTATCCATTCTTCAATAGCTTTTACTAATAAATTATTATTCGGTTGATCTTGTGCAGCTATGCGAAAATAGCTTTCGTTTAATCCTCTGAAATTAGCAGCGTCACGAATTAGAAAACCTTCTGTCTCTATCAAGAATTTTTTTAAATCCGAAGCTTTACCTTTTTCTAACTGACAAAGAAAGAAATGCATATCCGAAGCATATACTTTGATTCCCGATACCTTTGCAAGTTGCTTTTGTACACGTTGAGATTCCAATAAGTAATCTGAGAAATCGTAAGATACATTTTCTAATAAATATAGACCTGCTAATTGTGCTAATTGGTTCACAGACCAAGGCATACTATAATGTTTGATCTTATCTATCTTATCTTTTTGTGCTGTAATGTATCCCAAGCGTAATCCTGGTATAGCATAGCACTTAGTCAAAGAATGTAGTAAGATAACATTGCTATGTTTGAGAGCCTCATTCGTACTCCAAATCTTGGTATTGGTAAATGCTGCATACGATTGATCTATAATGAAATAAGTGTTGGGATTGTTTGAGATCACTTTTTCGAGATATTCCTTATCGTATATCTTTCCCGTAGGATTATTAGGGTTGCATAACCATACCAATTGTGTGTCAGGCTCAATGTCTTTTAGCGATTCTATAAAATATAAACTATGCTCATGTATTTCGCAAGCATCTTCGTATTCTCTGAATGTTGGAATTACTACAGCGGTCTTGCTTCCTCTAAAAGCCTGTGCAATTAGGTAAATAGCCTCGGTAGCTCCATTTGTAACGCCTATTTCTTCGGGCGATATACTCAGTTTGCGACTAATTAGCTTTCGAAGAGTGAGAGCATCGGGTTCGGGATACGAGTGTATAGATGAGATATTAGCCCATAGAAATTCCTTTAGATCTTTCAGATCGAATTTATTATATACATTGGAACTGAAATTACTTACAATTTTATGTTCAAATTGATATGCGTCATCGCCATGTCCTGTTATCATTTCAGGTAGTCAATATTTTATATACCAAATCCATGTTTACGTTTTTGCGTACATGGTCGGCTAACTTGTTATACTGTTCTTCTTTATATGCTTTGAAATCGAATGGTTCGTTTGATAACTTTTCGGCATAGGGCTCAAGTAGAAAATCTATAAATGCTCCGTTATCTAAAATACCATGAATGTATGTGCCAAAGCATTTTCTATCCAAGTAAAAACCATCATTAGTACCATCACTCAGATAGTTTAGGGCTTTGTATTCAGTCCCATCGAGAGGTGTGGTTGTGCCCATATGAATTTCATAACCTTCGCATGAAGCATTCGAATCAAGAAATGAGAATTGTACTTGTCGAGTCACTTTCTCTCCCTGCATTTCTGTGGAGATTGGGAGTAGCCCTAATCCGGGTAGTCGTTCAATTGATCCCTCTACATGTAAAGGGTCGCACACCTCTTGTCCCATCATTTGATAGCCTCCGCAGATGCCCATTACTGTAGTTCCCTCTTTATGTGCTTTAATGATGCTTTGTGCTACACCATTGCGGCGTAGTTCATACATATCGGCAAGAGTACTTTTGCTTCCGGGAATCAGTATGATATCGGCTTTCTCTATTTCATCCGTATTATTGGTGTAATAGAGGTGGACACGAGGGTCTCGTTCCAGAATATTGAAATCGGTGAAATTAGATAAGTGTCTCAGTAGTACAACTGCTACATTTACCTTGTCATGAGAGGCTTGCAGGTTTTTGGTTTGAAGCATTACCGAGTCTTCCTCTTCTATGTAAATGTCTTTATAATAAGGCACAACTCCAATAACAGGAATGCCACAAAGGTCTTCTATGATTTTTACACCCGATTCGAAAAGCCTCATATCACCTCTGAATTTGTTGATGAGTATGCCTTTCGTATGTTTGCGTTCTTCTTCGGTCATTAGCATTACTGAGCCGTAAACGCTGGCAAATACGCCACCTCTATCTATATCGGCTACCAATATAACATCAGCTCCTGCGTGTATAGCCATGGGGAGGTTTACAATATCAGTTTCGCGCAGATTAATTTCTGAAACACTTCCTGCACCTTCCATTACTATGGGGTTGAATCGCTTCTCTAGGCGATCAAAAGCATTATTTACTGCTTTTCTCAGAACGTCACGACCTTCTTTTTTGAAATATTGATAAGCGCTTTGGTTACCATAAGGTTTTCCGTTTAGCACAACCTGAGCAACTTTGTCGGTGGTTGGTTTTAACAATAAAGGGTTCATGTCCGTATGACAGGGAATACCTGCGGCTTCTGCCTGAACGGCTTGTGCTCGTCCTATTTCCAATCCTTCGGGAGTTGCAAAAGAGTTGAGAGCCATATTTTGAGCTTTGAAAGGGGCGGGGTGATAACCGTCTTGTAAAAATATTCGGCAAAAAGCGGCAGCAATCACACTTTTGCCAACATCGCTACCTGTGCCGGCAAACATTATTGGTCGGAGTTTCTCCATGGGATAAAGTACTAATCTAAATTTAGATACAAAGGTATGAATTTGTGCACATCCTTTCTAATAAATATCCTTTTTAAGTATCTAAAAATATCCTCAATTGATGCTCATCTGTTCTAAGTAAAGAAGTGAGAATCTTATATTATCATTCTGTATAGTAGATGTACTTATCTCATAGTTAAAAGAATGAAAAAGTTCTCATTTGTTCGAAAAACGTTATTGAGTACAGAAATAAATGTTAATTTTACACCACTTAATAAATTCGGAGGTGTATTCTTTTTGTCGATTGACTATGTAGATGATACTTCGCTCGGATTTGATACTATACTATGATGTGATCTAGTGTGATTATATACAATAAATAATTATAATTAACCATATAAATAAATATTTCAAAACCATGAAAACTACTGCTATTACAGAAAAATTTCAGTCACTCTTTGGTGAAGGCGGCGCACTTTACACTGCTCCCGGACGTATCAACCTGATCGGCGAACATACCGACTATAACGGCGGATTCGTACTACCCGGCGCCATCGACAAAGCCATGTACTGCATGATCAAACCAAACGGAACAACAGACACCGTAAAAGCATACGCTTTAGACCTCGAAGAAATGGACGAATTCCAACTAGACGACGTACCCATCAAACAATGGGCAAAATACATCTTCGGAGTATGCCTTGAAATGATCAAACGAGGAGCCAAAATACAAGGCTTTGATGTAGTCTTTGCAGGAGACGTACCACTAGGCGCAGGCATGTCATCCTCAGCAGCACTCGAAAGCTGTTTCGGATTCGCACTAAACGATATGTATAATTTAGGTTTCGACCGATTCGAACTAGCCAAAATAGGACAAGCCACCGAACATAACTACGTAGGCGTAAAATGCGGAATCATGGATCAATTCGCATCCTGCTTCGGAAAAGAAGGATCACTCATCCGTTTAGACTGTCGCTCCTTAGAATACGAATACGTACCATTCGATCCCAAAGGATATCGATTAGTACTCATCAATACCTGCGTAGAACACGAGCTAGCCTCATCAGCCTACAACAAGCGCAGAGAATCATGCGAAAACGCAGCCTCATACATCCGTAAATACCATCCCGAAGTAGAGTTTCTAAGAGACGCAACACTTGATATGCTCAAAGAAGTAGCCAACGAAGTAAGCGCCGAAGACTACATCCGAGCAGAATTTGTAATCGAAGAAATTCAACGTCTGTTAGATGCTTGCCAAGCCCTTAAAGAAGGAGACTACGAAACAGTAGGAAAAAAGATGTATGAAACCCATATCGGTTTAAGCCGTAAATACGAAGTAAGCTGTCCGGAACTGGACTTCTTAAACGACGTAGCCCGTCAGTGCGGAGTAACCGGCTCACGTGTTATGGGCGGAGGCTTCGGTGGCTGTACCATCAACCTTGTAAAAGATGAATTACACGATGGCTTTATCAAACGTGCTACCGAAAGCTATGAGCAAAAGTTCAAGATCAAGCCTAAAGTGTACGATGTCATTATTAAAGATGGTGCCCGAAAATTATAAATAATACTAAGCTTAAGTTCTAAATCTTTATTGTTTTGGTAAGTGCAATAACAATAGGAGGTTATAATTACAAAATATTGTAATCGATATTCTGTATTACTTATCAGCCTTTACCGATAGTCGATAAATTTTATTTATAATTGAGGTTTGACTTATTTAAATAATTGCTACTTTTGTTTTCTAAACAAAGCTCTTTATGTCTGAAAAAAGTTTTTCATAAAGAGCTTTTCAAAATATAGGCTACATGTAGTATTTATAGCTCTGTTTCAGAGTGGTAATTATCAAATGTGCTTGTACTTATCAAAACAATAAAAGGTCTGAGACCTTGAACTGATTAATTATAAATAAATAGTCCTATGCATAACTGGTTTGAGTGCAAAGTATCTTACGATAAGACAATGGAAAATGGAACTCTTAAAAAAGTTACCGAACCTTATTTAGTAGATGCTTTGTCGTTTACGGAAGCCGAAGCTCGTATTATAGAAGAGTTGAAGCCATATATTTCCGGAGATTTTACAATTGCTGATATCAAGAGAGCAAAATTAGCAGAATTGTTCTTTAATGAAAATGGAGATCGTTACTTCAAAACGAAGATATACTTTATCACTTTAGATGAAAAGAGCGGAACTGAAAAGAAAACAGCAGTGAGTATGTTAGCTCAGGCTTGTGATCTGAAAGAGGCCTTAGGAGTTATCGAAAAGGGAATGGAAGGTACAATGGCTGACTATGTTATTGCATCAATCAACGAAACTATGATTATGGATGTTTTCCCTTATGAAACAGCCGAAAAGACTAAAATAGAATATCTGAAAGAAGAGTAACTATGAGTATAAGTGCAAATTTAGATGCTGTTAGATCTTTATTGCCGGAAGGTGTAAAATTGGTAGCTGTATCTAAGTTTCATCCTAAAGAAGCTTTAGAGAAGGCTTATGATGCTGGACAGCGTGTCTTTGGAGAGAGTAGGGTGCAAGAGCTTAGCAGTAAGCAAGAGGTCTTACCAGAAGATATAGAATGGCATTTGATAGGACATTTACAGACTAACAAGATAAAGACTGTAGTGCCTTATATTCATACAATTCAGAGTATCGATAGTTGGAAAGTATTATCAGAAATTGATAAATACGCATCTAAAGTTGATCGAAAGATAAATTGTTTGCTCGAAATATACATTGCTAAAGAAGATACCAAATATGGTTTTACTTTTGAAGAATGTAGAGATTTGTTAGCAAATGAGAATTGGAAAACTTTGAAGAATATTCAAATTGCAGGTGTAATGGGAATGGCAACCAATACTGATGATGAAAATCAGATTAGGCAGGAATTCAGATCGTTAAAAACGTTTTTTGAGGAGCTTAAGCATCAGTATTTTAAGGATGATTCTTGTTTCTGCGAAATATCTATGGGAATGTCTCATGATTATAAGATTGCCATCGAAGAGGGTTCTACTATAATCAGAGTGGGAACATCTATCTTTGGAGAACGAGAATATTAAGGTACAATGCCTTTTATTGCTTAGGTAAGTAAATAAACCGAAGCATGTTATGATTAAAAATAATATTGCAGTAATATTTGCTGCCCTTAAATTGATAATAACCCATTAGTTTAATAATGGTCTTTTATTTTATCGCTTATGAACATACAACAGTTGGAATACATTATTGCGGTTGACAATCATCGTCATTTTGCAAAGGCTGCCGAGGCGTCATTTGTAACGCAACCCACATTGAGTATGATGATACAGAAACTTGAAGACGAGTTGGGGGTGAAAATCTTCGACCGTAGTCAATTACCTGTACAACCGACACCTATCGGGACTCAGATAATTAATCAGGCTCGTGTTATTGTGTCGCAAGTAAAGCAGGTTAAAGAAATAATACAAGAGGAAAAAGGGATTGTAAAAGGAGTGTTTAAGTTGGGAATTATTCCTACCATTGCACCTTATCTACTTCCTAAATTAATGCTAAGACACGAAGAAAACGGATACGATATAGAACTCTTTATAGAGGAAACTACAACGGGTCAGATTATAGATGCGCTTCTTAACGGATCGTTAGATGGAGCTATTTTAGCTACACCATTGAAGAATGATAAGATAAAGGAGCATCCTATCTATTACGAACGATTCTATGCATATGTATCGCCTCGTGAGACATCGTTGTACGCTAAAAAAGAGCTTGAGGAGGATGATCTTAATATCAACCGCCTTTGGTTGTTAGAAGAAGTACACTGTTTCCGTAGTCAAATATTGCGTATTTGTAACTTGCGTAAACGTAAAAGCTCTCACTCATTGTTTACGTACGAAGCGGGTAGCATCAGTACATTGATAAACATTGTGGATAATAATAGTGGTTTAACTATTATTCCTGAGATGGCTATTGAGCAATTGAATGAGAAACAAAAGCAAAATATCCGCCCATTGAAAGGTATATCTCCGGTGCGTGAAATTAGCTTGGTTACACGTAAAGAATTCTTGCGTGAGCGAGTTCTTGGTATCATTATAGATGAGGTTAAGAATTCAGTACCTCCCGCATTATTAAATGACGAATTAAGAAAATTTGTTGTAGATATTTAATCTACAATATATGAATATTAAAAAAGGAGATCAATTTGATCTCCTTTTTTATTTGTATAAAATGTTTTGAATCTCCTTCTATTGGATGCCTTTTGTAATTCCTCTTTTTCGAATATCGTTCCATGTTTGGTTTAAATATGCGATTCTCGGAGAGATAAGCGTAGGGTGTATTTTGCTTATTTAGTCTTGTTTTATTGGCTCTAATTAAGTCTTAAGTTATAGGTTTTATGAGGCTTAAATGATGTCCTAATGTGCCTGTATTTGGGTGTTTTTGCTGTTTCTTTAGCTAGAATAAGTATGCTTTTAAATTCTCTTTTTAGATGTTTTAGAGTTGTATTTTACTATCATTTTACCTATTTGTGAAAACGAAAAATCTAGTAATCTGTTTGTCTGGATTAATTGATTGTCTTTGTAAATTATAGATTTATAGATATCTATATGTTTTGTTTTGATGATATTTGTAATTAGTTGATTGTTATATGTTTTATCTTAATTTCTTTTTGTCGTATAATCTTTTGGATATCGATTGATAGACAATGATGCTAAAGAAGCAAAGTCCTGATGCAACTAAGAAAAGTACCTCAAAAGAGTAGATTCCGGATATATATCCACCTACTAACATGCCCAATGCTAAACCTAAATCGAAGCCTACTAGATAAGTAGAATTAGCTGTTCCTCTCTGATTGTTTTCTGCCATGTTAATATAGAGCGTTTGGAGTGCTGGAAACATCATCCCAAAACCTATTCCGATGAATAACCCCGATACACAAAAAGCAACGATATTATGAATTAGGGCAAAAGCCAAAAATGCGATAGCAACTATAGCCATTGCCGAAGTATTCACTAAATGGATATGTCCTTTGTCTACCATTCGTCCTGAGAATATTCGGGAGAGTATTATTCCTCCAGCCCAGAATAAGAAGAAGATACCAGCATTGGGGATGTTTATTTGCTTCCCGTATTGAGCTACGAACGGTCCGATAGTACCCCAGGCGAAACTCGGTAGCAATTGATTCAGAAATATGGGCCAGGCAGGAAGTAAAAAGAAGCGGTCGAAAGATATCTTCTCTCGTTCTAATTTGGGACGTTCGGGTGCTTTAATGAATGATACCGCTATTATTCCCAATATCCCCATGAAGATGGCGCAATATAGGAGGGCTTGAAAACTGTAGTTCTGATATATATGTATTGCAATGAAAGGACCTATCGCCATAGCTACGTTCATGAAAGTGCCAAAGTATCCAATACCTTCGGCTCTTCGCTCTGACGGAACTATATCAATTGCTAAGGTGCTCGATGAGACTGTTGACAATCCCCAAGTAATACCATGAAAGAATCTTACGATTACAAACACAAATATGGTAACTGCATAAAAGTATCCGAAGAAGATAGCTACATAACAGATGAAACTTATCAGCAGTATTTTCTTTCGAGGATATAAATCTACCAAGTAGCCCGAAAAAGGTCTGATCATAAGAATGGCAATTGCGTAAGATGCAAGCACAATTCCAGTTTTAGTTTGGGGTACTCCTAAATGTTCGGTTATGTACAGAGGTATAGAAGGCATTAATAAATTAAAGGAGCATGCCATCAGAAAATTAGCTATACAGACATTTAGGTAGCTTAGAGTCCAAAGTCTGGGTTTAGAAGACGATTCCATACTTTATTCTTTATTGTCAGAGAATAATAATCAACAAAATATTTGTTTCTGTTTTACTTCACGAAGTTATAATCTTTTCTCGAAAAATGTGAGAGTTTATGAGAGGTAAAATGCTGATATTTTGTCTCTATCAAGAAAAAGACTTATTTTTGTTTACAATATCAATTTCAGAAAATGCAAGCATCACTTATACTTATTCCTGTGCCATTAGGCGAAACTTCTATTGAGCAGGTTTTGCCTGATTATAATAGAGAGCAGATTCTTCCTATAAAGTATTTTATTGTAGAGAATATACGTTCGGCACGCCGTTTCCTTAAAAAAACAGATTCTTCTATAAATATAGATGATCTTACATTTTATGAATTGAATAAGCATACTAATTTAGAGCAGATCGAAAGTTATCTGCAACCCATTGCTAATGGTAATTCGGTGGGAGTAATTTCCGAAGCAGGTTGTCCTGCTATTGCAGATCCCGGAGCGGATATTGTTGCAATTGCTCAACGAAAAAATATTAAAGTGATTCCATTGGTGGGACCTTCTTCCATCTTGATGTCATTAATGGCTTCTGGTTTTAATGGACAAAGTTTTGCTTTTCATGGATATTTACCGATTGATGGAACTGAACGTGCTAAAAAAATAAAGCAACTTGAGCAGCGTATATATAGCGAGCATCAAACACAAATATTTATAGAGACTCCTTATCGAAATCTTAAGATGGTTGAAGATCTTATGAAAAATTGTACTCCATCAACCAAACTTTGCATTGCGATGAATATTACTTGTGAGGATGAGTATATCAAAACCTTATCTATTAAAGAGTGGGCAAAACGTTTGCCTGATATGAATAAGAAACCTTGTATTTTTCTTATTTATAAATAAAGATTCTGCTTCTTTATTTTCAGAGAGGATGTAATCAATTGTTTATTTTCTGAAAGTACCTATTCGGCGAACAGCCCATTCGAAGTCTTCTCTCGCGATTTTAGCCTTGTTTTTCACTTTGGCTCTGTAATTATAAATGGTATTGACCGAATATCCCAAGAAGCTGGCTATTTTGTTACTATCGTTGATACCTAGTCGAATGAGTGCATATATACGGAATTCGGTATTGAGTACCTCGTCTTTCTTGAGAATAATATGTTCTTCATCGAGAAGCAGAGAATTAAACTTTTCGATAAAGTCGGGAAACAAATGTAAAAATATAGTGTCAAAATTGGTAAATAATTCTTTCAGCTCTTCTTCTTTCAGAATGTTGTCCTTAGTTAGCTTATATAGATTTTCGACCTGCTTGTCTTGAATTTTCTTATTAACCATCTTTCTAAAGGCATCTAATTTGTCTATATATTTGAGACATTCGCCCAAGAAATATCCAATATACTCTTCTTTAATCTGATTGGCTTCCGATACATCCGAATTGGTTTGCTGCAACTCTATATTGATGTTGTGTAACTTTTGATTGAGGGTGTTGAGCGCCAAATTAGATTCTTTGAGTCGTTTGCTTATTGTTACTCCCTTTCTCATCTGTTTATATACATAGCATATTGATATAATAAGGAGCACAGAAAGAAGACTTATAACTATGAGAAAGAAGCGAAGTTTTTGTTTTTGTTCTTCATTTTTTTGCTGATATGCCTTGTCAATAATCGTTTGAATATTTAATATTTCAGAACTTCTCACCCGTGTATTATAATCATTAATATTCTCTAGAGAAAAACGCACATAAGCGTATGCTCTATCTACATCGCCTTCTTGCATCAGCATATTAGCAAGAATGGGTATGGAGGCATTGTCTTTTATGGCTGACTGAATATCGGATATTGCAGATAAGATAAGATACTTCTTTTCGGAATCAAGATCTTTTATTTGTCGGTATAAGAGTGAACGGTGAAACGTAACAAAGGCATAGTCGGTTGTACCTATTTTTGTTAACTCCAATCTTCGGTCATTTATTTCGAGTGCTTCTGCAATTTTTCCGTTTTCTCGTAGTTTTGTTTCTTTTATCCGCAAGTATTCTTCCGAGTTTGGGGGAGCTATCATAAACAGAGTATCCATGTATGCATGCGACATTTTCCAATATTCATCTTTGTTTCGCATATTTTGCGAATATAACCTCAATCCCGAATACAGATAACGATAAGTAGAATAGTATTCTATCCGCTGCTGGTTATCGAAATACTCTTTCTTGACGTCACCCATTAGTTTGCTAGCTTCCAGATACATTCCTAAGGCAACAAATAAATTGCTGAGTGTAATTGATGTTTCGTTTATTTTATACTGGTCTTTGAGCGAATAGGCTATATCTAAATTTCGATTTAGGTAAGAAATTGCAGAGTCGGAGATATAAGATTTATATTCCTTATATAGCGATTGATTGATGGCATAGAGTTGTTGTGGGGTATTATTCGTTTTCTTTTTTTCAGCTTTCAAATCATCTATCCTAAGATCTTTCAATTCAATATAAATATCGTTGTGCTTGATTTTGCTATCAAGTTCATTGAATAATGAGTCTAAGTCTATTTTGGCTGACAGAGTAGGGGTCAGTAGAAATAGGAGACCGGAGATGCATAGGATTTTTTTCATGTGAGTGTATGTGGATAGCAGGTTTATTGATCAAAGATATGTAT
Source organism: Dysgonomonas sp. HGC4 (assembly GCF_001261715.1). GTDB lineage: Bacteria > Bacteroidota > Bacteroidia > Bacteroidales > Dysgonomonadaceae > Dysgonomonas_A. Next base: position 50,736 of record NZ_CVRU01000079.1, on the reverse strand, counting down.
TTTACAGAAACCTCACTTATATCGTTTATTTCTAATTTGACAGATTTATATAGAATTGCTTGTTTAAGCCTTCTTATATGTCATTAATAGTCTACTGTTAACCACCTAATGTCCACTTTTTCGCAAATATTAATAGTCGTTTCTTGTTGATTAGTAGTGTGTTGCCTGTTTTAAGGATTCACTTTTTAAATAATTGGATGAAATTTCTGTTCTCATAGCCAATATTTTTGTAGCTCAACCTTAGTCCCTTTTCTATGGCTTTCATTTAATCGATAATCTAATTAATAAGTCTATTACTAATCAAATGAAAACGGAAACAGTCCTCAATTTGGCTGTCCGCGATGTTTAACTTTAAGACTAAATATTCATGAAAAAGAACAGAAAGAAAATCTTCCTGAGGAGTCGAAAGACCCTCCTTACCATGTTCACAATGCTTTTGTTTTTAGAAGCTTTTGCTCAGAATACATCCATCAAAGGAATTGTTGTGGATGCCTCTTCGCATGAACCCTTGATTGGCGTGGCTATCGTACAGAAAGGGATGACCAATGGTACGATCTCTGATATTGACGGAAACTTTACTTTAGAAGCCCCCTTGGGCAGTACTCTTGTTGCCTCGTATATTGGTTACGAGAAACAAGAGGTAAAAGCAACTGCTAACATGCGAATCGCATTGGGTGAAGACACTCAAGCTCTAAATGAAGTAGTAGTTGTAGGATTTGGTGTACAGAAGAAAGTAAACCTGACGGGAGCAGTAGGTACAGCTTCTGCCAAAGATTTTGAATCTCGACCTGTTTCCTCTGCTACCATGGCTCTGCAAGGTGTAGTCCCCGGGCTTAATATCTCGAATGCAGGAAAGGGTGGGGAACTTAATGCCAGTAAATCGATCAATATACGTGGATCGGGTACTATCGGCGACTTTTCGAGTGGCTCACCATTGATTTTGATTGATGGAATGGAAGGCGATATTAATACTATCAATCCGCAGGATATAGATAATATATCGGTATTAAAAGATGCGGCGGCAGCTTCTATTTATGGATCAAGAGCGCCTTTTGGTGTGATACTTATTACAACCAAGAAAGGTAAATCGGGGCGTGCTGTGATCAACTATAACAATAGTTTTCGATTTAATACTCCAATAAAGTTACCTAAGATGATGAGTTCGTGGGAGTATGTAAATTTCTACGATGATGCAATGTATAATAAGAATAATACACACTATTATACTGAGGAGTATAAACAAAAGGTAAAAGATTATTATGAAGGTAAATTGGCACCTAATGATGTTGCTAAAGCTCAAGGTAATGGCAAATGGGATTATGATTTTACATGGGGCAATGTGGATTGGCTGCAAGAATATTTTCGTGAATGGGCTCCTTCTCAGGAACACAATGCCAGCGTAAGTGGAGGATCTGATAAACTGACCTATTATCTGTCTGCTAATTATTTAGATCAAAGTGGGTTTATGCGTTATGGTACTGATAACTATAAACGTTACAACTTGACTGCTAAAATATCGTCACAGTTAACCAAATATGTACAACTTGATTATATGACTCGTTATGTACGTGCCGACTATTCTCGTCCGGCAGTAATGTACAACGATTTCTATAATAATGTGTTGCGTCGTACTCGTCCGGTTCGTCCGGTTTATGACCCTAATGGTTACTACATGTCGGATATCAATTATATAGGTGCATTGAAAGACGGAGGTAGACACAAGGATCAGAATGATGGATTGGTTCAACAAGGACGTCTTACATTTACTCCAATCAAGAACTGGAACATCATCGGCGAGATGAATGTGAAGATTGATAATAATTGGAATCACTGGGATCACAAAATAGTGTATTCTCACTATGCTGATGATCCGGAGAAAACATATGCGGCTACTATGACAGGATATAGCCAAAATGCAGTATCGGAGTATTCATACAAGTCTACTTTCCTGAATCCGAATATTTATTCGAACTATCACTTCAATTTAGATAAGCATGGTTTTGCTGTAACAGGAGGTTTTCAGAGTGAGCAGCAAAAGTACAGAAATGCAACAGCACAACGCTCTGATATGATTTCGACAGATATGCCTGTCTTGAATTTGACAACTAACAATGTATCTAATTTTGGAATTTCGGGAGCTTACGAAGAATGGGCGAATGCAGGTTTTTTCAGCCGTGTAAATTATGACTTCGATGGTCGTTATCTTTTCGAAGGAAATTTGAGATACGATGGTTCGTCTCGTTTCCGTTCAGAGGATCGATGGATTCTGACTCCTTCTTTCTCTTTGGGATGGAATATGGCTCGTGAAGATTTCTGGAAACCTTTAGCAAACAAAATAGAGACTTTTAAATTTAGAATGTCTTATGGGTCTTTGGCTAATCAAAATACAAACAGTTTGTATCCTACTTACCGAATCATAGATGTTAATTCGGCTAATGGTAACTGGTTGATCAATGGAGCTAAACCTAATACAGCAAATGCTCCTAAGCTAGTAACATCTACATTGACATGGGAGAAGGTGAAAACAACCAACTTTGGTTTTGATATTTCTTCTCTCAATGGACGATTGACCGGTTCGTTTGATTATTTCGTACGTAAGACCGAAGATATGTTAGGTCCAGGTATCGAGCTTCCTGCCAGCTTGGGTACAGATGTTCCTCGTACCAATAATACAGACTTGAAAACTACGGGATGGGAGTTGCAAGTAGAATGGCGTGATCGAATTCAAGATTTTAGCTATGGTGTACGTTTGAATTTATCTGATGCACGAAGTAAAGTGTTACGCTATGGTAACCCTACCGGAAATTTAGGTACATACCTCGAGGGTGAATGGATAGGCAATATATATGGTTATACTACTTTGGGTATAGCTAAGACTGACGAAGAAATGAAAGCACACTTGGCTACGATGCCAAACGGAGGTCAGGATGGATTGGGTAGTCAGTGGACAGCCGGAGATATTATGTATGTAGATTTGAATGGTGATGGCAAAATAAGCAATGGAAGCTATACGCTCAATGATATGGGGGATATGAAAAAGATAGGAAACAATACGCCTCGCTACTTATTTGGCTTTAATGTGAATGCGGCCTGGAAAGGGGTTGATGTACAAATGTTTTGGCAAGGTGTGCTTAAACGTGATTACTGGCCTGGTGATAATAATATGACATTTTGGGGTGTAACAGATGGCGAATGGTGGTCTACTTCATTCAAGGATCATCTTGATTATTTCCGTACATCAGACAATCCTCTGGGTGAGAATCTAAACTCGTACTATCCTCGTCCAATATTCAATACTAAAAATAACAAGGTGCAAACTCGCTATTTGCAAAATGCTGCTTATGGGCGATTGAAGAATCTTCAATTAGGATATACTTTCCAGAAGAAATTGACAAATGCACTGAAACTTCAAAACTTAAGAGTGTTTTTCTCAGGAGAAAACTTGCTGACTATAACCAGTTTGTCAGGCACAATGGATCCCGAAACCGTAGGTATCGGAATTCAAGACAATAGTCAAGCAAACAGTACTGTTTATCCTCTATCTAAGACTTATTCATTTGGTCTGAGTGTTAACTTTTAATGTAATGAAACGATGAAAAATAATAAATATATAAAAACTACAAAGAGAATATTGTTGGGTTGCTCCTTCATGGCATTGCTCAGTTGTAATGACTATTTGGATATAACACCGCCATCGTCTGTATCTCCCGAAAAGTATTTGTTAGAAGAGAGTCAATTGGCAGCCTATACCATTAGATATTACCTCAACGGACCGGGCGAATCGGCAGATAGCTATTTCCCTACAATAAATGCACTGTATGGAGCAGATATGGGAACCGATAATGCAACAACCCGTGAATCGAACAATCGTTATTTACCGGGTCAGTGGAAAACTCCTGCGAATGATGGTGACTGGGATTTCGGACGCATCTACCCACTCAATTATTATTTGGAAAATGCAGTGGCAAATTTCGAAGCTGGCAAAATATCGGGCGATGCTACTAATATCAAGCATTACATTGGTGAGGGATATTTCCTCCGGGCTTATCAGTATTATTACCGATTACGTAAGCTGGGAGACTTTCCTATTCTGGATAAAACTTATCCCGATGATCAAAGTATCTTAGTTGAAATATCGAAACGTAGACCACGTAATGAAGTAGCCCGATTTATATTGAGCGATTTAGATAAAGCGATTGAATTACTAAATAATAGTCCTGTAGGCGGTAAAGTACGTATTACTAAAAATGCGGCTTTGGTGATGAAGGCAAGAGTTGCCTTATTCGAAGGTACTTGGGAAAAATATCATGCAGGAACACCATTAGTACCTCTGGGTAGCGGATGGCCGGGAGCTGATAAAGATTATAACAAAGGTTATCAGTTCCCTAGTGGTAGTGCAGATGCCGAGATCAAGTTTTTCTTAGATCAAGCAATAAGTGCGGCAGGGCAGGTAGCAGATGCTATTCCTTTGGTTACAAACAACAAAGTGCTTAGAGAGTCTACATCTCAGGCAGTGAATCAATATTACGATATGTTCTCGTCTACCAATCCGAGTTCGTATGGTGAGGTGTTGATGTATCGCCCTTACAATGCAGATATTAATGTCGGTTCAGATTACAATCACCATATCTACTACGGCTATGCACGGGGTTATACTCATCAGATGGAACAGTCGTTTCTTATGGAAAATGGTCTTCCTGTATATGCTTCGGGCAGTAACTATGCAGGCGACGATTATATTCAGGACACGAAAGTAAACAGAGACTGGCGTTGGAAATTATTTATGAAAGCACCGGGTGAAGTAAAAACCTTTATCAATACCATCAATATTGAGAAGTTTGATCAGGCTCCAATGATCTATTCTAATGATGTGAAATATTCTACATCTACCGGTTATTTAATCGGAAAAGGTTTCTCTCACGACTTCAAGAATCAAGAATTGAACAAAGATGCTACTGCTCCCATTATTTTTAGAGCAGCCGAAGCTTATCTTATTTATATGGAAGCTTATTATGAGAGAAATGGTAAGCTCGATAGTAAAGCCGATAGCTATTGGCGTGCTATTCGTACACGTGCAGGTGTAGATGCCGATTATTCTAAAACTATTGCAGCTACCGATCTCAACAAAGAGATGTTGAATGACTGGGGTGTATATTCTCACGGAAAAATGATAGATAGAACTCTGTATAATATCAGACGTGAACGCAGATGTGAGTTTATCGGAGAAGGTGTACGCTACGATGACCTGCTTCGTTGGAGAGCAATGGATCAGTTGAACGGTTTTCAAATAGAAGGTTGCAAATTGTGGGGTTCGATGAAGGATAAATACGATCAGTCTAAACTGATTTATGGAGTTGATGACAAGAAGAATACAGTGTCGTCCCCAACGTTGAGTTTATACACTCGTCCTTATCAGGTATCAACAGCCAATTTGTATTATAAAGGATTGTTTTTTACGGAGGCACACTACTTGTCGCCTATTGCTATCAAGCATTTCTTGTTAACGGCAAATGATGGTCAAACGATATCTACATCTCCTATTTATCAAAATCCGGGATGGCCGACAGTTGCCAATGAAGGTGCACTGAAATAATAAATTAGAAACTAAATTAAATCTGTCAATCTTGATTGGGTAGAGAACTAAAAGTAAAGAATCTTTATCCAATCAAGATATACAGAATAGAAAAAAAGGAAAAGATCTAAGGCTTCAAAACCTTAAATCTTTTTTAGTTGGAAACGTTGTTGATTGATCTATGAAAAAAATATCTATACTGATACTTGTCTTGTTTATTTCCTTTTCGCCAATATATGCACAATGGCTATGGGATATTAATAAACTGAACGAAATAAAGAGTAACAAGCATACATTCACTTATGCAAATGCTTATCAAAATATACTCCACCAGGCAGAAAAAGAATTGCAAGGCGGCGTATATTCTGTAACATTCAAGGAGATATTACCTCCAAGTGGTAATAAACACGATTATGTAAGCTTGAGCCGCTATTGGTGGCCTAATCCTGATGCGCAAGACAATTTGCCGTATGTGTTTAAAGATGGACAATCGAACCCCGATTTGGATAAGTATGACCGTAATCGTTTAGGTGAAATGTGTTCGGCAGTCAATACACTATCTTTGGCTTATTTTTATAGCGACGACCAGCGTTATGCTGATAAAGCAGTAGAATTGCTTCGTGCTTGGTTCTTGAATAAGGACACAAAAATGAATCCTAATCTTAATTATTCTCAGTTTATACCCGGAAGAGATGGCTCCAAAGGGCGTCCCGAAGGGTTAATAGATTCTTATTCTTTTGTGTCGATGTTGAGTAGTGTAGAATTGCTTAAGGGATCATCAGCTTATACCTCTCAAGATGAGGAAGGGTTGAAATTGTGGTTTGCCACTTTTGCTAAATGGTTGCAAACAAGTCCACAGGGTAAAAAAGAAGACGCAGCGAAAAATAATCATAGTACAGCATACGATGCTCAATTGGCTACTTATTTGCTTTTTGCAGGAAAAAACAAAGAAGCAGAAAAGGTTATAGATGCATTTCCTGCCAAAAGAATTTACACTCAGATAGAACCTGATGGAAAACAGCCGAATGAGTTGTGGAGAACCTTAGCATTTCATTATTCGCAGTATAACCTAAGTCATATGATAGATTTGGCAGCCACTGCTAAAAAAGTAAATAGAGATTTATATAGTGCAGTGTCTGCTGACGGAAGAAGTATTTATGGTGCAGTAGATTATTTAGCTTCATTTTTAGGTAAAGAAGTATCTGTGTGGCCTTATCAGCAGATAAGTGGATGGGAAGATTCAAAGGCTAATTTGTGCAACGATCTTTATCGTATTGCGTCGAGCGATCCTTCTCGAAAAGATTATTTGCAATTATATAATAAATATAAGCAATTGAATCTATCGGACAGAAATCTATTGCTCTATGGAGGAGAAGATCCAATTAAAGCGATGTTTGATTTTACAACAACACAGTTCGATTATGCTCTTAAGTGTGTAGATGAAGCTATGCTTTCGGTTAAAGGCAATCAGGTAATACCTCGTTCTATCAATAAAGATGGAAGTTTGCACATGGTAAACCCTCGTGATTGGTGTTCGGGGTTCTTTCCCGGTTCGTTGTGGTTTGTATATCAATATACAAATGACCCGAAATGGAAAAATGAGGCTGATAAATTCAGTATGTTGATAGAAGAAGAGAAATACGACAATACATCGCACGATGTTGGCTTTAAAATGTATAACTCTTTTGGTAATGGATACAAACTGACTAATAATAATGATTACAGAGAGGTGGTGATTCAATCGGCAAAAACATTATCGAAACGCTTCAATAGTAAGGTGGGTGCTATTCGTTCATGGGATTGGAATCGTCAGGTATGGCAATATCCGGTGATTATAGATAATATGATGAACTTGGAATTATTATTCGAAGTATCTAAATTGACTAATGATCCTACATATAGCAACATAGCAATTGCTCATGCAAAAACCACATTGAAGAATCATTTCAGAGACGACTTCTCTTCTTATCACGTTATTGACTACGATACCATTAGTGGTGAAGCTATTAAGAAACAAACTTTTCAGGGGTATTCCGATCCTTCGGCATGGGCAAGAGGCCAGGCATGGGCTTTGTATGGTTATGTAATGTCGTATCGTTATACGCAAGATTCCGAATTTTTGGATCAAGCTAAAGGTATCACTCACTTCGTTTTCACTAATCCTACTTTACCTGCTGATATGGTTCCCTTTTGGGATTTTAATGATCCTTCAATACCTAATGCACCTAAAGATGCTTCGGCAGCATGTATAATTGCATCTGCATTGTATGAATTAGCAGGATATAGTCCCGAAAATAAAGAACAATATATAGCTTGGGCTGATCAAATGCTGGCGAGTTTAATTGAGAAATACCGAGCTGAGGAGAACACAACTCAAGGCTTCTTATTATTACACTCAACAGGGCATCTTCCTGGAAACAGCGAAATAGATGTGCCGATTAATTATGCTGACTATTATTTTCTGGAGGCATTATTGAGAAGAAATAATCTCGCTTTGTAATGAAATCTTTTAAGTAAAACCATAATACCTAAAATTAAATGAAGAGAATTAGCCTTAATTTTTGTTGTTGCGTGTTGTTTGCAATACTCTTTGTGAGTTGTAAAACTGAAGCCACAAAGCAAGACTTGCCTGCCGAAGCTTTTGTAAGGGTGAGCGGACAGGATTTAATAATGCCTAATGGTGAGAAATTGTTTATAAAAGGAACCAATCTGGGTAATTGGATGAATCCTGAGGGATATATGTTTGGTTTTAACAAGACCAATTCTCCAGGACGAATGAATCAGATGTTTAGTGAACTTGTTGGACCTGATTTGGCTAAAGAGTTTTGGACAGAATTCAAGAATAATTATATCACATTAGATGATATTGAGTTTATAGCATCTACCGGAGCAAATACTATCCGTTTACCGTTTCATTACAAGTTATTTACCGATGAAGATTATATGGGTATCACAGGTCAGCAAGATGGGTTTGCCCGTATAGATACGCTAATTAGCTGGTGTAAGAAAACCAATTTGTATTTGATTCTTGATATGCACGATGCTCCCGGAGGACAAACCGGTGATAATATTGACGATAGTTTCGGTTATCCTTGGCTGTTAGAGAGTGAAGCATCACAAAAACAATTTTTTGAAATATGGACTCGTATTGCCGATTATTACAAAAATGAGCCAATCATTTTAGGATACGAATTGGTTAATGAGCCTATTGCTCCTTACTTTCCTAATATGGAAGAGTTGAATGCAAAATTGGAGCCTCTATACAAAAAAGTGGTTGCTGCAATTCGTACAGTAGACACCAATCACATTATTTTGTTGGGCGGTTCGCAATGGAATGGGAACTTCAAGCCTTTTACAGATTCTAAATTCGATGATAAGATTATGTATACCTGCCATCGTTATGGTGGAGAGCCTACCAAAGAAGCTATCCAATCTATAATTCAATTCAGAGACAGTGTTAATCTACCTATGTATATGGGCGAGATAGGTCATAATACCAACGAGTGGATGGCATCATTCTGCAAGGTAATGGAAGAAAACAATATTGGTTGGACATTCTGGCCTTACAAGAAAATCGATGGATCGTCGTTTGTGGGTATTACTCCTCCTGCCGGATGGGATAAGGTTGTGGCTTTTTCGGAAGCAGTGCGTGGCACATACAAAGAGATTCGTGATGCTCGTCCTGATCAGAATGAGTCGTGGAAAGCAATGCAAGGGTTTGTTGAAAACAGTAAATTCAAAAATAACGTAATTCAAAAAGATTACATCAAAGCATTGGGGTTGAAGCCTGAATAATATTTGTAAATCGGATATTATGCAGTTAAACAGTTAATAACCTTAAATATATATAGACGATGAAGATAATCAAAAGCACAATATTGGCAGGTGCACTACTGCTCTGCTGTTCATTGCTAGCACAGCAGAAACCTGTGTATCTCGACCCGAATGCCGATATAGAGAAAAGAGTAGAAGATGCACTGTCTCGCATGACTTTAGAAGAAAAGGTTGCAATGTGTCATGCACAATCTAAGTTTAGTTCGGCAGGAGTTCCCCGATTGGGTATTCCTGAGAATTGGACATCCGATGGACCACACGGAATAAGAGCCGAAGTGTTTTGGGATCAGTGGAATCAAGCAGGATGGACTAACGATTCTTGTATCGCCTTTCCGGCACTAACTTGTTTAGCTGCAACATGGAGTCCTGAGATGTCAGTACTTTATGGAAAGGTAATAGGTGAAGAAGCTCGCTATCGTAACAAGAATATACTATTAGCTCCCGGTGTTAATATCTATCGTACGCCACTCAATGGTCGTAACTTCGAATATATGGGTGAAGACCCGTTTTTGGCATCTAAAATGGTTGTGCCTTATATACAGGGAGTTCAATCGAATGGTGTTGCGGCTTGTGTAAAACACTTTGCTCTGAATAATCAGGAGGTAGATCGTCATACTGTGAATGTTAATGTAGATGATCGTACATTGTACGAAATTTATCTGCCTGCTTTCAAAGCCGCTGTGCAAGAGGGTAAAGCATGGGCGATAATGGGAGCATATAACAAATACAAAGGACAATGGGCATGTCATAATCAGTATCTTTTGAATGATATTCTGAGAGATGAATGGAAATTCGATGGAGTTGTAGTTTCTGATTGGGGTGGTGTGTCAAATACCAAAGAAGCTATCTATCATGGGCTTGATATGGAGTTTGGAACATGGACTAATGGACTTAGTGAAGGAGCTAGTAATGCTTATGATAATTATTATTTGGCTCAACCCTTTCTCAAGCTATTAAAATCGGGAGAGGTGAAGGAAGAAGAAGTCGACAAAAAGGTTCGCAATATTCTGCGTATGGTTTTTCGTACCAATATGAGTGCAAATCGCCCTTCGGGTTCTTTCGGAACTCAGGAGCATGCTTTGGCTGGAAAGAAAATTGCTGAAGAGGGTATTGTGTTGTTGCAAAACAAAAATAATGTACTTCCTATCGATTTGAGTAAAACAAAAAAGATAGCCATAATAGGCGAAAATGCTATAAAAGCGATGACCGTAGGAGGTGGAAGTTCTTCGTTAAAAGCGAAATATGAAATATCTCCTTTAGATGGTATCAAAGCCAGAGTAGGTTCTCAAGCCGAAGTTATCTATGCCAGAGGTTATGTAGGCGAAAAAGGACAGAGGCAAGATGGATTAAGTGCTGGAGATACTTTCGATAATCGTAGTTTTCAAGAACTATTGGATGAGGCTTTAAGTGCGGCTAAAGAAGCAGATATTGTTTTGTTTGTTGGTGGGTTAAACAAAAATAAACACCAAGATAGCGAAGGAGATGATCGTCTGGGGTTAGGCTTGCCTTACGAACAAGACAAAATAATCTCAGAACTGGCTAAAGTGAACAAAAATATAGTAGTCGTAAATGTTTCGGGCAATGCGGTTGCCATGCCTTGGGTGAATGAAGTGGCATCTATTGTTCAGGTATGGTATTTGGGTACAGAAGCAGGCAATGCTATTGCTTCGGTACTTGTGGGAGACGTTAATCCATCGGGTAAATTACCTTTTACTTTTCCGGTGAAACTGGAGGATAATGGAGCTCATGCGCTGAAAGAATATCCAGGAGTAGACAATGAGGTTACTTACCGAGAAGGCATTTTTGTGGGATACCGTTGGGCTGATAAAGAAAAGATAAAACCTTTATTTTCGTTTGGTCATGGACTTAGTTATAGCACCTTTGCTTACGGGAAAGTTTCTGGTGATAAGAAAGAAATGGGCATAAACGACCAAGTAACACTGAGTGTAAACGTGAAGAATACGGGTAGTCGCGATGGTGCCGAAATAGTGCAATTGTATATTAGCGATCTTAAATCGTCTTTACCACGTCCGGTAAAGGAATTGAAGGGATTTGAGAAAGTATTCTTAAAAGCGGGTGAAGAGAAAACAGTATCCTTTACCATCGATAAAGAAGCATTGAGCTTTTTTGATGCTGATAAGCACGATTGGGTTGCCGAGAATGGCGATTTTGAGGCTCTGATTGGAGCATCGTCAACCGATATTAAAAGTAAGATTTCATTTAGTTTGAAATAATTTCCGCTTTTTATTTAATTTACTAGTATGACAGGATTCAGGAAATTATGCTTGAATCCTGTTGTCATTTATCAATTTTTAGACTTCGAACTTATATTTTATATATCTTTATATTGAAACCAAAAGCACAAAGAACATGAAAAGACACTTTACATTATTTATTTTATGCTTGTTATGTTATATTTCGAGTAGTCCGTATCTTCAAGCCAATCCACCTAAAGTGGTTATTGCCTATGTCACTTCGTGGACAGAAGATATGCCCGATCCTCACTATATCACACATATCAATTATGCTTTTGGGCACGTCTCCGATACTTTTGATGGGGTCAGAATTGATAATGAAAATCGATTGAAAGAGATAGTAGCTCTGAAAAAGGAAAATAAGTCGTTGAATATCCTGCTTTCAATAGGAGGATGGGGTAGTGGACGGTTTAGCGAAATGGCAGCGGATGAAGCTAAACGCAAATCTTTTGCTAAAGATTGTCAACGTGTAGTCTCTCAGTTCCAACTCGATGGAATAGATATCGATTGGGAATATCCTACATCGAGTGTGGGTGGTATATCGTCCTCTCCCGATGATACTGAAAACTTCACTTTATTGATGAGAGATATTCGGGCTGCCATAGGGGATAACAAATTGTTAACAATAGCCACTGCTGCTAATGGTAAATATATTGATTTCAGATCGGTAAGTAAGTCTCTTGATTTTGTTAATATCATGTCATACGATATGGGTAGCGCTCCTTGGCATCATTCAGCCCTCTATAAATCAGAAAATGTACGTCAATCGGCAGATGAGGCTGTACAAGCTCATATAGCTGCGGGTATGTCTCCCGACCAATTGGTGTTAGGTATTCCTTTTTATGGACGTGGCACAAAAGATTTTGCAGACTTTATAGACTATAAGAAAATAATAAAACTAGACGACAATTATATCAGGCAATGGGATGCACAAGCCCAAGCTCCTTATATTTCGGATAGTGCGGGAGCTTTTATCTGTGGATACGAAAATGAGCAGTCGATAAAACTCAAATGCAATTATATTAAAGAGATGGGGTTACGAGGTGCTATGTATTGGGAATATGCAGGAGACGATGCTGATGGTACATTACGTAAGGCTGTATATAGAGGTGTAATGGATAAATAATAAAATGATTATGAATATTCGTATTGTTTTTATTGTTTTGTCTATTTGCTTACTTGCTGTTTTTGAGATGAATGCCTCGGAAGGAAGCTCTGCTGAAAAGGAAACCTTCAAAGTATTGGTGCTAACCGAAAGGGGAGGACAGCATGGAGGTTTTACTGATGCTGCACTCAGTTGGTTGAGTGAGGAGAGTGTGGAGCTCAATTTCGAATTTACCGAGATTAATAATACTCAGAATATTACTAAAGAATATTTGTCGGAATACCAAGTGTTTTTGCAACTCGATTTTCCACCCTATACATGGACAAAGGAAGCTGAAACAGCTTTTGTTGACTATATTGAAAATGGACGAGGAGGCTGGGTTGGCTTTCATCATGCTTCTCTTTTGGGCGAATTCGATGGCTATCCTTTATGGCAATGGTTTTCTGACTTCTTGGGAGGTATTAAGTTTAAAAACTACATTGCTCCTCTGGCTTCGGCAACAGTAAGAGTGGAGGATAGAGAACATCCAATTATGAAAGGGGTACACGATTCTTTTCTGATACCTAATGATGAGTGGTATACTTTCGATGTCAATCCTCGCCGTAATGTAAAGGTATTGGCGCATGTGGATGAATCTACTTACCAGCCGAAATCGGATATTAAGATGGGCGATCATCCTGTAATATGGATCAACGAAAAAGTAAAAGCCCGAAATGTTTATTTTCTAATTGGACATAGCAATTCGCTATTTGCATCCGAAGACTTCACGACTATGTTTCGCAATGCCTTGTTATGGGCATCTGAATAAATAATGATATAAATATTGATTATGAAAAATACAAAGGTGATTATTCTTACCTTATCTCTCTTTATTCTGAGCTTATGCTTACATGCGCAGATTCCAGATAATTATCCCGGTAATTACGCATCTAAGCCACGATTCAAGGCTTTGGTGTATTGGACTACTAATGCCGAAGAGGCACATGTTGATTTTGCCAAAGAAGGACTCAGTTTTTTTAAGCGACTCAACTATGGCGATGGCTTTATATTGGATGTAACCGATACTTTTTCTGGATATACTTATGAGAAACTTAAAGAATACGATATTGTAATTATGCTCAATGGGTATCCCGAATCTGAAGAACAGCGAGCAGCTTTCGAAAAGTATATGGAGAATGGCGGTGGCTGGATGGGTTTTCATGTGTCGGCATATAACGACAAGAATACCAATTGGCCGTGGTTTGTTCAATTTCTGGGTGGTGGAGTTTTCTATTGTAACAACTGGCCTCCACAACCTGTAAAATTGGAGATGGACAATCCCTCTCATGCTGTGACTAAGAATTTACCCGTTTCGTTTATTGCTCCTGAGAGCGAATGGTATCAATGGTTTCCAAGTCCGAGGTTGAATAAAGATGTTGAAGTATTAGTAAGTATTTCGGAAGACAATTATCCATTAGGTATAAAAGATGTAGTTACTCATGGTGATTGGCCTATTGTGTGGACTAATAAAAAATATAGAATGATATATCTCAATATGGGGCATGGTGATGATGAATTTACTGATGCTACTCAGAAGCTATTATTCATCAATGCTTTCAAATGGGTGTTAAGTTCGAATAAAAAAGGTGACCCTTTTAAGTAAGGAGGTCATAGATCTATTTATATATAATAGCAACAATTGGTTATGATAAAAAATGGAGTGAATGATTTTTCTCAACGAAATCATGCGATAGATATGCTTAGGGCAGTAACTATGCTATTGATGATTTTTGTGAACGATTTATGGACTGTGAGCGATGTTCCTGCATGGTTGGGGCATGCTGCTTTAGGCGAAGATATGTTGGGCTTGGCAGATATTGTTTTCCCTTGTTTTCTGTTTTCAGTAGGGATGTCTATCCCTTTTGCCATCGAAAGACGTTTTTCGAAAGGCGAAACAGGGGTGAGTACAGTTGCTCATATACTTAGTCGTACTGCTGCACTTCTGATCATGGGCGTGTTTATTGTTAATACCGAAAGTGGTGTTTCTTCTTCCACAGGTTTGTCTCTTCCTGTTTACCGTTTACTTATGGTTGCAGGCTTTTTCCTTATATGGAATATATATAGAAGGACGGAGAAAGAGTCTGTTCGAAACTTATACGCAGGTTTGAAAATCTTAGGAATGATCATTCTACTAATTCTGGCAATTATATTTAGGGATAATGACGAAGGTGTATTTTCTGCTCGTTGGTGGGGAATCTTAGGACTTATTGGTTGGACATATTTTTTGTGTGCATTCATATACTTATTTAGTCGCGACAGATTAAAATATCTGTTCGGTGCTTGGTTGCTATTTGTTCTCATTTGTATATTGCTCTCTACAACGAGAGAGGGAATAGCTATTCTAAATTTGCCTAGTGGTAATTTCTTCAATCAAATATTAAGCATATTACATGTTGGTAATGGCGCACTGCCTGCATTTACTATGGGTGGTATGTTGCTTTCTGTTATAGGAGTGAAGTATGCCGAAAAAATAAATGAGAAGCCTTCTCAATGGATTCTTGGAGGGATTGCAGCGAGTTTACTATTTTGTATTGCAGGATTTGTCTCACATCAATATTGGATTATCTCGAAACTCAGCGAGACACCTAGTTGGGTATTTTATTGTTTAGCTATTGGTGTCGGGGCTTATTTCTTTCTATATTGGCTCGACAAAAAAGATCTTACTGGTTGGTTCAAGTTTATAGAGCCTGCCGGAACCGCTACCCTTACTTGCTACTTAATACCCTATATTTTGTATAGTATTTTTGCTTTGGTAAATATTAGTTTACCCCAATGGGCTAAAGTGGGTACGATGGGTGTACTCAACTCTATTGTATTTTCTTTCTTGGTGATTGGGTGTACTTATTTATTAGGCAAGATACATATCAAATTAAAGATATAATGCTTTGGGAAGGGAGTTGTTTTTATGACTCCTTTCCATCATATAATCATTCCTTAACTGACTCTTCTAATTCTCTAAAGGATATTTTAGATTTATAGCTGAATTCTTTGATAGGCCATGATTGAAAAATAGTGTCTACATTGAGATTCAACTTCTGTATGGCTTCATACAGCCCTTTCTGTCTGCTGCTTACCTTGTCTGTTGCTCTGCCGTTGCTAGGTATCCAAACTAAATTCCCTTCAAAAATAATCTTCTCTTTAGGGAAATAGAATATAATATAATCTTTAGTGTGATGTGAGTCTTCTCCTATATTGATAACTTGCATCGAATAATTATCATCGGTAATTGTTCTGCTTTCTCCTAGAATATTTACATTGAGTCTTTTTCGGTCTAATTCTAAGCTGTCAGGCTTAAGCGTCCGAGAGTTTCTAGTCAAATAGGTGAGATAATCGAAATCGCCCATTGATGATAGAATATTTGCACCTTCATGTATAAATGGTCTTACACCTCCCAGATAATGAGGATGGTGGTGCCCAAAAGCAAAAAACTTAATTGGTTTATCAGGGAACGCTTTCTTTATCTCGTTAATAATCATCTCTCCGTTTTTACTATTCAGGGGAGCTTCTGCAACCAATAAGAAATCTTTAAATTCTACTACTAAACTTTTACTATCGGTATGTTCTAAATATAAAAAGTAGATGTGGTCGTTATATTTCTCTAAGCTTATAGATGTATTGTCGTGGAGACTTTCTTTGAGAGTGTATTTGAGAGGAACTGTAAGTAATACAGGTAGCTTATTTTCGATTTTGAATGAGTTTATAGAAATAGAGTCTCTTAACTTTCCATTTATCTTAGAGATCAAAATCTCTTTCGGTATAAATAATGTCTGGTGATTTATGTAATTACGATATTCGAAAGTCGAATTAATATTACCAAAGAAATCATCATTCTCTAGTATATCTATTTTATCGACCAAGTCTGTAGTTTTGTTTATAAAGAGTCTTATTCGAGCTTCATTTATTACCTCCAGATATGTGTTGTAAATAGAATCAGTATTCGATTCTAGTTTGGTTTTTCTATTGTAAAAATATTCGAGTAAAAGGGTAGGAGTGTATCTTGCTGACTGATATAGTTGTTTGCGATGCTCATCTTTAGTAATTGTTGCTAGAGTATCGCTTCCATAATCGGAGAATAGCATCGTGTTTTGATCGTACTGTAATAATGATGAAGCAGGTTTACCATTAATAAACATGTTTTCTTTTTTGTATAAACTTTGGAGAGTAATCCACACATCACCTTTGATCTGGTAATTTGTTTGATCCCATGGCTGGTAGCTATGCCTTAATTCATTTCTAGACTCTGTGAATGAGAATGTGAGAACTTTATTTCTCAGTAGTCTGTTTTGCTTTGTCCAAGATTTGTTTAGATTTCCCTGAGCATGAATGTTTAGCGTAGAGCCACAAAGTGTTATTAATAAGTATATTATATATTTCATGGGATGAATTTGAGTAATTTAGTAATACTAAATATTTTATGCTATAACTTCTTACAGTGGATTTATTAGCCAAAAAATAAAAAGATCTGAGACCTTAATGAGTAAGATTATTCGTTACAAATATAAAACAATGTAGAAACAGCAATAGTTTTATAAAAAAAGAAGTTCTTGAATATTTCTTTTTTATAGTTTATTTGATTTTATTTTGACTTTGTGGTTTAATAACTCTATATTTGTAGCTCAAAATGATTTATTTAAAGTCGTAAATCTGTCTTTTGTGTGAGTTTGTGTCTTTATCGGTTAATGTAGATAATACACCTAGTGTGTATTAATGAAATATATTTAATGCTATGAGAAGGAGGTAATTATCAATTATTGATATAGCCTCCTTCATTTTTTAGCTATGCTGTTGATCCTTAAATCTTATTGTATACAACAAAAGTATGAGCATATTTGTTCTTCTCATCAGCGTCATTTTCAATGCGTGAACTTTCTATCCATTTATTCTTATCTACTTTTGGAAAGAATGCATCAGTACCCTCAAATTGATGGTGAATGTAAGTGATGTAAAGCTTGTCTGCTAAATCTATGGCTTTGGCATATACAGTTGCCCCTCCTATTATAAAGACCTCAGTTTCGCTGTCGCATAAAGCTATCGCATCTTCTAAAGATGAGGACATTTCACATCTATCAAGTTGTAGATCTTTGTTTCGGCTTAATACTATATTTCTGCGATTGGGTAATGCCCCATTGGGTAGAGATTCATAAGTGTTTCTCCCCATAATTACTGTATGACCTTGTGTTACACTTTTGAAGTATTTAAGATCATTAGGTAAATGACACAGTAGTTGATTGTCTTTCCCAATAGCGTTTTTTTCGTCTATTGCTACTATGATAGATATGATAGCCATAATCTGGAATTTAGTAATGTTAAATATTTAATGCGATATTTTATCACCCTAACTGTCTCTGGTTGTTAGCTCAGCTAAAGCAATAAAAAGGTCTACAACCTTATTTATAGGACTATGTTTTTAGCTTCGTTCCAAAGAATATCCATTTCTTCAAGAGTCATATCTTTTAGATTCTTGCCTAGCCTTTTGGCTCCCTGCTCTATATGATTGAATCTGTAAATAAATTTCTGATTGGTACGCTCCAATGCATTATCAGGATTTACTTTATATAGACGGGCTGCATTTATGAGGCTGAAGAATAAGTCTCCAAATTCGGCTTCCATTTTATGGGCATCCATAGAGCTTATTTCGGTTTCGAATTCGTTAATCTCTTCTTTTACCTTTGTCCATACATCTTCTTTCTGTTCCCAGTCGAAACCTGCATTACGAGCTTTATCTTGTATGCGGTGTGCTTTAGCTATTGAAGGTAGTGAGGCAGGAACTCCTTCGAGTACTGTTTTGTTACCTCCTTTTTCTTTCAGCTTCAATTGCTCCCACGATTGCTCAACTTCGCCTGCTGTTTTAGCAGCATCGTCTCCAAATACGTGTGGATGGCGGTAAATAAGTTTATCACAAAGAGAATTACATACGTCGGCAACATCAAATTCGCCTTTCTCTTCACCTATTTTAGAGTAGAAGACAATATGAAGCAGAACATCGCCCAGTTCTTTTTTAATCTCCTGATTATCGTCTTTAATGATTGCCTCGCACAATTCGTAGGTTTCTTCTATTGTGTTTGTTCTGAGACTTTCGTTTGTTTGTTTCACATCCCAAGGGCATTTTACACGCAACTCATCCATAATGTCGAGTAAACGTCCAAAAGCTTCCATTTTTTGCTCTCTTGTATTCATCGTAATGTTTATGAAAGAAAATAGCAGATTCTAGATCTGCTATTTTAAATTATAGTAAAAGGTTTATGACCTTATTTTTTATAATTGTCGACTCCTATTTTCAAGAAGTTTAAGTATTTATCTACATCTTCGTCGTATGCATAAGATGGACCGATAGGCGTACCTGCATTGTCAAGCAATACATAGTAAGGTTGAGAATTAGTTCCAAATTTATGTCTTTGCAAATAACTCCATTTGTCGCCGATAGTTTTCAGTTTAGTGGTTTTACCATTTTCCTGAACCTCTATCACTTCGGGTAGTTTTTCTTTGTCATCCACCATCAATGTAATCAATACATAGTCGTTTTCCAAAGAATGTTTTACACGAGGATCTGTCCAAACCGATGCTTCCATTTTACGGCAATTTACACAACCGAATCCTGAGAAGTCAATCATAACAGGTTTGTTGTTTTTCTTTGCATATTCCATTCCAGCCTCATAATCGTCAAACTTAGCATGAACGGCTCCGTCATACAGATTGAAATCTTGTGTGAACAATGGTGGGGCAAATGCACTTACAGATTTTAGTGGTGCTCCCCAAAGTCCCGGAACAAGATAAAGGGCAAAAGAAAGCGATATAATTGCCATGAATAATCTGGGTACAGATACATATTTGAGATCGCTATCGTGTGCAAATTTCAGTTTGCCTAATAGGTATAAACCTAGCAATGCGAAAATGATGATCCATAATACTAAGAATACTTCACGATCGAGAATCCCCCATTTGTAGGCAAGATCTGCAACCGATAGAAATTTAAGAGCTAAAGCAAGTTCAAGGAATCCTAAAACTACTTTAACCGAGTTGAGCCATCCTCCCGATTTAGGCATGCTCTCTAGTAAAGAAGGAAAAATAGCAAACAAGGCAAATGGTATGGATAATGCAAATGCAAATGCAAACATACCTACTGCAGGTGCTATAACATCGCCCGAACTGGCAGCATCAACAAGTAATGTGCCGATGATAGGCCCGGTACAAGAGAATGATACTAAGGCAAGTGTAAATGCCATGAAGAATATACTAATGATTCCCGTTGTAGAATCGGCTTTGCTATCTATCTTGTTAGTCCAAGAGGCAGGTAGCACCAGCTCGAATGCACCGAGAAACGATATTGCAAAGAATACAAGTAATCCAAAGAATATGAGGTTGAATAATGCACTTGTAGACAAGTCATTCAAGGCACTAGCTCCAAATATTGCGGTAACTAATAATCCTAGCAATACATATATTACGATAATAGACAGACCATATATAATGGCATCTTTAATAGCCTTGCCTCTGTTTTTCTTATTTCTTTTCAAGAAGAAACTTACAGTCATAGGTATCATAGGCCATACGCAAGGAGTCATTAAGGCAATAAGCCCTCCGATAAATCCAGCACCGAAAATATACAGAAGCGATCTGTTAGAAGTATCACCTGCTGCACCAAAAGCTTTAACCTCTTCTATAACAGGTGTCCAAAGATCGCTGTTTTGAGAGTCTGTTGTTTGAGCTTGCGAAATACTGTCGGTGTTTGCTGTGGTGATAGTATCTGTTGATTCAGATGTAGTTGCTTGAACATCTTTAGCATCAGTTGATACTGTTACACTTGCAGGTAAATTTCCCGAAGTAAAGCTAAAATCAATAGGGATTGGAGGTGTACACTCTCTATCGTTACAAGCTTGTGCTCTGATATCTCCTTTTAGTACAAATTTACTTTTGTCAGTTATTTTGAATTTCTGAACGAAAGTGGCTGTCTTTTCATAGTAGCCAATTTCCATTTCAAAGACTTTATCAAAATCTTTATGTAATTTAGAGTTCACAGCGTGGAATGTGCCCACTGCTACGGCTCCCTTTATTTCATCAATAGATATTGATGTAGGGAAAGGTCCTCCATCGGGTATTTGTGTATCGTACAGGTGCCATCCTGGGGCAACAGTTGCGTTGGCTACTAATTCTATTTCGCCATTGCCTTTATCTGCTATACTCATTTTCCAGGACACAGGTCCGTCTGCTAATAGCTTTCCCGAAAAGAAAGACAATATAAATACTAGAACTAATATTCCTTTTTTCATATGTTTTATCTATCTACTTTTTTGTTTAAAATTAAGAGATACAAAGTTAACAAAATGTGTATAGGATGATTCCCCGTTTATCAATTTTTATATTGATTAAGATATCCTCCTTGTTATTTGTATTTTTTTGAGAAAATGTATAGCACAAGTACTTCAAACAATGTCTTTGTGTTTATTGTTTCTTTCTTTTATTGTATTGGGCATAGTTGTTCAAAAAAAGAGACGTTTATGTTTACTGTTTAATTCTAAAGTACACATTGTTTGTATCTCTGTTTGTTTTGTTAATTGTTTGTTTGTGAGTGTTTTATTTTCTTTGTTGGTGGTAAGAGAGGAACTTTTGTTTTTGCTCCTTTATTCTCATTTGTATTATGGTTTGTCATATAATACTTTATTTTGATTTATAGATAAAAGAGTATTATTGAATTACTTATTAGTCTGAATGATGATATATAAAAAAAGCTGATCGATATACTCGACCAGCTTTCATTATTATTATAGAGTATCCTATTTTTTATAATATGTAACTCTGTATTAAAAGAAGGTCTGTGACCTTATTTACCTGCAATCAGTTCAGTACTACGTTTGATGAAATTGCTTAGGCTCTCACCCTTCAACATGTTGTTTGAAAGTAGTGCCAAGTCGACCAATTGCTTGATAATAGGATTTTCGGAGGCATATTTACCAACAGCTTCGGCATCTTTACCATCTACATCAGTAATAATTTGTTTTACTAATGGGTGGTTGGTGTTTATAACCATTGTAAAATTGTCGGGCATTTCTCCGTAGAACGACATTCCTGTTTGCATAGCAGCCATTTCTTTCATACGACGAGTATACTCGTTTTGTGTAATCTGAATTGGTTGAATGTTTTCGTTCAATGGTTTATAATCGAACGTAAATTCTACTTTTTCTATTTTAGGTAATTGAGATTTGAAAGTCTCATTCAATTCTTCTTTTTGTTTATCAGTCAAGTCTGCATCAGCAATGTCTTCTTTCTTAATCAGATTGTCAACTATATCACTGTCAACACGTACAAAGCGGCTCTTCTCAAATTTGCTTTCCAGCATTCCTGCTAAATGCACGTCTAGTTGTCCGTCAAGTAAAAGAACATCGTAACCATGATCTTTTGCTGCATTGATATATGAGTATTGCTCCTCTCTGTTGTTTGTGTACAGATAGATCAGTGTACCTTCTTTGTCTGTTTGATTTCCTGAAATAAGAGTTTTATATTCTTCGAATGTGAAGATGTTACCATCAGTATTCTTTAATAAGCAGAATTTCTGAGCACGATCGTAGAATTTCTCATCGGTAAGCATACCATATTCGATGAATACTTTAAGATCATCCCATTTCTCTTCGAACTGAGGGCGGTCGTTTTTGAATATATCTTCTAGGCGATCGGCTACCTTTTTAGTAATGTGTGACGAGATTTTCTTCACATTGTGGTCGCTTTGAAGGTAAGATCTCGAAACATTCAGAGGAATATCCGGAGAGTCTATAACTCCATGCATCAATGTAAGGAATTCAGGAACGATACCTTCTACCGAATCAGTAATAAATACCTGATTAGAATATAGCTGTATCTTATTCTTGTGAGGATCTACATTACTCTTCAATTTAGGGAAATAAAGTACTCCTGTCAATTTGAACGGGTAATCTACATTAAGATGTATCCAGAACAAGGGTTCATCAGTAAAAGGGTACAAGTCCTGATAAAATTTCTTGTAATCTTCGTCTTTTAAGTCAGCAGGCTTGCGAGTCCACAAAGGAGTTGTGTCATTAATAACATTGTCTTCCTCTGTTTCTACCGATTTGCCGTCTTTCCATTCAGTTTTCTTACCAAATACAATAGGTACAGGTAAGAAACGACAATACTTTTTAAGTAACTTATCTATTTCGCCTTGTTCAAGGAAGTTCTTATTTTCGTCGTCTATATATAATATAATATCTGTACCTCTTTCGGTTTTGTCAGCTTTGCTTATGGTGAACTCAGGAGTACCATCACAGCTCCATTTTACAGTTTCAGAACCTTCTTTGTGAGAAAGAGTCACAATTTCAACTTGTTTAGAAACCATGAATGCTGAATAGAAACCTAGTCCGAAGTGACCTATGATTGCATTGGCATCATTTTTATACTTATCTAAAAATTCGTTGGCTGAAGATAGAGCAATCTGATTGATGTATTTATTGATCTCCTCTTCTGTCATACCTATACCTCGGTCAGAGATGGTAATTGTACCATTTTCTTTATCTAATAATACTCTTACTGCTGTATCTCCCAACTCACCTTTAAATTCACCTAAAGATGATAGTGTTTTAAGCTTTTGTGTGGCGTCTACTGCGTTAGAAACGAGCTCTCTTAAAAAGATTTCGTGATCGCTGTACAAAAATTTCTTGATAATGGGGAATATGTTGTCTGTGGTAACCCCAATATGACCTTTTCTTTCTTCCATGATGTTATATTTTATATTTTGTTATGATTCTCTCGAAGGTTAAACCAAAAAGGATGCCATACTCGAAAAGACTGTCATTTTGTCAAATGTTTATGATTAATTTCTATTTTCCAAATTTGTTGATAGATTAAGTTTATGCCTTATTTAACTAACTTTATCTTTATTGTGTCACCGTAATTGTTGTTGATATACAGTTGGTTGTGTTGTTTGTGTGAGTGGAGTTAACATTTGTTGAATGAAAAAAACTTTATTTTATTTTTAAACGTGTAAAAAGATTGTATATTTGTGGTGTAGGATTATCCAAGTATTTTATTATAATATAAAGGATTGTTCTTTCTTTAACACTAGAAAAGATAAGGTTATGAAAAATGATGAAAACAACGCAAATGGCTTCGAAGGCAAACTAATCGCACTTCAAAACAATATGATGAATTTTGCTTTGACTCTAACAACAAACAGAGAAGAAGCTAAGGATTTGCTGCAAGAAACAACTCTTCGTGCTTTAGATAATAAAGAAAAGTATTATGAAAACGTAAACTTCAAAGGATGGGTGTTTACAATTATGCATAACATATTTGTAAATAACTACAGAAGAATCGTTCGTACGCAAACAGTTGTAGATCAAACAGAAAATCTATATCATCTTAATTTGCCACAGGATTCGGGATTTGATACCCCGGAGGGTGCATATACTATTGCAGAGATAACAAAATCAATTAACAGTTTCTCTGACGAATATAAAGTACCATTTACTATGCACGTTTCAGGTTACAAATACGAAGAAATCGCTCAAACTCTGACTTTACCCATCGGAACTGTTAAGAGTCGTATCTTCTTTGCTCGAAAGAGATTACAGGAAATGTTGAAAGATTATAAATTTCAAGACAGAGAATAAGTTAAATTCTTATAGCTAAGAATAATTATTTTCTTTAGACCATAACATGAGAGTCGCATTTGAGTAATCAATGTGACTCTTTTTACTCAATATAAATCAGTTGAATGAAATGAAAAAAAGTATTGTATTATCTCTCTTGTTTGTATTTTCTCTAGTTATTGTGGCTCAAGATAAAAAAGATACAAAAAACAAAATAGTTACTCTTACTTCTAAGTCGTATGATGAGGAAGTATCAAAAGGACTTGTGCTGGTTGATTATTGGGCAGTTTGGTGTGGTCCTTGTCGTAAAATGGAACCTGTTTTAAAGCAAGTTGCAGAAGAAACAGATGTGAAGGTTGGTAAGCTAAATGTTGATGATTATAAAGCTGTTGCGCGAGCTAAAGGAGTTTCGACTATCCCTACTATGTTTATTTATAAGGATGGTAAGGAGATGCAACGATTAGTAGGTGTATATACGAAGGATGAATTACTTAAGGTTTTAAATAGTTATAAGTGAAAGTAAGGTGAAGAAAACAAAAAGAGAGGATAATGCAAATTATCCTCCCTTTTTGTTTTATGTCGTATCTGTTATTGCTGCATAGGGCCTATAAAGATTCTTGTATATTGTTGAATACTATTTTTAAAATGGACCGTGCTTGGTTAAGTCCCTCTTGATCTATTCCAGCAAAGGCGTATTGCATGGTTTCGTTTACTGCTTCGTTGGCTTTCTCTTTTATACTTGCTCCTTTTTCTGTTAGATAGATTTGGTTAGATCTACGGTCGGTAGGGGTTGAGCGGCGTTCAACTAATTCAAGTTTAGTGAGGTTGTCTACTAATCGGGTCATGCTCGGCTTGTCTTTGAATGTTGCATCACAAAGGGTTTGCTGTGAAACGCCATCCTGACGCCACAAGAAAGAAAGTACTGTCCATTGCTCGGGAGTAATATCCAAACCGTGCTTTCTGAAATTACGATACATTTTCCGATTAATAGCCATCGAAACTTTTCCATTGATTATAGGAAAGATATACTCTAGTTCTATTAGTTCGCTATTTTCGCTTTCGTGATCCATATCTTAACTTATTACTCAATTAAATTACTTCTAGGTATTCGCAAAGGTATAATATCTTTAGATTAGATAAAATATTTAACTTCATATTTTGTTTTTAGAGCATATTATCTTACCTTTGCGGCTCGAAAAACTTTATTGTTTAACAAGTTTATATTAAATTATTTATGAATCATTACGAAACCGTTTTCATTTTGACTCCCGTTTTGTCTGACGTTCAGATGAAGGAAGCGGTAGAAAAATTCAAAGGCATTCTGACTGAGGAAGGTGCTACGATTGTTAGTGAGGAGAATTGGGGGCTAAAAAAATTAGCTTATCCTATTCAAAAGAAATCTACAGGATTTTACGCATTTGTTGAGTTTGATGCAGACCCTTCGGTTATTGCTAAGTTAGAACTACAATTTCGTCGTGACGAAAAAGTTATTCGTTTCTTAACTTTCCGTCAGGATAAGTACGCTCATCAGTATGCTGAAAAAAGAAGAAATCTTAAATCATCAACTAAAAAAGAAAATTAATCATGGCACAACAATCAGAAATCAGATATTTGACTCCTCCTTCAGTTGATGTCAAAAAGAAGAAATACTGTCGTTTCAAAAAGAATGGTATCAAGTATATCGATTACAAAGATCCTGAGTTCTTGAAAAAATTCTTAAACGAGCAAGGTAAAATTTTACCTCGTCGTATTACTGGAACATCGTTGAAGTTTCAACGTCGTATAGCACAAGCTGTTAAGAGATCTCGTCACTTGGCATTGCTTCCTTACGTAACTGATATGATGAAATAATTAAAAAAAGGAGGAAAAAGATATGCAAGTTATATTAAAAGAAGACGTTGCCAATCTTGGTTACAAAGATGACGTAGTAACTGTAAAAGATGGTTATGGACGTAACTACCTTTTGCCACAAGGAAAAGCGGTAATGGCGACAGTATCTGCTAAGAAGATGTTGGCTGAAAACTTGAAGCAACGTGCTCATAAATTAGAGAAAATCAAACAAGACGCTCAAGAAATTGCTGCGAAACTTGAAGGAGTAACTCTATCTATCGGTGCAAAAACAAGTTCAACAGGAACAATCTTCGGATCTGTTACTAATATCCAAATAGCTGAGGCTTTGGAAAAGAAAGGTTATAATGTTGACCGTAAGGTAATCGTTATAAAAGAAGCTGTAAAAGAAGTTGGTTCTTATAAAGCTCTACTTAAACTTCACAAAGAAGTGTCTGTAGAAATTCCTTTCGAAGTAGTTTCTGAATAAGAAATTCTAGATACAAAATAAGAAGAGGCTGATCCTATAAGGGTCAGCCTCTTTTGTGTTGTGAGATTATGAGTTTATTGTATGAACTCAATGATGAGAGAGCATTGATCTACCATGTTTGCATTGTTTGCAGCAGTTTCGTTGGTGCGTACTGTAATGTTGCTTCCCGCTGTGAGGTTAAGTATCGATACAAAAGTAGGACTTATTCCCCAGCCATTGCTGTATCCAACAATGGTGCCATTCCATATCGAAACTCCATTTGCATATATGTGTGGTGCTACTAAATAGGGGTTGTTTCCGACTCTGTTTGTACCCCAGTGTCCTGCGATGGTGACTCTGTATTTGCCTGTGTATGGAACTTGTATAGTTCCAGTAGACATATTAACGCTTCCTTGTAGAGCGCTGGAGATAGAGCTGCTGCTGAAGCCGGTTAATTGTCGGATTGTGGTTGTCGTTTGATATGTTACAGTCCAATTGCCGGTTAATAGAGCATACCAAGAACCAATAACGGATGCCCAAGTGCCTACTCCGTTTGCGTCCGAAACGAGCATTTTTCCTACACCTTCCGTGGTATCCACTATTCTTATAGCTCCTCCTGCGGATTGGCTAATAATATCCACTTTCGTAACAGGACTGAGAGTTCCTATGCCTATGTTTCCTTGATTTGTTACAACTATGTCATCGACAGTTTGAGTAGCCGTAATGCTGCCTGTTGATGGGTTTGTTGTAGCTGAGGTTGAAGCTCCATCAATATGGAGTAAAGCTTTGGGGTTTTCTGTGTTTATCCCAATTTGGGCAGCGCATATATTGCAGAATAACAATATAATAAATGTAGATGTTAGTTTAGTCATGTCTTTTTTATTTTACAAATTCTATAAAGAGGGTTAAATTAGATACGCCATTCGCGAAGCCTACAGTGTTTTCCATACTATAAATGTCCAACACATCATTTTGATTAAGGTATGTAAATGAGTAGTAGCTGACGTATGGGGAGCTGGATATTAGGGTTGATCCCAATGAATGTGGGCCCCATAGAGATGATCCATTTTTTCTAACATTGTAATATCCGGCAATAAAATATCCATTACCGCGATTCATTAAGGATGTCCCAAATAATGTAAGTCTATAAGTGCCTGCATAGGGAACTGTTATGCTTCCGTTAGTAATGTTTATACTTCCGGTGCCAGGCTTGGATATAGTTCCACCTGTGAAGTTGATTTTTCTGGTGCCTAGTGCAGTAGTGTAAGCGAGGTTTCCCCCAGTGAGAGAGGCATTCCAACTTCCAATGATATTTACCCAAGTGGCAGATCCGTTTGAGCTGCTAGTGAGCACCTTTGTGGTGCCCTGACTTGTGTCTGCTATTCGAATAGCCCCTGCTGTGGAACTTATTATTTCCAGCTTCCTTTGTGGGGTTGTTGTTCCTACTCCCATATTCCCAGACTTGTCTACTGAGATGTCGTCGCTCGTGTTGAGGTTGCCATTGGTGTTGTTTTGTGCATCGATATGGAATATGTTTTGTGGGGTTCGGGTGTTTATTCCGACTTGGGCTTGCAGTAACCCAATGGAAAATAGTCCCATGAATAATAGAATGCTTTTCTTCATTGTTGTTATCATTAATAATTAGTGTGATTTAAAAATGAAAAGCAGTGGCATGTAATCTCTACACGCCACTGCGGGACATAGTTGTGCTGTATATAAACTCTAGTTATAATTGATTTTGAACGACAACAAAAAAACAAATCAGTTATAAGGACAAGTGTATAGGCAAAACTATAATTGTATTTATTAGGGGAATGTTGTATCTTGTGAAATTCTCGTCTTTTGGAGAATAGGAACAAGAAAAGACGGAAAGTTCCGCCTAAGATATTTCTATAAGTAACATGGCTGCTAGTTAGTCTCTCTCTCTCTCTCTCTCTCTCTCTCTCATATTTCAGCATGAATAGCCAAATCTAAATGGTTAAAATTTAGATTGTTATTGCCTGATATGTTTGTTAAATGATACACTTTTTTTACTTAAAGAGTTATTTTACAGAGGCAAATATAGGAAATGTTTTTGAAATCAAGCCTTTTCTCTTAAAAATGTATTCCATGTAGTTCTGTTACTGTTTTATTAGCTCAGGCTTCTAAAGAATCAAAAAAGAAGTCGTACTTTTGTGATAACGAAAACATTTAAGGTTGTAGCCCTATTTGTTTCTTTATTTTTGACGCAGATATTTATGTCTGTGTAAAATAAAGTTTGCGAGAATAATAATTGGGTCTGTGACCTTAACAATAAATTAATTAGATGAATTTTGTTGAAGAATTAAGATGGCGTGGTATGATTCAGGAAATCATGCCGGGTACGGAAGAACAGCTACAAAAAGAATTAACCTCAGGCTATTTAGGGATCGATCCGACTGCCGATTCGTTGCATATAGGTCACCTAGTAGGGGTGATGATATTAAAGCACTTTCAGCGTGCAGGACATCGTCCTATTGCTCTGATTGGTGGTGCAACTGGTATGATTGGAGATCCGTCTATGAAATCACAAGAGAGAAATCTGTTGGACGAGAAAACTCTCCGTCACAACCAAGAAAGTATCAAAAAACAGTTGGCTAAATTTTTAGATTTCGAATCTGATAAGCCTAACAAAGCTTTGCTTGTTAATAATTATGACTGGATGAAAGACTTTACTTTTCTGGATTTCATTCGCGATATAGGTAAGCACATTACCGTAAATTATATGATGGCGAAGGATTCAGTAAAGAAAAGATTGAGTGGAGAGTCGGCTGACGGAATGTCATTTACCGAATTTTCATATCAGTTATTACAAGGTTATGACTTCTTACACCTATATAGCGAACTTGGATGTCGTATACAAATGGGAGGATCCGATCAGTGGGGTAATATAACTACTGGTACAGAACTTATTCGTCGTAAAACGGGAGGTGAGGCTTTTGCTCTTGTTTGTCCATTGATTACTAAAGCAGATGGTACTAAATTTGGTAAAACCGAATCGGGTAATGTTTGGTTAGATCGTAGATATACTTCACCTTATAAATTCTATCAGTTTTGGCTGAATGTTAGTGATGACGATGCTGCCAAATATATAAAGATATTCACAGCTTTGTCTAAAGAGGAAATAGAAGCTTTGGTTCATGCTCAGAAAGAAGCTCCACATCTTCGTCCTTTGCAGAAGAAATTAGCAGAAGAGCTAACTATAATGGTTCACTCGGTTGAAGATTATGAGGCTGCTGTAAGCGCATCAGGTATCTTGTTTGGAGGTTCTACTGCAGATGCTCTTAAAACTCTTGATGAGGAGACTTTATTACAGGTTTTTGAAGGAGTTCCTCAGTTCGATGTAAGCAAGGTTGAATTAGAAGATGGTATTGCTGTTATTGATTTGTTGACGCAGGTTACTACCGTGTTTCCATCGAAAGGTGAGATGCGTAAAATGGTACAAGCGGGTGGTGTGATGATAAATAAAAATAAATTAGAAAATTCTGATGAAATTATTGATCATTCGTATCTAATTGATGGTAAATATATTTTGGCTCAAAAAGGCAAGAAAAACTACTATTTACTGATTGCAAAATGAAAAAAATGTCGATGAGGTATTGCATATATCAAATTGATTATATACTTTTGTATCGCTTTTGAAAAGCAAATGTTTGTCTCATGGTGTAATGGTAGCACTGCAGTTTTTGGTACTGCCTGTCT
This sequence comes from Dysgonomonas sp. HGC4, assembly GCF_001261715.1. Taxonomy (GTDB): domain Bacteria; phylum Bacteroidota; class Bacteroidia; order Bacteroidales; family Dysgonomonadaceae; genus Dysgonomonas_A. The sequence goes on along the minus strand of NZ_CVRU01000079.1, from coordinate 20,321 downwards.
AGGTTCGAATCCTGGTGAGACAACAAATAGAGAATATTACCGCTGTACATCGATAAGATGTACAGCGGTTTCTTTTTTTAGGAGAGTTATGGTGGGAGTTATTTTGTTTGTAAAGATTGATACACTAAGAAAAGGTTGTTCTGGTTGTTCTATTTATTCAGTTCGGTTATATACCCGTCTAAGTTATCTAAAGTAGCATTAAAACTCAATTCGTTTTCTCTAGCATATTTTTCAGCCAAACCAATCGTTTCTATTATTTCACTTTTTCAATATTAAATTGCCCAATATAAGTGTCTATTCCTTTAGATATGGAATACGATTCTTTTATATATCTATTTTGAACTCCTACGCTTGGAATCTAATGTTCACCCCTATCTATAATTATCGTATCACCATTTATTTTATATGAAAAATGTAACTCTATATTTTCTCCATTTATAATTACTTGATATTTATCATTAGTGAAGACATATTCAATCTGATTTTCATAATCATATTGGATCATGCTAATCCATTCATCCTCAAAGTTTTTCCTTTGAGATGAGCAACCGACAATAATAGAAGCCATTAATCCAATCAATATATATTGCCATAATTTTGAAATTAATATGTAATAATATGTCTTATTCTACTAATAGTAGAGAGTTATTAACAAAGAGTATTTGCTATATTTGCGTCATGAGTAAATTAAAAGAACATATCAGCGACTTTATAGATTATATTAAAGAAAAAAGGGAGGAAAGCCCCTTTGTAAGGAAACTTGTATTTCAGCTATATATAACCTCTATTGTCGTTGTACTCATGATTCTTTATATTTTATATGTTCTTATATTTGGGATTTAACTTCTTCTATTCTTTGTTTAGTTCGGTTACATAATCATTTAAGGAATCTAAAGCACGTCCGTTTATATTCTAATAAATCTCATCTTTGTTCGGTTTCCATAAACTGATTAACTGAACACGACAACAATTAATACTCGTAATTTTAGCAATCGCTATTTGCTTGCTATTAAGGTTTTTCTATTCTGTTAGGTGTTAAGATGAAAGTTACATTAATAATAGAAGCCGTCTTTATTGAATAAATTAGAATCTCCTTTACCTAAGTAGAATATTGCTTCGTTTGTTTCTAAGAATTCGCAAAACAAAACAGGAGTACGAAACCAACTGTACAAGTCTGTAGATTCTCCTTCGTTTACAATAAGTCCGTCTATATTCAGACTTGTGTTAATTAGAATATTCTCAAATCCTTTGGGTCGACTAAATGTATAGCCTTTTTTTCTGTGAAAATATAGTCTGTATTTTGATTTTCTTTAGCTCGTTATATAAGTCTGCTATATTCTTTTCTCTTTTGTTTTTGTTAAATTCGTACTTTTGTTTAGAAAATGCACTACAAATACGAACCAAAAGCAAAAATAACTATGCAATTAGATAAACCTCAATTATTTATTGAACATAACTTTGGTAACGCAAAGCTTAAATACATATGGTATCAGGGAATAGATATTCGATTTATGGAGCAACGTAACCCTAGATTGTATAATCAGCTGATAAAATTAAATTGTAAAGCAGCAACAGGTCTGACAATAGCTGCCTGCGAATGGATTCTATGGCGGTTGGAAAGTTGGCGGGAAAAAGATTCAAACCTACAAAAAGAATACTTGCAAGCATTGTGGATAAGCCTCATAAGTAAAGAATATACTACAAAGGAAGAAGTCGGTTCAACAGTTGGATCAAAACTATCTAAGGAAGAGGAACCCATGGAGCTTATTAATTATTACTATAATGACATAAGGCTCAACTATAATGTTCATCATCCATCGATATACTATAATGCAGTAAACATGATTGAATTGGCTCGTTATGTCTCAGATGATACTGATTTCTTTGATAGTTGGTTCAATTCAATAATAGGTCAATCTACTGAGTTATTTCCTGTTCCAAAGGATGATTTAGATGAAAAGGGAGTCTTCCAGTTCAATGAAGATGAAGATTTCGATCCCTATCAGATGATAAAAGAGCCTTTTATCCCTCGCGAGTTTTATTTCGAACCCGGTTTTGACTACCAAACAGCCGATTTAAAACAGTTACAAAAGAAACTGTTAGATTCTGTCGATTACAATGAAAATCGTTTCTTATCATCTCCTGAAAGAATGATAAGTATTGATTTTGTCGGAGTTCCTTATCAGGTAAATGATTAAATATTTACACTTGTTGGCTATATAATGCATAAGTGCTATTTTATTTAGCTTTGAACTTGTAGAGGAACGTTTATTCAGAATAATAGTTGATATCACAAAATATATAAGATATAGAATACACTATCTTTAGGAATTAAGGTTAGTATCATATTTTAGATATATTGCTTTAATTATATTCAGGCCCTAGAATATTTAATGGGGTAGACTTTACTACCGATCAGTTGCTTTATCTGTCTAAAATAAAGTTCAACACATCTAATACTACATCAGATGTTATGTATTTATAATCAATCAAATCTTTTGCTTCCTCTTTCTTTATATTTTTATACTCACTAATGTATGCAATCATTGATACACCTAAGGTTTCTAACTCAGTCATAGAATCGTTATCCAAATAGCGAAGAAAAAGTATCCTTTGCAATACCGTTTCGAGATTAACCGCATAAGATATAATATCAAGTGGATCATTCGTATTTCTCTGCCTTGATAATTTGTTAACTATATTTTCTAATCGGCTGTCCATAGTGTAACGATGAATTAAAGAGTCCCTTAATATTGTAGTCGTATCTCAGTTATTTGAGATTAGTATCTTCAACCAAGTTTGATAGTAAAACTTTTTCATCACATTCACCCTTTATATAATTGATGGCATGATATGCAATAGATTGCCCTTTTAGAGATTTAAGTTTTCCGGCTCCTGATTTTACAAAACTATTTTCTCTTGATATCAATATTTCTAATGCTTTAGCATAGCCTTCTTTAGCATCTATATTAACGGATCTATTCATCGATTTATTCTTCATGCAATTTTGAATTAAAGTTATTACTTCTTCAATTCTACTATCCGATGGCATTATATTAATTGACATATTTGTTTTTTATTACTGTTTTTATAAGATGGTTTGCAAGAACAACTAGGTTATAGCCTAAAGTTAAGTTTATTAATTGGATTGATGCCTTTAATGATCCTTAAAGATTGATAAAGGGAATCTATTGATCAAGATGCTATCTCTTTTAGATAGGGAGTTCGAACAAAACCAAATAATATATTGTTTCTATAATTAAAGCTATATCTATGGAGGATGAGTCAAAAAATAAAAAAAAAATTAGTTTTTCCGTACTTATAAAGATCCTAAAGGAAACAATTCAAGGATTTGGGGATGATAATGTTACACGATTGAGTGCTTCGTTGGCTTATGCCACATTGTTTTCAATGATACCTTTTCTGTCATTTCTAATTACGATTGGTACGTTTTTTAATATGGACTTAGCCAGTCAGTTGTATGTTCAGCTACAACCAATTGTGGGCATGGAGGCTGTTGAACAGCTTAAATCGATCATACAAAATGCGGAAAAAACAGATTCCTCTACATTTGCTACAATTGTTACGCTAGGAGTTACTATTTTTGGGGCGACAGCTATTTTTGCCGAAATGCAAGGTTCCTTAAATACTATTTGGGGCATAAAACCTATTCCTAAAAAAAGCTGGCTTAAATATATTCAGAACAGGTTACTCTCTTTTTCTATAATTCTTGTGTTTGCTTTTATTTTATTAATAACATTTACTATTACTAATGTTATTAGCAATTTAAGCGGAAGGTTTATGTCTAATTATCCGGATGTAGCCGAATCATTAGTGAGGATAGTGGGTGTAATTATAAACATCAGTGTAACAACTTTTATATTTGTATTAATCTTCAAAATATTGCCTGATGCCAAAATAAAAAGTAAAGATGTTTTTGTTGGTGCACTCGTAACCACAATACTATTTATAGTTGGACAGTGGGGTATATCTCTTTATATAGGCATTGCCCATGTAGGAACTGTATATGGAGCAGCAGCGTTTATAGCCATTCTTATTACATGGATTTATTATTCTGCTATCATTATATATATTGGTGCCGAATTTACGGAAGCGTGGGCTAATGAAATGGGAGGAAAGATTTTTCCTGATGAGTTTGCTGTAACAACTAAAATTATAGAGATTCATGAAGAGGATAAAGCTGTAGAGTCTGTAAATAAGATAGAAGTAGAGAAAACATAGATTCTGATACTAATGATGCAGCCATATAAAAGAACAACCGCTACTTGTAGAAATGAGTAACGGTTGTTCTTTTGTGGGTAAAATATAAGGAGTAAATTTTGAAAGCCAATAATATCTTTTGCTTTGAAGAATTAGCAGTCTTTCTATATTTAGTATATTGACCTATTCTTGAAGTAGACGCAATTTACTGCTTATCTTTTCTATATATAGAGTGTAACTCTTAACATTATCAGCTACATATATTGCTTTGTCTCCTATACTCCAGAATGTGGTTAAATCTTTATTTGATTCAATTGGATACCCTTTTACAATTTTGGGCGATCCATATAAGTTTATTAGCTCTTTGTATGGGAACCTGTTATACATAAAGAATTCTTGCCTCAATAAACTGTCATTATGAAACACTAAGCTCATAATTGAAGGTATAGAGTCGCTTCCTACAAATAAGGTACATGGGTATCCTTCTATTTTAAAATCTTCTTGAGTTCCTGCACGACGTATTGTAAGCTCCGTAAAAGGCTTTAATACCTGATGTGATAACAATGACTCAGTATGTTTGTTTACATTCTCAAAAGAGTCTCCAAGTTTGTATTTATACACAATAGTATCGTTGGGTATAGCTGTGCCTTGTATATCTTCGGTATGTGTTTTAGTCTTACCACAAGAAATAAATATGGCAGACAGCAATAAAAACGTAAGTAGCTTTTGCATAATTGTAGTTTTTATGTTGATAAAACTATAAAAGAATATTAATCGATAGAGCGAATAAGAACTTTGTATTTTTTCTATTTATATAAACTCCATAAAATAGGGATTCAAAGAATGATATAACAAAAATCTTATTTTAGAATAAAAGTAAAATTGATTAGGTTGTAACAACTTTTGAGGTGATTTTGTTCCATTCTCCGCATAAGTTTTGTAGATACCTTCATAATTGTTCCTTAAACGAAGAGTTTTCTGTGATAATGTGATTTGTTAGCGGAGGTCATTTGTCGTTATATTATTGTCTTTATCTCCATTTTAACATTTCGTTTATATTTTAAGTATCTATTATAAAAACAATTAGAAGTATCAATGTGTTATAATTACATGATAGATCAAAACAAGATAATTATGAAACTAGAAAAAGACAAAATCGAATTATTGGAAACTCTAAAAGGAGTAAAAAGATTAATGGATTCTGAAGATTATACGTATAGTTTTGATGACTTATATGAACGTGTATCAGCAGTAATCGCAAAGTATGAATAACTAACTTGAAGGGAGCTTGTATAATTACGGGCTTTTTTCTGTTGTAGGTAATTAAAGTGGTGTATAATATCTGTTTTTGTCTCTCTAATTAAAATTTTCTATTAATGCTTAATAAAAAATAATACATAAAACATTATATAGCTTTGTGGCGTTTTCATCATACGTACACGAGATAATTCAATGTTACGTAGAGAGGGAATTTATAATTATAAAAGTTATAGTTTCCCTCTTGCCTATTTAGGCTGGTCTTTCTCTTCTATTGTACATCTTTAACTTAATACTCAATTAATTAATCATATCAATGCTCTTCTGGCTTTATAATACCTTACATTTACGTTATCACCAAAAAATATAGTATTATGGCAAAAAAAGAAGGAAAAGAAGCTAAAAAGCCCAAGAAGGTCAAAGAAAAAGTAATTGCTGCTAATCCTCCGATGTCAAAAGAAGATAAGGCTAAAAAAAAGAGTAAATAATAAAGGGCGGGTTAACCGCCTTCTTCATTTCTTGATTTATGATCTTGTAGTGTAACAATTGTTACATGTTTATTGCCTGTTAAATTCTTAGATTTGTACCTAATAATTAAAGATATATTCTTATGGAACAATTGCATGCACATGAAGTCCTTCACATGATGGAAGGAAACAGCTATACAGAGTCTTCGTTGAAAGAAGCTATAATTCAGAAATTCGGGAAAGAGCAACGCTTTTATGCTTGTTCAGCAGAAAATATGGATTTAGATGAACTTGTTGAATTTCTAAAGAATAAGGGCAAATTTATGGCTGTGGATAATGATGGCTTCACGGTAGATGTAACGAAAGTTTGTAATCACTAAATATACATCTTGTCATATTAATACAGTTAGGTTTAAGTTTTTCAACTTATACTTAACTGTATTTTGTATATGAATAGTTTGTTCTTTTGAGAGTTTATTATTTTCTATTTTGGAACAAAAAAAGAAAAGCCTCGAAATCTAAAATTTCGAGGCTTTCAGTATATGTATATTTCTTAGAACTTTTTGTCTTTAGAGAAAGAGTAGGGGAAATCGTTGTCTTGGATTCCTCTTTGCTTATTAGGTGTTGGTGACATCTTATATTCTATAACAGCACCATTTTGCAATTGCTCATGCGTTACGTAGTTCTTGCTATAAGGCTGTCCGTTTACAGTCATAGTAGATATGTATCTGTTGTCTCTGTTGTTATTATCGGCTTTTATTACAACTTGTTTTCCGTTTTCCAAATTGAGTTTTACACTTTTAAATAACGGTGAACCAATGACATATTGATCTGTTCCTGGGCATACTGTATAAAATCCTAGAGCTGAGAATACATACCATGCTGAGGTCTGTCCATTATCTTCGTCTCCGCAATATCCGTCAGGAGTTGCAAAATAAAGCTTATCCATAATCTCACGAGTCCAGAACTGAGCTTTCCAAGGTTCGCCCGAATAATTGTACATATATACCATATGCTGTATCGGTTGGTTGCCATGCGCATATTGTCCCATGTTCATAATCTGCATCTCGCGTATTTCGTGAATTACTGTTCCGTAATAGCTATCATCAAATAAAGGAGGCATTATAAATACAGAATCCATCATAATATTGAATTCCTTTTTACCACCCATCAAATCGATTAATCCTTGAGGATCGTGGAATACCGACCATGTGTAATGCCAGCTATTTCCTTCGGTGAAAGCATCTCCCCATTTCAAAGGATTGAATGGTGATTGGAAAGTTCCGTCTTCGTTCTTTCCTCTCATCAATTTAGATGAATGGTCGAATAAGTTTTTATAATTCATTGCTCTTTTTGCAAAAACTTGAAGTTCTTTCTCAGGACGATTCAACGCTTTTCCTAATTTGTAGATAGTCCAGTCATTGTAAGCATATTCTAAAGTACGTGCAGCACTTTCTCTGATACCTACATTGTAAGGCACATAACCAAGTTTGTTGTAAAACTCGTGTCCTAAACGTCCGGTAGAACTTACATCAGGATGTACATTCTCAGTGCCATGCAACAAACCTTTGTATAAAGTCTCAATATCATAACCTCTTAAACCTTTCAGATAAGCATCGGCTACAACAGACGCAGAGTTGTTTCCAACCATGCAATCTCTATGTCCAGGGCTTGCCCATTCGGGTAAGAAACCACTTTCTTTGTAAGTGTTTACAAGTCCTTCCTGCATTTGTGTATTAATAGAAGGATACATAAGATTCAAGAATGGAAATAGGCATCGGAAAGTATCCCAAAAACCAGTATCAGTAAACATATATCCGGGTAATACCTTTCCGTTATATGGACTATAATGCATAGTTTTGCCTGCTGCATCTACCTCATGAAATTTTCTTGGGAATAGAACCGAACGATACAGACATGAGTAAAAAGTACGAAGATTGTCAATATCATCATCTTCTACCTCTATTTTACCTAATACTTCGTTCCATGTATTTTTGCCATTAGCTTTCACTGTCTCGAAATCATTATTACCTAATTCTCTTAAATTAAGTTCAGCTTGTTCGGGACTAATGAATGAAGATGCTACTCTTGCGTGTACTTTTTCTCCTTTTTTAGTTGAGAAGCCAATAATAGCTCCTGCATGATTTGCTTTAGATTCAGTTTGTTTTTCAAGAATCTTTTGGTCAGCTACGGCTGATACATATGTAAAAGGCTTGTCGAAAATAATAACAAAGTAATTCTTGAAATTATCAGGAACTCCTCCGCTATTTTTTGTAGTATATCCAATTATTTTATTTTCCTCTGGAATTACTTTAACGTAAGACCCATTATCAAAGGCATCTATGGTTACAAACGATTTATTATTCTCTGGGAATGTAAATCGGAACATAACTGCTCTTTCAGTTGGAGCCATTTCTGTTACTACATCATAATCTGCTAGATAAACTCTGTAATAATGAGGACTTGCAACTTCTGCTTTGTGAGAAAACCAACTTGCCCTTTCGTTCTCATCAAAAATAGCTTTGCCTGTTGTGGGCATTATTGAGAACTGTCCATAATCGTTGATCCATGGACTCGGTTGGTGAGTTTGCTTGAAACCTCTGATTTTGTCAGCATCGTAACTATATGACCATCCGTCACCCATTTTTCCGGTTTGTGGCATCCAGAAATTCATGCCCCAAGGCATAGCAATTGCAGGATAGGTGTTTCCGTTTGATAGTGAATGTTTTGATTGAGTTCCTACAAGAGGATTGACATAATCAACCGGGCTTTTTGTATCTGCTGCTTTTATGCTTAAAATACAAAACATACTGATAAACAAGTAAATACTTATTTTCTTCATGATTTATTATTTAGTTTGATTTTGTTTCATTTAATTCAGGATTAAGTAAAATCTCCGACTTTTGTTATAAATAATTTCTATGCTATATAATTAGATAGAAGGTTTCGTGTCATTTAGATAGCAAATCTAAGTATAATTCCTCAAAAATTAAAAAAGCATTGACTATATATCCCTTTATTATCCTATATCATTGAATAGTGTAATCTCTCCTTTTCTTGTTATTTTGACATGTGTTTAAAAAATGTTAAATTGTAATTTTTGTGTGAATATTTAAGAATAAGAGAGTTATCGGTTCTGGAATCTAATTTGTGCAAACGTTTGCATAACAAAAAGCTTGTTTTATTGTTATTGAATGATAAAATACAACTGCTACATCTCATATTTGTAATATGATTTAGGCTAGTTAAAAAAGTAAAACAGGCTTTATCCATGAAATTAATAACATATTAATGTTAATCTTAATAATTTGCACATGAAAGAAAAGGTAAGAAAAAGTTGTGTGTCAATGTTCATCTTTTGCTTGATGGGAATATTGTCGTTATCAACAACGTATGCCCAAAGTGGTTCCGCAGGAACTATCCGCGGAAATGTAAAAGATTCACAGGGCGAAACTATTATTGGAGCGAGTGTTGTTGTAAAAGGATCAACAATCGGTACAGTAACAGATTTTGATGGTAATTTTCAAATTAATGCCTCGGCAGGCAATACTCTTGTTATCTCTTACATAGGGTTCAAGCCACAAGAGATTGCCGTAGGAAATCAAAAAAACATCAGTATAGTATTACAAGATGATACTGAATTGTTGAGTGAAGTAGTAGTAATTGGTTATGGTAGCGTGAAAAAGAATGATGCTACAGGATCGGTTGTTGCTGTTAAAATCGACGAGAAAGAGCACGGATTTGCAACTACAGCTCAAGACCTGTTACAAGGTAAAATTGCTGGGGTAGCAGTTACAACTGGTGGAGGTAGACCAGGTGACGGAGCTACTATCCGTATTCGTGGAGGTTCTTCATTAACAGCTACTAATGATCCGTTGATAATAATCGATGGAGTATTTATGAGTAATGACCTTGCAGGATCTTCGAACCCTCTTAGTTTATTAAACCCAAATGACATCGAAACATTTACAGTACTAAAAGATGCTTCGGCAACAGCTATTTATGGTTCGCGAGCTTCTAATGGTGTTATTTTAATTACAACAAAGAAAGGAACTAGTGGTGGTAAGTTAAGAGTTACATACGATGGTAACTTCTCGTTAAGTACTAGAAGAAACAGTGTTGATGTTTTGGGTGCAAATGAGTACCGAAACTTTGTTGAGTCTCGTTTTAGAGGTGATGACAGATATGATGTTGTTATGGCTAAGCTTGGAAAAGCAAATACCAACTGGCAAGATGAAATATTTCAAACAGGTTTCAATACCGACCAAAACATAAGTGTATATGGTTCTATCGGTAAAGCGGTTCCATTCCGTACTTCAGTAGGTTACACCAACGAAGAAGGTATCCTTAGAACTTCCGGTATGGAAAGGGTTACAGCCAATGTGTCTTTAACTCCTTCTTTATTTGACGATCATTTAAAATTAAATATTAACGGTAAGGGAATGTATTCTCATACTCGTTTTGCAGATACAGGTGCTATTGGTTCGGCAGTAAGCTTCGATCCTACACAGCCAGTTATGAATGGGAGCCAATGGGGTGGATTCTTCACTTGGACAGACAGCAAAGGAGCTCTTGCTCCTATTGCAGGAAAGAATCCTGTAGCTATGCTTGAAATGCAAAATAACAGAGCTAATGTTCGTAACTTCGTAGGTAATGTTCAGGCTGATTATAAATTACACTTTTTCCCTGATTTAAGATTAAACCTGAATTTAGGTATGGATATTGCCACCACCGGTGGTACAGACTTTAAAGATCCATTCAACCCTACCTCTTATAGTGAAAACAATGAAAGAAGCGGTCAGAGAAAAGATTTCACAAACTTCAGAAACAATCAGCTGATGGAGTTCTATGGTCAATATATAAAAGATGTGACCTCTTTGAAGAGTAAGATTGATGTAATGGGTGGTTACTCATGGCAACATAATAAGAAAACAAGCGATCAAGGACTGTGGTTTGTTTCAAAAGAAGATAACTCTAGTTTAGGTGAGATGAATCCAGGTGTAAACTACTATGATTTCAAAGAAAACTATCTGATATCTTTCTTCGGACGTTTAAACTATACATTCAATGATAAATATCTGTTAACAGCAACAGTTCGTCGAGATGGATCATCTCGTTTCAACAAAGACAATCGTTGGAGTGTATTCCCTTCAGTAGCATTAGCTTGGAAACTGAAAGAAGAATCATTCTTAAGAGATATATCTGTATTGAGTGATCTTAAAGCACGTGTGGGATGGGGTAAAACAGGCCAACAAGATTTAGGTGATGATTATTACTATCCTTCAACACCTTCTTATAATATTGGTAAAGGACAAGCTTATTATCCAATGGGATTGAATCCTGACGGATCAACTAATTGGGTTAACCTAATGAGACCAAATGGTTATAATCCTGATCTTAAGTGGGAAACTACTACAACTTGGAACTTTGGGGTTGATTATGGATTTTTAAATAACCGAATCAGTGGAGCTGTAGATGTATACTTCCGTGAAACAACAGACCTATTGAATAGAGAGGCTCCGGTAATTGCAGGAACAAGTCCAGCTGAGAGATTACCTCAGAATATAGGAACAATGGAAAATAAAGGTTTTGAATTCGCTATCAATGGTCGTCCAATTGTATCAAAAGACTTTGAGTGGCAAGTAGGATTCAATGTTGCTTACAATAAAAGTAAGATAACACAGTTGACAGCTACTCAGGATCCTGGATTTGTAGGTATTAGTACAGGTTCTTCAGGTGGAGATGGTGGAAAAGAAGTTCAGATCTATGCAACCGGATATGCTCCTAAAACATATTATGTATACGAACAAGTATATGATAGCAATGGAAAACCATTGGAAGGTGTATATGTTGATAGAAATGGAGATGGTGTAATAGATGAGTCTGACTTATATTACCATAAGAAACCTGCTGCAGACGTAGTTATGGGATTCAATTCGAAATGGTTATATAAAAACTGGGATTTCGCATTTAACGGACGTGCTTCTTTTGGTAATTATGTTTATAATGCTACCGAAGCCAATAGTGCAGATATCAGCTTAGAAGCTATTTATGCGAATAGTGTTTTTCTTACTAATAGACCAACATCAGCATTAAATACTAATTTCATGTCGAAACAAGCTCTGTCTGACCATTATGTGCAGAATGCGTCATTCCTTAAAATCGATAACATTACTTTAGGATATACATTTGATAACTTGTTTAGAGGTCAAACTAAAGCCAGAGTGTATGGAATTGTTCAGAACCCAATTGTTATAACTAAATACAGAGGTTTAGATCCTGAGGTGTATGATGGTATAGATTATAATTTCTATCCAAGACCATTGATCTTTATGCTGGGTTTAAATCTGAATTTTTAATAACTGAAGACTTATGAAAGATAGAATAATAAAAAGTAGAAAACTACTATATGCAATATTGTCAATAGCTCTGGCAGTATCATTTACCTCGTGTCTAGATGACTTGAATACAGTACCACAGGGTCCCAATATTGAGCTAGACCCTTATGCTGATGCTTCGAACTATCCGATGTTAATAGCAAAAGTATATGCAGGTTTTAGTAAACTGGGTATAACGGGACCAGATGGAGATGGAGATATACCTTCTTCTTCCGATCAGGGGAAAACAACATTCCTAAGAACTTATTTCAACATACAAGAACTTACTTCTGATGAAGCTAAATGTGCATGGAGTGATATCGATGAAAGAAATTACTCTCAAACATTTTTGACTCCTGATAACTACATCGGATATATGCTTTATCAACGTTGTATGCTAAATATTGTATTTGCAAATGAATTTTTGAAAAATACTCAGGTTCCAAGAGTAGAGGTAGATCATTTGGATCGTTCGAGAGCCGAAGTTCGTGTTTTGAGAGCAATGAATTATTACTTCCTACTAGATGTTTATGGAAACCCGGGTTGGGTTACAGAAGATCATCCTGTAACATATATACCTCAACAATTAGGTAGAGAGGGTATGTTTGAATGGATAGAGAGCGAACTTCTTGATATTGAAAAAAGTGGCTTGTTATTAGATCAGTCTGCATCAACATACGGGTTGATAACCAATCAGGTTTTACAAACTGTTTTAGCTAAATTGTATATTAATGCAGAAGTTTATACAGGAAAAGCTCGTTGGAATGATGCTTTGACATATGCTAAGAAAGTAACTTCATATTCAAACTTACAGTTGGAAGGTACATATCAAAATCTTTTCTGTGCAGATAATGACAGATCAAAAGAAATTATATTTACGCTGCCTTATGATAATAAACTAGCTACAGACTGGGGAGGGATCGTTTTTGTGATGGCATCTTCAACTGGTGGTGACATGCTTAGTTTATTAGATTTCACTGCTTCATGGAGTGGAAATAGAGCAACTCAACAATTATCGAGTCTTTTTGCTAATAATGATAAACGAGCACTATTCTTCAAAACAGACAGAGATCAGAACATGACCGATCTTGGTAACTTTAATAAAGGATGGTCTGTTATGAAATTTACTAATAAAGGATGGGATGGAGCTACAAATGTAAATGGTCCTGGCCAATGGGCGGATACAGATTTTCCTTTATTCAGATTAGCTGACGTTATACTTATACAAGCTGAAGCGGAATTAAGATTGGGTGATGCAACAAATGCGTTAACTACATATAATAAAGTTCACGCTCATCCAAGAACAGGTTTAAGTGCTGCAACATCTATTACGTTGCAAGATATACTTAACGAAAGAGGACGTGAGTTGTATTGGGAAGGACAAAGAAGAACTGACTTGATTCGTTTTGGTAAATTTACCAAAGGTTACAATTGGGCTTGGAAAGGTGGATCGCAAAATGGAGGAGATATAGATGATAAATACAATCTTCTTCCGATCAGTACAAAACATCTTACAGGTAACCCAGCTTTGGTTCAAAATGAATTATATAAGTAAGATTGTCTAATAAAGAAAAAGAAAAGCATTATGAAAATAAAAAATATATTATTCTTAATGGCCGTTATATTTGCTTTTGTCTCATGTAACGACGATACAGATCCCGTTCTTCCTCAATACAAAGCTTCGGTATTGACACACCCTGCAAATGATACGCTTTATGTATTAGAGCAAGTGAATGCATCGAAGGTTTTATTAACATTGGATTGGACTGCTTATAAGCAAACAGATCTTTTAGTAGGAGCTGTATCTTATGTGGTACAGATGGACTTGGCAGGAAATGATTTTTCGCAAGCGCGAACTTTTACTCCTGTTCCCGGAGTAACTGTTGATGCAGAATCTTCAGATTATACTACTTCACTTAAGGTGGAGGACGTGAATAAAGTACTGATGAATGGCTTCCGTGTGCCGGCAGATACTATTGCAAATGTAGAGTTTCGTGTAATTACTCGCGTTGGTAATGTGGTGGTTCCATCATCTGCATCTAACGTGTTTAAAGCGAGAGTTATTCCTTACAAAGCCCTAGATACTCCTGTTGTATATATTGTAGGAGATGGATTAGTAGGATGGGATAATAGTGCAGGTGCTATAGGTCGTGACCTACAAGTATTCTTTGGCAATACTAACTTAGAAGTATCACTAGGTCAATATACCTATACCGGATTTTTCAAAGGAGGTGCAGGAGTGAAAGTGGTAATAACAGCCGGTGACTGGAATACAGCTTATGGCTCTGGAGCTGGTGGAAGCTTGGTTGTAAATAGTCAAGATAATATACTGACACCTGCAACAAGTGGTTATTATACATTCTCTGTTGATCTTAAAGCATTAACATACAGTTTTAAACCTTATGCCGAAGGAGCTACAGCCACTGCTTATGATAAAATAGGAGTGATTGGTAGTGCTACAGCTGGCGATTGGAATTCTGATACTCCAATGACTCAGATTACACCGCATGTTTGGGTAGTTAAAGGAATCAAATTAACTGCTGCTGAAATTAAGTTCAGAGCCAATGAAGGTTGGGCTGTAAGTTGGGGTGGAAATTCAACTAATCTGCCATTTGGAATAAGTGACAGTGGTGATAATATTGGAATTGCAAGAGAATCAACGTATTTCATCTCATTTAATGACTTGACTAAACATTATGTAATTATCGATGAGGATAGATTACCATAAAAAGCCAATCGATTTAATTTGTTAGATAGTATAATAGGAAAGGAGTGAGTTTATTTGCTCCTTTCCTTATTTAAAGCGAAAGACCACAAACTACTTATTAATAATTATTACCATGAAAAAATCTATCTACTTTATTCTGTTCTTGTTTATCCCGCTATGGATACAGGCGCAGATTATTACAACAAATCCTACTTTTCTGACGGACGATGTTGCCGTAGAAATCATTTTCGATGCATCTACAACAGCTCTCAATAATTATACGGGGAATGATGTATATGCACATACAGGAGTCATTACTGATAAAAGTGCATCCAGTTCAGATTGGAAGTATGCTCCTAATTGGCTCGACAATAGTGATAAATATAAATTAAGCGCACTTGGAAGTAATAAATGGAAATTGAGCATGCCTTCGGGTATTCGTTCTTACTATGGAGTTCCCGCAGGAGAGAAAATACTTAAGCTCGCTTTTGTTTTTCGTAATGCTGACGGATCAAAAGAAGGAAAAGACAATGGCAAAGACATATTAGTTGATGTACATGAGAAAGGCTTAATAGTAAGTTTCGAAACACCTATTGGAGATCAATTATTAGAAAAGAATGCTTCGTTAGCTATAAAAGCTAAAAGTTCTGAGATAACTACACTCAAACTGTTTTTGAATGATACACAATTGGTTAAATCCGATAATGTAACCTCTATATCTTATACTCATAAATTTGATAAAGAAGGGACCTTTTGGTTAATAGCTGAGGCGGGCATTAATCCATCAACAGTTAGGGATAGTATTTATATAAATGTAAAGAAAGATCAGGTTAATTTGCCTCTTCCGGCAAATACAAGAGCAGGTGTTAACTATGTAGATAATAATACTGCGACTGTTGTATTGTATGCGCCTAACAAGCAAAGTGTATACTTGATTGGAGATTTCAATGATTGGAAGATCGATAATAATTATATGCTTAATAAAGCAGGTGATTATTGGTGGATAACAGTCTCAAATTTAGAAAAGAATAAAGAATATGCATTTCAGTATTTGATTGATGGAACGGTGAAAATTGCAGACCCGTATACTGATAAAGTTCTCGATCCTTGGAACGATTCATATATCCCGACAACTGTATATCCTAATTTGAAACCATATCCAACGGGGAAAACAGAAGGCATAATTTCTGTAATGCAAACAGGACAAACTCCATATACTTGGAAAACGAAAAACTTCACACCGGCTGAAAAAGAGAAACTCGTAATTTATGAACTTCTTATTCGTGATTTTACAAAAGAACATAGTTTTGAATCGACTATGCAAAAGCTTGACTATCTACAATCACTAGGAATAAATGCAATTGAATTATTGCCGATCAACGAATTCGAAGGAAACAGCAGCTGGGGATATAATCCATCGTTTTATTTCGCAGTAGATAAGTATTATGGAACAAAAGATGCCTTCAAAGCATTTGTTGATGAATGTCACAGTAGAGGTATGGCTGTAATTATAGATATGGTATTGAACCATTCTTATGGTCAATCTCCATTCGTGAAGATGTATTGGGATAATGCAAACAACCGTCCTTCGACAGATAATCCTTGGTATAATATAGAGTCACCAAATACAGATTACAGTTGGGGGTATGACTTTAATCACGAATCAGATCAAACCAAGGCTTTAGTTGATAGCATCAATAGTTATTGGATGAAAGAATATCAGGTAGATGGTTTCCGATTCGATTTCACAAAAGGATTCACCAATACCAAAGGTGACGGATGGGTGTACGATCAGGCACGTATTGATATTTTGAAACGAATGACTTCTGAAATTTATAAACGTAACTCGGATGCAATTGTAATAATGGAACACTTAGCAGATAATTCGGAAGAAAAAGTACTTTCGGATGCCGATATTATGCTTTGGGGAAATATCAATAATAACTACTGTGAGGCCGTTATGGGATACACTGAAAACAATAAGTCAGATTTGTCGTGGGCCTTATATTCGAAACGAGGTTGGGCAAAATCGAACTTAGTTGCTTATATGGAAAGTCACGATGAAGAGCGTATGGTGTTTAAAGCAAAGGCATATGGAAACTCGTCGGGAACTTATAATATCAAGAACCAATCTACAGCTTTGGAGCGTGCAGGATTGGCTGCGGCATTTTATCTAACTTTGCCCGGGCCTAAAATGATCTGGCAATTTGGAGAGTTGGGTTATGACTATTCTATTAATACATGCAGCGATGGTACAACTATTTCGAACGACTGTCGTGTATCGGAAAAACCTATTAGATGGGAGTATGCAGACGATAAGGAACGTAAAGCTCTTTATACTACTTACTCGAAACTGATCAATCTAAAAACCGAGAATAAAGTATTTGAATCTGCAAACATAGAGCATTCTTTGGCTGGAAGTCAAAAATATGTAGTTTGGAAAGGTACAGATATGAATGCTTTTGTTGTTGGTAATTTTGATGTAGTGAGTGCTACTGCCAATGTAACATTACCTCGCAGTGGAGACTGGTATGATGCCTTTACGGGTGCAATGGTAACTATTCCGTCAACAAATTATTCGGTAACACTAAATCCCGGAGAATATAAGTTCTATCTGGATAAAGGTAGTGTTGCTTCTATTGAAGAAGATATGTACGAGAATAATAAATTTCTCACTATTCTTGAGGATCGTATAGAATATACAGATGGTACTGCAAAATCGATAACTGTTTATGATTTGTCGGGGGGTGCCCTTTTAAAGAAGACAAATACAGAATCTATCGGAACATCAACATTATCGAAAGGTATTTATATTGTAAAGCTAAAATTAGCAGATAAGATAGTCTCTCAAAAGTTTATCAAGAGATAAGTGGAGGGTTGCTTCATATAAATAGAAGGTTGCAAACGTTTGCAACCTTTTATTGTTAGTTAGGCACTATTCCTCAACGCTAATCAGAGTTAAATAAGCTTTTTTTGTAATACGATTAACTCACAATAATAAAAAGGTCTGAGACCTTGAGACCTCAAAATCAAAAATAATAGATATGTTTAAAAAATCCCTTTTACTTATTGGCTTATGTTTCCTGTGTGGAATCATACAAGCTCAGGAGCTAAAGTCGCCGGATGGAAATCTGGTTCTAAATTTTCAATTGACAGACCAAGGCGTTCCAACTTATAAACTTACTTACAAAACTAAAGATGTTATCAAGGAAAGTAAGTTAGGATTTGCTATTGCATCGGGTACGGCGCAACTCGATAAAAATTTTAAAGTTGCAGATGTTCAATACAGTTCGGAAGATACCGCTTGGGAACCTATTTGGGGCGAGCAAAAAGAAATCCGCAACAACTATAATGAAATGTTTGTGAATTTGACTCAGGATAATCGAATGATTAATCTAAGATTCAGACTCTTTAATGATGGTTTAGGATTCAGATATGAATTTCCAAAGCAAGAGAACCTCTTTACTTTTGTCATAAAAGAAGAGTTGACCGAGTTCAATATGGCTGGTGATAATAAAACTTTTTGGATTCCAGGAGATTACGATACCAATGAATATACCTATACTACTACAAAAATTACAGGTATAGCAGGTGCCATGAAAGAGGCAACTCATCATGTGTTAGATCAGTTCCCAATCAAAACATTAGCAGTGCAAACTCCTTTGATGATGAAATCTGATAATGGTTTGTATATCAATATTCATGAAGCTGCGTTGGTAGATTATCCAGCTATGCAACTGAATGTAGATGATAAGAAATTAGCATTTAGTGCACATCTTGTTCCCGATGTTTTTGGTAACAAGGGAGATATGAATACGCCTGCTCAAACACCTTGGCGTACAATTGTAGTGAGTGACGATGCACGTAATATTCTTTCTTCGAGAATAATTGTAAACTTAAATGAGCCTTGTACTTACGAAGATGTATCGTGGATTAAACCTACAAAATATATCGGCGTATGGTGGCAAATGTTTACGGGAAGAGGTTCTTGGGCATATTCTGACGAAACCAATATCAAATTGGGAGTAACCGATTTCGCTAAATTAACTCCTAATGGCAGACATGCAGCCAATACTGCAAATGTGAAAAAATATATTGACTTTGCAGCAGCAAACGGATTCGATCAGGTATTAGTTGAAGGATGGAATATTGGTTGGGAAGACTGGATTAATCCGGTAAGAGAATACTTATTCGATTTTGTAACCCCATATCCTGATTTTGATGTAAAAGAATTGCAACGTTATGCAGCATCTAAAGGTGTGAAAGTAATGATGCACCACGAAACCGGAGGCTCGGTAGCTAACTACGAACGTCATCAGCAAGATGCATTCCAGTTTATGGCTGACAACGGTTACAATGCAGTAAAAACTGGTTATGTAAGCAGAATCAGACCTAAAGGAGAGCATCATGACGGACAAGCTATGGTAAACCACTATATAAACACAGCTAAACTTGCTGCTAAATATAAGGTGATGGTGAATTCTCACGAAGCAGTACGTCCTACGGGATTGTATCGTACATATCCTAACTGGTTGGCTCAAGAGTCGGCTCGTGGAACAGAATTTGAATCTATGGGTGGATTACCTCCTGAGCATACAACTATTCTACCATTTACACGTATGATGGGTGGTCCTATGGATTATACTCCTGGTATATTCCAAACCGATTTTACTTATTACAGTGCTGATAATCACAATAGAGTACGTACTACATTGGTAAAACAATTGGCTTATTATGTGACTATTTACAGTCCACTTCAAATGGCTGCCGATTTACCCGAAAACTACGAACGTTTTCCCGATGCATTCCAATTCATCAAAGACGTAGCAGTAGATTGGGATAATACATATATTCTTGAAGCTGAGCCAGGCGATTACGTAACTATTGCTCGTAAAGCAAAAGGTAAAAACGAATGGTTTATTGGTGGAGTAACAGACGAAAATGCTCGTGAGGCAGTTATCGACTTTAGCTTCCTACCTGCAGGTGCTAAATATACAGCTACTATCTACGCTGATGGAAAAGAAGCTGATTGGGAAAAGAACCCACAAAGCTATACTATCAAGAGCGTTCCGGTAACTCATAAAACAAAACTAAAGCAAAGACTTGCACCAGGTGGAGGTATTGCTATTAGTGTAAAATAATCAATCTAGGAAATAGTTCTTTTTTTTCATGGTAAAGGAGGGAGTATATGTTTACGTATGCTTCCTCTTTTTTCAGTTTCAAGTCTGATCATAATTATCGAGAATATATTAATTAACATTTATATATAGCGAAATAGTGCCTTGATAATGC
>NZ_CVRU01000078.1 GCF_001261715.1 Dysgonomonas sp. HGC4 | reverse complement strand
TACAATACAATACAATACAACCATTAGATTAACGCATAAACCTGTGAAGAATAAGAAAAAACATATCTTACATGTATATTAGATTATTTTTATTACTTTCGTTATAATAGTGTAACTAAACTAATAAATTATAATGAAAAACATTAAGACCTTATATATTGCTATTTTATTTTGTTTTCTTTTCACTACTAATCTAGTATTTGGACAATCGAGCAAAACTCTTGGTAAAACTCCTATTATATTGGCATATGTGACCTCTTCAGAAAGTGCCTCTTTACCTGATCCTACTTTTGTGACCCATATTAATTACGCTTTTGGATCTGTATCTGAATCATTTGATGGTATCATAATACAAAATGAAAATCGTTTAAGAGAGATTTCAGATTTGAAGAAATCTAATCCATCTTTGAAAGTTTTATTATCTATAGGAGGATGGACTAGTGGTCGATTTAGTGAAATAGCAGCAGATACCAAATTGAGAGAACTATTTGCACAAAACTGTAAGAGGGGCATAGATCAATTTAATTTAGATGGTATAGATTTAGATTGGGAATACCCTACAAGTAGTATGGCTGGAATCTCTTCTTCTCCAGAAGATACGGAGAATTTTACATTGTTGATGAGAGATATACGAGCTACTATTGGACGTGATAAATTATTGACGTTAGCAAGTGCTTCCAATGCGAAGTATATAGATTTTAGAGCAATTGATAAGTATATTGATTTCGTTAATATTATGACTTATGATATGGGGCGCCCTCCCTTCCATAATTCCCCTTTATATCAGTCTGAGCATGTGCGTAAGCTATCAGCTGATGAATCAGTAGATGCTCATATAGCTGCAGGTGTTCCAATAAGTAAACTCACATTAGGAGTGCCTTTTTATGGACATGGAATAAAAAAGTTTAATGATTTTGTTGATTACAAAGATTTAGTAAACTTAAAACATGAGTATACTGAAAAATGGGATTCTAAAGCACAAGTTCCTTATTTAGTTGATACAGATGGCGACTTTGTTTGTTCATTTGATAATCCTAAATCTTTAGAAATAAAATGTAAATATCTTTTGGATAGAGGAATGTTAGGGGTGATGTATTGGGAATATAATTGTGATGATGCTGACGGAACTTTAAGGAAGGCTGTTTATAACGCAATGACCAATCAGTAATTAATTCTAATTTAATAAGTCGGGTCTATATTCGAAGTGCATGGTATCATAGTGGTACCATTTTCCACCCCAAATAAATCCATGCTTTTCGAATATCTCAACGATAAGTTTAGGTATTTGATTTTTATACTTTAAATCTACTTCTTCATTGGTGCATTTGCAATCCCATTGCCAGTAGTTCGAAAATTTCACGTTTAAATCTATTGATGTTCCAAAGCTGTGAGTACTTAATCTGTTTGTACCTTTTATAATGCGCCAGTTGAAAGTGGTAGCTCCTTGCAGATATTTTTGTAATTCGGGATGTTTATCTAGTTCCTCTGATATTTTTTGTAATTGTAGATGTACATTATTGATCTTCGTAATTCTGATCTTAGAACCAACTAATTTGGGACACCATACTATCGTAACTAGATTTTTTTGTACCTCTGGTGAATTAGATCCATACATAGCTTTCATAAAATCTTCATTCCTAATTCTTCCAGGATCACTATCTTTAGAAGGAATATAATTATTCACGTTTTTGGGATACTCGGACTGAAACATATCTGATATCGATGGCTTATTTAAAAGTAATTCACCAGATTTCTTAATTCTGTCGTCATATATAATCTTTTGACCCTCTTTTAATATAATATATTTTCCATCATACTGTATATGAAAGTTAGGATATGCACTTATCAAGTTCTGTATTTGTTTTGGGTACTCTTGTGCCGATATTGTTGTAATAAAGAATAATAGTGCTAAAATAATAGATAAGAGTTTCATTCCTGAAATTATTTAAATGTGTCCATTATATTACTTGGAGGGCGTTGAGCTTCCAACTCCTTTTTCATAAAGGACATATAAGGATCTATATGTTTGAAGAATTTATAGTATCCTGAGCATAAATAGTTTATTTCTTCACCTGATTGAGTCTTTGAAATCCTATTTTTAGGACATTCTCCATGACAAGCAAATAAGTATTTACATTGTTTGCATTTTGATGACAGAGACTCTGATTTCGCCAATCCAAAATCTATTTGCTGCTTAGAATACATCATTTCGGTTAAAGTCTTGGTCTTTATATTACCAAGCTTATATTGAGGGTAAACAAAGTGGTCGCAGGAATAAACATCACCATTAAATTCCATAACACCTGCATGACCGCAATTTTTGGCAAAAATGCATACTCCTGGATTTACGCCTACCCAATTAGCTAAAGCTGAATCAAAATACTGAACAAAATATGTTCCCACATCTTTCTTAACCCATTCGTCAAAGATGGTAATTAAGAAGTCACCCCATTTTTCAGGAGAAACACTCCACTCGGTAACTTTTCCTTCACTGTCTCTCTCCACAATCGGAGCGAATTGAATGTAGTGAGAATCTATGTCTTTAAAGAACTGATAAAATTCAAGGGGATAATCAATATTAAAATCATTAACTACTCCCATTATATTATATTCTACATTATGTTTTTTGAGAAGATTAATACCTCTCATTACATGGTCGAATGTTGGACGTAAATCTTTAGTTGTTCTATATTTGTTATGAAAAGGTTTTGCGCCATCTATAGAGATACCAATTAGAAAATTATTTTCTCTGAAGAACTCACACCATTTATCATTAAGGAGAGTGCCATTTGTTTGCAAGGTATTGGTTACTTGCTTGCCTCTGGCATATTTTCGTTGCAATTCAAGAGCTTTTTTGTAGAATGAAATATCACGCATCAAAGGTTCACCTCCATGCCATGTAAATAATATGGGCTGCATAGTTTGCGCCTCAATATATTGAATGATGAACCTCTCTAGAAGTTCATCACTCATTAATGTCTTGCCTTTTTCCGGATACAGTTCTTTCTTCTCCAGATAGTAGCAATAAGTACATCCTAAGTTGCAAGTAGCGCCTATTGATTTGAGCATTACATATAAAGGCTTTGCAAAAGGAGCATATGTTTTTGATGGCATTTAGCTGATACTTTTATTTGTGAGTATTTTAGTTGAATAAACATCCAGAAGAGAATCTCTGACCTTAGAATTCGTCAACTTTAAGATTCTTTCTATAATTATCTAAAGTTGTTTGTAATTGTTTTGTTATATTTTCGTATCCTTCTTTTCCATATAAATTATTCAATTCAGTAGGGTCTTCTTTGAGGTCGAACAATTCATTACAATTGATATCCTGATCTTCTCCCATCAAGCCTTTTCCATAAAAGTGAATAAGCTTGTATCTGTCAGTTCTCACTCCATCATGACGGCGAACGTTATGAACTGCTGGGTAGTCATAATAGTGATAATATAAATCTTTTCTCCAGTTTTTAGGAGTGCTACCATTAAATAAAGGCTCAAGTGAAGTTCCACTCATTTCTTTAGGTTTCTCTACTCCTGCTAATGCAAGATAAGTGGGGGCAAAATCTATATTTTGGACTAAAGCTTCTGTTGTTATACCGGGTTTTATTTCTTTGGGATAGCGAATAATAAGAGGTGTTCTGAATGATTCTTCGTACATGAATCTTTTGTCAAACCATCCGTGTTCTCCCATATAGAACCCTTGATCAGAAGTATAAACAATAATAGTATTGTCCAGCAAGTTTTCTTTTTCAAGATAATCCAAAAGGCGACCTACCTCGTCATCTATTGATTTGATACATCTAAGATAATCTTTTAGGTATCTCTGAAATTTCCAATCTAATATTTCATCTTCGGAGAGTTGATCCATTTTGTTGATAAACTCCATATTTCGAGCGTGATAAGATTTATCCCACACTTCTCGTTGTTTTGGCGTCATCTGATTCATGGCTTGCTGTAAACCACCATCGCTCCATCCTTGATTATAGGGAGGAGTATCTTTCAATTCATTTAGTTTAAGGTCATAAATGAATGTCATTGTTTTGTCGATGGTCATATCTTGTGTGCTGGCAGCCGAACATCTGCTCTTGTAATCATCATAAAATGTTGATGGTTTGGGAAATTCTACATTTTCATATAGATCATAGTATTTTGCCTCGGGCATCCAATTTCTATGAGGTGCTTTATGATGTACTAACAAACAGAATGGTTTGTTTTTATCTCTATTTTCCAGAAAATCGATGGAATGAGTTGTAATTAAATTCGTGGCATAACCTTCTTCTCTAATATATTTTCCGTGAGAGTCTTTTGTTTTAAAACTAGGATTATAATAATCTCCTTGATCATTCAAAACTGAATAATAGTCGAAACCTTTTGGCTCACACTGCATATGCCATTTACCTACTACTGCGGTTTGATAGCCTGCTTGTTCCAACAATTCAGAGAAGAAAGTTTTGGTTGAATCAATACCCGCTCCTAGTTGTCGTTGCCCATTTTGATGGCTGTATAAGCCTGTCATCAAACATGCTCTACTGGGTGTTGACAGTGAGTTTTCGACAAAGGCTTGTTGAAATAGCATGCCTTCATTAGCTAAGCGATCTAAATTAGGTGTGGGTGCTAATTTTGAAATAGCATGTCCATAGGCACTTATTGTTTGAAACGAATGATCGTCCGTCATTATATGTATAATATTGGGACGAGATTTATTACTCTTATTTTGTTTCACTTGCCCATAACTATATGGAATTAGAATAGTTGCAGGTAAGATTATTAAGCTTATTCTTTTCAAGTTTTGCATAAATATTAGATGGTTAGGTTATTAATTTACTAAAGTAATAAGAATCAATAAGAGAATCAAGTAACAAAATAGAAGTTTTACTGATCTTTATAGAGAATATTGTAAATGCTTTTCCAGAAAATGAGCATAAAAATCGGGAACATCGCTTTCTTTTATTCCTACAATAGTTTCATTGATGTCATACTCTATTTTGCGAATGCTAGGAGTTACTTTATTTAGGATGTTATTATCTTCTTTACTTTCGTCAATTGTTAGCCATAGATAAACAGCTTTTCCGCCATTCTTTTCTTTAGTTCTTCCTACTGAGCCGATATTGATGAATAGCTTCTCTTCCTTATTAGATGTTTTAATATGTCTAATATAAGAGAGATGTGTATGCCCTGTGATTATGATGTCTGATTTTGTTTCTTCCAACATATCTATCAATAGTTTTTCATCATGATTTTCATATATGTACTCTTCATTACTTCTTGTGCTGCCATGTACAAGCAGACATGATAGGTTATCATAATCTAAGCGAATGTCTGGCACCAATTCCGATAGATATTGTTTGTTACTATCAGTAATAGTTTCTTTTGTGTGGTTTATGGTCTTTAAGCGTGCTTCTTGTTCTTCAAGAGTATGTTTACTTAAAGCATGTACCTCATAATCGAAAGCTATTCGCTCATCATGATTTCCCATTATTGTCGGAATTTCTAGGCTTTTAATCAAGTCTATGACTTCGTTGTGCCATGGAGCGCCATCAGTAAGATCTCCTAGGCAATATATCCGATCGGCTTTGTAGTTGTCTCTTATGTCTTTTATTGTTGCTTTTAAAGCAGGTAAATTTCCATGAATGTCACTAATGATTGCTATTTTCTGCATTATTATTATATTGTGAAGTTACAAGAATCTGATGAATTATTTTTTACGATATCGGTTAGTGGAGTATGTCCCAAATTGCTATAACATGACATATACTTCCTCCTAAAACGAATAAATGAAATACCGAATGCATATATCTGATTTTTTTGAATGAATAGAATATAGCTCCGATTATATAAGATATACCTCCTCCTAAGAGCCAATAAACAGAGTCTAAAGATCCTGTTGTTGATAATAATGTATCCACAAGAGGCTTAAATGCTATAAGAATAATAGATCCCATGAGTACGTAACAAATGGTTTCTAATTTGCTACCTGTTTTGTAATGGGCAAAACTTAATCCAGTACCTACTATAGCAACTAGCCAAACGATAGTAAACACTAGCCATCCCCAGATGCCAACTTCGCGCAACACTATTAAAGTAAATGGCGTATATGTACCTGCGATGTGGAAATAGATTGCAGCATGATCAAACTTTCGGCAAAGAACTCTTCTTGTTGGATGTGTACAAGAATGGTAAACTGTTGAAGTAACATAAGACATTAGCATACAAACAATATAGATACAAACACTTGCAATAGCCCACGAACTTCCGGTTTGTATTGCCTGTTTTACAAGAAAGAATCCGGCTACAAGGCCAAATATAATTCCTAATCCATGAGTCGAGGCATTAAGAAGTTCTTCTTTTTCTGAATATTGTTTATCGGTCATTACTTAATTCTGATATTATTTGATGTTTATTTCGATAGTCTAAATTTTGTAGACTTAAATTCAAAATTACAATATTTAAATCAATCTATATACTTACAAAAGCACTATTACTTTATTAGGTGATGGAGCTTTTTATTTTTTTGACGTATTTTAAGTGATTCTATAAATGTATATTTAGTGGTCAAGAATAGTTATGAAAAAGTAAAATTGATAATCCAATAAGCTCTCTTTCCTTTATTTTTAATAGTTTTGTGTATTATTTAGAACAAAGAAAATTGAGAAAGAAACGAGCTAAGAAAATTATGTGGGTAACCCTGTCTATTATAGGAGTTTTTGCTATTATCGTATTTATATTTCTTCAACAAGCCCAATTTGGAAGAACTCCTACGGGAGAACGATTGGCAAGAGTTCAGAATTCAACACATTATAAAGATAAGAATTTTCAGAATCAGAGTCTTACCCCTCAGTTGACAGGAGATAAGGGATCTGTTAAAGTAATGTTTGATTTTCTTTTTGGTAGTAGAAAGAGAGTTACTCCTGTAGATGAGATCCCATCTATAAAGACCGATTTGTTGAATCTTGATGCAAGTGAAGATATTTTGGTTTGGTTTGGTCATTCCTCATATTTTATTCAGATAGACGGTAAGCGTATTTTGGTAGACCCTGTTTTTAGTGGTTCAGCTTCACCTGTTTCGTTTACTACTAAGGCTTTTAAAGGAGCAGATAACTACAAGACTGATGATATGCCTAATATTGACTACCTATTTATCTCTCATGATCACTGGGATCATCTTGACTATGAAACGATAGAAAAGTTGAAACCTAAAGTTGGAAAAGTAATTTGCAGTTTAGGTGTAGGTGAGCATTTCGAGTATTGGGGTTATGATATCAACAAAATAGTTGAAATGGATTGGAACGAGAATGCTGTTCTTGATTCTGGTTTTACAGCATTTTGCTTGCCTGCTCGACATTTTTCGGGAAGAGGACTTTCTCCTAAGCAATCACTTTGGTCGTCTTTTCTTTTGCAAACACCAACTTTTAAAATATATCTGGGGGGAGACAGTGGCTATGATTCTCATTTTGCCTCAATAGGTAAAGATTTTGAGGGTATTGATTTAGCGATTCTTGAAAATGGACAATACGACAATGATTGGAAATACATTCATATGATGCCTGAGCAAGTTTTGCAAGCCTCCAAAGATTTAAAGGCAAAACGTTTATTACCTGTACACTCTTCTAAATTTGCCTTGTCTAAACATGCATGGGACGAACCTTTGATAAGAATTACAGAGGCTAATAAAAATAAAGAACAGGATGTAATTACTCCCATGATAGGAGAAATTGTCCATCTTAAAGATACTACTCAGGTATTTCGCCAATGGTGGGTAGGTCTTGAGTGAGAATAACTATACATATCTCATATTACTCCATATTCATATCTAAAGTTTACGGAGGTTTAAGATCCGAATATTAATCTGCTCTTATTCTTTAGCAATTCAATTTAGTAATTCAAATTTTACCTAAAATCTATTGGTTTTCTTCCACTAATAGGTTAGTATACTTATGTCGTTATTAATTATAAAGTTTGATGAGACGAGCATTTGCCTATCATCCTAATATCTGTGTGTAATTAACCTCAATCTAGCTTTTTGAAATTATCTCCTTTGCAGATTACTTTTTTATACTCTTACTATTTGTAGAATAGTTTGGTAGCTGAATAAAATAGGATTTCCAATGTTATCTGTACAATAATCCATGATATTGTCCGATATTAAATAATGTATTTTTTACACTTAAAGAAGGAAATGTCTACCTTTAAAGTCTAAATCTCGCCCTCTCTATCCTTATAAATTGTTTTTTTTGTAAGTCCTAAAGCTTAGTGTAGTAATGCTTCAATGGAAGTAGCCTATTTTCTATATAACTATATCTCTTGTAATAGAATACTAATAAAAATACAACAACATGAGAACCTTAAAATCGTCATTATCAGTTTTACTATTATTAATAGCTCATAATCTGTTGGGAGTAATTCAAGACACAACATTCAGAGCAGATAGCAATCCTATATTTAAACACAAATATACAGCCGATCCAGCCGCCTTGGTTTATAAGGATAAGGTTTATATATATGCAGGTCATGATGAATGTCCTCCTCCCGAAAATAGATATGTAATGAATGAATGGCTTGTGTTTTCGTCCCAAGACATGGAAAATTGGACAGAACATCCCGTACCTCTTAAACCTACCGATTTTAAATGGGCAAAAGGTGAAGCTTGGGCTTCGCAGGTTATTGAACGCAATGGCAAATTCTATTGGTACGTAACCGTCCAACATGAGTCGATACATGGTAAATCTATTGGAGTAGCTGTTGCTGACAATCCTTTAGGACCATTTGTTGATGCAAGAGGGTCGGCAATCATAACCAATGATATGACCACAGAATATACCCAAATATCGTGGGAAGATATAGATCCTACGGTTTGGATTGATGATAATGGACAAGCATATTTGTTTTGGGGCAATACACAATGTTATTATGCCAAATTAAAAGAAAATATGATAGAATTGGACGGACCTATTGAGCCCGTTCATCTTCCTAATTTTACTGAAGCTCCATGGGTTCATAAATATAAGGATTGGTATTATTTATCATATGCACAATTCTTTCCCGAAAAGATAGGCTATTCTATGAGTCGTAGTATAGAAGGTCCTTGGGAATATAAAGGAATTTTGAATGAGATTGCGGGAAATTCCAATACCAACCACCAATCCATTATCGAATTTAAAGGCAAATGGTACTTCATTTACCACAATGGAGCTATCCCTACTCAGGGTGGAAGTTTCCGCCGTTCGGTATGCATCGACAGATTATACTATAATGCTGATGGAACTATAAAGAGAATACAAATGACTTCGGAAGGAGTTGCTAAAAATTAACGGAACACCATTTTAAAATCTCAGCTTGTATTTAAGAAATGTGGCATTAAATATTTACATTACTATGAAAAAAGCACTATTCATTTATTCATTTTTCCTTATTTCAGTAACTACTTTTTCGCAGCAGGAAGCAGAAGTTATAGTGAATGCCGATTTAGGACAATATAATATAGACAAACATATTTATGGGCATTTTTCCGAACATTTGGGTCGTTGTATATATGATGGTCTTTGGGTGGGCGAAAACTCGTCAATACCCAATATAAACGGAGTTCGCAAAGATATTATAGATGCCTTGAAGCACATCAAAATACCTAACCTAAGATGGCCCGGAGGATGCTTTGCTGACGAGTATCATTGGATGGATGGTATTGGAGCCAGAGAAAACAGACCCAAGATGGTTAATACTCATTGGGGTGGAGTAGTAGAAGATAATAGCTTCGGTACTCATGAGTTTCTTAATCTTTGCGAAGCATTGGGTACAGAGCCTTATATCTGTGGAAACATGGGAAGCGGAACGGTAGAAGAAATGTCGAAATGGGTTGAATATATCACTTTCGATGGTGAAAGTCCGATGGCAAACCTTCGGAAAAAAAATGGTCGCGAAAAACCTTGGAAAGTACAGTTCTGGGGTGTGGGGAACGAAAACTGGGGTTGTGGTGGGAACATGACAGCGGAGGGATATGCAGAAAATTATAGACGCTATGCTACCTATACCAGAGATTATGGTGATAACCAATTATATAAAATAGCAGGAGGGCCCAATGTCGATGATTATCATTGGATGACTACTATGATGAAGAACATACCTCACAGAATGATGAAAGGTGTTTCTCTGCATAATTATGCTTTTACTCGCAGATGGGAAGACAAAGGTGATGCTACAGGCTTTTCTGAAGATGATTATTTTTCCTTATTGGAACATGGTTCGCGAATGGATAATCTTATAATACGGCACTCTGCAATAATGGATCTGTATGATCCAGCAAAGAAAATAGGCTTGATTGTTGATGAATGGGGAGCATGGTACAATGTAGAGAAGAATACTAATCCGGGATTTCTTTTTCAGCAAAATACACTGAGAGATGCTATTCTTGCAGGTCTGGTTTTAAATACTTTCCACAAACATGCTGATAGGGTAAAAATGGCAAATATTGCACAATTGGTAAATGTACTTCAAGCATTATTTCTTACAGAGGGTGAGAAAATGTTATTGACACCTACTTATCATGTGTTCGATATGTACAAAGTACATCAAGATGCAACTATGTTGCCTACTGTGGTAAAATGTGGGACGTATAACAGACTTAATAAAAAATTAGATGCTATATCGGTATCTGCATCTAAAGATAAAAATGGAAAAGTACATATCTCGTTTGTAAACATTGATCCGGTTAATTCCATAGACATTGATTGTAATATTAGAGGATTGATAGGGGGCAAACTGACTAGTGTAAATATAATAACAGCTACTAATACCGACAGTCATAATACATTCGACAATCCAAATATAGTTCATATTGAAGATTATAAAGGAGCCACCTATAAGAACGGAGTATTGACCTTGAAAATGCCTTCAAAATCATTAATGACAGTTGAACTAAATTGAGATATTATTCAGCTAAAATTGAAGTTTGACTTCACAAAACAAGATACCTTAATGATACATTTATGAAACAAATAATCAAAACCTTATTAATAATGTTAGCCATACTAGGCAGTAACGTATTTGCATCGACAAAATATTCATTGTCGTCTGAAAATAGCGAAAAAGATAATTTTAAAGAATGGGCACTTACTCCTCCAATGGGATGGAATAGTTGGGATTGTTATGGTCCTACTGTTGAAGAGCATGAAGTGAAAGCTAATTCTGATTATATGGCGAAGAATCTCAAGAAGTATGGCTGGGAATATATTGTAGTTGATATTCGGTGGTTTGTAGAAAACGATAAAGCAGGAGGTTATAATCAAACCGATCCTATTTATGTATTGGATGAATATGGACGTTATCTTCCTGCTGTAAATAGATTTCCTTCGGCTGCTAATGGAGCAGGGTTTAAAAAACTGGCGGATTATATTCATTCACAAGGGCTAAAGTTTGGAATACATATTATGCGTGGTGTTCCCAAAGAAGCGGTAGCCCGAAAATTGCCAATAAAAGGAACAAATGGTATTACTGCCGATCAAATATACTCTACCGAATTGCAATGCGAGTGGTTGCGAGATAACTACACTATTGTAGCGAACAAACCGGGTGCACAGGAATATTACAATTCAATAATGGATTTATATGCTTCGTGGAGAGTTGATTTTATAAAGATTGATGATCTTTCGCGTCCTTACCATCAAGCAGAAATAGAGCTGATCCGAAAAGCAATTGATCAAACCAAACGGCCAATGGTTTTGAGTACATCACCTGGTGAAACACCTCTAAATAAGGGTTATCATGTAAAAGAGCATGCTAATATGTGGCGTATGGTTGATGATGTATGGGATACATGGGGACATTTAACTCATTTGATGCAAGTGGCTCAAGGTTGGTATTCGTATATATCACCTGGAACATGGCCCGATTGCGATATGATTCCTTTAGGTCGAATTTCTGTACGTGGCGAGCGTGGTGAAGATCGTATGACACGCTTAACAAAGGATGAACAATACTCGTTAATGACATTTTTTACTATCCTACGATCTCCTTTAATGTTTGGTGGAGATATGCCAAGTAACGATGCTTTTACATTGTCTTTATTAACCAACGAGGAGGTTTTGAAAATGCATCGCGAAAGTACAGATGTACGTCAGATATATCAAACGAAAGGGAAACTAGCGATAACATCACGTAATCCTAAAACGGGCGATATTTATTTGGCATTATTCAATATTCAAGATAGTAAATCGGATACTGTAGGCGTTTCATTTGCTGATGTAGGGATAAAGAATAACTCATCTATTGAAGATATGTGGAGTGGTGAAAAATTAGGAGTGTTTACAGATTCGTTTTCACGTAGACTATCTCCACACAGTTGTGGATTATATAAAATAAACAGTAAATAAGATCATGTATAGAAATAGATGGTTGAATTTATTTGAAAAATTAATCAATGCATAATATTTATTAGAGATATGAAAAACATATGTAAAGCTTTAAGTATATCGTGTTTACTGAGTCTTTCCCTATCGGGATATTCTCAGCAGCAGGCATACGAATTTTCTTTGGATACTAAAAAGGTGGGAGCGCCTATTCAATCAACCATGTATGGACTCTTCTTTGAAGACATAAACTTTGCAGCTGATGGAGGCTTATATGCTGAATTAGTAAAAAATCGCTCTTTTGATTTTCCTCAAAATCTAATGGGGTGGAATACGTTTGGAAAAGTAGAAGTCAGAAAAGATAATCCTTTATTCGATCAGAATCCTACATATATAGTACTTTCTAATCCGCGACATCCACATAAACGGACAGGTCTAGAAAATGAAGGATTCAGAGGTATGGGCTTCAAGCAAAATGAAGCATATCGTTTTTCTGTATGGGCGAAAACCGAGAACTCAAACGAACCTCAAAAAATTCGGATAGATTTGCTTGATGCAAAAAATGATATTCTTGTAACTCAGTACTTAGAAATAAATTCAAGTGATTGGAGAAAATATGAAGTTAATCTAACACCCAAAGCAACAGAACCTAAAGGTCGGTTACGCATATTTTTAGACTCCAAGGGTTCAGTGGCTTTGGAACATGTTTCTCTTTTCCCTGTCAATACATGGAAAGGGCGTGAAAACGGATTAAGAGCAGATTTAGCACAAGCATTAGCGGATATTAAACCGGGAGTATTCCGCTTTCCGGGTGGATGTATTGTAGAAGGTACTGATCTTGACACCCGCTATGATTGGAAAAAAACGGTCGGAGCAGTCGAAAACAGACCTGTAAATGAAAACAGATGGCATTACACATTTCCTCATCGTTTCTTTCCCGATTATTATCAGAGCTATGGCTTAGGCTTTTATGAATATTTTCTCTTGTCGGAAGATATGGGTGCAGAACCTTTACCTGTACTGAGTTGTGGACTGTCATGCCAATATCAGAATGAAAAAGAAGAATGCCATGTGCCCGTAAAAGATTTAGGATCATACATTCAAGATGCTTTAGATTTAAT
Organism: Dysgonomonas sp. HGC4; assembly: GCF_001261715.1. Classification (GTDB taxonomy): domain Bacteria; phylum Bacteroidota; class Bacteroidia; order Bacteroidales; family Dysgonomonadaceae; genus Dysgonomonas_A. Next base: position 1,147 of record NZ_CVRU01000078.1, on the reverse strand, counting down.
AGAATTTGCTAATGGATTGCCAACCTCTACATGGGGAAAAGTGCGTGCGGATATGGGGCATCCTGCACCTTTCAACCTTAAATATATAGGTATAGGGAACGAACAGTGGGGAGAGGAGTATATAGTACGTCTAGAGCCATTTGTAAAAGCAATCAGAGCAAAATATCCTGATATTAAAATTATAGGAAGCTCGGGTCCTTCGGCAGATGGAGATAAATTTGACTACCTATGGCCAGAAATGAAAAGGCTAAAAGTTGATTTAGTAGACGAGCACTATTACAAAGATCCTAAATGGTTTCTGAACAGTGCTAAGCGATACGATAATTATGATAGAAAAGGTCCTGCTGTATTCGCCGGCGAATATGCTTGCCATGTGCCTAACAGAGACAATAATTTTGAGTCAGCACTTTATGAAGCGGCTTTTATGACGGGATTGGAACGCAATGCAGATATTGTACATATGTGTACTTATGCTCCTTTGCTTGCTCATGTAGATGCATGGCAATGGAAACCTGATATGATTTGGTTTGATAATCTAACATCCGTAAAAACGCCTAATTATTATGTGCAGCAACTTTATGCGAAAAACAAGGGAACTCATGTAATGTCTCTAACTCGAAATAATACTTCAATCTCAGGAGAAGATGACTTATATGCGTCTGCCGTGTATGATAAAGACGAGAACTGCTACATTGTAAAAATAGCTAATACGGGCAAAAGTTCGAAAGAGATCAATATCACTTTAACAGGCTTAAAGAAAAATAGTAGCTTGTCATTAGGTGATAGCTTCGAGTTGAAAGCTAATAATTTGAATATAGTTAATACTTTGGAATCTCCAATGAATATAATTCCGCAGAAAGTTACTGCAAAAATAGAGGGTAATATACTTGTTGCTTCGGTTAAACCTGAATCTTTTAGTGTATATAAAATACAACAATAAATTGTCGATTTGTAAAATCCTCCTCCTCTTAGAATTAAAATTCGCCCTATGCCTCTTGATTTTATATTTCCTTTATCATTTATGAATTGTAGGAATAATATATGTAATCAAAGCTGTATGATATTTAGACTAATTAAAGGAACAGGCTGATTTAATATCTTAATTTAAAAGTGAATACTATGAAACAAAACTGTAGATTATATTTGG
>NZ_CVRU01000077.1 GCF_001261715.1 Dysgonomonas sp. HGC4 | reverse complement strand
TTATTATATTCGCTCTACAAATCAAAAACTATGAAAAATAGAATAAAAGAAAGGCTTAATCAAATTGCTGATTATATGGCTATTGAAATAAAAAAGCACCAGAATAAAAACGCCTTAGGTCTATATAATGGAGAATTTGGGATATTATTATTCCTTTTTTATTATTCAAGGTACTCAAAAGATCCTCGATTTATTTCTTTAGCAGAAACATATTCTGAAACATTAGTAGATAGACAACTAAAAAAGATTAATTCTCATACCTTCTGTAGCGGACTTTCCGGCATACTATATTTATTTGAATTTTTCCGTAGGAATAATTTTATTAATATAGATATTAGTGAGACTCAAGATGAATTAGAAAATTATCTCATAATTAGAATGCAAAAAGATATACACAACCAGCATTATGATTTTATGCATGGAGCCTTAGGGGTTGGTTTGTATTTCTTAGAAAAAAAAAGAAGACCGGAAGTTATACTAGAACTTATTGAGTATTTATTTAATACAGCTGAAAAAAGTACAAATAGTATTCTCAAATGGAAATCTATTATAGACTATGATAAAGGGACAGAAGGGTATAATATTTCTTTATCTCATGGCATTTCGAGTATAATTATTTTTCTTATCCGTGTCCTTGAGAATAATATACATTCTCAATTTGTGACAAGTATGCTGGAAGGTGCTGTAAATTATCTATTTACACAGGAGATAAATAACAATAAGTATGGATCATTTTATCCTCCGATGTCAACAGAAAACTCTCAGTTATTTGGAAGAAGCAGGATAGGTTGGTGTTATGGAGATTTGGGAGTGGCTATAGCAATAAGAAAAGCGGGTTTGATATTAAACAGAAAAGAATGGATAGATAAAAGCTTAGAAGTTTTACTTCATACAACCAAACGCCTCTCTCCCTCTGAAACAAACGTTATTGATGCTGGATTATGTCACGGGAGTGCTGGTAATGCCATGATATTCCGTCACCTGTATTTGGAAACAGGAATGATCGAATTTTCCAATGCTACCAATTATTGGATTGAGAAAACTTTAGACTTATCTATTTTTGATGATGGACTTGCTGGTTATAAAAGTTATCAACTAGGTGGATGGAGAAATGATTCTTCTCTATTAACTGGTATTCCTGGAATAGGATTAGTATTTATATCTTATTTGTTGGATGACCATCAAAATTGGGACAGTATGTTTTTATTATAATAGAGAAATCCGAAAATCTTTAAGAGTAGGAAAATAATTCAATTATTATTATTATGAAAAAATTAACGTTAAAAAAAGAAACTATTGTAAATCTCAACAACGAGGAAATGAATAACTTAAGAGGTGGAGCTATTGACCCTGAATATCCAGGCCAACGTACAAAAGCTGCTGATGGTTGTATCACAATTGCTGTTGGAAATTGTATTAGACCAAGTGTGAATGCTGCATTAGATTGTAATATGACAGAAACGCAATGTGTCAGTGGTAGTATTCCTACTAATCCTCCTTATGAGAGTGCAAATAATTATGATTGTTTAGGCAGAGATTAAATAAACTAGAAGGTTTTCAATTACAAAAAAAAAAATTGAAAACCTTCCGAAAACAACTTTAAAATCAAACACTAATCACTTATGCGCTATAGAGCTTTTCAATCTTTTGTCTTAAGGACTCCATTACTATCTTTTACTGAATTGGACTTTCTTCTAAAAGATAAAGAAACTCTTTTATCTAAACTTATAGAACCGAAAGTGCAAGAAGCTATTAGGTTAGCTTCTCCTATTCTACATAAAGAACTGCAGAAACTTCTAGATGAAAAAGCCTCCGACACGAAAGAATATAAACGAATATTGTATTCGATAGAACGATATATCAGTCGAATGTCAACCCGCTGTACGCCTTTCGGCCTATTTGCGGGATGTTCTATAGGGACAATAGAAAATCATACAAATATAGAGCTAAATGATACAATAAGCCGAAAGACTCGTCTAGATATGTATTATTTATGTACATTATACGATGCTCTGATAAAAATGCCTGATGTAAGGTTTAATATAAAATTTTATCCAAATTCAAGCCTTTATTCAATTGGAAAAAAATATCGATATGTAGAACACAAATACATTGGAATGCGAAGATTGTATCAAATATCTGAAGTTGAACATTCCATTTATTTGAACCGTGTTTTAAAATTATCACAATCAGGTACTGATATAAAAATTATAATGGAGAGTCTTGTCAGCGAGGAGATATCAGAGACCGAGGCTTTATATTTCATAAATGAGCTTATAGATTCTCAAATCTTGGTTGGGGAATTAAATCAAGTGGTTACAGGTGGAGATTATCTTCATCGTCTCATAGACTTGTTGAAGAATACAGGCGAAACATCTGTACATCCTTTATTAGAGTATATTAAAAAATTAATAACCAAATTAGACTCTCAGGAGGAAAACAACAAGAAGAATATATACGATGAAATAATACAAAATTTGAACAAAATAGATGTTCCTTATGAAGAAAAATTTCTTTTTCAAACCGATATGTTCCGAGATACAGATACTTCTTTGCTAGGAACAGATGTTATTAGCGAACTAGAATCGACAATGGGATTTTTAAATAAAATTTCATTAGGAAATAACACTAAGAATACTACATTGTCTCAATTTCAAAAGGATTTTTATGACCGTTATGAAGATAGAGAGATCCCTTTGTTAGAAGCTTTAGATCCTGAGTTTGGTATTGGTTATCCATCAAAAAAGAATGATAAAACCATATCCCCTCTAGTTGATAATCTATATATCCCAGCAAATATCAAACATCAAAATACTACTCTTGATTGGTTTCGATCTGTTTTATTAAAAAAGACAATCGAATGTTTGAATCAAAATAAAGAAGATATTGTCTTTTCAGATGATGATGTAGTGGGTATATCCTCGTCATGGGATGATTTACCTTCTAGCATTTCGGCTTTTGTGGAAGTAATAAGAGCAAATTCAGAAGATATTTTAATTAATCTAAAATCGTGTGGTGGTAATTCTGCAGCTAATTTATTAGCACGTTTTGCTCATATTGATGAACGGATTCATCAACTAATAAAAGATATTACTAAAAAAGACCAGGAATTAACAGCAAATAGCATTCTGGCAGAGATTGTGTATCTGCCAGAAGCCAGGACTGGAAACATTCTTTATCGCCCACATATCAGGGAGTACGAAATACTTTATATGACTAGTTCGGATCTTCCTCCAAAGCAATTAATATATCCATCAGACCTTGTTTTATCAATTAAAAAAGAAAAGCTTGTTATATATTCAAAGAAATTAAAAAAACAAATAATTCCTCGTTTAACAACAGCTCATAGCTATTATAATAACCCAATGCCAATATATCGCTTTTTATGTGATATGCAAATGCAAACAGGAAGAAGTAGCATATTCTTTAGTTGGGGACAACTAACCAATGAGTTTCCTTTTCGTCCACGAGTTAGATATAAAAATACAATATTATCACCTGCATCTTGGTCTATAAAAATAAAAGATATGAATTATCTTTTTGTTATAGAAGCCGACATCTTAATATTTGAACTTGAGAAATGGAGAAAAAAAATGGCTCTACCACCTTATGTGTTGATGCAGGACAATGACAATGAATTATTTGTTGATTGGAATAATTTATTAAGCATACATTCTTTATTTTCTATTATTAAAAATAGACTATCTGTAACATTTATAGAATTTCTTTTTGAACCAGAAAATGCAGTTGTAAAAAAAGGAAGTAATACTTATTTGAATGAGTTTATTATAGCTTTTCATAAAGAAAAAATATGAAATTAGTTCAACGTACATTTATACCTGGAAGCAGGTGGATATATTTTAAATTATATGTGGGTAATAATACCGCAGATAAAGTATTAAGTCATCACATAACCTATATTATAAATAATATAAAAAAAAAGAAAATTATTGATAAATGGTTCTTTGTTCGTTATTCAGATTCAGATTTTCATATAAGAATAAGAATACTTCTTAAAGACGAAGCTTATATAGGAGAAGTAATTAATCTATTCTATAAAAGGCTTAGATCATTAGTACAAAGTAATCTTATTTGGAAAATGCAATTAGATACATACAATAGAGAATTGGAACGATATAGTAACAAGTTAATAGAAGTTGCAGAATCTATCTTCTTCCATGATAGTGAATGTACTTTATCCATTATAAAAAAACTTGAGAACGAAGACCATCGATGGATGATTTCATTAAAA
>NZ_CVRU01000076.1 GCF_001261715.1 Dysgonomonas sp. HGC4 | reverse complement strand
CTATTAGGAAGCTCTGGGACATAGAACTAAAAGGATTTAACAAAGAGGATTTATATAAGGATACTTTAATAAGTAAGGCTAAAGAGTATGTTATATACAAAACAATATCTATCCAATAGATACACTGAACACTTTTAATTCTATTTTCGAATATAATGCCATAATAGATAAATACATAGAATCTTTAGAGAATTGCTTTAAAATTCTATTGAAAGACATAGAAGAAGAAAAAAGCCATATCACATTAAAATTGAGACAAACACTCAATTACATAAAATATAATAACAAGTATAAATATATAGAACCAGAGAAAGATAATGATATAGAATTTATAAAAGAATTGGATCTAATAAAGCATACAGAAATAGAATCTTCATGCATAATTGATTTCTCGGAATATAAAAGAAGATTAGATAATATAATTAATAAACAAGATAATATTTTAGCTATTATAGAATTACTCCCACCTCCAATATTTGACACTGAGGTTGTTATTAAACAATCTTTGATGGATAATGAATACTCATTACTATCTAACTTAAGTTCAGGAGAAAGACAAAATCTCAACAACATTAGTTCTGTAATTTATCATTTACAAAATATTAATTCTACGATATCAGATTCTAACATAATAAAATATAAACATATTAATCTCCTCTTTGAAGAAATAGAATTATACTTCCATCCTGAATTTCAAAGACTGTATGTAAAAAAACTATTGGAGCAAATTAGTAGAGCAAAACTAGATAATATTTACAGTATTAATATCTGTTTTGTAACTCATTCTCCATTTATTCTCTCAGATATACCAAAAGAAAATGTATTATTTTTAGAACAGGGAAAGCCTAAAAGATGTATGGAGGAAGATACCTTTGGGGCTAATATATACGACCTTTTACATGACAGCTTTTTCTTAAAAGAGTATACAGGCAGTTTTGCCATAGAGAAAATCGGAAATCTTATAAAAGAAGTTTCACAAACTTCCACTGAAACTAGAAAGAAGGATATAGAGTGTATTGAAAAAAAGATAAAATTTATAGGAGAGCCTTTTATCAGAACACAACTCTATACGTCTCTATATAATAATATTGAAGACAAAAACAAATTTAGGATTGTTGAATTAGAAGTAGAATTGGAAGAACTAAAAAAGAAAATAAATAATGATAAATATACCTTATAATGATACTCTTGCTGAAAATCATTGGAATTCTAAAATAAAAGACCGTCTTGTTTATCGCATAAAAAAAGTATTAAGACAAGGTGGTGTCAATAGTGGAAAATACAAAGTTCGGACACAATGCAGAATTTTTTTAAACTATTTGATAAAAGAAGACCCTGCTAAGCTTGGAGATTATCCTAATCTTAAAGAATTAGTCATTTCTCATCCTAACAGGTTAAGAGAGATTATCATAGAATATAAAAATGATTATCCAAATCTTTTTATTGGAAGTAAGAATCAAACATGGAGCAGCTTCAAAAGAATTATCTATAATATTTTTGTAGATAGTTGTTATGAGCTAGATAAGTTTTTTTCAAAAGATGAATTTATAAGCAATATAGGTATAGGGACTTGCTCATATTGTAATAGGGGATATATTTATAGTGTACATTCTCATAGTGGAGATGTAAAGCCTCAAATAGACCATTTTTATCCTAAAAGTATTTATCCTTTTTTAGGAATCTCGTATTATAATCTAATCCCTTCATGCTCTGTTTGCAATGGTTTTGGAGCAAAAGAAGAAAATAATCCTTTAAATTTTATAGGAAAGGATGCTCATGGTCATTTACTATATGAAGAGCTATTAAAGAGTCCCTATGAACTCGGTCTAGATGATATTAAATTTACGTTCAAACTCTTAAGCCCAAACTTATTTGGCAATTTTATTAAAATAAATATTGAGACTCCATCTAAAGGATATAATAGATTTCTTAAATTGAAACAGTTTTATAATGGTCATACAGACCATGTTGAAGAGTTAATTTTTAAATCTAAAATTAAATACCCTAAATCATACAGAAGTTCGATAGAAAATTTATTTATAGCAAAAGGAGATCCTATAAATACCAGCTTTTTTTATAGAATTCTAATTAATAATTATATATTAAAAGATGAACTTCATAAGAGACCTTTATCAAAATTATATAGGGATATTGCATTACAATTAAAATTAGTAACAGAGAAAGAAATTACAGAATCAAGGTAAGTGGAGTAACTATATTTTAAGATTTAAGATTTACAATTAAATAATATATACTCAAGGTAAGGTTTTTTCTCAAACCTTACCTACCCTCCCTTGTAATTTCCAATTCGACACTAATGAACTTATATAT
>NZ_CVRU01000075.1 GCF_001261715.1 Dysgonomonas sp. HGC4 | reverse complement strand
TATTGCAGATTAACTAAGAATGTTAGTCTGTATTGATAAAATTAAACTTAATTGTAATTTAAATAATTAGTCGCCGATGAAGAATAAACAATGAAACCGAATCTGGATCTTTTTGTCTATTAAAGTTTTGAGATATTCTGGAGGTTATATCTCGTAGTTCTTTAAATTTATTTTCTGTGAAAAAGAGTAAAATCTTACCTTCAGTTTTTTTCTTAATTTTTTGAGATAAATCGCTTTGAGTAACAGTAGTTATGCACGATTTGAGGTCATTCTTTTTCTCAATATTGATTTGTGTATTGATCGGTATATTTAATGATTGCTTTATCTCTTGTTTCATGGGACAAGTGAAACAAAGCAAAATAGCCAGAGGCAGTAGCATTAAATAAATTCGTTTCGAACAATACATATGTAAAACTAGCTTAAAAATAATTATAGTGAACGTATAAACATATTAAACACAAAGAAGCAGATTTTGTTGTGTAAGTCTATAGATTATTACTTTTTTTAAGTATTGATCTGTTCAATTAGTGAAGGAGTAATTTAATTATTGGTAAATATTATTTGAGCTATTGCGCTTTGCCAGTAATGTCGTAAATATCTTTAATTTTATCAAGCTCTCCTTCTAAATCAAAGTTTAAGTCGTGAAGTCGTGCATCTTTAATATCGAATACCCAGCCAGCAACTTTAGGATAGCCTTTTTGATAATAAGATTTTTGCACTTCTCCCATTTTTATAACGTTGCGACATTGCTCATACGTGTTAAGTTCAACAAAGCGTCGATGTCTGGCTTCTGTGTCACCAATCGCATCTAGCTCTTTTTTATGTAGGTGATAAACATCGCGTATGCTTCGCAGCCAAGGATTAAGTATTCCATAGTCTAAATTTTTCATAGCAGCTTGTATACCACCACAACCATAGTGACCACAAACAATAATGTATTTAACGTCGAGGTATTCTACTCCATAGTTGATGACTGAAAGAGCATTCAAATCAGTGGCTATAACCATGTTTGCAATATTACGATGGATGAAAACCTCTCCCGGTTTTAACCCCATAACCTGATTAGGGTGTACCCTACTGTCTGAACAACCAATGTATAGAAAATCGGGATGTTGATCTGCTGCTAATAATTCGAATAATCCAGGATTTTCTATTTTATTCTTCTCTATCCATTTTCTGTTAGATTCAAATATTTTGTCATACTTTGCTTGGTCAGGCATAATCAATGTGTTTTAATTTATCCGATAAAGATAATATTTGTTCAATTAATAATCACTTTTTTTTATTTCTAGTTCTTCCTTTTTCTGAATAGGTACTAAGTAAATGAGGTATTGTTAATCATATTTTATGAGAGGTAATTGCAGTGTAAGAAAGAAGGAGTAATATAAAATGTCACTTTTAGAGTATAGGTATCCATTCTAATCCGAATAGTTGCATACAAATTAGGTATACATCTAAAAAATAAAAGAGAGTTAGATTAAAATCTAACTCTCTTTTTACGTGTCGGGATAGCGGGATTCGAACCCACGACCCCCTGCTCCCAAAGCTTCTTTTTTGATGTTTTTCCTATTTTCAATAGCTTTCATTTAGTAGATTAATTTATTGTATAATAGATAGTTATTTGTTTTATTATCTGCTTTTTATTTTTTTTATTTTCAGATAATCATTATATTTGCATGCAAATTGCATGTACACTTTTTTGATTTGCATGCACAATCTAGTAATGCTATGTTTAAATATTCAAAAGATGGAATATCAATATTAACAATATTGGATACCCGTAGACCCAAGCAATCAGGATTATTTCCTGTGAAAATTCAAGTTGTATTTAATCGTGCTCAGAAATATTATTCTACAGGGAAGGAATTAGCTCCTGAAGAATGGAGTATTATTTCAGAAACTAAGGGCAAAAAGCTTATTGCTATAAGGGCTGATATTAAAAACTCTTTTGAGAAAGTTGAGGATACCGTTCAAGTATTAGTTAATGAAGGAAACTTTTCTTTTGATGCATTAAATATTCGTTTGGGAAAATGCATGAGCGATACAGTGAATACAGCATTTAAAGTAAAAATACAAGGACTAATTGAATCTGGCTCAATAGGTAATTCAGATGTCTATACAAATTCTTTTAGGTATTTAGAAAAATATGCAGGACAAAAAATTACTTTTGATTCGATTACAAAAGATTGGTTGAAAAAATATGAAAAAGCTATGTTAGCAGAGGGGAAGAGTTATACTACAATTTCAATATATATTCGTTGTATTCGAGCCTTATTTAACGATGCAAAAAATATAGGAATTATAAAAGAGGCTCAATATCCTTTTGGTCGAGGGAAATATGAAGTACCATCAGGTAAAGGGCGAAAATTAGCATTGAGTTTGCCTCAGATAAAAAAGCTTATAACTTTTACAGACGGTTTTGAGGCGACAGAACGCTATCGGGATTTATGGTTTTTTTCTTATTTGTGTAATGGTATCAATGTAAATGATATGTTAAAGCTTAAATATTCTAATATAGACGGCGATGAAATTCATTTTTATCGAGCGAAAACACTTCATACATCTAAAGAGAAAAAAGAGATAGAGGCTTTGTTAACACAAGAGATGAAACAAATAATAGAGAAATGGGGTAATTCAGATAAAAGTCCTAATAATTACATATTCCCTTTTCTCATAGGAGATGAAACACCTTTACAGCAGAAAAGAACAATTCAGGATGTAACTCACCGCATTAATAAGCGGTTGAAGAAAATAGGCGAGGCTATTGGTATATCGGGATTAAGTACTTATTCAGCCAGACATTCTTTTGCCAGTGTATTGAAAAGGAGTGGGGCGAATATTGCGTATATATCTGAAAGCTTAGGGCATAGTGATTTTAAGACGACTGAGACCTATCTTGCTTCATTTGAAAAAGAAGAAAGGATTAAGAATGCTGCATTTCTTACTAATTTTGGAGAGGATTAATAAAGTTTGTCACAAAAATCTCATACTTTTGTGACATATTAAAAATAAAAGATGCAATCAATTCATCAACAGGTATTAGATATAATCCAAAATTTCAAACGAGGAAGTATTTTCTTCCCTGAAGAGTTTGATCATTTAGGAAATAATGACTTTGTTCGAAAAGCTCTTTCTCGCATATGCAAAGAGGGGACTATTATTCGTATATCAAGAGGAGTCTATTTATATCCTATTATTGATAAGGAATTAGGCATATTATATCCATCTGTAGATAATATAGCTCAGGCTATTTCGAAGCGAGATAAGTCAAGAATAATTCCAACAGGATTATTTGCATTAAATAGCTTAGGGCTTTCAACACACAAGTGCTAATGAATGTTATTTACCTGACGGATGGGATTCCTCGTAAAATAAAGGTTGCAAACAAACTATTACATTTAAACAAACTGCACCTGTAAATTTCTCCTTTAAAGGAAGAATAACTCCACTTGTCGTTTCTGCATTAAAAAAAATAGGGAAAGATAAAATAAGATCTGAAGAGTTGGAGCAGATTAGAAAAATGGTGAAACTAGAATCAAAAGAAATGGTAATATCGAATGCCTACATTGCTCCCCGTTGGATTACAGATATTATTTATTACTCATAAATACCTCCGAGAATGAACTGCTGGCTTAATGTCGAAGAAGAAAGAAGAGCAAATAATATAATTAAGGATATAGAAAGTAAAACATATATATAGGACTGCAATAGAGCATCGCAAGAAGTTTATTAGATTGAAAGACTTTGATTATAAAACTTTACTACCACAAGTTATTTCTTTTGTTCCTCCAAGCGAGGTGTTATCGAAGTGGAGAGATGACTATAGTAAAATGCAATCATCTATGATTTATGGAGATTCATTATCTTTTGATAAGCTTATTGAGAAAATAAAAGACTTGAACAATAGTTTTAGGAAAGTTAGTTTGGATTAAAACAATCTTTTTATGGATACTATCAAAGACATTCTTTATTATATAGAACAATACAATAGCCTGATTAAATATCAGCTAAAATCCAATAAAGAAGCCTGTGCTGGTGAAAGAAAAATACACCTATCCCTTGAAAGTGCCCTGCCGGATTTCAATCAACTTAAATCCGAAATCCAACATAATCTATCAAGAAGAGAAGCATACCCCGAAGACTTTGTATGTTCAATCAACCGCCTGCTATTCCTGAGCGAAGCCAACAGCGACCTGCTGGTTGAATATAACCCTATTATCAAGCAACTATACAACGAATACCCAATAACCAAACAACTCGAAGAACTATCCTTCAACACCTATCAGTTTATAAGAGATGAAGTCTTCAAAAATCGGGATGAGTTCGAAAGACCAGTTATCTATAAAGGCATTGAAGATGTAATGACAAATCTGCCGGAGTATTATTTCAAAGACAATAATTATATTCTATGGAAGCTCTATCACTTTATACCAATTGTAACCACTCCCTATACAAAACAACTACTCAGAGATTTTAATAACCGTAAACGGATCGTTTCAGAAAATGAAACAGGCAAACTCACTCAGCAATACAAGGCTGAATATGTAAGTAAAGCCATAGAACTATCTACTGACTTTTGTGACCGTAACTTCGTTTCCGATTATCTGCTTGGAAAACCAAGTATCGACAAAAGACACATAACAGGGTATATCTTATCCGATATGCTCGAAAAACTAAATCTATCCGACTATGCCCGATATTTTGAGTTTAACTACTCCCAATATTCTTCTACCTACGATTGGAAGTTTGAGAAGAATTCAATAAATGATTATACCGATTTAATGACTTTACCTCAATTCGAACACCTGATTTTACTATTAAGCAGTATATTCTTTGTTCGGGAATTAGATAAAGAAGAAAAACCAATTGTTGAAACCGAAGCTGAAATAATTTCTGAACCTGATACAGAAGAAACAGAAAGAGCAGAAACTATTGTTGAAGAGGAGGTAGCTGAGCCAACCACAATTGATGAACTTATAGAAAATATAGAGATTGAAAACAATCAATCAGTTGATGGCAGAGTGCAAATAGAATCGAGTGGCATAATATACAAAGAAAAATTACGTCCGGATTGTATCATGAAACTATCCACCCTGATACAAGTACACGAAGAATTTAATACTACCCTTTGGGAAGACATATCCGTCATAGAATTTCTGAATGTTTTTACAACCACAATACAAAAAGTAGAAGCATTTGAGATCAAAGATAAAACCCTGTTCTATTATCTGCTCAAGCGAATATGGAAACACAGAACCGATGTATCGACCTATAGGTATGAAAAAGAATGGTTAATTCCCTTTCTTAATACTTATGGTTTATCACATTCCTCTTATTCCAATCAATTTATAGAGAAAGACGGAGTATATAATCACCGCAGATTTATAAAAGCAGTAGCCAACATCTTCCCTGAATAAGAAAATCAACAAACGATAATTCATGCTGATTCACAGAGCCGAAAGATACCTTTTGGCTCTTTTCTATATGTATGTGTCTAATAAATAGAAATATATAACATGAATAAAATAATGTGAGAATACCTCTCCCAGTTGGATAATTCATAAAACTCTTCATATAAAGCCGATTTAACTTTGCTTGCAGACTCGGACGAGTAAAGCAAGGACGCTTGCAAGTACAAATTATTTAAATCGCATTATATGAAACAAATTATTTTAACAACTCCTGAACAATTAGAAGAAATTGTTCATAAAGCAGTCAAGAATGCCTTACCATCAGAACAGGAAACAAAGCCACAAAAAATCCCTGATAACTGCTGTGTAGAACAAGCTTTGGCTTTTCTTTCTGAAAATGGCTATAAACTTAGCAAATCGAGGCTTTATAAAATGACAGCCAATAAGCAACTCCCATTCCGTTATTTCGGGCGCAGGATTGTATTCTCACGTACTGAACTGCTCAAATGGATAGATGGGCAAACAACCCCCTCTTCAAATTCGGATCAGACACTCTTGGCTATAGCTGAAAGTGCCAGAAAGAAATCTACTAATAAAACATCAAAATAATTAAATAAACAATACGATGAGTCAAAATTCAAAAAATAAAAAAGCAGAGGATTTCAATCTGGATGACTATATCAATCCTCAAAAAGGATTAAGTAATTCGACTATACCAATTGAACAGCCCCTAGCCAGTGAGATAACAGTAAACACTCAGCGTACTGACAATACAGTGCCAGAAAAGAAAGTCTGCTCCTTCAGTCAACAAAGAAGGCTGTATCCTTTAAGCAACGTAAAGCTGGTTTATCCGACTATCAACAAACCTTTCTTTCAGTTCCTAAGATTACCGATCGTAAAACCGTATTTATCAGCAATGAACTTCGGGAGAAGATAGTCGGTATAGTCCGTAAACTCGGTACAGAAAAATCAAGCGTTTCAGGTTTTGTCGAGAATCTGCTAACTCAACACTTTTTATTATCTCCATAGTAGTTTGCTTTTTTTGTTCATACTATGATTACGGGATAATGAAGATAAGCGATGAATTTAACTGTATATCAATCTTATATAGTGGTGGCTTGTGACACAGGCCTTAGTCCGCTCTCTTATACTCCCCTTTCGGATTACAGGTGAGTAAAAGGGAATTTTTCCTGCCTGTTTCATAATTTCTTCCCCATTTAGCTTCAATACCATCGTAGCCTGTGAGTGTTCGATTTCAGACGCAAAGGTATTTTCGTGTTCTTTACGCTGCTGCAAGGTCAAGCCTTGACAAGTTTGGCGAAAGATCTGCCTCTTTCCCTTTTTTCTACTATCTGGGCGAGCGTATTTATTCGTCAAAACCTTGCACAGCTAAACACTACCCTTTTTGAAGCTTCTGAAACTCGAATACTCCTCACCGGCTCCGATACGGCATAGCGTTAAAAAAAAAGTCAGAAATTATGAAACAAACGGCAGAAAAAAATAAGAAACAACGATCCTCCTACCTTCCAATTAGCATAGGTTGGGTTTTGAAAATAGTCTTAATCATCGTGGGTTATTCCTTATGGGGAGCAGGGTTTATTTGGGCTTTAGTGGGCTTGTATCTCTTCTATGATGTGCTTCGGGGCATTCTCTCCTGCTTGCTGATATTGGGTGCTATAATCGCTCTTATAATCATAATAAAGACTTGTTTATAATCCTTAAAAATTTAACATCATGACAAAAATATTTTTATTAGGTGCAAACAAAGAGATAGACAGAGCCAAACGAGTGGTAGAAGTCAATCAGATTATTCAAATGGAGGAGTACAGCTTCATAGATATGTAGTCTATGAAATTACAAACAACAGATGGGCTATCATTTACAAGTTGGTAAACCTGACGACAAAGGATTTTGATACAGCCGTTGAACCAAAAATTTGGTATCGGATTCTATTACAACAGCGAGAACCCTCCATTTATGGATACTTTTGAGGTTGCCATCCTTCTTCAAGAAGCACAAGAGAAAACCAAAGCAGACGAAGCTGAAGAAGAACACATACGAGAGGAGGAAGTGAAAGACGTAGGTCGGAAACGTTTTGCCGAGATATTCCCCGAAGATGTGAAGGCAGTTATAGTGGCACGGCTCAAACAAGACGAGAGCGATAGCCAAACCGATTACTTTGCAAGTAGCACATAGCGTACTGTAATCTTGGGTTTCTCTATTCATAAAAGAGACATCCTTTCCGAAAAGCGGAAATACGCATCCAATTTCGAAAAAAAACGGTCTACTTAGCGGAGTACAAGGCAGACTATGAGAACCAGGAAAAATATTCAATGGGTGCAGGGTAGTATTTGGGCGAAAGCAAATATTATGGTTAAGTAATTGAAAAAGTATCTATGCACACCCGTGAGGGTCTGATAAAGGAACTTGCCTATATACCTCAGAAAACGAAGATAGTATACGCATCAAGAAGGCCGAGATATCCCATCTCTCCTAAACGATCCCAATGGTACAAGCAAGAACAATTGTATGTTTTCGTTAAGCAATGATGAGGGTATGAATTGAATTTATTCAAATTTTTCCATTGTAAAAATCAATGGTCATAAGAGTGAAACGTATGTAAAACGACTAAAGAATTTTCAAGAACCTGAATGGCTGTAAAAAAATAAAAAACAAATCTTATTCCGGGTCTTAAATACCCTTCTTAAAATTTCGAAAATTCGCTTCCCTGTCTTACCTTTGCCATCAAACACGTATGAAGTGGCATCGGCAAGCAGTTCACAAGTGTATTCGTTGAATTTCCGGACTATGCATTAAAAGCCTGCAGTAGTAATACTGTAAAGCAACAAACGACAAATCATCTTAAATTATGGCGACATTAAAATTTATCCTGCGTAAATCCTCCTGTGGGGATTGTCGCAAGGGCAGCCTCTGCCTACGCCTCATCCATGGGCGCAAAGTCAAAGTCATCACCAGTTCCCTGCGGCTTCACTCGAACGAATGGGACGGAGTTTCTCAAAATGTGATTCTTCCGAAAGAAGACAGTCCTCGCTACCATTACTTGTCTAAGGCTGCGGACAGCCTTTCCAGTTACCGCGAACAATTCGACGAAACGGCCGGTCGATTGGAGGAAGCGGGACGTTATACACTGGAGGACCTCCTTTGCAGCTATCGCTGCCGGCATAGCCTTGCCAATCTTTACGGCTTTGCCGAGCAGCAGGCGCGGCAGCTGTTGCGTGCCGGACAAGAACGTACCGCCCGCGCCTATCGTACCGTCAGTCGCGGCCTTATCCGCTTTAATAAAGGACATGATATTGCCTTAAGCCATATCAATGCCTGTATAATGAAAGAGTTCGAGACTTACCTGAAGGAAAGGGGAAAAGCAATGAATACCATCTCTTACTATATGCGTGTGCTGCGGGCTATCTACTGGAAAGCCGTCAGGGAGAAGCTGATCGATGCCCGGGGGGAGAATCCCTTTGGTGGTGTTTTCACTGGCTTTCAGCAAACCCGTAAAAGGGCATTGACCATAGAGAGCCTGCGCGAGTTGAATAACCTTGATTTCTCCGCCTTACTGGAACAGCAGGCCCTCCGGCCTGTGGATACCCGTGAACTTCTCGAAGAATCGCCGCCGTTGGACAGCCGCCTGTATACTTCGTGGCGCTACTTTTTCTTTTGTTTTCATGCCCGTGGGATGAGCTTTGTGGATATGGCTTACCTGCGTAAAGAAAATATCCGCCAGGGTGTCATCAGTTACTACCGTAAAAAGACGGGACAGAAGATCGAAGTGACGCTAACCCCCTTATTACAGCGTATCATTGACAGCTTCAGCAGCGAGGTCCGCAACAGCCCTTACCTTTTCCCCGTCATCAGAGATGCAGATAAATCCGCTCGTCTACAATATGAGAACGGTTTGCGCCTTCAGAATAAACGCTTGAAAAGGCTATCAGCATTAGCTGGCATCGAGGGCAAATTATCGACCCATGTCTCGCGCCACAGCTGGGCAACCATCGGCAAGAAACAGAACCTGCCTTTGTGGGTTATCAGCGAGGGTCTCGGACACTCATCTGAGAAGATGACTTATACCTACTTGGCCTCTTTCGACCGCTCGACTCTCGACCAGGCCAACGAGCAGATTGCTTTGGCCTTGACTGCTCCACCGACCGTCACGAGTGGATTTGCCGTCTTCCAGGGCTGAAACAGGTTTATATGCCTTGACAACAAAAGCTATAGCGTACATTTCTTTAGCAACTTTCCCGCTATGTTATATAGTAGGGCAGATTTTTTTTTGTTTCTACTCAAATATAAAATATTTATTTTATATTTGTAGTCATATTTTCACAGAAAGGAGGAAAATACATGCTAATTTGGAACAGGAATACACAAAATCTCTCATTTTATGTTAATTTTATCGTTTAATCTTAACACCTGACACTTACCAAGTGTCGGAACGGGGATGATTTCACCTCTATTTACGATGTAAAAATAAACATTCTTTTTTCAAATTTGCTTCAGATACGGTTACCCATTTTTACACTTTCTTTACCTATCTCACACTCAGGCCGATATTGAGCCTAATCACCCCTGGCGTCTGTCCCAAATGTTGCTTACAATAGCGGTTAAAAGAAGACTTGGATGCAAAGCCGAATTCGGTACATAGTTCGTTTAACGATTTCTCCCCCATACAGAGCGCATGGTATATTTTTTTAGTCTTATGGTCGTTCATCCATTTATACCCAGAAGTATTGAAAACCTTCCTGAAACGCTTCTCCAGGCCAGAGAGAGACATATCCATAGCAATGGCCAGTTCGGAAAGGGAGTGGTATTTATAGTAGTTGTTCATCACGTAGTGGGAGAAACTCGTGTCGTGACTCAAGGCTTCACGGAAAAACAATCCAAGTTCCTCTTTCGGGTAGAATTCCCCGAATAAATAGAGCAATTCATTTATCTTCACCTCATTATAATACCTGCAACAAAGCCCTTGCCCTATACAGTACAAGAGCATATCCGCATAAGCTTTCAGTGCCCCATTCATTTCCAGCAGATAGGGGGAATCCGTTTTCGTATCCAACGGAGCCTGCATTTCCAAAGTCCAATGTACCAGATCTTCGAGCCTGTAGCAGTCACAGAACTGCAATTTACAGTCGAGACGTATAAACAAGAGGCGGGCTTCGGATTCGACTTTGTAACTCAGCTTATAGTCCACCGGCAGATAAAGTACCTGCCCTCGGCGCATCTTGCAGTCAGTGTACATTCCGAAGGAGTAGGTGATCTCCCCCTCAAGTAAGAAGATAATTATGTTCTGTATAGCCTGCTCTCCGAGCAGGACGCCTTTGCCGACTTCTTCCATTTTAATGGAAGGATTTGCGCCCTTGTCGCAGTTCAGGCAAGTCCGGCAGGCAACGTGTTCATTAAGGTGTAATATTTTCATATCTGGGTGATTTTGAGAATGTTTAATCCAAGTTTAATTATCTTGTTGCGGAGTAGGCCGGGCTTATTCCTAAAAATCTATTGGTTTTCAGTAAATTAAAAGCAACCTACCTCTCTGTTTTTTCTTCCGTAGAGACCCGCTTGTTTAATAATTTGTGTCATAAGGCTACCTTACTCTTTAAGGTTGATAAGTTAATATTCTGGTATATAGAATATTAATATCATGGTAAACTGTCATCTGACACTTGGTAAGTGTCAGATGTTTCAGATAAGAAAAAGAATAAGGGAATGCAACGACGCAATCGGACTTCAGAGATTGAGAAAGAAGATTTTCCAGGCGAATAAATAAGTAATTAAGAATATACTGATTTTTAAAATCAAAGAATTATGTATAGTATCAATTTAGAACAACATCAACTCGAACAAAAAGGACGGCATCTTTATATTGATATAAATATTTCTATTTTATGTAAGTATATCGCTGACGATGGGGCTATTGTTCTAACCCCTGTATTGAAGGATCACGAGCATAGCCTCGAATTGCCTTTGGTTATCATTAATGGTAGGCAACGTCATAAATGTTTCAAAGGGATGCTTAGATATTTTAAACCCTACCATATCTATAAGGCACTCAGAGGCTGTAGTAATTCGGAGGTGACATGTTGCTACGAGTTGCGTATCCCTTTCGAAAAATGGATGAATCGGGCTCAGATCAGTTTAATGACATCCTGCGAAGCACATCAAAAACAAAGGCATCATGCGTAACAGCTAGATTATAGACATGTACAATTACAAACGTCTTTTCTTTTTTATCGAGCTAGCTTATGGCTAGTCTTTTGTGCATAGGACTTCAGGCACAACAGTAAGTAGCCCAAAAGACTAATTTCTCTACTGGGCAACGACCATACCGAAGAATACCGCCATAGAATTTTCCTTGAGCCGAAAGTTGACACTGGATATAGCTGCAGATTATAATCTCTGGGATTTGTCAGGCTATAGTTCCCTGCGTTATTGTCTCTGGTTGATACAGCCTGAGCTCCGTTAAATGGACTGGACGTTGGGGATTAGAATTGACAGTCGGAATAGGCTATGTCCGGATGAGATACAGCAAGTATATCTGTCGGGAGTGTCTTGAAAAGTAGGCAACTATACATCGGCAGACGGCGTAAGGCTTTTGATAAACGCAGAGAGTTGGTTGATCTGATTGTCTGTTGTGCCGAACCTCCTTGTTATATTTTACCTGAAGCATATAAGGATAATCCGCTTTCGTATCTTAACTGGGGGGATTTTATATCATAGGTGATATTGATGCTGTTCTGAACTATTAAAAAAAGCTGTGCTGGTAAGTGAAATAAGTTGCCAACCAAGGTAAACCTATCCCTAATCAAATCTTAAGAATATAATTAGAATGAAAGGAATAATATATAACACTTCTTTTCAGTCTCCTGAATCTCTTTTGGGACCAAGTCATAATAAACCCCGCCTAACCCTAAGGAGGAGGTTAGGCGGGGTTTATATGCCTCCTTTTGGGAGAGATTGGGTAGTAGTCTTGTTCTTATTCTTCTCCTCTTGTGACATCGACGGGGAGGCGGTTTGCGAATACAACACACGCCTTATCTATCGCTATAATAGAGAGAATACGACCCTTGAGAATGTATTGCCGGAGTATATACAGTCACTCGATGAATATATTTTTGATCAACAGGGAATACTGGTGATGATAAACCATCTGCCGGGCATCTCTTGTTTTGGAAAATATGTATCCGAAACCAATCTGCCCGAGGGCAAATACACCGTTATCACTTGGGGTAACAAGGCGGTCCAAAGTAAGGTAAACAAAGAACAGGTAGGTATAACCACTAAACAGGAAATGATGCTTTATCTCGACAATCCCTTTACAGTCTCTAAAAGTACGGCTGTCATGCAAGGTAGCAGCGAAAGGCTATACTATGGTTACCGTACATTTTCCGTCGAAAAATACGGTGTAAGTAAGATAAATATAGATATGACTCATTCGCATTGTGTATTGAATATTACCGTCAGGTGGAAAAAAGTAGCGGAAGGCCCCGACTATGCCTCCAATTTTCACATGACTATAGAACAGATACCTGCGCAATATATGTTTATGCCGGAATTTGTGAGCAGAAACGAAACAGTGGAGACATACGCTCAGGCAGAAGATATTTGGCCTTCCCAAAGCGCCGCGATACTCCATTACATACCGCAGGTGCTTTTGCAGGAAGTATTGGTCAGTCATTATAATACGATGCGGATGGATGTAGCCAGGCAGCTCAGGGGGCAGTTCGTGACCTACCGCTATCGGAACAACAGCCACGAGTTACTGACTATCTATATAGACGGTAATCGGCTGGCTGGTAAAACACTCGATTTGTACACGTTCTTCAAGACAATAAAGATCGATCTGGACAAGACCCTCAGACAAGAGTATGAACTCTTGTTAGAAGTGGATGGAGACCGTATTACGGCCACTATGTTGTCCAATACTACTGGCTGGAATGAAGGTGGATATTTATGAAACAGTTATAGGTAAGAAAAATTCGTAATCATTATATTTTCATACTATTTTAAATTAATAGTAATTATTTAATTAAATGTTCATAATATGAACGATATGAAGT
>NZ_CVRU01000074.1 GCF_001261715.1 Dysgonomonas sp. HGC4 | reverse complement strand
TATAAGGTATTGCTAAAAAAGGAACTAAAAATTGATCCATGTTATTATCTAAAAATCCATGTCCTTTATTTATTATTTCTCCATGATCAGAGAAATAATAAATAAGAGAAGAGACACTGCTGCCCTCTTCCATCACAATATTATTATATAAAGATTTTAGAACTCGATCTGTATGATGAATACTGCGATCATATTCTATCGTTTCATTTCCGTTACCAGCCAATGCAGCAGAATCTTCATTATCGTATTTATCGGTATATTCAAGATGACTGCCTTTTAGATGAATAAAGAAAACCTGTTTGACTTTCGGATTATAAAAACTCTTAACTGTACCAATCAGTTCCAGATCATCCTTTAAGAAATTATAGAAAACAGACGTTTTAGCATAAGATGCTATTAGCCCGACATAACTATCGTGCATACCTATTTTATTCTGATTAGATATCCAATAAGATTCATATCCAGCATCATTTGCTAAAGCAACTATATTCTTATTATCTGCAAAAGGAGTTCTATCTAATGGTGTTGCAAAACTTAGAGACATAGACAAAGCATCTCGGGTTATTGATGCCGGAGAAACAGCATTATAATAGTACAACAGATTGTCATTTTTTAGGCTATCCAGAAAAGGAGTTGTAAATAGATCATAACCATACAAACTATAATGTGTTTGCAAAGAACTTTCGCCTATAACTACAAATAGGGTATTAGGAGTCTTCGACGAGACCAATAAATCTACCCCCATTGGCATACTCTTGGGTTTATCTAAATCGGCTCTAAACTTCGACATCTCCTGATAATAAGCTATTGAAGCAAATCCCATATTTGTTAGTAAAGGGAAACGGATTCCCAATAAAGACTGAAAATGCATAGGATAAGAAATTTTCAATTCACTTATGACCTTTGCTTTTTGAGATTTATCCATCAATACATAGCCTGTGCCATAGCCTATACTCAAACTTGCAAGAATTAATATCGTGGAAATAAGAACATACGCCTTCTTTGGTTTTAGTTCTTTATACGCCAGCCATATCACAACACTCGTAATAACTAATAAAGGTATCGAGATAAAAGAATACATTCGTATTGCTCCCAAAGCTTCATTTCGGTTCGTTTCCATAATAGAAGCAAACAACCCCATAGTTATTTGGGTCGAGAAAGTAATCGCTAAAGTCGCTTCTATTGTTAGAAGAATTATCAACAATATAACGAATACAATACCAACTTTATGGATATGGGATATTAAATTCAGAAGAGATATTACAACAATTGCATTCAACATAGCATATATCAAACTAGTTGAACAAACAGATAAACTAAATGGCTGAGATGAAGGATCCCAACCAATAAATGCAGTTCTTAAATAAAAGGCCAATAAAGTAAGATAGAGAAAACAAAGAATTGAAAATTTATATTCTTGCAATACTCTACTTACTTTTATACTACAAAGCGATACTTTCAATATTCAATCTTATCATCTTTCTCCTCCCACATTCTAAAAGCAGATAAAGCTTCTTTATGCAATATTTGAGAGGAAGGAATACTTCTCAATTCTGGTTTCAACTCGATTTGTTCGTATATAAATGAATCATCAAAACCTATCTTCTTCGCATCTTCTTTGCAACAGCCGTAATATATACGATCTATACGCGCCCAATATATTGCTGAAAGGCACATAGGACAAGGTTCGCACGAAGTATATATTTCGCAACCATTCAAATCGAATGTATTTAGTTCTTTACAAGCCTTGCGGATAGTAGTTACCTCTGCATGAGCTGTAGGATCATTATCTAAAGTTACACAGTTGGAACCTTCTGCTACAATTTTACCATCTTTTACAATTACGGCTCCAAAGGGCCCACCTCCGTTTTTCACACTATTTTCAGCCAATCCAATGGCTTTGTGCATATATTCTGATTGTTCCGAATTCATTGTCAAATCACTTTTTATGTTTTAACTCTTTATTTATCTTCTCTATATAGTCCAATATTTCGTCCCCACCGATACGATGTTCTGACGAAGTTATAAATATAGGAGGCAACTCATCCCAAGTTTCCTGTAATTTGTCAGTATACTTTGCAAGGTTTTCTTTAACCCTCGACTTACTTAGTTTATCTATTTTAGTGAAGATTATGGCAAACGGAATTTCATTTTCGCCAAGCCATTCCATAAACTCCATATCAATTAATTGGGGCTCATGTCGACAGTCTAATAATAGAAATAGATTAGTAAGATCTTCTCTATTAAGAATATAGTCCTCTATTATTATACGAATAGTTTCCCTACCCTCTTTTCCTCTTTGGGCATAACCATACCCGGGGAGATCGACAAGATACCATTCGTCATTTATTATAAAATGGTTTATCAATTGAGTCTTACCTGGTTTTGACGATGTCATTGCCAAACCTTTATGGTTAGTAACCATATTTATAAGAGAAGATTTCCCTACATTAGACCTACCTATAAATGCATATTCAGGCTTGCCATCTGTAGGACACAATTTATAATCGGTATTGCTTATTACGAATTTAGCGTCTTTTATAATCATCTTTTACTTTTTGAGTATATTGCAAATGTACAATACTTGAGCCTATATCACAAGATTTTACCTAACATGTTTCAATGACTTGATTAAACTTACCAGAAGCGTAATACTTAAACCAAACATAGAAACTACTGCATACGAATATCTTAAATTGGTTAGTTCTGCTATATATCCGATGATAGGAGGCCCGAGTAAGAAACCAAAGAAGCTTACACTAGAAACGATAGTCAGAGCAATACTAGGCGACCCTTTTGTATTTCGTCCGGCTATGCTATATATTGTAGGTACAATGCTAGAAATACCAAACCCAACAATCATAAATCCAATAGCTGCGGGAATCAAATAAGGGAAAATCACAGAAATCATCAGCCCTGTAAAGATCAATAATCCTCCCAACTGCAAGACTCTTTTCTTCCCAATTCTCACAGATAGTTTATCGGTAAGAAATCGCCCTATAGCCATCGTAGTCATAACAATTGTAAAGCCCATAACGGTAATCATTTCGGGAGCATGCACAACTTCTTTAAAATAAACCCCACTCCAATCGAACATAGCTCCTTCCGAACACATCCCGAAGAATCCTATCAATCCCAATTGTACCAATAATAATTCTGGTTTTTTAAAAATTGTTTCCTTTTGTCCTTTATCAACTTTGGGTGGATCAGGAATCAAGTCCTTCAATCTGAAAGCCATTAAACCAAGCATTAATATTGCAATTACAGTAAAATGAATATAAGGTTCGATTTTAAATGGTGCAATAGAAAGCGCAAAAACAGAACTGAGGGCGCAAGCAAAACTCCATCCTCCATGAAAAGAGGACATTATGGGCCTACCATAGATTTCTTCCATTCGTAAACCTTGTGTATTAACTCCAATATTCAAAAAGTTAGAACATAATCCGAAGAAGAACAAACTAACAAAAAGCATTATAGCATTGGTTGCAAGCCCTAATGTTACTAAAACACAGCAATAAAGTATCATAGAAATAGCCAGCATACGTATGCTTCCATACTTAGCTATCCAAGTACCCGATACAGGCATAGCTGCCAATTGACCTAAAGCGGGAGCAAACAAAACAGTGCCTAGAGCTGCTTCACTCATAGAGAGTGATGTTTTAATATCAGGGATACGGCTTGCCCAACTGGCAAAACCAAGCCCTTGTATAAAATAAAAAGATAAAATAGCTAAACGTGCGCGCCGTTTTGAGGTTTTCAGCACGTATTCATATTGTGGCATATTTAATAGATTCGATGTTTGTATTGCAAAATTAGAATAACTTTTGGTCGATATGAAACTTAGAAGCTAATATATTTAGTAATTTTAAGCTCGTAGACTTACTATAATTAGTTAAGCTGTATTTTTTCAAAACTAATAAATCAGTCTACGTAATCTATAAAGAACAGATCAACAAACAATCTGAAGCGTTTCCTTTGGATTTGAAACATTTAAATAAAAAAGTTATGTCTAAAAATTTGGTTGACATCGTTACTGAGAAAGTCAAAAAATATCACGATAATACAGTCGCTCATTATAAACATTTACACGAACATCCTGAACTATCTTTTGAGGAAGAGAACACCTCATTATATATTGAGAAGCAATTACAAGAATGGGGAGTTGAATATCGAAATAAGATTGGAGGATTCGGAATTTTGGCTTGCGTAAAAGGTGCTAAACCCTCATCCAAAACAATAGCATTGCGTGCCGACATGGATGCATTGCCCATAACGGAGGAAAATGACATCGAGTTTAAATCGAAGAACGAAGGTGTTATGCATGCTTGTGGACACGACACTCACACAGCAAGTTTACTCGGTGCAGTAAAAATCATCAATGAAATGAAGGAGGAGTTTGCAGGAACAATTCTTTTTATCTTTCAACCGGGAGAAGAAAAACATCCGGGAGGGGCTAGTCTTATGCTGAAAGATGGAATATTCGACACCTATAAGCCTGATATTATTATTGGTCAGCATGCGTATATCGATTATCCAGTAGGAACGGTAGGTTTTGAACCCGGTACAGTAATGGCTTCGGCGGACGAGGTACACATACAAATAACGGGCAATGGCGGACATGGAGCTATACCCCAAGATCTTAACGACACAGTACTGGCTGCATCTCAATTAGTTGTAGCCATGCAACAAATAGTAAGCAGACGCTCCAATCCATTCAAACCATGCGTATTGTCTTTTGGGAAATTTATTGCAGACGGAGCAACAAATGTCATACCCAACACAGTAACTCTTGCCGGATCGCTTCGCTGCATGGATGAAGAGGAGAGAAAGAAATTAAAGCCAATTATAAAAGACATTGCCATTCATACAGCCAAAGCATATGGCTGTGAATGCAATATAGAAGTATATGATGGATATCCTTGCACCTACAATGATGAGGAAGTTACACGAATGGCAAAAGCTTTTGCCGTTGAATATCTAGGAGAAGATAAAGTAAAAGGATTGCCCAAGAGAATGACTGCCGAAGACTTTGGCTTTTTCTCACAACTATACCCTACTACATTCTATAGATATGGTGTTATCGGCAACCAAAAATGTACAGGCTTACACACTTCAACCTTTCTTATTGATGAGGAGGCTCTAAAAACATCGGTAGGTACTATAGCTTACTTAGCTCTAAAATATTGTCAACTCTAATAAAAAAAATCTCCCCCTTCTTAACCCGAGCTGTTTTAGGTTTAGAAGTAGGGAGATAATCTTTTCGATTAGGTTATACCTGCCGTCGTCAATACTGTTTAACTTATTAAATACATCTTTTATTTAAATGACAGGATATAACCCAATCTTTGAACACCTCTATTTATTAAAACACAACTTTATTCAAAAATATCTGTTTGCGAAATATTAAGAGCCCATGTAGCTACATTCACCTGAGCACTTAATGATGATGGCGCTGCCGAACTAAATGGATTACTTGTTCCAAGCCCCTTTACTACAGTCTTTATATTATAAGTATTATTTCTCTTAATATAAGTATGGCCATCTGTTGCACCTGAAACTGTAGAAGATACTCCTCCTTTATTGATAATGACAGGGAAATAAGTATATCCATTAGCATCCACACGTCCGGGAATGTTACTTACATACACATTATTTTGTTTTACTTTTGCACGTATTACCAAAATTGTAGGATAATTCATTACATCATTTACCGGTTGATTTTCATACAAATAAAAATATGTATTATTATTGCTCGCAACTGTTGTCAAAAAGTTATCGGCCCCGGTCAAAACAGTACTTGCAGATGGGAACAGATCTCCTGATCCGGCAAGACCTTCATAATAAGCCGAAGGAGCAGCCACTGATGATGAAGAAACTAGGAATGAGTTTTTTGCTGCATTCAAAACAAACGCTGTTTGATCTTCAAAGCTATATTCACTACTTTGCCATTGCATATCTTCTATCTTCACACGCGAAACCAATCTTACTAATGAGTAAGTGTGAGGTGCAAGAGATGTACCATCTGTAACACTTGACGAGTATCCAATATAATTTTTTCCGGGAAGAATAGTCACATCTGCTAAATCTGTAGACATAGTTAAACGTCCATTGTCTTTTTCATTTTTCAAATCTGCCGAAACCTTCTTCAAATCTTCTAATGTTTTAATTAAAGAAGCATCACCTGCATAATTAGCCAATACAAAAACTTTTTTCGCACCATTGGTTACAGCTATATTATCTACTTTAGTGATAGTATTAACTGTGCTTGTTACTGTTTTGTACGCTTCAAGTGAACCATCCGCATTAAAAACAAACGCATCCAGTTTAAGCACTTTTTCTTCTTGAACAGGATTTCCGGAAGATCTTGTACCTAAACCTTCTGTTCCTGCTATTTGCAAACTAATACTAGCCGACTTTACTGATATCATTGGGCTAGGCTCTACACTATCTTCTGCTTTGTCGCAAGACATTGTCATCAAAGCAATACTTCCTAATAGGAATAAGTTTCTTAATTTCATTTTTATTTAAATTTGTTTTTTTGCTTACACAAAACCTTTTAGTTGTTGTTTTTCTTTTCGAATAGTATATGCTCTTTTTGAAATAAAATATAGCATACAAATTAGTGAAATCACGATTAAAGAATGTTCCGCTGGAGAATCGACTGACCTCGGGTCGGCCGTACTCATTCTAAGCTCCTTATAAAATCGATCCCTTTCGCTTTGATTACTTTTATCCTTATTGATGTTAGACCAGAAATTATTGAAATAATCAGAGAACATATAACTTTTGAAAGTATTATAGTTTGGTAAATGATTAAACATTTCAATAAGATAAGAAAAGCTTGACCAAGTACCTGTCCAATAAGGATTATCCATATATCCTGTTTCTACCTCAAAATAGGATTCAATTCGTTGAACATACATTTCATTAGTTGTATAATCATTATTGGGATTATTGGGATTTGTATATCCATTTCCATGATCATATCGTGTGTATTTCTGGCTTATTTCCTGTTCATAATAAATCTCACTGGGTAGTTGCTGTGCAACACTAAATAGAGTAATTAACATGAACGAGAATAACACGCTTATTTTTTTCATTAGATATTACTTAGATGAAACCAATTCATCTTTCTTTATAAATTATCCGCACAATATATAATGCAACAAATACAATCAATGGAAGCCATCCTTCACCTATCGGAGAATCAACCGCACCCAATTCAGGGGCATCAATATCATCATTAGGATTGTAACCTGCATAAGTTATAGGGGTTGAAGAATTTGTTTCCTCTTGTATTTGATTCATTGTTTCCGTAGATGGCAACCTGTCATTAAAAGGTGTTGCTGTCTCTGAAGATACATTGGGATTCAAACTAATTGTATTATCAGATATAGCCATGATTTTTATTATTTAATTATTTACTTTTTTTAAAGGATTAACTTGAAAGACTTCGAAGCTGTCGTTGTCTTAGCTTTCAGCAAATAGAAACCTTTGCCTACCGTTCCCTCATTAATTAAATATGTATTATCGTGGATCTTATCTTTCTTAAATACCATACGTCCCATAGTATCAAATAACTCTACTTGCTCCAATTCAGAATTAACAGACTGAATCTGGATACCATTTGTCTGGGTTATACTGATTTCATTATCCTCAGAGGCTCCCTCTTCCTCTATACCTGTTGTAGATCTAGGTCTTAATTCAATAGTAAAGCGATCTTCAAGATTTTTAGTTGATGCTTTGTCGAAGGATACAGATGATGTTTTTCGTAAATCATACTCTTTTTTTAATTGTTTATCTATTAATACTATATCGGAATATGCTGTAAAAGCTTCTATTCCTTTGACTGTTATTGTTGCAGCTCCGGTTTTAGCGGTACGAATACCAATAGGTACAATCACACTTTTATCGTCATTACCTATAAGATTAAGTTCTAAAGCTTCGGTTTCGCTACCTATGGTATATATCTCAGGAACATCTGTTCCGGGTGAAAATAATTTCTTAATATCCTCTCCTGCGGCATACTTCAACGAGGCGCCTTTGCGGGCAGCCAATATTGTCTGGCTCTGAATCTTATTCATTGTTAAGCCTATATAAATAACATCGCTCACGGTCTCACTTTGCGATCTCAATTCTACATTGTTCCCTGCTTGTGCCACAGATATATTTTGAGGCTTAAAAACCACCGAGTTCTTTCCCGGTTTAGTTTCTACAAAAAACGATTGCATTGGAGGGATAAATTGCGATAAACTTTCGGTTGAAGGTCCAGTAGTAAGACCACCCAATCCGCTCCACATTTCAGTAGCACCAGCAGTTATATAGGCATAAAATTTGCTTCCATCCCAAATTCTGTAATAGCCATAAATATTATTCACATTATCTTGTGCAAACTTCGTAAAGTCGATATGCGACATAAATGGATTACCTATAATATTAGTAGTCCCTGCCGCCACAGCTACTGTTGAAGCACCATTAGAAAACGACTCTTCAAAAAGAAATCTGTATCTATTATTTTTTTGCTGAGCAGAAAGTTTATCATGACTTACAATCCACTCTGCATCATTTGGTATGCTAGCCACATCTCCTCTATCCAGATTTTCAACAGGTGTCAACCAAGCCCCTGTAGCTTTATCATGATAGCTGTAAGAAACATCGTTGCCATTAGCTAATCTGCGAGGAAATTTATAAGGTGTTCCCGTAGGAAAACTTGTATCATTATAGTTTAAACCATTTGCTTTTCCATTTACCCAAAGAGCAAAACCTTTACCTGTGCGTAAACTTTCCTCAAGCTTTGCAAAAGGCGTAGAAAAATCTCCCACAACATACCCCGTCCGTCCATCAGGATTTCTACTGCTGGCAACATTAAAATACATCATAAATATTTTAGGAGATTCTGCATTTGTCCACGTCATATCCCCATGATAATCGGCAGAATACATATATCGTAAGGGATCAGATAACATATACCATCTGTTGCGCTCCACATTCATCTCCACAAAAGCCTTTCTATATAGTAGTTGTTGTATTTGTCCTACACTTGCACCATTCTTGAATGTTATATCTCTGCAAGCATCTCCGACAACCAAAGTCGGATAAGTAGCCGCACCTTCAGATATAGTAACATCTGTACACCAAATAGGAGCCCCCGTTCCTGTTACAGATTCCCAATTTGCAGAATCACTCCACTGAGATGATGATGAAGTCTTTTTCCATGTGGCAGCAGCAGGGTGCACAGTCATACTTAATGTTTTTACAACATTACCTGCCTCATCTTTAATCGTATAATCGAAAGTTCCTGAAATAGTTTCTACAAATTCCAGATTATATTTAGCATCAAAAGCTCCCTTCTTCACTGTACCTCTGTACAATGAGTAATTTGTCCCTTCTGACATACCTGTTCCCGACAACGATACTTTGATAGAACATAAAGTACAAGAAGCATCGTATTTTGCGGTAATAACAGGAACGATTTTCTCTTTAACTGTTATTTTTATTTTTGCAGAAGCCTGACCTGCTGAATACTCAGCAATAACATAAGTAATATCAGGAATCGTAAATGGCATATTTAAATCGGGAACAGAGCGGAAAAGAAAAGTTCCATCCTGATTAAGAGTAATAGTTCCCACCAAGACATTGTCTTTATAGATTTTAGACGTTGTTCCTGTAGCATATTTAGTACCATTAACCTCGTATTCAACTACCGTAAGTGCATCCCCTGCATTGCCAGGAGCATCGTTAGTTAAAACATTCCCTGTAAGATCGGTAGCTGGTGGTGTAGTATAAACATCATCTTTTGCAATCGGATTTACTACTACTAAACATTTATCTAATTTTGTTAATGTTATCTCATTAGAGTACATGCGACATTCGCTAGTAGTTTTGGTATATACCGATAGTCTATACAATCCCGCTGCACTAGCGGTATAAGTACTCTGCGTAGCACCCGATACATCTTTAAAAGTATTGCCATTTTTCACCTGCCACTGAAAAACATAAGATGCAGAGGGAAAAGCTTCAGGAGCAGAAACTGACAACGTATAAGTTCCTTTAGTACAATCACTCACTGTGGTTTTAATTTGAGGAATAATAGCTTTCATACTCAAATTATCTAAAGCTAGATCATTACCAACACCTCCACTTACATTATTTCGAAAAGCAATATATATCTTCTTAACACCACAAGGAACAACATAATCAAAGTAGGTATTTTCCCAAACTCCAATTTTTGACATCGTTACAGTTTTTGTGGCTTTTACAGTACTAAGCTTAGTAGCATCGCTATCTATAACAAATGCTACAGAAGGAGCAGCCCCCGTATTATTTAGTTGTGCTAAGTCTAATGACATACGATATGCCTGACCCGATTCTACCTGAATTTCTTGGCTATAAAAAATTTTCTTCGAGTCCTCATCTGCATTTACAACCATAAAATAGTTACGTGGATTTTGCAGATCAGTTTCATACCTGTCGTATAGGGTTATAGGCCAAGGTTTATCGTTTAATGAAGGCAAATGATACATACCACTAGTAGAAGTAGCTATAATATAGTAGCCGTTGTTAGGAGCATGAGGTGCTACTTGCCATGAGTTTTTATTAGATTTGTCGGGTAAATTATTGGCTACACCAGAGTACCAAGTCTCTGTCATTCCCCATTTATAAGAAGTTTTAGCTCCGCTCACCTCAGTCAACGGTTTACCTACAGTCATGTTAGGATTAATAGGAACTTCTTTTAAAACATTATTAGAAAACACAGTATGTGCAGGTTGATAATAGATGCTGAATTTCGAAGCATCTAACAGTGGGTAGATATTTTCTCCTACCCCATTATCTCCATTTTTTCCTCTAGAATCAATGGTTCCAAAATTTCCTTGTAGTACTTTCTCCGGTCCATAAACTTGGGCAGAAGAGATAAATGTAAAGATTGTAAAGAAAAAAGCGAAAAAAGAGCATTTGTTAACAACAACTTTAGTAGTCCTCTCTATTTCCATAAAAAATTAGATTTGTTTGTTTCGTTTACTGCAAGATATGACCTGCTATAATTTTAGCAGTTATTAAGTTCTACTTTGTTTATAACCGTTAATTTTAGCGGTTAACACAAGAGTTTCTCTCTACCAGAACCATACAAGGAGGCAAACTACCTTATATTCGGCTCAGTACGACACAGAGGAAGCGGTCAACGTTAATTAATTAACACTGATATTCCATTACTTAACACACATTTTTTCGGGGTCTAATTCAAGCGATCCTTTGATTCAAGTAGCATAATTTAAAATTCTGATTATTATCTATATGTCAATTTAATTCCTTATATTCTTTTCACCAATATTTTAGCATCTCTGCCTACAATTTCACAACGAAAACATTAATATCAATAGATTATTCAAGTAGCACAAATTAACAAGCTTGCACTTTGAAATACAATAAAGAGACTTGAATTTTTAAGATGGAGGGAAAGATATTCATTGATTCACATCTTCCTTTTTTTTTAATAACATACCTTTTGATTTACTATTTTCCGGGGAGTAAAAGTATATATTAATTGCACAAGTCAATCACTATATTTAGTGTTTTTACTATATTTATCGCAACCAATTTCAGAAAAAAGGTGGCGAAAATTGACAAAAAAGGAGTTTCTAGAAAAAAAATAATCTAAAACAGGCACAAACCAACTAAAAACAACATCTAAAAATGAAAAGAGGACGCTAAACATACTAAGCTCCTCCAAAAAGAAGAATATATTTAAATTATAAAAAAGAGAGAAATAGTATAAAAAAAGGATTAATCTCGCCCAACATTTGCAACAGCTATTCTCTGCTTTCTAAAAAAAGCAAATCTATCGACCTCTCCACTCTGCGTGATCAAAGTAGAACAACGCTTAAGAGACTCAATCCAATTTTTTTGAGCATCTGACACTTTCGAATTTTGAGAATCAAGACCATTTACAGCTAACACTCTAAGATGAGAGTAACCCACAACATCAGACTCTATATGAGAATGCGATGCCTCTAGATTAACATTAGCCAAATAGAGAGAAACCTTTGTACCAGTCTTATACATCCCCGATATTGCAATAACTTCCAATTCATTTATTAATGCGAAAAGATCACTTTTCAACAATTCAAGCTCTTCAGGGGTAATTAGATTTAATTTAAAAAAATAATTTATATCCTTAATTACTGAATTAAATATATCTCGATCCAAAATATGCATCGCTTCTTGAATACTTCTACTCTCTTTGATAAAAGCAGCCTGCATATCCAGAACTTCCTGAGTAAACTGTAATTCGGAAAAGGAGACGTAAGACTGTGTATTACTTGCTTGGTAAAACCATCGGTAAAGTCGGAATCGAGAAAGATTCTCGAAAGGCAAGTAAAAAGAATATGGAAGTGTATTAAAAGCAAATACAGCTTTTAACTGTTTTTGAGAGCTCATCCTTTGAAAAAATTGAATATAATCGTTAAGCCTCGAACAATAATCTTCCATAAGATTGTTAACATCCAACATATTAAGATGAAAGACAGCTCTTTCCTGATTTTTCACTCCCAAAATAGCGTCCAAAGAAAAACCCATATGCAAAGACAATTTAGCAATCTCTTCAAAAGTAAAAGGAACCTCACCTCTCAACCTCCGATAAATTGCCTCTTTACCAATAGGCAAAACATCCATCAACTCATTAATAACATTACTATTCTTAGGGATTGAACCTTTTATCGCAGAAACAACCTGATCATTTAAATTGTATTTGTCCTTCATACTTTTCAAAAATGGATGACTAACGTTTATAAGTATTAAATAAAATCTATTAATTAAAATTCTAAAATATTCGATAGCTCCTCAATGTTAAATAAAAAGAGGCAAAGCCGCGTTTAACAAAAAATATCACCTATTATTACATCCATAAATTATAATATTTAAAAATGCGGGGTTCTTTCTCGTAATATCTTCCCATAAAGACCACAGACCTACTTAACCATTAGCATATAATGCCCAGCCAGCTTGTGATATAGAAACATTTAAAAAGAAAATTAGTTCAACATTACAATCGTTAAAACAACAAGGTGACACAATAGAGACTTTTTTTTACGAAAA
Source organism: Dysgonomonas sp. HGC4 (assembly GCF_001261715.1). Taxonomy (GTDB): domain Bacteria; phylum Bacteroidota; class Bacteroidia; order Bacteroidales; family Dysgonomonadaceae; genus Dysgonomonas_A. The sequence continues at coordinate 18,320 of NZ_CVRU01000074.1, read as the reverse complement.
TAAAAAAAAGAGACAACTATCACATGATAGAAGTCTCTTTTCTCTTTTTTCTTACTTTTTTCTTATTTTCTTAGGATATAATCTTCTTCAATCTCTCCCTTTATTTTATTACCATCAATATCAAGTTGAGTCAAAGTATTCTCACCTACAAAATATTGATTTGGTTTATCTTCTCCTTCTAAAGTAATAGTATTACCTTCCTTGTTCCACGAATAAGCTCCTTTGGTATAAAAAGCCTTATCACCTTTTCCTACATAAAGTATCTTTTTATTGTAAGTACTATCGGCCAATTCAATCATTACATCCATACCACTACCCGAAGCTGTTGGTAAAACTCCCTTATACACTCCTTTATAATCAAGCGAATTCATAGCATTGTGCTCATCATCCACCACTGTTACCGTATCCGATCCTTGTAAAGTAGCACCATCTGGTTGCCCTGCTTGTTGAGGTTTGTTATTACAACTAAATAAGACTACCGAAAACAATAAAACAATTCCCTTTTTCATATTATTAAATATTTAAATTTCTAGCTTTTGGTAAAATATAACAGCCCGAAAACTGAAAAGGTTTACCTTTCTTTAAAAAGTTAACAAGTATATATATAAATTTCCAAAAATAAGTATTCTTATAGATATACTTTTTCCATTTCTGACGAAATACACCTCCATCTTTACCTGGATCATACAAGTATAAAACAGAAAAATTATATGCTCACCTACTAAAAATCCAACATTAAAATAAAAAGTAGAGATAACTTCATTGTCTTTAATCTATCTGTCAGCACAATAATTAAAAAACTTTGAGTAACTTTATGCGATTTTAAGAAGTAAAAAAGAATTATGATTAAACCGATTACAAAAAGTATCGATTTAGGTGATGGAAGGTCTATCACCTTAGAAACAGGTAAATTAGCAAAACAGGCAGATGGTTCTGTAATGCTAAGAATGGGTGACACCATGTTATTGGCAACTGTGTGTGCCGCAAAAGATGCAAATCCAGGTGTAGATTTTATGCCTTTGCAAGTTGAATATAAAGAGAAGTTTGCTGCTGCAGGTCGCTATCCCGGAGGTTTCCTTCGAAGAGAAGGGCGTGCTTCGGATTCTGAAATCCTAGTATGTCGAATAGTCGACCGAGTACTACGTCCTCTATTCCCCGACAATTACCATGCTGAAGTATTTGTTACTATAACAATGTTCTCTTCAGATGGCATAGATATGCCTGATGCGCTGGCAGGACTTGCAGCTTCTGCAGCTCTAGCCGTATCGGATATTCCTTTCAACGGTCCTATCTCAGAAGTTAGAGTAGGTCGTATTGATGGAAAATTTGTAGTAAACCCTACATTCCAACAGCTTGCACAAGCAGATATGGACATTATGGTTGGTGCTACTATCGACAATATTATGATGGTGGAAGGCGAAATGAAAGAAGTTTCGGAAGCAGAAATGCTTGAAGCTATCAAAGTTGGACACGAAGCTATCAAAGTACAATGCCAAGCTCAAATCGAATTGATGGAGCTATGTGGTACAACTGTAAAAAGAGAATACTGTCATGAAGTAAATGACGAAGATTTACGCAAAGACGTTTGGGAAAAATGTTATGATAAAGCATATGTTGTTGCTGCATCATGTAACACAAACAAACACGAACGTATTGCTAACTTCAAAGCAATTGTTGACGAATATAAAGCAGCTTTAACTCCTGAGGAGTTAGCAGAAAAAGGTGCCTTGATCTCTCGTTACTATCACGATGTTGAGAAAGAAGCTATGCGTCGTTCTATCCTTGATGAAGGAAAACGTCTTGATGGTCGTAAGACTACTGAGATTCGTCCAATCTGGTCTGAAGTAGATTATCTACCAGGAGCTCACGGATCGGCTATCTTCACTCGTGGTGAAACTCAATCGTTGACAACTGTTACTTTAGGTACTAAATTAGACGAGAAAATTATCGATGATGTATTATTCAACGGTAAAGAACGTTTCTTGTTACATTATAACTTCCCTCCATTTTCTACCGGTGAAGCTCGTCCACAAAGAGGCGTAGGTCGTCGCGAAATTGGTCACGGAAACTTGGCACACCGTGCTTTGAAACCAATGATTCCTGCAAACTATCCATATGTAATACGTATCGTATCTGACATCTTGGAATCTAACGGATCATCTTCAATGGCAACTGTATGTGCTGGAACTCTAGCTCTTATGGATGCTGGGGTAACCATTAAGAAACCTGTAACAGGTATCGCAATGGGTCTTATTTCTGAGAAAAAAGGAACAAACTTCGCTGTACTTTCTGATATTTTAGGAGACGAAGATCACTTGGGAGACATGGACTTTAAAGTTTGTGGAACAAAAGATGGTATCACTGCTACTCAAATGGATATAAAAGTAGACGGATTGTCTTTTGAAATCTTAGAAAAAGCATTGAACCAAGCTCGTGAAGGTCGTTTACACATCTTAGGTAAGGTATTGGAAACTCTATCCGGACCAAGAGAAGATCTTAAACCAAATGCTCCACGTATCGAGATCGTAATGATTGCTAAAGAATTTATCGGCGCAGTTATCGGACCTGGTGGAAAAATCATACAAGGTATTCAAGAAGAAACTGGTGCGACTGTAACTATCGAAGAAGTAGATAACCAAGGTCGTGTAGAAATATCTGCAACCAATAAAGCTTCTATTGATGCTGCAATGGCTCGAATTAAAGGTATTGTTACAGTTCCTGAAATTGGAGAAATATACACTGCAAAAGTTCGCTCAATAATGCCATACGGTGCTTTCTGCGAATTCTTACCTGGAAAAGACGGTTTACTTCACATCTCGGAACTATCTTGGGATCGTGTTGAAACAATCGAAGAATCAGGTCTTAAAGAAGGTGATATGATAGAAGTAAAACTGGTAGATGTTGATGCTAAAACAGGCAAAATAAAACTATCACGTAAAGCTCTTCTTCCTCGCCCTCCTCGTCCTGACAGACCTGTAGTAAAAAAAGAAGGTGATGCTCCTCAAACAGAAGCTCCTGCTGCTGAATAAAAGAATCAAAGATTCTATTAATATAGAAATAGGCTACTCCAATTGGAGTAGCCTATTTTCATATTAATATGTAGGAATCAATACTATAAAATAGTAAACCCATTTAACATTTTCACATAAGGTTATGATTACTTATCGTAATTCAGATACCAGTGGATTCTATACTTATCAATTTGTAGAACATGCCAAAGAGTATATTGTTTTGCGAAAAAATGATTCTTAACCTACCTGCTGAATAAAAAGTTTCACAGCTAGTCAATACCCATACAGGTCGCTAAAAAAACAAATATGTCCATATGAATAATCAACATATGGACATATTTATTATTTATCTAACAGCCTAAATTTCCACTTCTGATATACAGTCTATTTTATGAATAATAGACCATAAGCTAAGACCTTATTTTCCGTCTTTCAAAAAAGAAACCATATTCTCTATTGCCTTTTGAGATAACCGCTCTTTAGATTCTCTTGTAAAGCCTGCCGACTTATCATAAAGTACAATATTCTCCATTTCTGAAAATTCTTTATAATACACCCCTGCTCCATCTGCATCGAAAAATGCAAAAGAAGTTTTGTCTGCATTCATAAACTTAACAAAAGCATCTTTATCGAATAAAGGACCAAAGGATGTATTAATGAATACCGAATTTTTCTTCCTACATGCAAATTCTTCTTCATTGACAAGAACAGTATAACGAGGTAAGTGCAGAGTAACAACATCACTTGCAGCCATCAAATCTTTAAGAGGTAAAAACTCCGATCCTCTAGCCTCTTCATCAGCTTTGCGCGTTTTGCTATAATAGTAAACCTTCATTCCGAATGAGCGAGCAGCTGCAGCAACCATCTTACCTAAAGTACCCATACCAATTATACCAATACTCTTTCCTCCAAGTTCGCTAGGTTCTTCTCTCCATTGATATTTGCCATATCCTTTGCCTAGATTGATCAATTGACTAAAGATAAACTCAACAACACCTTCGTCTCCGTAATCTTTTACGCCTTTTACAACGATACCTCGCTCTCTTGAAGCTGGAATATCAACACTAGACGTTTCTTCGCTAAAAAGACTACAACACATACCAATATATTTGAGGTTGGGAACAGCAGCTATAATTGCAGGAGTAAGTCGTGTTTGAAAGCTCACCAAAATGCAATCGCTATCACCAATCCGTTCAATTACCTCTTCTTCTGACGAAGGATAGCTCCAATATAATTGAAGAGGTTCGGTTGATAGTTTTTGAATTTCAGGAATTGCATTCTCTGTTAAACGACAAGCATCGATCATCGTTATTTTTTGAAATTTCATAGAAGATTATTTTTTAAATATATAATTAAGGTATCAGATCTTTTCGTCCAATCATAAAAATAGCTGTAGAGGTTAACTACAACATATTAGCACTAATAGAGTATTAGTAAGCTTCAAACATACCTAATAAAAACCAATTTACCTAAAAAGTTACTATATCTACTACCCTATCTATATCAATAAAACAAAAACGCTTTCGGAAATATCCGAAAGCGTTTTTTATCATTAATTCTTTATTACAGCGAATGACGAATTACATCATTCCACCCATTCCGCCACCCATAGGAGGCATTGCTGGACCTGCATTTTCTTCTTTCTTATCTGCGATAATACATTCTGTTGTTAAGAACATACCTGCGATAGATGCAGCATTTTCAAGTGCTACACGTGCTACTTTAGCTGGGTCGATAACTCCTGATGCTACTAAGTCTTCATAGATATCAAGACGAGCATTGTATCCGAAGTTTCCTTTTCCTTCACGTACTTTTTGTACTACTACAGCACCTTCTCTTCCACAGTTGTTTACAATCTGACGAAGTGGCTCTTCGATAGCACGTTTGATGATTTCGATACCAGTAGTTTCATCTTCATTTTCGCCTTTCAAACCTTCAAGAGATTCAATTGCGCGAATGTATGCAACACCACCTCCAGGTACTGTACCTTCTTCGATAGCAGCACGAGTTGCAGATAGAGCATCATCTACACGATCTTTTTTCTCTTTCATTTCAACTTCTGATGGAGCTCCTACGTAAAGAACTGCAACACCACCTGCTAATTTAGCAAGACGCTCTTGAAGTTTTTCACGATCGTAATCCGAAGTTGTTTTTTCGATTTGAGTTTTGATTTGACCTACACGTGAAGCGATTGCAGCTTTATCTCCTGCTCCGTTTACAATTGTAGTATTGTCTTTGTTGATAGTAATCTTATCAGCAGTACCAAGCATGTCGATAGTAGCTGCATCTAATTTAATACCTTTTTCTTCTGAAATAACTACACCACCTGTAAGAACTGCAATGTCTTCCAACATTTCCTTACGACGGTCGCCAAATCCTGGAGCTTTTACTGCTGCAATTTTCAACGAACCACGAAGACGGTTAACTACCAAAGTAGTTAATGCTTCAGAATCGATGTCTTCTGCAATAATCAATAAAGGACGTCCAGATTGAACTGTTTTTTCTAGTATTGGCAGAATATCTTTCAATACCGAAATCTTTTTGTCATAAATAAGAACATATGGATTCTCTAAATCAGCTTCCATTTTTTCAGTATCTGTCACAAAATATGGAGATATATAACCTCTGTCGAATTGCATACCTTCAACTACATCTACGTAAGTTTCAGTACCTTTTGCTTCTTCTACAGTAATTACACCTTCTTTTTTCACTTTACCCATAGCCTCAGCAATCAGCTTACCGATAGTTTCATCGCCATTTGCCGAAATTTTAGCTACGTGCTCTATTTTTTGCAAATCGTCGCCAACTGCAACCGATTGAGATTTCAAGTTAGCAACAACTTTAGCAACAGCTTTGTCGATACCACGTTTCAAATCCATTGGGTTAGCACCCGCTGTTACGTTTTTCAAACCAACACTGATGATTGATTGAGCAAGTACAGTTGCAGTAGTTGTTCCGTCACCTGCATCATCGTTAGTTTTAGAAGCTACTTCTTTTACAAGTTGAGCTCCCATGTTTTGGAATGGGCATTCCAATTCTACTTCTTTTGCTACAGTTACACCGTCTTTAGTGATATGAGGTGCACCGAATTTTTTTTCTACAATAACATTACGACCTTTAGGACCTAAGGTTACTTTTACTGCATTTGCTAATGCATCGACGCCTTTTTTTAGTTCGTCGCGAGCATCAATATTAAATTTAATTTCTTTAGCCATGATTTTTTCTAATTCTTTAAAACGTTAGAGATAAATTTAAGGTCTCAGACCTTTTCATTACTTGGAATACTTAAATAATAGCAAGTACATCAGACTGACGCATAATCAGAAAGTTTTCGCCTTCCAATTCTATTTCAGTACCGGCATATTTACCATAAAGTACCTGATCTCCTGCTTTCAATACCATATCTTCGTCTTTAGTTCCGTTACCTACAGCAACAACTTCACCTTTCAATGGTTTTTCTTTTGCAGTATCAGGAATAATGATTCCTCCTACAGTTTTTTCTTCTGCCGCAGCTGGCTTAACAAGCACTCTATCTGCTAAAGGTTTAATACTCATAATTCTAATTTTTATTATTTGTTTGTTATATTTGATATTGATTATACTCAGTCAAACTATAGCGAAATCTATGCCAAAATAAGATACTGCCAAAACGACAGAGTGAATCATACAACTAAAACGACAAGATGTCGTTTTGTTATATTTCAGCTATTAGTTAGCAGTATATCTATATCTGCCTAAATATAAAAATAAACTATTCTAATGAAGTCTGACCCTATTGTTATTTTTTGGTTTCGCAGAGACTTACGCCTTGATGATAATACAGGACTTTATCATGCTTTGAAAAGTCAGTATCCAGTTTTGCCTATCTTCATTTTCGACACTGATATTCTTAAACAGTTTGAAACACCCGAGAATGCGCAAGTAGAATTTATTCATCAGCAACTGCAAATCTTACAAAAAGAATTAAGGGGTTATGGAAGTTCTATAGAAATAGATCATTCAACACCTGAAGTGTTTTTTGACAATCTTTGTAAACAGTATACAATCAAGGCTGTATACATAAATGAAGATTACGAACTTTCGGCACGAAGGCGAGATACTGATATTGAAAATTTCCTACGAAAAAAAGATATTGATTTCCTAAGTTTCAAAGATCAGGTTATTTTCAGTAAAGAGGACATTCTAAAAGACGACGGAACACCTTATACTGTTTTCACTCCATATAGTAAACGATGGAAACAACATATTCAACCAGTACATTTACAATCATTTGACAATAGAGATTTCTTTTCTAATTTCTATAAATTTGAGAATGACAATATTCCGAGCCTATCCGATTTAGGGTTTACTCAACGAAGAGGACTCATATTTCCTCCAATAGAAGTTAGTGATCATTTAATCAAAAACTATAATCAACAACGTGATTATCCCTCAATAGAGGGAACTTCCCGATTAGGTATTCATTTACGATTCGGAACTATAAGTATACGCAAACTTATAGCAAAGGCACAATCCATAAATGATACTTTCCTTAATGAACTAATCTGGAGAGAGTTTTATCATGCTATTACATGGCACTTCCCTCACATATGTAAGGGCCAGGCATTCAAACCTCAGTATGACGAAATTGTATGGAGAAACAATGAAACTGAATTTACAGCGTGGTGCGAAGGAAAGACAGGTTATCCAATAGTAGATGCAGGTATGAGACAGCTTAATGAGACCGGTTTTATGCACAATCGTATACGAATGATTACAGCTTCATTTCTCATCAAACATTTATTAATTGATTGGAGATGGGGCGAAGCCTACTTTGCCAATAAGTTGCTCGATTTTGATTTTGCAGCTAATAATGGTGGCTGGCAATGGGCAGCCAGTAGCGGCTGTGATGCTGTACCTTATTTCAGAATATTTAATCCACAGCTACAAACAGAAAAGTTTGATAAACACTTAGAATATATCAAAAGGTGGATACCTGATTTTGATCCTTTAAATTATATCCCTCCGATTGTCAATCATGAGTTTGCAAGAAAAAGAGCACTTGATGTATATAGTAATGCCTTGAAAAAATAAACGTACTGTTTAAATTATAAAGTATTTATAAATCTAAGATTACTTAAAATATATATCGTTCTACTTACTAATCAAATACTTTCCCTACTTTTGTTTATAAATTAAGTAAAAGTGCGTTTTTTTTAGAACATCGTTTAATTATAACGATAGGTTACACCTATACTTAGTTAAGTAACAAAAAGGGTTAAAGCCTTTAATATAAAAAGTATTTATGTACGGAAAAGCATTAGGTTTATTTTTATTTATTTCATCAGCAATCTACGCTCAGAACACAACATATACCCTTAAGGGAAGTATCGAGGACAATCAATACAACGGAAAGAAAGTGTATTTGCAGCAGTTGAATGATACTAGAGACGGATTCGTCAATATTGATAGCACAACGGTTAAAGACAACAGTTTTAGCTTTACAAAAGCTGCCCAAGCAAAAGAACCCGCATTAAGATTTATTTCAACAGAAGCGCCTATTAACTATGCCCCTGCTTTTTTTCTGGCTGAACCAGGTGAAATAGTTCTTGCAATAGGACAAAAAAATAAAATTAAAGGAACTCCACGAAACAATAGCTTCCAGGATTTTTCTAATTTACAAGATTCTTTGAACAATGAGATAGAGACCGTTGTTCAGAAGTACTCTCAATTACTACAAACCTCCGGCAATCAAGATAAAATGATGAAGGAAGGTCAGGCAATAATGAAAGAACTACAAGAAAGCAGATATAGTTTTGCTAAGGAAAATATCAATAATGACTTAGGTGAGTTTATAGCTCTATCATCGTTTGAAGTTCTAACACCTGATCAAGTATTAGAATTGACCTCTTTAATGAGACCCGAATTCAGAAATAGCGACTTAGGTCAACAAGTGATTTCTTATTATGAAGCTAAAAATTTAAAAGTTGCAGGAGCTCCATATAAAGACATCACACTAAAAGATCCAATGGGTAACAATATATCCTTGTCCGATTATGTCGGTAAGCACAAAGTTGTATTGATAGACTTTTGGGCATCGTGGTGTGGACCATGTATCAAGGAAATGCCTCATGTAATAGAAGCATACAATCAGTACAAAGACAAAGGTTTCGAGATTGTGGGTGTATCTATGGACGAAGATCAAGCGAGATGGCTTGGTGCTATTGATCGCCTGAATATGACTTGGCCTCAGATGTCGGATCTTAAAGGATGGAAAAGTGCTGCTGCTAAATTATACGGCATTGACAGTATTCCATACACTTTATTGATAGACCAAGATGGCAAGATAATAGATAGCAACCTTAGAGGTACTCAGCTACTAAATAAATTGCAAGAGTTGCTAGATTAGATCGCAGACCTTTTTCTTGCTCAGAAAGTGTAATCCGCCTGTATATTACTCAAAATAAAATTTCAAAATATTAAATATAAAAATAATTAACATGAAAAGATTCCTATATCTATTGCCAGCCATAGCATTGCTATTATCAGCATGCTCTCAGAAAAGTGAGCTGAACGGTAAATTTGCAAATGCTAACAATGACGGGAAACAAGTCTATCTATTAACGATGAAAGACTTCAATGCTCCCTTTCAACCAGTAGACTCTACTGTAGTAAAAGATGGTGCATTTAAATTTATCCTTAACGATTCAACAGAAGTTGGCGTTGCTTATATTGTAGTTAAAGAGGCAGCTGAAGGTACTCCAAACGGTATTCCTTTTGTTTACGAAAAAGGAAATATTGATATGTATATCGACAGTGTTCCTAAAGTAAAAGGTACTCCTCTAAATGAGAAAAGTCAAGTATTCTTTGATAAACTGGCAGTTGTTGCTAAAAAAATGGAAGGTGTAGACAGACAGGCTGCTCAGGTAGCAGATCCTAACGAACGTCAAACATATATCGACCAAATGCATGAGCTACAAAAAGAAATGAGCACAATTGGTTACGACTTTATTAAAGAAAATATAAACAATAGAATCGGAGAGTTTTACTTTGTTTCGTTTATTGATCTTTTTGACGAAGCTCAAGTTCAAGAAATACTTAAACTGGCAAGCCCCGAATACCAAAAGACTATCAACAATCTTCTTGGAATGGATAATGGCGGTCAGCAAGCTCAAGCTCAACAAGGTAGTTTTGTAGGACAAAAATTTATCGATGTTAAAGGCAAAACTCCAGAAGGCAAAACTATTGCAATATCGGATTATGCTGGAAAAGGTAAAGTTGTTTTAGTTGACTTTTGGGCTTCTTGGTGTGGACCTTGTATTAAAGAAATGCCTCATGTAGTTGCAGCTTATAACAAATACAAAAGCAAAGGTTTCGAAATCGTAGGTATGTCATTAGATGAAGACAATAGCAAATGGACTGCTGCAATCAAGAACCTGAATATGACTTGGCCTAATATGTCAGACCTTAAAGGTTGGGATAGTGAATTAGGCGCTCCATATAATGTAAGAAGTATTCCTTTCACTGTACTAATTGACAAAGACGGTACAATTGTAGCTGAAAATCTAAGAGGACAAGAGCTTGACAACAAGATTAATGAGTTATTAAAATAAGTCTATACTAATTTTAAATTACTGAATATTTATGAAAAAGATTTCATCTCTACTTTTTGCTGCCACTATTATATTGATGGCAGCATGTACAGGACAACCAAATTCGAAAGAGTATACTCTTACCGGAAATATATCGGGAGGATCTGACAGTTTAGAGATTTTTCTACAAATAATCGATGAGAATACGGGAGAGTTTGTATCTGTTGACACAACAACTGTGCAGAACGGAACTTTCATATTTAAAGGCATAGCAGAACAAAGTCCTGCTCTTCGTTTTATTTCAACAGAAGGTTTATCCAGACCTGTGCCAGTAGCAATTGAAAGTGGCAATATTGATGTTTCTATTGATACAGCATTTGTGGTTACTGTAAAAGGAACTGCTTTGAATGATAAATATCAAGAATTCTCAAATAAAAGAAATGCAATCAATAACCAACTTCGCGAATTATCGAAACTAGGTAAAGAAGCTGAAAAGGCTGGAACTTTAACTCCTGAATACGAAAAAGAGTTAGATAATAAGTATGATTCTTTATATAATGGTTTGAAAAAAGAAGTGTTTGACTTCACCAAAGCCAACATTACAAACCCTTTTGGAGTATATGTACTTATAGATAGAGGGGTATCGTTTGATGCTACTCAATTAAAAGAATTATTACCTTCTCTTGACACTAAAGTTAAAGCAAGCGCTAGAGTTCAGAAATTGGAAAAACGACTTCAAGCTCTCGAAGGAACAGAAGTAGGAAAACAATTTATTGATATAAAAGGTACTACTCCCGATGGTAAAGAACTTTCATTGTCTGATTATGCAGGAAAAGGAAAATATGTACTTGTTGACTTTTGGGCATCATGGTGTCCTCCTTGTCGCAAAGACATGCCAACTGTTGTAGAAGCTTACAAGCAATATAAAAACAAAGGCTTCGAAATTGTAGGAGTATCATTGGATGATGATAAAGCAGCATGGGAAAAAGGGATTAAAGACCTAAACATCACATGGCCTCAAGTATCAGATCTTAAGGGTTGGAAAACCGAATTAGGAGCAGCTTATGCAGTAAATAGTATTCCTCACACTGTACTACTAGATAAGGAAGGCAAGATTATTGCAAAAGACATACATGCTAGTGAATTATTATCGAAATTAGCTGAGCTAATGAAATAAGAAAGAACTACGCTTCCAAATCAAAAAGAGCCCGAATCGGATTAGATTCAGGCTCTTTTTGATTTTATATAAACTGTTTCTTACTCCTTCAATTACTTGAAGTAATAGTTTTGGAATTATCTGGATTGTCAATATCCTCCACCACTGCTTCTACTTCGGGTCTATTAGACAATGGACTTATATAGAAACGAAGGTTTGCTATTTTAGGATTAGCGATCTCTGATTTTTTCAGCAAGCTATCCCTTACTATATCTAAGCTTTCAAATGAAAGGAATATTTGGTGAGCAAAAAAGCCACTCACAGAGTCGTCTTCCATTTTTACATTATACGAATCAAACTTGTCGCTGGTCATATTATAGATGTATTTATACAGACCTTTCCCTTTCTGGTCTACAATAATATAAACAGAGGCCTGATTCTGTTCGACTTTATTATCGGGATATATAACAAAATTTGACCCTATTTCAAGAAAACACGCTGTTGAATCTTTCGTCAATTTATTTTGCTTAAGTAATTTTTCGTAGGCAACAGTCAGATCTTTACCGACGGGCATCTCATCATATACGTTGTCGCTTTTACATGAAAACAAAAGACCGACAATCAACATACAAAATACAGGAAATATAATATTCTTACTCTTCATTATTTCTTATTAAGTATAGTAAAACATTTATTGTAATATCAATCACTATAGAACACACAAACCTCTCAGTAAGTTTTTCTAAGCCAATATATAAGGAGCAAAGATAAGATTTTCGACCTATTTCCTTTATCTTTGTTTAATTAGATAACCTATCAGTAATTATAAAAACACATCTCTGCACCATGGAAATAAAAAGAGTCAAAAATCCTGCAAATAAAATAATGCAAGAACGCCGCACAATTAGAAAATACAACCCTACCGTAAAAATCAGCAAACAAGAAATGAGTAATATTTTGCAGGATGCATTAACTGCTCCTTCATCATTAAATCTTCAACCTTGGCGTTTTGTAATAATAGAGTCCGAAGAAGGTAAGAAACTACTAAGTTCACATATTATGTTCAATCAATTGCAGTGCGAAACATCTTCGGCTGTTATTGCAGTATTTGGAGACAGAGAAAACTTCACATATGCAGATGAAATATTTTCGGCAGCAGTACGATTTGGTTTAATTACCGAAGAGAATAAAAGATCGGCTCTTGAAAAATACGAAGCCTACCGATCAGTATTTACCGACGAGAGAATAAAAGATACTCTGCTACTTGATGGAGGACTTGTATGTATGCAAATAATGTTAGCCGCCAAAGGATATGGTTACGATACAAATCCTATCGGAGGATATCAAAAATTGGAATTAACGGAGGCATTGGGCTTAGATACGAAACGTTACATACCTATTTTACTAATATCAATAGGAAAGGCTGACGAAGAGGGGCACGACTCTATCCGTTTCTCCGCAGATGAGATTACCCAATGGGTATAAGCCAAACTCGGATTAAACAGTTTTCGATATAGCAATACGAGTAAAAAGATCTTCCTTGAAATAAACGTTGGAGATATCACCTGCTTTACTTTAGCATAGAAATTAATCTATAAGAGATGGGGCTCATCTGTATATCGCAGATCATTAGTCCGAAAAGTATTTTTATATTAGTAACACAAAACACTCAATTTTTATCATGTTATTTTAATACCTTTGCAAGCAAATTTAAAAACACTTTGGCTACCCTTCTATATTCCATCAATAGAATTGAGATTGGTTTGCCTTGAGATCAGTCTAGTACTAGAACTTACAGTGTTTCATTAATTATGACTTATGAGTAATTCAGAAACAAAAGGTTTAATATACCTCGACCGAAATGAGTACAGCTACGAAGTATCTCCACTTGTAGCAAAAGTTCTGAAAGAATTCAATCCTCAGGATTTATGTACCTACACCCGCTGTTTTCAACATGGAATAAAAAGCGAGCTATCTCAATACATCGGAGACATGTATAATGTTGCCGAACAAAATGTAGTATTAGGATATGGTGGAGAAGATATTCTGAAAGGTATTATTCATTGCTTTCTTAGTCAAGGACATCAGCAACGTAAGATACTTATTCCCACATTCTCGTGGTGGTACTATAAATCTATTGCAGATGAGGTAAACGGAAAAACGATAATGTATCCACTTTATGAAGATGGATATGATTTTAAATATAATATTCCGGAAATAAAGAAAATAGCGGAAGCCGAAAACCCCGATATTGTTTTATTGGCTAGTCCCAATAATCCTACTGGAAATTCTCTTTCAGTAGATGAAATGAAGGATATAATTTCGAGCTTAGGTAAAGATACGATTGTAGTTATTGATGAAGCATATACATCTTTTGCAAATAAAGATATTACATACATTTCGAAACTGATAAAAGAGTTTCCTAATTTGCTTATTATCCGTACATTCTCTAAGTTTTACGGACTTCCCGGTTTGCGTTTGGGTTATGGATTTATGGGCGATGGTCTTAAAAAATTCACCAATTTCAGCACAATGTATCTGGGATATAACAAACTAACTGAAAAATTAGGTATTGCAGCACTTCAATCTACTGAATACTACAATGCGAATGCTGAAAAAATGCAGCAGGATAAAGAATTATATAAAACAGGCTTAAACCCGATTGAAGGCTTTAAGGTATACAATTCGGATGCTAATTTTGTATTAGTAAAATATCCTACAGAACTAAAAGAAAAACTTCAAGAAGAATTCAAAAAAGACAACATCGTTGTAAAATTCATGAACGAAGAAGGCTTGCGTACTCATATGCGTATAACCTTGGGAACAACCCCCATCAATAAACAAGTTGTAGAAATAATACGAAGAGTTGCTCTTAATACAAATCTTAAATGAAAGCAGTTATTCTGGCAGCTGGCATAGCCTCACGCCTGCGACCTCTTACTGATAATACTCCTAAATGCTTGCTCGAAGTAGGCAGCAAATGCTTATTAGGACGTACCATAGATTCTCTAATTTCGAACGGATTTAAAGAGTTTGTAGTTGTAACCGGATATTTAAAAGAGATGATTGAAGATTACATCTCAGTCAACTATCCAAAACTACAGGTAGAGTATATATTCAATGAAAAATATGCTTCTACAAACAATATATATTCTCTTTGGATGACTAAAGAGGCAGTGAAGGGTCAGGATATTATGCTACTTGATAGTGACATTCTATTTGACTCCCCCATCATTATAGCCCTATTAGAATCTCCACACAAAAACTGTTTAGCTCTTAATTCTCACGAATTAGGTGATGAAGAGATAAAGGTAATTGTGGATGAGACCAATAGAATAAAAGAAATAAGTAAAGTCTGTTCCATTAAAGATGCAGTTGGAGAATCGGTAGGAATTGAGAAATTCTCAGCACCATTAGTCAAACTTCTTTTTGATGAAATGGACGATATGATTCTTAACAAAAATCAGTCAGGCATATTCTACGAAGCAGCTTTCGAAAATATTATAGAAAAAGGAGCCGATATGTATATTGTAGACACTACTAATATATTTTCGATGGAACTTGATACCGTAGAAGATTTCGAAACTGCATGTAAGAAGCTACCCTCACACTTATTATAAAAAGACAGATATGAAAATCGTTCTTTTTTGTGAGCATAAATACGCAGTAAGTATTCTTGCTCCTTTGCAAGATGAGGCAAATAAAAGCCAACAACACGAAGTTCTTTGGTTTGTAGATGCTCGAAACATCCCTGACTTCTCTCTTAAAGATGAGGCTAGATGGACAAATTCGATACAAGAAACTTATGATTTTTTCCCCGAAGCAGTTTTCGTTCCCGGAAATATTGTACCCTATTATTTATCGGGCGTAAAAGCCGAAATATTTCATGGGTATGCTGCTGAAAAAAAAGATCATTGGGTTATTCGCCGATATCTGGATATGTATCTCACACAAGGACCTTTCTTCACAGAACCCTTTAAGAAATTAGCTGCTAAATATAAAGATTTTGAAGTAGTTGAAACTGGTTGGACTCGTCAGGACTGGATTTTCAACAATCTACATACTTTTGACGACTATAAACAACAGTTATTAGCTGACAATAAAAAAGATAAGGTTGTTTTATATGCACCTACTTTTTCGCCATCGCTTACCTCACTTCCTTTTATAAAAGAAAGCCTCAAAACATTAGCTAAAGAAAAAGATGTTGTTATACTTCTCAAATTTCATCCTCTAACAAAACAAGAATGGGTTGAAGAATATAAGCAACTAGCTAACGAAGTCGAAAATATCATCTGGATAGACGACCATAATATCACCAAATACATTTTGGCTTCTGATATTATGATCAGTGATACCTCATCGGCAGTATACGAATTCCTATTGTTAGATAAACCGGTGATTACATATAAAAATGTGGCTAAGGATAAATACTGGCTCGATCTGGATAATATTGATCTCCTAAGCAAAGCTTTTGAGACAGTACAAACCAGCGACGAATATAAAGAGAAACGCCAGTGGATTATAAACAACTACGATCCTTATCTGGACGGAAAAGTAGCTGAGCGAATGTTTGCTGCTGTTGAAGATTATATTACCCGACATGGTGTTCCCAAAGAACGGAAGCTCAATCTTTGGAGAAAATACCAATCTATTAAAAAGTTTGGCAAAATCAAGCGAAAATAAAATCCTAGACTTTCTTATCACTTGACTAAATAAGTCTATTATAACTAAATCTAGAAATACCAATAATACATAATACACTATCACACATGACCGAGAAAGAGCCATATTACGGAGATTTGGAGAAGACCACAATTTTAAACGAATTATTTAAAGTTGAAGGAGAATTACGTGACGAAAATTGGAGAGCACAGTTCTTTGAAAATGTTGCCGACGCAAGTTTTGCTTGTAGTGATCCACAAATAATAAGTGGTCCCGATGGCTTTCCTTATTTTGTATTAAACACTCCAGAGCCTAATAAACAATTTCAATGTTATGTGATCAAGAATATGATTCCTGACTTTCTTTTAGAGCAAGGTTTTGGAGTAGTAATAAACCCTGAAAAAGGAAATCCTGATTGGGTATTCTCATACGGTGATATCGTAAACTATCATTTAAGAAACGAGTTCTATACAAAATCCGACAACTGGGATATGCAAAAATCCGATGAGGTTATAGCAGAAGAAGAGAAAGTATTAGTGGGACAACCATCCGAATATATCATACCTGTTCAGACAAGAGCTATCCTTCGTATGTTTTTCGAAAGTTTACAAATAAGCGATGCTAAAATAGCATTACTCAACCGACCTAAGGGTGAAGAATTCTCTCAACAACTTGTATTTAATCTTACTCCTGATAAATTTAAAGATCGAGAGCATTTTAATACTATTATGGCATACGTAGCTTGGTTCTTACCAAAGCACTACTCATATGCTTCGATGGACGAATCTACTCTTGGGAGTAATTTCTTACCCATATAAATTGGACTACAAAATATAATGCCCCAAGCTTCACAGCTTAGGGCATTTAATGATCAACTAAAAAACTATCAATAGAAATGATTCACTATAAACTGAATATGACGTTTGTTTCTTTTTTTCTTTTGCAATAACGTCTGCATTGTTCACTTACACTATATCCAAGCAGAGTACCGATCATAAAATCTTCTTCTGCCGATAATTGGTCTAAAGACTTATCTTTACATAGCTTGTCCACTACTACAAGACATTCCTTCTTTCCAAAAAAGACATTTATATTACCATTCTTCAATTTCTGTATCATATAACTAATCTCATTCCTTTCGAGCTTAGCCTTTACTTTCTCCTCCAGTTTCCCGGAAAGTGTACAGAGCACCATGTCTCTGACTCCTTTTTTGAATTCGTAAATATGATGATTAAATACTAACATAATTGAGAATTATGAGGTAAGGAACATATATTGTAAATTAGGTCTACGACCTCAAATTGCTTTTCTTAAATCCTCTAACCATAAAGCAACACGCTGATCGGTAAGATTAGATTCATTATCCTCATCAATAAGTAATCCAACAAACTGTCCATCAACAATAGCCTCTGAGCTATCAAAAGTATAACCTTCGATAGATACACGACCTATTACTTCGCATCCTTTATTTTTTATCACTTCATAAATTTTACCTAGAGCATCACCAAAAGTGTCGCTATAAGAAGAAGAGTCTCCACAGCCGAATAAAGCTACTTTTTTACCATTAAGGTCTGCATTCTTGACATCGTCGATATAAGATTCCCAATCGTCTTGAAAATCACCCATACCCATTGTTGATCCTCCGAACAACACCACATCATAAGCACTAAAGTCTGCCGAAGCTGATGCTACATCATGCACGTCAGCTGATGCTACGTCTAAAGCTTTTGCTAAACGCTCTGCTAAATCTTGAGTGTTACCGGTTGTAGAACCATAGTATATACCTATCTTTGCCATGTCTTTATTCTTTTGTATTTAGAATTAATTTTATTGATTTTGAATAATACAAAGAAAGCGGGCTTTTAGAGTATACACAATACCATAAAATAGGGATATTTTCATAAAATACTCATTATTAAT
>NZ_CVRU01000073.1 GCF_001261715.1 Dysgonomonas sp. HGC4 | reverse complement strand
CATAAAATGGATCAATATTGAAGTTAAAAAAGTTTGCAAATACCATTTCTGTATCTATTTTTGCACAAATAACGAAAAAATGAGCAATTTTTATGATTAAAGAAAATTTTATCAAATTATATGAGGATAGTTTTAAATATAACTGGGATTTACCCGCACTGTCCGATTATGGAGACACAGATGTCTTATTTTATAAAGATTTGGCAAAAGAAATTGCTCGTTTGCATATTTTGTTTGATAAACTAGAAATAAAAAAAGGTACAAAGGTTGCGCTGATTGGTAAGAATACACAACAATGGTGTATGGTTTATATGGCTACCATTACATATGGAGCAGTTGTTGTTCCGATATTACAGGACTTCCATTCTGATAATATTCACCATATTGTAAATCATTCTGAATCGGAATTGCTTTTTGTTAGTGATTCTATTTGGGAAAGCCTGGAAGAAGGACAAATGTCTCATTTGACGGGGATATTTAGCTTGTCTGATTTCTCATGTATATATGATAACAGTAAAAAACATATAAAGTCAGCTATTCGAAATCTCGATAATGATATGGAGGTTAAATATCCAAAAGGGTTTTTGAAAGAAGATATATTATATGCTGATGTTGATAATTCAGAGGTTGTACTAATTAATTACACATCGGGAACTACGGGATTCAGTAAGGGTGTTATGCTGTTAGCTAATAATCTGGCAGGAAATGTTACTTATGCTAAAACATTAGATTTATTATTCAGAGGGGATAGGGTTGTCTCTTTCCTACCGCTAGCACATGCATATGGCTGTGCGTTTGATTTTTTATATGCACTGTCAGAAGGTGTTCACGTAACCTTATTAGGAAAAGCACCCTCTCCTAAGATTTTAGCTGCTGCATTTTCTGAGATAAAGCCCAATCTTATAGTTACCGTTCCGTTGGTTATCGAAAAACTATATAAGAAAGCTATTTTGCCTAAGCTAGAGAAATCAAGCATTAAGATGGCATTGAAGATACCTATTGTTAAAGATCAGATATATGCAAAAATAAGAAAAGGATTGATAGATGCTCTTGGAGGTTCTTTTAGAGAAGTTATCATTGGTGGAGCAGCCTTCAATAAAGAAGTCGAAAGTTTTCTTTATAAAATAAAATTTCCATTTACAGTAGGGTATGGCATGACGGAATGCGGTCCTTTGATCTCGTATGATCACCATTATGATTTTGTTCCAACTTCGTGTGGCAAAGTTTTGTCTATAATGAAAGTACGTGTAGATTCTCCTGATCCTTATAATACTCTTGGAGAAATACAAGTGTGGGGAGAGAATGTAATGAAGGGGTATTATAAAAATGAAGAGGCTACTAATGCTGCTTTTACGACTGACGGATGGCTTAAGACTGGAGATCTGGGTACTATCGACGAAAATAATAGAATTTACCTTAGAGGAAGAAGTAAAACAATGATACTAGGCGCTAGTGGACAGAATATCTTTCCTGAAGAGATAGAGGCCAAATTAAATAATTTGCCCTACGTTACAGAATCACTGGTTGTAAGTCGTAATAATAAGCTGGTGGCTTTGGTATACCCCGATTATGAAGCGATGAATTCAACAGGTTTATCTTCTAGTACATTAGATATAGTAATGGAAGAGAATAGACAGGTTCTGAATAAATCGGTATCTAATTATGAAACTATTTCTACAATCCATATTTATCCCACAGAGTTCGAAAAGACTCCTAAAAAAAGCATAAAGAGGTATTTGTATGAGACATAATGCTACTGAATGTAGTTAATTAACATAAATGAATCCTTGTAAATTAACATAATGCTTCTATATATTGGAATATGATAGATTCAATTTCCATAAAAGTATTATCTTTGCTGTCTGATATTAATTCATTTAATTACTTAACTATTGTATGAATACAGCAAAAGACGATGATTGGGATATCGTTATTAAGCCTAAGGAAAAAGGAATTCATCTACACTTAAAAGAAGTATGGAGATACAAGGATTTATTATATCTGTATGTTAAACGCGATTTTATTTCAACTTACAAACAGACAATACTAGGGCCTCTTTGGTTTTTTATTCAGCCTATTTTTTCCACTCTTATATTTACTCTAGTATTCGGTGGAATTGCTCAAATATCGACAGATGGTTTACCTCCTATGTTGTTTTATATGGCAGGTGTTCTATGTTGGAACTATTTTACTGATTGCTTGAGTCGTAGCTCTGGAACCTTTATGGGAAATGCAGGAGTTTTTAGCAAAGTATATTTTCCCCGTTTGGTTGTGCCTATTGCAGGATTAGTTTCTGCAGTTCTGAAGATGTTTATTCAATTATTGTTATTTTTCTCCATTTATATCTATTTTCTATTTCAAGGTTCTCCTATTGGAGTAAACAGTTATGTACTCTTATTTCCTCTTCTGATAACTATGATGGCAGGTATCGGTTTTGGTATTGGTATCATTATTTCATCAGTAACGATCAAATACCGTGACTTGAATATATTGTTTTCATTTGCTATCGGACTAATGATGTATATTACTCCCGTGATTTATCCGTTGTCTGCTATTCCTGCAAAATATGGAGCATTGAAATGGGTTATTCAATTAAACCCTCTGTCATCAATATTTGAGGCTTTTAGGTTTGGAATGCTAGGTACAGGAAATCTTTCATGGGGAGGATTGTTATATAGTAGTATATTTACTGTTGTAGTTGTCTTGATCGGGATTGTTACCTTTAATAAGGTTGAACGTCGATTCGTAGATATTGTATAATAAAATAACGTAGAACATTCTAATATGTCAAATATATCAATCGAATTTGAGAATATCTCAAAACAATATCGTTTGGGTACAATCGGTACAGGAACTTTAACTCATGACTTAAACAGGTGGTGGCATTTGATGCGCGGTAAAGAAGATCCATACTTAAAAGTTGGTGAAGTTAATGACCGTAGTATAAAAGCCACTAGTGATTATGTTTGGGCATTAAAAGATATTTCATTCAGTGTTGAGCAAGGGGAAGTCTTAGGTATTATAGGTAAGAATGGAGCCGGAAAATCGACTCTTCTTAAGATACTTTCGAGAGTTACTTCACCAACTACAGGTTCAATTAAAGCTAAAGGACGTATTGCTTCTTTACTCGAAGTTGGTACCGGATTTCATAGTGAATTGACTGGGAGAGAGAATATTTATATGAACGGAGCTATTCTTGGAATGACAAGAAGAGAAATCGTTAGTAAGTTTGATGAAATAGTAGACTTCTCTGGAATAGAGAAATATATTGATACACCTGTAAAGCGATATTCTTCAGGGATGACAGTTCGTCTAGGGTTTGCTGTGGCTGCGCATCTAGAGCCTGAAATATTGGTTGTTGATGAAGTTTTAGCTGTTGGGGATGCCGAATTTCAGAAGAAAGCAATAGGTAAAATGAAAGATGTTTCGCAAGGAGGCGGACGTACTGTGCTTTTTGTAAGCCATAATATGACAGCTGTTAAAAGCTTATGTACGAAAGGTTTACTTCTTGAGAATGGAATATCGACTTATTCAGGATCTATTGATAGTACAATAAATAGATATATAGCGGGTACTCGCGATAGCCTTCGTATAACAAACAATGTAAATCAACATATTAAAACATCAGAAGACAATCTAGTTCTTGAAGAAATTTATATTTCAACAAATAATGAGCATGGGGTGTTATATATTGATGAAGCTTTTGAATGTTGTTTTAAAATAGATTTTAAGGAAAGAATTGATAATTTTAATCTTAGTCTATCATTTTGTGATGAAGTTGGGGCTACAGTATTTGTAACTACAACAGCTGTTGTTAGCTGCGAAAGAGGAGAGAAGCTTTTTAAATGTAATATTCCGGCTAATCTGCTGAATACTAATTTATATAGCCTAATTCTTCTTCTGGTTAAAAACTCATCTCAAGTTTTGACTCGAGTAGATAATGCTTTATTTTTCGAAATGCATGAGAAAGGTCGCGAAGGTACATACTTTGAAAAGTTTGGTGGGGGAATTCGTCCACTATTAAAATGGGAAATTATTTGAAAATGGTTCAAGTCTCACTTTATGGAGGTTTGGGAAATCAATTATTTCAATATGCGACAGCCAAAAACATGGCAAGGCTTAATAATGCTGAGTTATATCTATGTTTAGATTGGTTTAATCAGGATTTCAAGAACACAACTAAACGGATATTTGATCTCGAATACTTTAATATTAAGTATAAAAGAACAAGAAGTCTGAAGCCTCGTATTTTAAGCAAGTTATGGAAACCTTGCTATATAACAGAAAAGAGTCCTTTTTCTTATAATCAAGGGTTGTTGAATCTGAGAAATCGTAATATATGGCTTTCTGGTAATTGGTCTTTCTTTTCCTATTTTGATGATATTAAAGATCAGCTTCGAGAGGAAATGCATCCAAAGACAGTAAATGCGGAAAATAAATTAGTTTTACAAGAAATTGTAAATACAAATTCGGTTTCAGTGCATATAAGACGAGGGGATTACAGCTCCAGTAACCTTTTTTGTATTTTAGATCAAGCATATTATTTAGAGGCGATTTCAAAAGTTCGAGAATGTATTGATAATCCTATTTTTTATATATTTTCGGATGATATTGATTTTGTAAAGAAGTCATTTCAGAATGAAAACGTTAGGATTATAGATATTAATCATGGCTCTGATAGCTATATGGATCTTTACTTGATGAGTCAGTGCCAGCATAATATAATTGCTAATAGCACTTTTAGCTGGTGGGCAGCATATTTGAATGCTAATCTCGATAAGATGATTATCGCACCTCAAAAATGGTATCAAGAGGATAATACTTATTACATAGAAAATAAAGATATAGCATCAGAAGGTAAATTTTATCCACAAGAATGGATAGTATTATAGTATTAGAAGCTACTTAAGACTAGGATATAATTATGAGTAAAAATATTTTTGTAACTCAGCCGGCACTTCCGCCACTTGAGGAATTCATCCCTTATTTACAAAATATATGGGATAATAAGTGGTTGACTAATAACGGTCCTTTCCATCAACAATTTGAAGAAGAATTAGCTAAATATTTAGGAGTTAAATATCTATCTGTATTTTCAAATGGAACTTTGGCTCTTATTACAGCTTTGCAAGCATTAAGGATTACAGGTGAGGTTATTACTACTCCTTATAGTTTTGTAGCAACCACACACTCCTTGTGGTGGAATAATATAAAACCTGTTTTTGTAGATATAGAGTCTCAATATCTGAATATTGATCCTAATAAAATAGAGGCTGCAATAACACCTAAGACTACGGCTATAATGCCGGTGCATGTATATGGAAATCCTTGCTATGTGAAAGAAATACAAGATATTGCTGACACTTATGGATTGAGAGTAATATATGACGCTGCACATGCTTTTGCTGTCAAAAAAAATGGGAATTCTATTCTTAATTGGGGAGATCTTTCTATTATGAGTTTCCATGCTACAAAAGTATTTAACACTATTGAGGGTGGTGCTATTATTTGTCAGGATGAAAAGACTAAGCAAAGAATAGATTTACTTAAGAATTTTGGATTTAAGGATGAGGTAACAGTTATAGAACCGGGTATAAATGCTAAGATGAATGAACTTCAGGCTGCATATGGTCTACTACAATTAAAATATGTAGATTCGTACATTTCTAAAAGAAAAGAAATAGTCACTCTATATAATAAGCTTTTATCTGAGACTAATGGGATTACTTTAATGTCTATAGATAATGATGTAGAGCATGCTTACCCTTATTATCCGATATTAATTGATACGAAGGAGTATGGTATTTCAAGAGATGCTTTGTATGAAAAGCTAAAAGAGTACAATATTTATGGTAGAAGGTACTTTTATCCCTTGATTAGTGAGTTTCCTACTTATAGAGGCTTGGCTTCTGCCTCTAAAGATAATCTTCCAGTAGCAAATAAAGTCGCAAAAGAAGTACTTTGTCTACCTATTTATCCGGATCTTTCAACTGATGAAATAGTAATGATTTGTAAAATAATAAAAGATAAGACATGGAATTAGATAAATTTATTAAAGATTTTGCTGCACAATTTGATGATACTGATATAAGCGAATTTACAGAAAATACAGTATTTAAGAATTTAAAAGAATGGTCATCTTTGATTACATTGTCGTTAATAGCTATGGTTGATGAAGAATATGAGACGAAATTGAAAGGTGATGATATCAAGAGCTCTGAAACCATTAAGGATTTATACAATATTGTAAAAAATAGACTGTGAAGAAATATGCTTTTTAGAGATGAGTAATAGTAGAATAAGCATTTTTTTGTAGAAGTTCTAAAAAAGCACGTTATCCTTTTCTTAATGGATAAAATATTAGTTCTGATTTAGTCAAATATAAAAATAATGAGGCGAATATATAATTTCTTTTCATTATAAACGTAGAAAATGAAAAAGTTACTGATAATTGGAGCTAGAGGGTATGGGAGAGAGGTCTTTAATGATATAATGATCTTTCATTCAGGATATATCCAAGTCAAAGGTTTCTTAGATGATAAATCTGATGCTCTTGATGGTTTCGAAGGATATGCCCCCATAATTTCGTCTGTAGAGAATTATAACATAGAAGATGGTGATGTTTTTTATTGTGCATTAGGTGATAATAAGGCGCGCGAGAAATATATAAAGATAATCAAAGATAAAGGAGGCGAATTTCTTTCTTTAGTACATCCTACAGCAATAATACATCCAGATGCAAAAATAGGTAAAGGTGCTTCCATTGGTCAATATTGTACAATTTCTTCAAATGTTGAAATTGGAGATTTCTCTTTTATCTTTTCATATACTACATTAGGACACGATGTGATTGTAGGGGAAAATTGTACTATAGAAGGATATACATTCATGGGTGGATATTCTCAGGCTGCTGATAACGCTACATTACATACACGTTCTACAATATTGCCTCATAAAAAAGTCGGAGAAGGATCAACTGTTGGAGCCGGAAGTATTGTGATACGTAATGTAAAACCAGGTACAACTGTATTTGGTAATCCGGCCAGAGAAGTTTAAATATTAAATTGCATATTTTACGGGATTGATGGATAACAAGCAGCTAAAAGATATATCGGAGCAAAGGCTACTAAAGCAAAAAGAATATTTAGGAGATGAAAAACTCATAAATAAAGCGATTCCTTTGGTTTCTGTTTGTGTAGCTACTTATCAGCATGTGGGTTATGTATCCCAAACG
The DNA here is from genome assembly GCF_001261715.1 of Dysgonomonas sp. HGC4. Classification (GTDB taxonomy): domain Bacteria; phylum Bacteroidota; class Bacteroidia; order Bacteroidales; family Dysgonomonadaceae; genus Dysgonomonas_A. The sequence goes on along the minus strand of NZ_CVRU01000073.1, from coordinate 36,110 downwards.
TTAGATGGCATTCTGATGCAGAAGGCAACTTTTCCGGTTGAAGTTATAGTTGGCGAAGATGGATCTACAGATGGAACAATCGAAATATGCAAAAAATATGCAGAAGAAAATCCCGATAAAATTCGATTGTATTTAAGAGATCGGAATGAATCGTTGATATATGACGAAAATGGAACTGTAGCAGGATACTGTAATTGGATATGGACTTTACAGGAAACCCGAGGAAAGTATATTGCTATTTGTGAGGGTGATGATTATTGGACAGACCCATATAAGCTACAAAAACAAGTAGATTTTTTAGAGAAAAATCCTGACTATGGATTAGTGCATACAAATCTCATGCAATATTGGCAGGCTGCAGATAAGTATGTAGAAATGAGAAAGGATGTAAAATCGGGTTATATTCTTGATGAATTACTATTTTGGAATAAAATATCAACGCTAACGGTTTTAGTGAGACGTGAATTGATTATGTTTGCTATTGAGGAAGAGGTTATATTACCTAATTTTGTGGCTATGGATTATCCTCTTTGGTTATATGTATCCACTAAATCAAAGATTCATCATTTAGAAGATTTTACAGGAGTTTACAGGTCTTTACCTGAAAGTGCTTCCAATTCGTGGGATGTGGTGAAGAAACGAAATTTTGATAACTTTATTCATAATATCCGTATTAAGTTTGCTAAGCAATATGATAAGATGGATATAATAATGGGATTATTAATTGATTTCAGAAAAAATGATCTGAGTTTTTCGTTTCATTATAATTTTCCAGATATTGCAAAAGAGGCATATCGCTTTCTTTTAGAAAACCATTGTTTGTCGTTTAGAGATAGATTATTGTATTATGGGGCTACAAATAAGTTTGCTAAAGCGATATTGAAGCCTATACTTAGTTTAAAAAAGGGAAAGTAAATTACAATGAATAATCCTTTGGTTACAGTTTTGATGCCTGCTTACAATGCAGGACTCTATATAGCAGAAGCCATAGATAGTATTTTGTCTCAAACTTATACTAATCTTGAGTTTCTAATAATCAATGATGGCTCAACTGATAATACGGTTGCTGTTATTGAGAGCTATAATGATTCTCGAATCAGACTGGTTTCGAATGATAAAAACAGAGGACTTATTTATTCATTAAATAGAGGCTTAGAATTAGCACAAGGTAAATATATTGCCCGAATGGATGCTGATGACATAACTACTGATATACGATTCGAAACGCAGGTTCGATTCTTGGAAGCTCATCCGAATATTGATATTCTGGGAACAGCTTTAGTGTATCTAGATACTCCATATGAGATACATCATCCTTTGGTACATGATGATATTGTGATCGGCTTAATTGATAACTCTACAGTGGCTCATGCTACTATTATGATGCGTAGAGATACTGTTATTGCAAAGAAACTTATCTACGAAGAAGAATATAAACACATAGAGGACTATAGGTTTTGGTTAGAAGCCGTAATAAAGGGTGTTAGGTTTGCGAATATCGATGATGTTTTTTATCATTACAGAACACATCCAGAACAGGTTTGCTCCGTAAATTATGATTTACAAGAAAGGACTAAAGAACCTGTACGATTGGCTTACTTATCTCATTTCTTTGGAAATGAAATGACTCAGAATGAATTGGCATCTGTGCATAAATATAAAGATGTTGATTTAGCGACAAAAGTGATATTGTTAGATAAACTAAGCAAGATCAATAATAAGAACCAATATTTTTATTCAAAAGGGTTTGATCGGTATATGAATATTCTTATTTATAGGAATATTATACCTGATAAATATATTCCATTCGGAGACTTTATTAAAGTATTAACTGTGGGCGTTTCTTTTAAATTTATTTCGACCATGTTGAAAATAAATATAAAGAAGCTGCTTAAAAAATAGTTTATATGTCTGATCTCTATCCCGCTATATCTATAATAGTTCCTTGTTATAATCAGGCTCAATATTTGCCCGAAACTTTACAAACGGTTTTGGAGCAGGCATATGCCAATTGGGAATGTATTATTGTAAACGATGGATCTCCCGATAATACGGAAGAGGTTGCGTTAGAATGGTGTGGAAAAGATGATCGATTCAAATATTTGAAAAAAGAAAATGGAGGATTATCCGATGCTCGAAATTATGGTATAAAACATTCACTCGGAAAATACATATTACCTCTTGATTCTGATGATAAAATATCAAAGGATTATACAAGAGAAGCCATTGAGGTTTTAGAAAAAGATTCAGCTATAAAACTCGTTTTTTGTAGAGCCCAATTATTCGGAGGAGATAGTCAAGAATGGGAACTACTTCCCTATACATATGAGAACCTATTATTGGTGCGTAATTGTATTTATTGCTCGGCAATTTATAAACGTGAAGATTACAATAAAACAGTAGGGTATAATGTGAATATGATATATGGTTGGGAGGATTATGATTTCTGGATTAGCCTACTGAATAAAGATGATAAGGTTGTAAAATTAGATAAGATTCATTTCTTTTATAGAACAAAAGACGTATCAATGCGTACTTTGATTACGAAAGAAAAAGAGGATTATTTAAGGCTGCAAATTTTCAAAAATCACCAAGAATTATATTTACAATATATAAATCCGATTGCTCAATTTAGAGAGCTGAAGGAATTTAAATTAATAGAAAATTCATTACAATATAGGATTGGTGGATATGTTTTAGCTCCATTCCGATATATAAGTAAGATATTCAAAAAATGATATATATAGAATTAAACGGTAGGTTAGGTAATCATCTCTTTCAGGTAGCAACAGCAGCGTCTCTTGCTAAGAAATATGGGGTTGATTATAAAGCTGTGTGCCACGATGGCTATAAGCTTGCACCACCTGATAATTGCTATGTGAAAGAATATATAGAACAGTTCAGAAGTAATATACTTAGAAATGTTCCAATTCAGCTTGGACGTCCTTCTTCGGATTGTTTCTATTATTATGATATTGACTATGTTTATAAAGAAATACCTTTCGAAGGGCGAGATATGCTGCTTTATGGAGCATTTCAATCTGAGAAATACTTTGATAAGGAATTGGTAAAAGATCTATTCTCAATTCCTATTGATATCAAAGAATATATTTATTCGAAGTTTGGCGATCTGATTAAAGAGGGTATAACTTCTATAAATGTGAGGCGAGGCGATTACTGCAAGTTACCGCATCGGTATGCTGTTTGTTCTATGTCTTACTTTAATAAGGCAATAGATTATTTAGGGCGCGATCGAAAATATTTGATAATTAGCGATGATATAGATTGGTGCAAGAGGCACTTCAAAGGAGATAATTTTTTCTTTGTGGATGACGAAGAACCAATTATAGATCTTTATATTCAGACGCTTTGTTCTGATAATATTATAAGTAATAGTTCTTTTAGTTGGTGGGGAGCATGGTTAAATCCAAATTCGGATAATGTGGTTGTTTGCCCTAATCCTTGGTTTGGGAGGTCATATGATAACTACGATACAAAAGATATGATCCCTGAAAGCTGGATTCAAATAGAAAATAAATTGTCTTGGGATCTGCAAATTTTGGCTACTTTCTTGATTTGTAAAGAGAAGATACAAGGTTTGATGCCCAAATCGCTGAAAGAAAAAGTGAAGAAATTTTTGAAGAGATAAGTATGAAGGTTGTAACGCTAAGCACTAAAGATTCTTTTGGAGGAGCTGCACGTGTTGCATTTCGTCTCCATGAAGAGATTAATAAAAAGGGTATTGAAAATATTCTTTTGGTTAATAGCAAAAGAACTTCATCTAAAACAGTGCATTTAGCTGAGAATTATCATGATCCTCAGAATCGTATCACTAGTTTACTGAATAAATACAAACTTAAACTACAAGAAAAAAGAAGGCGTATTATTTGGGGTAGTTATCCCAATATGCAAACTAAAGTGCTATCAGATATTGCGATTTCCCTATTAAAAAACTCCTTGGATAAACTCGATTTCGATTTAGTTCATATGCATTGGGTGGGGGAGAGTTATGTTGATTTTACAGAATTTTCGAATGTAGAGAAGCCCATAATCTGGACAATACACGATTGCTTTTCGTTTACAGGATTATGTTCCTATTTCGAAGATTGCGACAAATATAAGACACACTGTAATGCTTGCCCTCAATTGGGGTCTACTAAAGAAAAAGACTTGAGTTACAAAGTGTTTGAGATGAAGAAAAAGAGATATTCTTCACTCAATTTTCATATTGTCAGCCCAAGTAAGTGGCTTGCTGATGCCGCTATGGGTAGTTTGTTGCTAAACAAGTATCCGGTAACAGTTATTCCTAATGGTATTGATACTTCTGTATTTGCCCCAATGAATAAGGAAGAAGCAAAAAAGAATCTATCTTTAGACACAAGCAAGAAGACCATTCTTTTTGGAGGAATATCGGTTATGGCTGATCCGCGTAAAGGAGGAGAGCTATTGATGGAGAGTCTAAGACTATTGTCGGGAATGTATTCCGAAGATGAAATAGAGCTCCTTATATTTGGGGCTGAAAAACAGGATGATTATCAGTTTAACTTTCCAGCAAAGTTTTTAGGATATGTAAGTGAGGAAGCTGGTTTGGCTTTGGCATATAATGCTGCCGATGTTACAATAGTACCATCTACGCATGAGAATTTCCCGAATACGATTCTTGAAAGTTTATCCTGTGGAACTCCTGTTGTGGCATTTAATATAGGAGGAAACCCTGATATGATTGACCATCAAGATAATGGTTACTTGGCAAAGGCTTATGATACATCCGATTTAACCGTTGGTATTGTATATTGTCTTAGCCATAACGAAGATAACGGTCTAAGTTATAATGCTCGAAAAAAAGTATTGGATAACTTCAAAATAGAGGATATTGCCAATCGATATATAGAATTATACAAAGAAATTTTAGCCAATGAATAACAATAAATGTCTTATTTGTGGAGGCGAAAGCATAAAATTGTTTTCGGCAAGAGTGTTACATAAATACGATGTCGATTATCATAGATGTAGTTGCTGTGGTTTCATTCAGTCCGATACTCCGTATTGGCTAGACGAAGCTTATAGCGATGCCATTACCTCTATGGATATTGGCTTGATATATCGTAATCTGGTATATTCGTCAGCAGTGGAGAATGTAATAAAATCATCATTTGATTATAAAGGTAAATTTCTTGATTACGCAGGTGGATACGGAATGTATGTCCGTTTGATGCGTGATAAAGGTTTTGATTTCTATTGGGATGATAAATATTGCGACAATCTGTTTGCTAAGCATTTTACATTGGAGGAATTAGAGACATCAACCAAATTTGAGGCTGTCACTGCTTTCGAGATTTTTGAACACTTAGCTAATCCTCTTGAAGAAATAGAGAAACTATTCGGTTATTCTGATTCTATTATCTTTTCGACTGAGTTAGTTCCTGATAAAGAAATAACAAGTACTAACGATTGGTGGTATTTTGCTCCCGAAGGAGGCCAGCATATTAGTTTTTATACTAAACAGGCTTTTGAAGTTATTGCAGCTAAATTTTCATGTAACTTTTATTCTAATGGAAAAGACCTTCATATCTTGACTAAAAAGACGTTGAAGAAGAATCCGTTGGATTATACCAGAACTTTCTGGGATAAAGTAGCTGATCGTTTGATTGGTATACTGGGTAGAAGTAAAAGCAATGCTCCTGCTGCTATAAATTTAGGTAGTAAGATTCCTCAGGATGTGCAGTATATACGTCAGATTGTTCATCCGGAAGATTAAAGGTCTCAGACCTTTTTATTACTTTGACAGCTATACAAATAAAGCTAGTTAAAGCTATAAACATAGCAATATATAGTTGAAATAACTTGTTTTTTATGAAGGTATTGTACGATCATCAGATATTTGAGCATCAACGCATAGGTGGTGTGTCTCGCTATTTTGCCGAGATTATCAGGCACTTGCCTACTGATGTTGAAGCTGATGTGTCTATACAATATACTTTCAACGAGTATCTGAGGGATATGAACATCCCTTTCGAGTGGAGAGATCAGTTAATTTCTTATTATTCTTTTCTTCCTAAACTAAATTTCAAAGGTAAAAAAAGACTTTATTCTTTTTTACAAGAGAGGTTTTCTGAAAAATATCCTGATTTTTATAAAGTCAATCAATCAAGAACAATTGAAAAACTAGAAAAAGGAGACTTTGATATTTTTCATCCTACTTTCTTTGATGATTATTATCTTGATCATCTCAATGGTAAGCCTTATGTTCTAACTGTGCATGACATGATTATTGAGCTATATCCCGAATTTATAAATAGTCCGGGATTTATTAAACGAAAGAAAAAGCTAGTTGATAATGCTGCTCATATAATTGCTGTCTCTGAAAATACGAAGCGCGATATTGTAAATGTATTCGGAACTTCTGTTAACAAGGTATCAGTGACTTATCATGCTTCGTCCTTAGTGGATGGAGGAGGTAAGCCGGAGAATTTACCTAATAAATATTTGCTGTATGTAGGAGATAGGCGTTTAGGCTATAAAAATTTCAAATTCTTTATTGCTGCTATACAGCCAATTCTGTTGGAAAATAAAGAATTATGTATTGTCTGTACAGGAGATCGTTTTACTACAGAAGAAAATAATTACTTTGAAGCATTAGGCATACAAGATCAGTTGAAAATTATATTTGTGGATGATACGCAAATGTTTGGATTATATAAATCTGCTGAAATGTTTATATATCCTTCTTATTACGAAGGTTTTGGAATTCCGATTCTGGAAGCATTTCAAGCTCAATGCCCTGTCGTTTTAAGTAATGGAAGCTGTTTTCCCGAAGTTGGGGGAGATGCAGGTATGTATTTTGATTCTAAATCGCCTGAACAGTTGAGGTTTGCTGTATTAAGCTTATTGAATAATAAGGAATTAAGGCAAGAGATAATAAATAAAGGTACGCAACGTTTACAAAATTTCTCTTGGGAAAAGAGTGCTTTGCAGACCATCGAAATTTATAAAGAAATACTTAGATGAAGAAAGTATCCATAATAACCATATCATACAATAATGCGAAAGGATTACTTCGTACTATTGAAAGTGTAGTCAGTCAAACTTATACCGACTACGAATATATTGTTATAGATGGAGGTTCTACAGATGAGAGTAAAAAAATAATAGAGTCTTTTTCCGATAAAATAACATATTGGGTAAGTGAACCTGATGGAGGTGTATATAACGCCATGAATAAGGGGATTGAAATCGCTAAAGGCGAATATTTTCACTTTCTTAATTCGGGTGATAGCTATGCTTCGGAAGATGTCTTAAAGAAAACATTTTCTAAAGAGTATAGAGAACCTCTACTTAGAGGAATTCAAATATGCGATTATGGTACTCATCAAATAAAATGGGAGAATCTGGGTAACCGTGAAGTTACTCTATATGATATGTTTGTAAATACGATGTTGCATCAGGCTACATTTATCAGACGTGATATGTTTGATAAATATGGAAATTATGATGAAACTCTTAAAATAGTGTCGGATTGGAAATTCTTCTTCCTAACCATATTAGGTGGAGAAAGAACCGCTTTTCTTGATTTGGATGTCGTTATCTTCGAAATGGAAGGTATCAGTACCAGTAAAGCGCACGGTGAACGTCATTTAGAAGAGCGCAAACGGGTTACAAAAGAATTGATGCCTCATAATCTCTTGACGGACTATGAAAGGCTACGATCGTTAGAGCAAGAGGCTTATATTCCTGTGTTTATAAAGTCAAATAAATTGATCTATTTTTGCTTCAGAGCCTTATATAAAATATTCAATACGAAATAGTACATGAAAAACTACCCTAAAATATCAATTGTTACACCTAATTATAATCAAGAAAAGTATCTTGAGGAAACAATACTTTCGGTATTAAATCAAGGATATCCTAATCTTGAATACATAATAATAGATGGAGGTAGTACTGATGGTTCTGTTGAAATAATCAAGAAGTATGCAGATCGATTGGCTTATTGGGAAAGTGTGCCCGATAAAGGGATGTATGATGCTATACGTAAGGGATTCGAAAAATCGACAGGTGAAATTATGGCATGGATCAATTCTGATGATATGTATCAATCGAAGTCTTTTTTTACGGTAGCAGAGATATTTGGTAAGTATAGCCAAGTTAATTGGTTATTAGGATTTCCTTCTGTGTATGATGCCTTAGGACGTATTGTTGAATGTTCGCATACATTAAGACAATGGTCTAAATATGATGTATATATTGGTCAATATCAGTGGATACAACAGGAATCAGTGTTTTGGCGTCGCTCTCTATGGGAAAAAGCCGGTGCAAGAATAGAATCTAACCTAAAGTATGCAGGAGATTTTGAATTGTGGTTCAGATTCTTTACTTACGAGAAACTATATGTGACCACTGCTATATTAAGTGGTTTTAGAATGAGGGATGGTGAACAGCTTTCCATGAAACAAAAAGATGCTTATGATGCCGAGATTAAATCAGTGCTTGCTACTAGGGTGTATACCGAGGAGGAAAAATTGATTTTAAATCGATACAATAAGAGGAGAAAACAATTCTTATTCCTGTCAAGATTTAGAATCTTTAATGCTAAGTTGATTCTGGATAAATTTAAGCTCGATAATTTTGGATATCCAGAGGTTATATTTTTCGATCGTCACGAACAATGCTTTAAACTCGGCAATCAATGAAAGTATCAATTATCACCATAAATTGGAACAATAAAGTAGGCTTGGAACAGACCATAAAAAGTGTCTTCTCTCAATCCTTTACCGATTATGAGTTTATTGTAATTGATGGTAATTCGACTGATGGTAGTGTCGAAGTAATAGAACAACACAAAGATAATATTCATTATTGGGTGAGTGAGCCCGATTCGGGCATTTATAATGCTATGAATAAGGGTATTTATACAGCTCAGGGAGAATATTGTTACTTTCTTAATTCGGGAGATGTTTTTGTCTCAGATGATGTTTTGAAGGATGTTTTCAGGCACGATCTAGAGGACAATTTTGTTTGTGGTAATATAATCTGGGACGAGAAAGGAAAGCTCCGAAAAGATGATAGTTATAAGCATCGCGATTGGTTATTTTCTTTGTACGATATCTATTCAGGGTTTTTATGTCATCAGGCTTTCTTCGTGAAAAGGGAAATGTTTGAAGAATATGGATATTATGACGAAACACTTCGTATAATGTCTGACTGGAAGCATTTTCTGATAGCCATAGGCATCAATCATGAAAAGGTACAATATGTTGATGTCGATATTGCTATTTATAATACCGATGGGCTGAGTAGTACGATAGGAGGCAAAGCTATTTTAAAAGAAAAGCAAAAAGTTGCTAGAGAAGAATTGTCTGATCAGGTTTATCAAGAGATTGATAGATTGTATTATTTATCGAGAAATGGCTTTGTAGTAGACTTTGTACATTCCAAGAAATGGATACATTTTTTATTTAAGGTCTTCTTAAAGATTTGCACTACTTTGAAGTTAACAAAACTATAAGATTTATTTAATACTTTTCTAATCTAACTGAAAATATCTTCTATTTTCTAAATAATTTCAACTATTTATTTCTATCAATCCTCTATTTAATTGGCTTCGTGTCTAGCGTTTATCTAGGTCATAATAAGGTTTGATACCTTAATATTTGTTTAGAGATAGTCTATCCTATAATTATTTGCTTATTTTTGTAAAAAGCATTTTATGACACGTATTTTCTTAATAGGATATATGGGCGTCGGTAAAACTACAGCAGGCAGAGAGTTAGCAAAGTCTCTAGACTTGGAATTTGTAGATTTAGACCATTTTATCCAGACCAGATATAGTAAAACAATCAGCCAGTTGTTCGAGCAATTTGGCGAAGAAGGTTTTAGAGAAATAGAAAATAAAATATTAAAGGAGGTTGCCGATTTCGAGAATGTTGTTATCTCGACAGGGGGCGGTGCTCCTTGTTTTTATGACAATATGGAAATAATGAATAGCGCTGGAACGACTATCTATCTGAAAGCAAGCCCCGAATTATTATCTGAAAGGTTAGACCTATGTAAAGAAAAAAGACCTTTAATAAAAGATAAAAACAAAGAAGAGCTTTTATTGTTTATTAAAGAGAACTTAAATCGAAGAGAATCTTATTACAGTCGGGCTAAAATTATCTTCGAAGCAAAAGAACTTGTTAATAGGGAGGATGTAGATAAATATGTTCTTCTCTTGATTGACAGAATAAGTAATACACAAATACTTTAAAAGGATGATTAATAAGTATTTCCTAATAATGTTAGTATCTTTTGTATCTAGCATATCTGCTTTTAGTCAGATTAGTGAAGGTGGAACTCCTCCAAGTTTTAAATATCAGAATACTACACGATCAATCTCTTCTTCTTCTATCATTAATGTTCCAGTCAATCTTGATATAAATCGCCTAATGTGGGAAGATGAAATAGTTGAAGAGAGTCGAGATGCTCCTCTTCGAATAGCTAAAGTCATACCTTTAAGCGTTAATATTGATAGTATTGGTAACTGGACTTCGCTCTCCGATTCAGTAAAGATATGGCAACAAGTAATCTATGCCGAAGGAGCTAAGGGATTGATATTAAGTTATAAAGATTTTTATATTCCTAAAGGGGCAAAATTATATATCTATAACGAAGATCATTCTCGAGTACTTGGTGCATATACACAGAATACGCATCCACAGGGAGGTAAATTTGCATCGGAAATTATAGCCGGAGATAAAATAACATTAGAGTATGTTGCTTCAACTATTTCAGATGAAGCTCCTCGTCTTGTAATTGAAGATATTGGCTATGTATATGGTGATAACTATAATAGAGCATTAAGAGCATCGTCACCTCCTACTCCTAAAATAAATTCATCTCAAAGTTGTATGATTAATGTGAATTGTCCGGATGGGGATAATTGGAAAGATCAAAAGCGAGGTGTAGTATTTTATCAGGTTAAACGTGGCGGTGCCTGGTCTATATGTTCGGGTAGTCTGGTTAATAATACTAAAAGAGATGGTACTCCATATCTTCTAACTGCTTCACATTGTTTTTGGGCCAATGGTGTAGTGGAATATGAGACTATTGTTGTTTATTTTCACTATGAATTTCCTGGCTGTGAAAACGAAGATACATTTCCGGTAACAACCAAAACTCTTGTAGGTACCGATCTTCTTGTTAACATACCTCTTCAAGGAGTAACAGCTGAGGGAGTTGCTGTACAGGGGTCTGATGGTACTTTGCTGAAACTGAAAACTAATATTCCTCTGGAATATAAAGTTTTCTTTAACGGCTGGGATACGAGAGATGTGGCTTCATCGTCTGGTGTTGTTATACACCATCCTAATGGAGATGTGAAAAAAATAGTAACTTATTTGCCACGTGAAGGTTTGAAAAACCCTGTTACAACACAAACCTATAACGGTGGTCCCGGATTTAATGGTATAACAAATGGTTTTTGGGGAGTTTATTATGATGGGCGTAGTGCTACGCAAGGAGGATCTTCAGGGTCTTCTATCTTTAATAGTAATGGTTTGATTGTTGGAACTTTAACGGGTGGGGTGAGGACTACTGATTATTGTTTAACTCGTAATTCACAAGAGTTTTTCGGTAAATTTGGATATCATTTTGATCATATGACAGATGTGAGTATGCAAATGAAGAAATATTTAGATCCTATTAACGAAGGCACTCCATACCTTAGAGGATATGATCCAAATAATCCTTTAGGAATAGAAGATTCGGTTATTGAGAACAGTACTCAAGAACTTGTCATTTTCCCAACTTTGGCAGATAATGAAGTGAATGTTAATGCAAATTCAATCATTCGCTCTATTAAAGTATATGATATGAATGGACGTCAAGTATATGCAAAATCAGGATATAATGCATCTACAACTACAATTTCTGTTAGTTCGTGGTCAAAAGGAGTTTATTCAATTCTTGTTCAAACCGAATCAAAAAAATTGTCTAGTAAGTTTATAAAGAAATAAGCATTAATTGTCTTATTTTTGTTTTAATAAAGGAGATCTTTAAAATGGATCTCCTTATCATTTTACTTAATTCGTCTGTAAATAATGGCTAAGACCAAATCTGTATATGTTTGTAGTAATTGTGGTAATGACTCAGCTAAATGGTTGGGGAAATGCCCTATTTGTGGAGAATGGAATACCTATGTAGAAGAGCTCATAGCTAAAGAAAGCAATAGTAGGCGTACTGATACTTTATTCGATTCGCCAAAGGCTAAACCTATGTTGTTACAAGATGTAAAAACAGGTGAAGAGCCTCGTTTAGATCTTAACGATGGAGAACTTAATCGTGTTTTAGGAGGTGGTTTAGTACCCGGTTCGTTGATTCTCTTAGGAGGAGAACCTGGCATAGGGAAGTCAACTTTAATTTTACAAACGGTATTGAATCTAAATTCTCTGAAAACATTATATGTGTCGGGAGAGGAGAGTGTACGTCAACTTAAATTGAGAGCTGACCGCATAAACGAAAAGAGCCAGAATTGCTATATAGTATGTGAAACGAATCTGCAACAAATTTTTGTTCATATACAAAACACAAAACCAGAATTGGTTGTAATAGATTCTATTCAGACCATATTTACGGAGGGAATTGAGTCTTCTCCGGGAAGTGTAGCTCAAGTAAGAGAATGTTCCGCTGCTATTTTGAAGTTTGCAAAAGAAACAAGTACCCCTGTAATACTTATCGGTCATATAAATAAAGAAGGTAGTATTGCTGGTCCTAAAGTCTTAGAGCATATTGTTGATACAGTATTGCAATTTGAGGGCGATCAACATTATATGTATCGTATCTTGAGAGGTATTAAAAACCGATTTGGTAGTACTGCTGAATTAGGCATATACGAAATGCGCCAGAATGGATTAAGAGAAGTTAGTAATCCATCGGAATTGTTGTTGACTCAAAATCATGAAGGCTTGAGTGGTGTGTCTATTGCTGCTGCTATTGAAGGTGTACGTCCATTTTTGATTGAGACACAAGCCTTAGTGAGTACAGCCGCTTATGGAACGCCTCAGAGGTCTGCTACGGGCTTTGATAGCCGACGGATGAATATGTTACTTGCAGTTCTTGAAAAACGAGCAGGTTTTAAATTGATACAAAAAGATGTATTCCTAAATATTGCAGGAGGATTGAAAGTGAACGATCCTGCGATAGATATGGCTGTGATAAGTGCAGTTTTATCTTCGAGCCTTGATATTGCAGTTGAAAGACATGTTTGCATGTCGGGAGAAGTTGGCTTGTCGGGTGAAATTCGTCCAGTCAATAGAATTGAACAGCGTATATTAGAGGCCGAAAAATTGGGTTTCTCTAAGATTCTTATACCTCACAATAATTTGAAAGGATTTACTGCGAAAGTAAATATCGAAATTATTCCTGTAAGAAAAGTTGAAGAAGCATTTCGTCAATTATTTGGATAATTGGGCTTCAAAAGCTTTCCATAGATTATCTTCGGGAACGGGTGCCGTTACTTCTATCAACTCTAGAGATACAGGGTGGATAAAGCTTATGTTACGAGCGTGTAGACTTATACCTCCATCGGGATTTGATCGGTCAGCTCCGTACTTTAAATCTCCTTTTATTGTGCATCCCATTTTTGCTAATTGACAACGTATTTGATGATGACGTCCTGTTTCTAAATCAACTTCAAGTAGATTATATTTATCTGATTGAGAGATTAGCTTATAATGTAGAATTGCTTTTTTAGAATTAGGCTTTTCCGTATCGTAAGCATACGATTTATTTTGCTTCTCGTTCCGAACCAGATAATTGATTAATGTCCCTTGTGGTTCTTTCGGAATGTTTTTTACAATAGCCCAATAAGTTTTCTTTATTTCTTTATCCTGAAACATTTTATTTAGACGAGGAAGAGCTTTACTTGTTTTTGCAAATACAACGATTCCGCTAACAGGTCTATCCAAACGATGCGTTACTCCACAGAATACATTCCCGGGTTTGTTATATTTTTCCTTAAGCCATTCTTTCACTATTTCCGAAAGAGGCTTATCTCCTGTTTTATCGCCTTGTACGATTTCCGAAACAGTTTTATTTACAATAATGATATGATTATCTTCGTATAGTACAGTCATAATGTTGGGGACAAAAAAATAAAGACGCAAAGTTAATTAAAATCTTTGCGTCTTTTATATTATGTGAGTGAAATGTATCTCTCGAATATTATTGCCATATTTAATAAAACTGATATAAGCTAAAGCAATAAAATCGGTTTGTGATCTTACATATTCATACCGCCACAAACAGGAATTGCTTGTCCGCTAACATAAGATGATAGATCAGAACCTAAAAATACTGCTACATTAGCAACATCTTCAGGAGTACCTCCGCGACGAAGTGGAATTTGTTCTGCCCATTGTTTTTTAACATCGTCAGATAATGCACCTGTCATTTCAGTAATAATAAATCCTGGGCAAATACAGTTTGCACGTATTCCTCTTGAACCTATTTCTTTTGCAATAGATTTAGCAAGACCAATCATACCTGCTTTTGATGCAGAGTAATTAGTTTGACCAGCATTTCCTGAAAGACCAACAACAGAACTCATGTTGATGATACTTCCTGATTTTTGTTTCATCATTACAGGTGTAATAGCATGGATGAAGTTAAATGCAGATTTTAGGTTTACATTAATAACCAAATCCCATTGTTGTTCAGTCATACGCATCATAAGACCATCGCGAGTGATACCGGCATTGTTAACTAAGATGTCAACTTTTCCGAAATCTGCTACAATTGCATCTACTACTTTGTGTGTATCGTCAAAATCCGCAGCATTTGATGCATACGCTTTAACTTTAACGCCTAAAGCAGCTATTTCTTTTTCTGTTTGTTTCGCATTATCATCAACAGCTAGATCGGTGAATGCTATGTTTGCACCTTCTTGTGCATATTTTATTGCTATTGCTTTTCCGATACCTCTGGCTGCACCAGTTATGATCGCTGTTTTTCCTTCTAAAAGTTTCATAATCAAATATTAAATTACTCGTGAATATTTATTTTGTTGATTTAGTTCTTGTTCTTTTTTATTCCTTGAAAAATAAGATGCGATATGTTGAGGTAGCGTCTCTTATTATCTGAATCTTTGGGATTGATGAGTCCTCTTATGTAGGGAACCTCTAATCCTCTAAGTGCATTGTGCACTATCTCAGCCGTGAAGTCAACATCGGGCATTGAGAGAGTTCCTTCGTCCACTCCTTTTTGTAGTATCTCTTTGAGAATTTCGGTTTCTTTTCTATCGAATGTTTTGCGGACATTCTGCACGCGCCAGATATCTCTGAAGAAATCGGCTCTAAGATTTCCGTTACGTGCTACAACATTCTTTACAGCATCGAGACGGGTATAAAAAAACAGCATTAATTTTTCGTCTGCGGGAAGATCTTTTTCGACTACAGCTTGTAGTGCTTTAATCATCTTATCGAGTTCAGACTCAACGACAGCCTTATATACCTCATTTTTATTATTGAAATAAGTATATAAAGTGCGACGACCTTTGTGCGAAGCAACAGCAATGTCATTCATAGTTGTATTTTCGACACCCAGCTTAGCAAATAATTGCCGGGCGACATCAATCAACATATTTCTTGTTTTGGTTATTGCCATATTCTATAAAACTGCACAGTCCTTTATGTTTTGTGCAAAAATAACACAAAATATTCAGACTTGATTAGTTCTTTCTTTTTTAATTATAAATTTTTTGAAGCCTATTAGTTCTTTCCTCTGCTAAAACAGGGGCTTTTCTATATAACACAAAACAAAACAAAACAAAACAAAAGAGATACCTATTAAATAAGTACCTCTTCTGTTTTGCTGAGTAGAGATGAATTAATTTCTAATACATCTAACCGATTCGGCATATGTCTTAAGAAGGTTCGCTTCTACCCAGACTCCAGTGTTACCATAATCTATATAAACTCTTTTTCCATAAGCTGCATTATATTCAGTAGTACTCCACCATTGACCATAAAGGTTTATTTCGTTGAAACTACCATTATCAAGTCTTCTACCTCCTGGTAAGGCTTCAAACCCAGTAATGTTGCTATTATTGACTGTGGTGCTCCACATTCTTACTGCTTTCAGCTTCTTACCTGCATTATAATAAGGTGCTGTAGCAGTTCCTGATGTATAAATTGACAGGGCTTTAAATTCATCATGAGTTGGGATATGCCATCCTTTAGGAGCCAAGTTGCTGGTGTTGCTTACAGTATTCCAAGTATAAAGTCCTCCAAGTAAATCTTTATTGGCAATGCTGTTGTTGAAATAATAGGTTTCGGCAGCAGATCCATCTCTATAATGTTCTACTTTCAGATTTTCACGCATCCAATATTGAGTGCCTATTTTTACAACACCATAGCTGTTTTTGTCAATATCAGTGACCATATCAGGTTCTAAAGTCAACGAGTATATGGCATCTGCACCAGCTGCAGAAACATCACTTTTATCAATTTGTACTTTGTTGATGATATTACTCTTGCCTGCTGTGTAAGCCATCAGGTTGGTTGGTTTGTGCCAGCTAACACTGCCTCCATGGGTTGTTATTGCAGTATTAGGATCGTATTCGTTATTTCCGTTTAATGTTGTTTGCATTATTTGTGCAACAAACCCTCTAGTCTGATCGGCGTTAGAGTTTGCATCCATTGGATATACAACAATTGCTTGTACATCTATTGCTGTTCCGCTAAGTAAGTACTCTTTGCTTACTTCAGCAATTTGAATCCCTTTATCCATCACCTTGTATACTCTGGTAATATTCCAATTAATGTTAGATATATCTATTGCTTTTTTTACGGGCTTGTTGATGTTTCCTTCAATATCGGGTGTTGTTGTCCAATCTTGTATATCATCAGTAGTTATCGAAATACCTGTTCTTGAAATTGTTATATTAAATGTGTATTGTTTTTGAGAACTAAATATTAGCTCGTTAGCTGATTTATAGGTATATGGGGTTGCGCCTTCAGCCGATCTTATCGCAAATAATTCTGCTGAAGCTGCAATTGTTTGCGGAAGAACTATAGCCTCAAATGTGATGCCATAGCCGGTTATCGGATTATTTCGTTTGCGTGGGATCAGATTCTTAGCTTGAGAGCCCGATGCTGTTGATACTGTACCTGACGATAAGTCAACCTTTGCATCTAGGTGCAAATTAAGAAAGTTAGCACTAAAGTTTTGAACCTCTTCTTCTGTAAAATCTCTTTCTGATTTGATATTGATAATAACCTTACTCATTTGGTGAGTAAAAGACAAAGGAATTTTACTTTTTGTAGGACTAGTAGCTTCTGACTTCGCCCATAAGAAATCGCTTGTCATATAAGACTCTGAGGTACTTTGGTCTAATTTTATCGAGAATGGATAACTTTTCGCATTGGAGGTTGTCGCAGCTTGGTTGTATGGGTAATAGGCATATAGCTCTACTTTTGTTTGACCGCCAGCCCAAGGGAAATGTGCTCCTTGAGGCAATGCCCAAGTAGTGCCATTATATATATGTTTGATATTAGGAGCATAACTATCTTGTATATCTCCTGTTATTTGATTGTCGCTTAAATGGGCCACAGCATATACTCCAATCTCATCATTCTCCTGAAATGAAGATCCAGCCATTCTGGTTGTAAGCCCTTCATTTATGTAGGGTGATAAAGTTATGGTGTTTTCGGTAGCTTCTTCTAGATCTATGGTGTCACTTATATTGTCACACGAGGTCATATTTAGTATTGTGAAAATACCAAACATAATAGTAAGTAGTGACATTGTTTTAGTTAGTAAACTTTTCATATAAGTTATTATATATCGTGTAACAAATTTTCTTTCATCAAATTAGAAAGAACTCTTATCTACTAATGAAATTTTTCGTTCTATGTTAGTGTTTTGAATGCTTCTTGTATTTGCCTCTCCAATAACTAAATTGAAAGTATAAGAGAGACCTGACTCAAAACTAATAGGACTATCGAGGGTGAAAGCAAACATCTGGTCATTTAAAGTTATTGCAAACAATGATGTGCCAGTTTCTACAGATTGGGGAATAATGATTGCACTAAATGTTTTATCAAATCCTGCATTTGCAATATCTTGAAGATATGGTTTAATCTCATTATTGGAGTTGAGCTTTACTTCAGACACATCTGCAGTTCGCATATTGATCAGGGCATTCTGAGTTAGGTTATGAATTGTAACAGATTCGTTACCATTCCCTAAATTACCATACGTTACGTTGAGGACAATTTTAGAGAGTATATGTTTAAATGTAAGTTTTGCTATTGTGTTTGCACTAGATAATTCACTATACTTAGCCCATAAGAAATCACTCTTTTGAGAAGATAAGCTTTGGTCGCTTTCCACACTGAAAGGGTAGGATCTGAGATCTGCTTTTCCAGGTGTTCTGCTCATTTCATAATCAAATGGGTAGTATGCATATATATCAGCTTTGGTTTGATCGGTTGTAAGATATAATTCTTCAGTATCTTTACTGTTCCAATAAGTTCCGTCATAAACATATTCAGTATTCATGAAGTTGGATATAGTTCCAACAGGCATGGGAATACCATTTACGTAATCAACCATATATAATCCGATATTGTCATTTTCAGAAAATCCAGATTTTGAAGATCGTGTTTTCAATTTAGAGCTTGCAATATCTGCAACAATACTTACTCTGAGTGTATCATTGTTCCCGCATTCACTATCACTAAGGCATGATGTAAAGATTAAGCAAATGCTTGTTATTAATAATATGTAGAGTTTTTTTGTCATAATCTGATAAATACAATTGTTGATAAAAAGGATATGGTTCTAGATTTGCCATATCCTTTTTATTATTTTCTTATTCAGTATATTTTAAGCTATTTCTCCTTCTCCGTCTATGTTGCCACCATTTTGCCAATCTACAATACTAGATGTAACTGTAATTCCAGCCATATTTACTGTAATGGTGTAGTTATAAGCGGTTCCCATTGCTAGTTCTAGTGCTGCTGTTGGAGCGTATAGATATACAACATCGCCAATTGTAACTCTTAGTAGAGTTTGTCCTGCTTTCACAGTTTGTGGTACTACAATTGCAGCTGCACCTGTTAATTGGAGGTCGCTTGCGGTTCCAGTTGGTACATTATATGCATTAATAGTTGTTGCGGTACCATCAGCTGTAACGCTTCTTTTTTCAAAGTCGACTAATGCTTCGTTGCTTAATCCTAGCACCTCAATAGAGCTTAATCCTTCTAAACTTGCACCATTTCCTTTTTTAACAGTAAATGTAAGTTTCGAGAATAAGTGATTAAATTCAATAGGCACTGCGCTAGTTGTTCTTGAAACATGTTCAACAGATCCGAAAAGAACGTCTGAGTTTAAGTAATTAGCTTTTAACGTTTGATCAGCTTGAATACCAAATGTATAAGCAGAACCAATACCTGTTACAGATTCATTGTAAGGGTGATAAGCCATTAAATCAACTTTTCCTCCATCAGTAGGATAATACATTGAAGAAGGATAAGTGAAACCTCCACTACCATCAGCTGTAAGTTTAATATTATCATATAATACAGCAGTGAAGGGGTTGTTAGCAACTACTAAACCTACTTCTTGACCAGATTCAATTTGAGTGTTTTGGGCTGTCGAACGAGTAGCTAATTGATTTATAGCACTTGTTAGACGGATTTGAGTTTGCTCATTAGATTCAGTTCCTGTTAATTCTTCATCTTTTGAACAGCTCGAAAAAATGATTCCAGTTGTGATTGCGATTAATAGAAATTGTAAAAATCTTTTGTTCATTTGATATAAATTATAATTAATAGATTGGTGTAACTCTAATGCAAAGATATACTCTCAGGAATTAGGAAAAAAGAGCTAATGTGCATTTTTAACACAATGATAAATGCCTATATTGAGTCTATTTTATTATATAGAAGTCTGATATATGTAGAGGTATTTTATAGATTTATTTTATAAGATATTTGTGTTATGTGGTTGATATATAGTATTGTATTTCTTATTCGTATATACCTGTGTTTTTTAATATCTTATTTTATTCAAAATGTGCTTTTAAAGTGTTGTTTTGACTCAATATTGTATATTTATTTACATTATCTTAACTCAATTAGGGACGATTAAATGTTAAAAATTTCATTGTTTTTCTCTTGTTTTTCTCCTTTTTTCGAGGGGTGGTATGTGCGGTTATTGTATTTTTTCGATTGTTTGTACATTTGAAATCTTTAAGTATTACATTTTTCTGTAATGTTGTTTGTTTTTTAGTTGGATATTAAATGGAATATTTGTAATTTTGACACCCGATTGCTAATAGGCAGATAAGAAACTATTAAAGAATAGTTCGCCTCAGGCTCATAACTTGTAAAATATATTGCAGATGTACGCAATTGTAGAAATTCAAGGACAACAATTCAAAGTTGAGAAAGATCAGAAATTGTTTGTTCACAGAGTAACAGCAGATAGTGGTGCTGATCTTGAAATTGAGAAAGTGTTATTAGTTGATAAAGATGGTGCTGTAACAGTAGGCGCACCTTTTGTAAGCGGAGCGAAAGTTATCCTTACAGTTGGAGATCAAGTAAAAGGCGATAAAGTTCTTATTTTCCACAAGAAAAGAAGAAAAGGATATCGTAAGTTGAACGGTCACCGTCAACAATTTACACAAGTTACAGTAAAAGATATTATTGCTTAATCAGTTAAAATTAGAAGAAAATGGCACACAAGAAAGGTGTAGGTAGTTCGAAGAATGGCCGTGAATCGGAAAGTAAACGATTAGGCGTTAAAGCATTTGGTGGTGAAGTAGTAAAAGCTGGAAACATCATCGTTCGTCAAAGAGGAACAACACATCATCCAGGTGAAAATGTAGGTATCGGTAAAGATCATACATTATTTGCTCTTGTTGATGGAGTAGTTGCATTCCGTAGAAAAAAGAACGAAAGATCATTTGTATCTGTAGTTCCTAAAACAGAAGCAGAAGCTTAATAGCAGATTCTTTAAAATAAGAAAAGCAGTTTGATTTATTTCAAGCTGCTTTTTTCTTTTCTTAGAATGACTGATTCTTGTAACTCTCCATTTTTAAACTGTTCTATGGTCTGGATCAATTCATTTAAGGAAGGAGTTCTGAATCTTATATCTTTTATTATTTTATTAAAATCGAGTCGATTGACCAATTTCTCTACTTGCCAATATTTCTTGGTGTAGGATCTTCCTATCAATTTATATATCTTGTTTATGTCTTCCGATGGGTGTTCTCTAGAAATGGGGTTTACCGTATCTGGATTGAATCCTAGATGTTTTTCGATAAATCGTCCTGTAAGTTTTCTATCTACTTTCAAAAAATGGCTGCTTTCTGCTAGAAACCAAGTTTCGACCTCTCTTACTGCAACCACAATATCAAAAGGACAATCTTTTTTCTTAAGAGGGTAGGGTAGAAATTTTAATCCTTGTTCGAGGCGGGGTAATTCTTCTATAGATAATGGATATAAATCTCTTAAGCCGACTACGCATGTGTAACCTGCCTCTCGTAAGCTATTTATATTGTCTAGTATTTCTGATTTTACACGGTTGTCCGATCCACAATCGTAGATGAGTGCAGTGTATTCTGATTTTAGGGAGATGCTGTAATTTCTTACAAATTCGCGTTTCGGGGCATTCGTTCCTCCCGATATTTTTTTTAGCAGAACTGTAAGGTTTCCATAGCCAATAATCTCCTTTACAAGCCTATTGATAAAGACCTGCTCGGTTTGTCCTTCAACAAAAAATGCAATCTTTTTCATATATCGGCTTTATTCTTCCTCTTCTTTCTCTTCCTCTTGTTCGTCTTTGAATCCTTGAAGATAAAAATCTGTGGCTAAAAAATCAAAGTTATTTAATCCTGTGTATTTAAAATCGTCAAATATTTCTCTCGCATTATGATAGTTGTGAAAAACCGAAATATTCTGTTTTCGCTCTATTACGGACCAATACCTTAAAGGTATCTTATTCATTATATAGCGGTCATTCGAAGTTATAAATATCTGTATATCTGAATTGTTGACTTTATAGATCAAAATATCAATAAGGGACTTCGATCGGGCATAATCCAAGCCTTCTCCTAAATCATCAATAAGAAGGCATACCGATATTTTGCTTAGTAAAGCAAACTCCATCTGTATAAGAAAAGATAATGCTCTGAACATCCCTTGAGACATGTCTAGTTGAAGGGTCGGTTCGGATAGTTCTTCCTCTTGTACGGATATACCTATTCCTAGTTTGTTCTTTAGTAGATCGATGTTGGTAACATCATAACCTATATCGTGCAGATCCGAAATAATAGTATCTGTAAAAGACTGTCCAAAGCGATTTTTGCCTTTGAAAAAAAGTTTGATGACATTATCTGGAGAAAAGTCGTCTATTATCTTGGAGCTTTCCAGATCCTCTTTATCTTTAATGAGATGGTTCTTCTCATACTGATTTGTAAATGCATAATTCTTCAAAGCATTACTCCATTCGAATATTTCAGGTATATAAGGATACTCATCATCTTTATCTTGAATGGAAGTAATAGGTTCTGTGGCAGCAATATCTAATGTGTCAAACTTGTGAGAAGTTTGTGAATAGATTATATTTTTTGTTCGGTTGTATTTTTCGACACCCTTTACTCGTAGAATTTCTTCAGTAATTAGTCGATTTTCTATTGATATAGTATATTCGTAAGTAATGTTATCTTCTTTTAGTATAAGGTGATATTTGGAATCTTTAAACTTGAGATCAGAAACCGGTTTTTTTAGAGATAATAAGGTTGCTATTTCGCATAGGGCGGATAGTGTCCTGCTTTTTCCTACAGCATTTTTTCCAACGAAAAGGTTGATATTGTCGAATCTCACCAAATCGCCGTCTTTCCCCTCAATGCCCCATTGATTAGGTTTGGCTTCTTCTCTAATATATTTGAAAAATTCTAATATCATACTTTTAGATTAATTAGTTGTAAAAGGTAGAATTACTCTTTATTTTTCAAGAGAAAACGATCGTGAACCTATCAGGCTACCATCAGCAAACAAATCTACTCGATAAGTTCCAGGCATTAAATACTCTTCTACTTTCCAATATAAAGTAACGGGTACTTCTTCGCCTCCATATTCGATAACTCTTTTGATAGAGTACTGAATTTCTCTGTTTTCAAAAGGAAAGGTATTGGCTCTGTTTTTTACAAGAATATCGTCATCGGGTTTCATTATTCGAACATATATAGTTCTTTCGCCCGGTTCAGCTGTAATGTTCTTAGTGATAGTGAATGAGACAACTAGTTGCTCTACACTCTTTATCTTCTTTTGTACTTTACCTTTTGAGTTGGTTGCTGCTACGCTTATGCCTGTTGCGTCAAGCTTGGCTGCCCGTGTTACTTTTTCGGTAAGGTTAGCTCTTTCTTGTGAAACCTTATTTAGAGTTTTGCTCGTTTCTTGATACTTGTTCGTTATTTCTTTATTCTGTTGTACTAGTCTCTCGTTAGCTCTGTTTAAAGAGTCTATTTGTACAATATATGACTTAAGAATTTTTCTTAAGCTGCTAAGTTCGTTATTCAACCTACCTATTTCAGCTTTATCAGTAGCTTTTACTGTACGAAGCTCTTCCCTCAATCGTTGAACCTTGGCTTGCTCATTGCTTAGTTGTTGGAAAAGAGAATCGTTTTTTATAGAAATTTTGAATCCTTCATATTGAGTGTCAATGCTCTCGTATTCATCTTCAAGTTTTTGTTTAGAGATTTCATTGACTTGTTGCATTTCTTCAAGCTGAGTATTTTGTTTGAATATAAAATATGCTGCAACTCCCATTCCTACAATTAAACCCACTATGATGGCAATTAATATCTTTGTATTTCTTGTCGAAGGTTTTGTATTCTGTTCCATATAACTTTACTTTCTTACTTCTTTTAATATGTTAGACTTTATATACAAATATATTAATAAAATGTGTGAGAGAGCCTAGCCGGAACAAATTTTTTCACGAATTAGCCTTTCCTTTAGCAAAATGCATGGCTGTCAATTAGTAAATTATTATTCGAAGGAAATATCGAAATAGTAATTGGTTTGCAAGGGAAGTTACAAAAGCATATAAGGAATGATTGGTGGTTAGAAAAACGTTTTCTAGGGGAAAACTTCTTGTCAATATTTTTTAATAATTGAATCGAAATTTAGCCCTGAAATAGTTCCTTTATTGCAAATAACAAATTACTTTTGTTTATCTATTCGAAATAGATGCTGTTTATCACTTAAACTTAATGGTAAAGTATTTCGAATAATTTACATGTAATCTAATTTATAACTATAAAACAAAATTATCATGTCTAAAGTAACAGTTGTGGGAGCCGGTAATGTCGGAGCCACTTGTGCAAATGTACTCGCATTTAAAAAAATTGCTGACGAAGTAATAATGCTTGATGTAAAAGAAGGTGTTGCCGAAGGAAAAGCAATGGATATGAACCAAACAGCTCAATTGCTTGAGTTCAGTTCAAGAATCAAAGGTGTTACTAATGATTATGCTGCAACAGCTAATTCGGATGTAGTGGTTATCACATCAGGTATTCCTCGCAAACCAGGTATGACTCGCGAAGAGTTGATCGGTGTAAATGCAGGTATTGTGAAGAGTGTTGCTGAAAATATTCTAAAATATTCACCTAATGCTATTTTGGTTATTATTTCCAATCCAATGGATACAATGACTTATTTAGCTTCTAAAGTTACTGGTCTTCCAAAACACCGTATTGTAGGTATGGGAGGAGCTTTAGATAGTTCACGTTTCAAATATTATTTGAGTGAAGCTTTGGGTGTTAACCCTACTGAAGTAGAAGGTATGGTTATTGGTGGACATGGTGATACTACAATGATTCCTGTGGCTCGCTTAGCTACTTATAAAGGTATTCCAGTATCAGATCTTTTATCAAAAGAAGCTTTAGATAAAGTTGTTGCTGATACTATGGTTGGTGGAGCCACTCTAACAGGTTTGTTGGGTACTTCGGCTTGGTATGCACCAGGAGCAGCAGGAGCAGCAGTTGTAGAATCTATTATTCACGATCAAAAGAAAGTTGTTCCATGTTGTGTTAGCCTAGAAGGTGAATACGGACAAAACGATATTTGTATTGGTGTGCCTGTTGTATTAGGTAAAAACGGTTGGGAGAAAATTATCGACCTTAAACTTACAGCAGAAGAAAAAGAAAAATTCGAAGCATCTGCATCTGCAGTCCGTAAAACTAATAATGTATTGAAAGAAATTAACGCTATCTAAATCGATAGAAAGTTATAATCTAATTTATACAATAAGGGGGGAGGTCTTTTAGTAGATTCCCCTCTTTTTTCATGAAGATTATATTTGTTTTGATGATTAAGAAAGCCTCTACCTATGTTATATAACATAAAGGGCTTTTTGTAGGTAATGCTATATGTCATTTTTGATTATCTTAGCATTCTGATCGATTGTTAAATAACATATACGTGTAGTTAACCTTGATTAAATAACTAAAAATATTATCTATGTTGAAAAAACTTATACCAGTATGCACTGTGGCATTAGCCATGTTAGTGTCATCTTGTGGTAGTACTGAAACACCTATTCAGAAGCCTTATAATGAGGGCATAAACGTTACTCCAATACCACTGGAGTTAAAACAAAATGAAGGAAACTTCGAACTTACAAAATCTGCGGTATTTGCAGTAAATGATCCTTCCTTAGATAAAGTTGCGTCTTACTTTGCTGCTAAAATTAAGAATTCAACAGGTTATGATTTAGATATCAAAACTGGAGTTCCGAGTTCTAACTTCATCAGCCTTAATCTTGATAAAGATATAGCTGTAAATGACGAAGGTTATTTGTTAGAAGTGACAGAAAAAGGTATAGATATAAAAGCTAAAACTCCACAAGGAGTATTTTATGCTATGCAAACAGTAATGCAATTGTTGCCTGCTGAAATTGAAAGTCCGACATTGATAAAATACATAGCATGGAAAGTGCCTAATGTGAGTATTAAAGATGAACCTCGTTTTCCTTATCGTGGACAGCATCTTGATGTATGTCGTCACTTTGCTGATGTAGACTTCCTGAAAAAACAGTTAGATGTATTGGCAATGTTCAAGATAAATACTTTTCATTGGCATTTGACAGAAGATCAAGCATGGCGTATCGAAATAAAGAAATATCCTAAATTAACTGAAATAGGATCAAAACGTGTAGAAGGTGATGGTAGTACTTATGGACCTTATTTTTATACTCAAGATCAAGTTAAAGAAATAGTGGCTTATGCAAAAGAACGTTTTATTGAGGTAATTCCAGAAATAGAACTTCCTGGGCATGGTGTTGCGGCATTGGCGGCTTATCCTGAGTTGTCTTGTACAGGAGGTCCTTTCGAAGTGCGTAATATTTGGGGAGTTGCAAATGATGTGTATTGTGCAGGAAATGATTCAGTATTTCAGTTCCTTACAGATGTTATTGAAGAAGTAATCCCATTATTCGAAAGTGATTATTTCCACATAGGAGGCGATGAGTGTCCTAAAATCAGATGGGAAAAATGTCCAAAATGTCAGGCTCGTATTAAAGAACTTGGTTTGAAATCTGATAAAGAGCATAGTGCTGAAGAAAGACTGCAAAGTTATTTCGTACAACGTATGGAAAAAGTCTTATTGAAACATAATAAGAAAATGATAGGTTGGGATGAAATTCTTGAAGGAGGATTGGCTCCAACGGCTGCTGTAATGAGCTGGAGAGGCGAAGAGGGTGGTATTGCTGCTGCTAACATGGGACATGATGTAATTATGACTCCTGGTGGATGGTTGTATTTAGATAAATATCAAGGGGATTCTAAAATATTACCTGTTACTATTGGCGGATTACTTACTTTGGAAAAGACTTATGATTATGAGCCTATCCCTGAGAAAATCGCAGATGATAAAAAACATCATATCTTAGGTGCTCAAGGTAATGTTTGGGCAGAATATATGTACGATACTGATCGTATGGAGAATATGACTTTCCCACGTATTATTGCAGTGGCAGAAGTTAATTGGTCAGCTAAGGATAAAAAAGACTATAAAGATTTTGAACGTAGAATGAATAATCAGTTGGTACGTTTAGATTTCCATGGTATTAATTACTTTATTCCTAATCCTGAACAAACAACGCCTTCTGCTAATTTTGTTGTGTTTTTAGATTCTACAACTCTTGAATTTAAGACCTCAATGCCTGTAAAATTTGTATATACTACGGATGGGACAGAGCCTACTTTGGCATCTGCTGTTTATGAAAAACCATTGACTTTCAAAGAAAATACAACTTTGAAAATCCGTACAGTATTAGTATCGGAAAAAATGGGAGAAACCAGAACAATAACTATTGAGAAACAATCTCCTGCTCCTGCTGTTCAAAAAGCTGCTGGCGAAAAAGCAGGCTTGAAAGCAGAACATTTTAAAGGAGTGGCACGTAAGATGTCAGATTTAGAGGGCAAAACTCCAGATGAGGTTGAATATGTTGCATCTCCACAAAAAACGAAACATCGAGTTAATGATTATGTAGAAGTATATCCTAATGACTTTTACAGTACTATTTTAACAGGATATGTGGATATTCCGGAGGATGGAGTGTATTACTTCAGCACAGATTCGGAGTTGTGGATTGACGGAAAACAATTGATAACTAACGATAATGGGAAAGATACAGCTCGTAGATTTTCGCGTGCTGATAAATCTATCGCATTAGCAAAAGGTCTTCATGCTATTAAGATTGTAAGATTTGGAGCTATCTTCGGAGGTTGGCCTACTCAATGGGATGTTATTTCTGTATCTATGAGAGCTGATAAGGATAAAGAATTTAGTGTATTAAATGAGAAATCGTTTAAATAAATATTTACGTCACTAAAAATAAAATAAAGAGAAGAGATCTATTGAAAAATAGGTCTCTTTTTGTATCTTGTGGGGCGAAAATAGAATATCTTAACGGTATGGAATAAACAGAGTTCTAAAATATTTATTATTTTGGAATGTATTTATGACTGGTTTTATTATTTTTCAAAAACAATAAAAGGGTCTGTAATCATACTTTTTGTTCTTATAAAAAATATCGTTACTTTTGTTAGTAATAAAACGTAACTTAATAAAACCAACATTATATGAGATTTGTTGTATCTAGTACTGCTTTGCTGAGTCATCTTCAGTCAATTAGCAAGGTGATCAATTCAAAAAATACATTGCCTATTTTAGATTGTTTCTTATTGGAGCTTAATGATTCCACGTTGACGCTTACAGCTGCAGATACAGAAACTCGTCTTGTAACTTCATTAGAAGTAAATGAGGTTGAGGGTGCGGGCAAATTAGCAATCAATGCTCGTAATTTATTAGATCCATTGAAAGAGCTTCCCGATCAGCCACTTACTTTCGAGATAAATGATGACAATCTTGAAATATTTATATATTTCCACAACGGAAAGTATAATTTTATTGGACAAAGTGGGGAAGAATATCCACAACCAAAAGAATTAAAAGATACAGCTATCAGCTTGTCGATTGACCCTCAGATTTTATGTACAGCTATCAACAGAACGTTGTTTGCAAGTGCTGATGATGAGCTTCGTCCTGTGATGAATGGTATCTACTTTGATATAACTACCGAAGACTTGACATTTGTTGCTTCAGATGGTCATAAACTCGTTCGTAGCAAAACATTGTCAGTACAAGGATCTGAAAGAGCATCTTTTATTTTGCCAAAGAAACCTGCTAACTTACTGAAAAGTATTTTACCTAAAGAGTCAGAAGTTGTTTCTATCAAGTTTGATGAAAACAATGCATACATAACCATGTCGAGTTATACAATGACTTGTCGTTTTATAGAAGGACGCTATCCGAATTACAATTCGGTAATACCTCAAAATAATCCGAACAAAGTTATTTTGGATAGATTGGCTTTTTTGAATGCTCTGAAACGTGTATCTGTATTCTCTAATCCAGCAAGTAGTTTGGTGAAACTTCAATTGTCTGATAATAAATTGTTGGTTTCGGCGCAAGATATTGATTTCTCAACAGCTGCTGAAGAAACGATTCCTTGTCAATACGAAGGTACTGCAATGAATATCGGATTTAAATCGAATTTCTTGATTGAGATACTAAATAATATTCCAGCAACCGAAGTTTCCGTTGAATTATCTGATCCTTCACGTGCAGGACTTATTTTCCCTGTTGAAAAAGGAGATACTGAAGATCTTCTTATGCTTTTGATGCCGATGATGCTAAACGACTAAATTCGTTTAGATCTGTTTTTCTCATGATAAACGGAATTTTAGTATCATTAATTTTTCTATTGCTGCAATTTCATAGTTATTTACTAACTAAAGCAATAAAAAGGGTTACGACCTTTATTCGATTAATATTGATAATATAATAAGCAAATAATAAGCTTTATCACTCTTTAAAGATTATAGGAGTGGTAAAGTTTTTGCTTCAATAATACAGTTTACTTTATGGAACTAAATCTAAAAAATCCGATTGTGTTTTTTGATCTGGAAACTACAGGTACAAATACAACTCGTGATAGAATTGTTGAAATTTCTTATCTCAAAGTTTTTCCAAATGGTAAAGAAGAGCTAAAAACAAAGCGTATTAATCCGGAGATGCCAATTCCAAAAGAATCATCAGATATACATGGTATTACAGATGAGGATGTGAAAGATGCACCTACCTTTCGTCAGATCGCTAAGTCTTTGGCAGATCAGATCGAAGGCTGTGACTTGGCTGGTTTTAATTCGAGCCGCTTTGATATTCCATTACTTTCGGAAGAGTTTCTTAGGGTAGGGGTGGATATTGATTTTTCGAAGAGAAAGTTTATTGATGTACAGATTATTTTCCATAAAAAAGAACAACGTACATTAGAGGCTGCTTATAAGTTTTACTGTGATAAGAGTTTAGAAGATGCCCATTCGGCAGAAGCTGACACTTTGGCTACCTATGAAGTTTTCAAAGCACAGTTAGATCGTTATCCTGATTTGCCTAATGATATTGCTAAATTGGCGGAAGAGTATTCATTCTTTAATGATAATGTTGATCTTGCTGGGCGTATAATTAGAAATGAAAATGGAATAGAAGTATTCAATTTCGGAAAGCATAAAGGAAAGCCTGTATCAGAAATTTTAAGAGCTGAACCAAGTTTTTATGCATGGATGATGGATGCTGATTTTCCTTTGAATACAAAGCAGGTGCTAACTAAAATAAAGCTACGTGAAATGAACAGGTAAGGTTTAGGCTTTATCCATTCGTTGAAAAATGATAGTAGTTTATAAGAAAAATAAAGCAAAGTACATTTATGATACTTCTTATTTGTAAATAAGGCGGTTATTGTATTTGTTCTTAATAAATAATCAATTATCTTTGCAGTCGCTTTTCTGTAAAGCCCGTGTGATGGGGATAAGGAAGCAATCCTTAATTTGAGTAACACAATTTAAAATTAAAAAATGAAAACATTTGAACTAAAAGGATCACTAAGAACTGATCTAGGAAAAAAAGCTACTAAAGCTTTTCGTAAACAAGATGCTATACCAGCAGTAATCTATGGTGGAGAGAATTCAACTGAAGCAATTCACTTTAGTGTACAAGTTAGCGATGTACGTAAATTGATTTACACTCCTGAGATTTTCTTGGTAGACCTTTCTCTTGACGGAAAAGCGTACAAAGCAATTCTTAAAGACATCCAAGTACATCCAGTGACAGATGCAATTCTTCACTTAGACTTTCTTCACGTATTCGAAAACCAACCAATCGTAATCGACGTTCCTGTTGTATTAGATGGTTTGGCTGAAGGTGTGAAAGCTGGGGGTAAATTATCACTTGATAGCCGTAAATTGAAAGTAAAAGCTCTTTACACTCAAGTTCCTGAGAAATTGCACATAAACATTGAGCACTTAGCTTTAGGAAAATCAGTACAAGTTGGAGAATTAAACTTCGACGGATTAGAATTATTAAATGCAAAGAATGCGGTTGTATGTCGCGTTCAATTGACTCGTGCTGCAAGAGGTCTTGCTGCTAAAGGCAAATAATAAAATAATCTATTTAATGAAATACTTGATTGCCGGTTTGGGTAATATTGGTAGCGAATACCACTATACCCGCCACAATATAGGATTCAGAGTATTGGACGCTTTAGCTAAAGCGTCCAATATTGTTTTTACGGATAGACGATACGGAGAAACTTCGGAATTGAAAGTCAAAGGTAAAACTCTTATACTGCTGAAACCTTCTACTTATATGAATTTGAGCGGTAATGCTATCCGTTATTGGATGCAAGCCGAAAAAATACCTGTAGAAAATCTATTGGTGATTGTTGATGATTTAGCTTTACCTTTCGGTTCTCTTCGTTTGAAAGGAAAGGGCAGCGATGCAGGGCACAATGGCTTAAAAAGCATTCAGTCAATACTTGGTACACAAAACTATGCACGTTTACGTTTTGGAATTGGGAATGATTTTCCCAAAGGTGGACAGGTAGATTATGTGTTAGGTCAGTTTGATGACGAAGAAGAAAAGGCATTGTCCGAACGTTTCGAAATGTGTGAAGATATTATTAAAAGTTTTTGTTTGGCAGGATTACAAAATACGATGAATCAATTTAATAATAAATAAGATCATCGGTCTGTTTTATTATTAGTAAGTATTCTATTTGTATCGCTGAACTACATTTATAGCTAGAGTTATGAAAGAAGAAAAAACTGAAGTTAGAATTGATAAGTGGTTATGGGCTGTTCGTCTTTTTAAGACACGAACCCTAGCTGTTGAAGCCTGTAAAAAAGGGCGTATAATGATTCAGGGAACCAATATAAAGCCTTCAAGAATGATTAGGGTTGGCGATGTTATACAAATAAAGAAACCTCCTATAACCTATTCTTTTAAAGTTTTAGATTTAAGCGAAAAACGTATGGGTGCAAAACTTGTACCTCAATTTATGGAAGATGCTACTCCTCAGTCTGAATATGAAATTTTAGAGCTAAGCAAAGTTAGTGGATTCATAGATAGAGATAGAGGTGCTGGTCGTCCAACTAAAAAAGACCGTCGTGATTTAGATGATTTCATTGACGATTCATTCTTTGATGAATGGGATTTTGATTCGGATGAATAAAATAGGAATTCGAATATACTAAATACAAAAAGCGAGAATTATAATACATATAATTCTCGCTTTTTTTATGAAGAGTCTTATTTTAAAGCCAGTTATTATTAAATAGGATATTCTGATAAAAAAAGCGAAGCTATATTTATAGCTTCGCTTTCTTGTATATATAAAGTAAGAATTACTTTTTCTTCTTTTTGTTTTGTCCTTTACCTTGTTGCTGTTGTACACGTTGAGCTTGTTCAGCTTGCTCTTGTAGACGAGACATAAATCCTTTTTTCTTAGGTTTCTTTTTATTCTCTTCTAGTTTAGCTAATACTTTTTCTTCATCAATAAAGTAACGACAAGCTAATGTTATTAATATTGTCATCAATGTTGACAAGAAGTAATAATAAGTAAGTCCCGAAGGATAGTTATTCAATACAAAGAAGAATACGATAGGCATCAACATCATCATCCACTTCATACCCGGCATTTGTTGTTGTCCGGTATTTGTAGCATCCATATTGAATTTTGTATAGACAATATTAGTAACAGTCATAAGAATACAGAATAAACTGATATGGTTACCTAGCCAAGATGAGATATAAGGGATGTTTGTATTCCATTCGATTATTGCATCATATGTCGAAAGGTCATCAGCCCATAGGAAACTTTGTTGACGCAGTTCTATTAATGATGGGAAGAATGAGAATAGAGCCAATAATATAGGCATTTGTAGAAGCATAGGTATACAACCACTCATCGGGTTAACTCCCGCCTGACTATATAGTGCCATTACTGCTTTTTGTCTCTCCATCGCTTTCTCTTGACCTGGATATTTTTCGTTTAATTCGTCTACCTGAGGTTTTAGAACTCTCATCTTGGCAGAAGACATAAACGATTTATATGTCAATGGAGATATAATCAATTTAACGATTAGTGTCAATAATAGTATTACTAACCCCATTTGCATTCCTGTAGAAGCTAGCAGGTTGAATAATGGAATTATAAAGTATTGATTAATAATACGGAATAAAGTCCATCCAAGTGGGATTAATTTATCTAAATCTAATTGTTGTAAAGCATCTTTTTGACCATCATCGTAGCCTTTCAGCATGTAATAATCTAATGGTCCAAGGAAGTATCTGAATCCACCTCTTAGTGTACCTGTGTTGTCTACTACTGGCTTAAAGTATAGAGTTGCTTCTACATCTTTCAAGTAATCTGGCGACTGAAGTACTTTAGAGTGTAAAGAGGGAGATGTAAATTCGTTGTCCGCAATTAAAGTAGTTGCGAAAAATTGATTTTTAAAGGCAACCCATCTGGCTCCTGTTGGAATTTCTTTATTGTCATTGCTACTTTCGCTCAATTCTTCAAAGCTGCCATCAGTTCCTTTATAGTGTACACGAGTGTATCTTTGTTCGTTCTTTTCGCTTTTCTCTTGTCTGTGAAGCTTTTGAGTCCAATTAAGTTTAAACTTTTCAAGACAATCTACACTTAGAATATTTTGCATACCTACAACAGCAATGTCAAATTTCATCATATAGCTGTCAGCAGCAAGCGAATATATGAAATCAATATACTCTGTGTCAGTATAATTCATACGCATTACAAGTGTCTGATTAGCATCAGAAGAACTTTTAATAGGTGTGAATAATGCTTTGTCGGTATTTAACGCAACTCCTTGCTTATTCACCAATTGTAGAGATAGATTTGCATCTGCATTAAAAAGGTAAAGCGAGTCTCCGTTGTATTTCTTGAAATCTTTTAGTTGAGCACTAAGCATTTGTCCACCCTTAGTGGTGAAATCTATCTTAATTTTCTCATTTTCTAAAGAGATTATTTGTTCTTTAGGCTGATCAGATGTGATCTGAGGTTGTAGCAAGTTTAAAGAATCCGCAGAGTTACTTACTAAGGAATCTTGCTTTACCGAATTACCGGCGGTAAAAAAATCTGTTACGGGAGATTGTTTTTCTTTAGCAGGTTGTTGTGTGTCTGCTGTGGCAATATCTTCAGCTACCTGACTTCTCTGAACATTAGAGATCGAATCTTTTTTTCGGTTTTCTCTTTCAATTTCTTCTTGACTTGGCCTTGTAAGGAACGTAAATCCCATGACGATAGCAACTATCAGAACTAAGCCAATACCTGTATTTTTATCCATTCTTAATTAATCTGTAGATTTATATAATTATTATGCAGAATAATTGTTATTAAACACAGTAAGTCATTACTGTTATATTATTAAGCTATAAGTAACTTTTACTAATATATTATCAAGTGGAAAATAGATCAATGATCTTATTTTCTATTTTTAATTACAGCTTTTACAAAGCTCATAAATAAAGCATTGGGCGATAATACCGTACTGTTGTATTCTGGATGGAATTGTACTCCAATGAACCATTTTAGACCAGGTATTTCTACAACCTCAACTAGGTCAGTCTCAGGATTTATTCCTGTGCATTTCATGCCTGCATCTTCAAATTGCTTACGATATTCACTATTGAATTCGAAGCGATGCCGATGACGTTCTTGTATAAGGGTTTTGCCATATGCTTCGTGCACTAGTGAACCTTTCTTCAGGGTGCATTTGTATGCTCCTAATCTCATCGATCCACCCATATTGGTAATGTTCTTTTGCTCTTCCATCAAGTCAATTACCTTATAAGGAGTATGAGTGTTCATTTCTGTTGAATTTGCATCCTCTAGTCCTAAGACATTACGAGCATATTCAATTACCATACATTGCATACCCAAACATATACCAAATGTTGGCATATCGTTTTCGCGAGCATATTTTAAAGCAACAAATTTGCCTTCTATACCTCTCTGCCCAAATCCAGGAGCAATAATGATGCCATCTAGCGCAGCTAGTTTGTCTGC
The DNA here is from genome assembly GCF_001261715.1 of Dysgonomonas sp. HGC4. GTDB lineage: Bacteria > Bacteroidota > Bacteroidia > Bacteroidales > Dysgonomonadaceae > Dysgonomonas_A. Next base: position 1,136 of record NZ_CVRU01000073.1, on the reverse strand, counting down.
CACATTATCATCGGTAATTTTGTCAGAGTGTATAAATTGAAGATCGAGTTTGTGATCGTTATATATGGCTGCTTGTAACAGTGATTCATTGATCGATTTGTAAGCATCATGTAATTCTACATATTTACCTACAATACCAATTCTGATTGTTTCCTTCGCATTTTTCTTTTTATCAAGAAAATCTCTCCATGGTTTCAGTTCTGGTTTTGGACCTACTGCTATTCCCATCTTACGAAGAACGATTTCATCCATTCCTTGTTCCTGCATTTTAATCGGAACCTCGTATATAGTTGGTACGTCAATAGATTGCATTACTGCATCAGGCTCTACATTGCAGAACAAGGCAACTTTCTTAAGGATGTCTTTGCTTAGAGAACGCTCTGTACGTAATACTAGCATGTCAGGTTGTACACCCGACGATTGTAGGCTCTTAACGGAATGTTGGGTTGGTTTTGTTTTAACTTCACCAGCGGCTGCTATATAAGGAACGTAAGTAAGGTGCACGCAACAACAGTGCTTACTGCCTAATTCCCATCTTAATTGTCTTACACTTTCTATGAATGGTAGAGATTCTATGTCTCCAACTGTTCCGCCTATTTCAGTAATTACAAAATCATAGTCATACTTAGCTCCGAGAAGCTTGATGTTTCTACGTATTTCGTCTGTAATATGAGGTACAATCTGAACTGTTTTACCTAAGTAATCTCCTTTACGTTCTTTATTTATCACATTTTGATAAATGCGTCCCGTAGTTATATTATTGTCTTTATGAGTGGGTTCATTCAAAAAACGTTCATAATGACCTAGATCTAAATCGGCTTCATGCCCATCTACAGTCACATAACACTCTCCATGTTCGTATGGATTCAGTGTCCCCGGATCAATATTAATATAGGGGTCCAATTTTTGAATTGTAACCTTATAACCTCTAGCCTGCAATAGTTTACCTAATGAAGATGCTATTATACCTTTTCCTAAAGAGGAGATCACTCCTCCCGTTACGAAAATATACTTTGTATCAGCCACGTCTGTATATTGTTTTAAAATGTTCCTAATACGAAAACGCAAAAGTACAAAAAATATCGATAGTACCGATGATTTATCAGAACCTTATTTTATAAAAAACTCCCTTTTGA
>NZ_CVRU01000072.1 GCF_001261715.1 Dysgonomonas sp. HGC4 | reverse complement strand
GTGTAGACTATAAATAAAAAAGAAGGAACTAATTTAAGTTCCTTCTTTTTTATTTATAGTCTATCTTATACTATTTATTTTTTGAGAATAAAAGCATTCTTAGCACTGAGTGTCTCTAAATTTTTACCTATGCGAACAGACGCTTTATCGATATCATTCTCGCTGCTAGATCTACTCTTGTTGTAACGAGAACTACATTCTTTCTCTATTTCTATCGGAAATTTGGTGTAATAACGTAATGTATCATATTTTGCTTGAAAATGTTCAGCATCACTGTTTACTAATTCTTTGAAACGACTGCGATACAAGTCTAAATATTTTTGAGCAGGTTCGCAATCAACAGTTATAGTATCAGCAACAAATACAAAAGGCTTTAAATCACTCAATTTATAGTTGCTTTGTTTAAGAGCGAAACCTTCAGGTAAATTTTCACGTCCTACATAGTTGTAAAAGTCATTCTCTCTAAATAGTTTTGATTGAGGGGCAGTCGTTAAATTTGATTCGCCTTTAGCAATTACAACTCCATTCTTATAGGGTTCGGTTATTCCCAGATGCCAGAAATATTCGTATTGTTCAATAAACAGATGATCACTGATTACTTTGAATGGAACATCTATAGTATCTCCTGGTTGTATCTCGAATGGGTGCATATAAGCAGTCTTTATCTTTTCATATTCTGCACTACCTTCTTCCTCTTTGCCTCTTTCGAAATATATTTCGTGGAAGAAAATATAATTACTTAATGTAGGGTTGATAACGCACCCTTGATCATTGGGCTTTACAAAAAATTCAATAGATTCTCCATTATATGCCAAAGAGTGTCTTCCTGCAGGTAATTCTACGGTTAGACCAGAACTGGCTGGCAGATCATAAACGATTGAGTCAATTTTTACCTGAATTGCTTTGTCTGTGGGATTATCCATCCAGAATTGTTTAGATGGTACTTTACTCGATGGGTCACAAGCTGTGAACAAAAGAAGAGTTACAATAAAATAAATAAACTTCATAATAAATATATTTAAAATGCGTGTTAGCTACACAAAAGTAATTAATTTATATTTATCATAATAGTCATCTACGAAAAAGCAGACTATCCTTATCGAATAATCTGCCTTTGTATGTATGATGATCAGAATTTCTATCTTTCAATATAGAACTTGCAACTATCAATATCTATAGTTTCTAATGGATTAAATAATTTTCCATTAAATTCTCCTTCTAGAATATTCCCTTTGATGGATAAACGATGTTCAAAGTAAGTCAAATCATCATTGTACTTATCACTGTAATTCCCATACTGAGTAGCGTAATTGGTTCCTGGAGGAGAATAATTAAATGTTACACGATCTAATTTTGACTTTTTTGAAATATATATCGAAACTTCATTATTGACTATAGAAAATGTTTTATCAATATATCCTGTATAATAGATACCTAAAGTATCCCCTTCAGAATTTAAATAATGAAAGGAAGTTATTTCCTTTAACTCTGTTTCAATCCCATTATAATAAATATTGATATAGCCCGATTTCAAGTTTAAACTCTTATATGGATCTGTTTCTTCATTGTCCTCGCTACTACATGAAGAGAGTAGCAGACAGAACAAAGTCAACAGATAGATAATCTTATTTCTAGATCGTATGTCAGACATAGTTTAATATTTTATGGGTTAAGACCCAAAGTTAATCAAATATTGAACTCTTATAGACTCTTTGACAATCGTTCTATCATGTCTTCACCAAGCTTCGATTTTATCTTGATATGCTCTAGAACGGCTTCAACAAAAGAATTTTTCTCAAAAATACCTCTAACCTGTTCGAAGTCTATTTTCTGATCTTTTTTATCTCCGTCCATTCCAAAGCTGGTATGAGTAGGTAAAGAGAATTCTTTTCGGGCATCTTCGTAAATCATTCGATCTAGTTTAACTACTGCATCTTTCCATTTCTCAACAATAGTTATAATGTCTTTGGCTGTAATTGTTTCTAGAGAAAGGTTAAAGTACTCTTGAATTTTATCCCAAGCCCATGTCCATTCTAAAGAATAATAATCTTTGTGTAGTTTTTCGAAAACAGCATTTATATCTTCAATCTGAGTCAGTTTATCAGATTCTATATCTTCTATTAGTTTATCTATCTCGGTACTTGGAGCTAAAAGCCCTGCCAAATCTCGCCATTTATTTAAGCCTGCAGAACTATCAGGTTTCAGGTATTCTCTGATTTCTTCATCATTGGTACAAGGACAATTACTTAGTCGTGAAATGATAGAGTTACCCAAAAATTTAGTTATAGCTATGTCGTAATACTTCAAGCCACTACGTAACGAAGAACCTTTTATGCGACAACCTCTGTATGTGTAATGTACTGATGCCTCTCCACAAGTGCTTAATAGTTCGTTTAATACTTCAATGCCTTGAAACATCTTTTGGACTGTATAAGGGCTCAGGAGGTTGAAATTGATCTGATCCATTTTGTGTGGATCTTTTCTCTTATCACGTTTAGGGAATTTCTGAGCATCACGAATAGTTCCTACACTACGAAGATTAACTCCGGGTACAAGTACCGTTTCGTCATCATGCTCTATCAGATATGAGAATGGCATCTTAGATGTATCCGAATTCCGATAATGGCGACCCATAACCAAAGAGAATGCTCCTATTTTAGCTGGCCACAATATATATGAATCGCTGGCAGTTTTACCGCCTCTTTCCATTACCCCTTGATGAATAGGACCCAGTTTATACATGTGATTACTTTGATTGGATCCCGATCCTGCATTCATAAACGAATACATTCCCGATATAAGCAAAGTAGATTTATGATGTGTTACGGTATAAGGACCTGCAAAAATAGCACAAGCCTCTCCATTCTCACCTTGGCAATTGCTGAAGAAAAGCGAATCGCTTGCCGAATAAGTATGTCCTAATTGACAGGCCTGACCTACAAAGCAGCGGGTAAGCATAGTTCCGTCTTCCACGTGAGAACCCGAACTGATAATGAAGTCTTTCAGCATTACATTATAGCCAATATGTACAGGATCGTATTCGTTACTGTTTATAGTTCCGTTTTCAAGATGGCAGGTACTTTCTATGGTAGCATAGTCTCGTATGCATACATTCTTGATAGTGCCAGTGTTTATTATTTTGACATTATTGCCAATAGTTCCTATGCTAGAGGTATTTTGTTGAGTATACTGTTTTACTATTTCCTGCATTTTATGAATTAATACGGGACGATGGCGATAGAATGACATGATGTATGCAAACGAAGCGCTCAGTTTATCATGTATAATAACTTCTCTACCTCCCGTTTCATTCAGAACGGTAACTTCTACTCCATTACCGAAAGACGATTCGTTATCCACATACATCAATTCGAGATTGTGAATAAATACATTATTGCCAATTTTATAATTTGCAATGTAATTGTTTACGTCTGAGATAAAAGTATTGTTCCCTATTTCGCAATTGTGGAGTGTTACATTCTTGATTCCCGAGTGCTTCTTTATTCCTCCCGGAAGTGTAAATTCTTTCTCGTAGATTCCCAGTTTTATTTCTCCCGAAAAATTTACCTGACGAATATAAGCTGTATTAAATTGGTGGTGAACAGATATATCATTCCAGTTTTTAGCTACACATCCTTGGTTTTGTAGCTCTACGATTTCAGATTCAGTTAATTTTCTATACGCCATGGTATATGTATTCTTTTTGTTGCTTTGACTAAATTGTAGCTAGCAAAAGCCTTTTATTATTATCGAAATAAGTACTTATTTTAGGTATAAAACGATAATTGTAGAATTATATTATAGAAAATTGAGATTTTCTTTCTTTTTGAAATAAACTGTCAATATTCATTTTTTAATGTGTTTTATCTGGTGCTGAACTTGTGTATTGATTGTAAAAGGATAGCTAAAATTTAAAGATAAAAAAGCCCATGATTTGAGTCATGGGCTTTTTCGTTTAACTGCTATTATCTGACCTAAATTTTACGGAACATAGATTGATTATAGCTTAATTAACCTAATGGCTACTCCTCCGCTTGTTGCCAGTTTTGCATTTAAAACAGTTTCGGCTGTGACCTCCATTTCCTGAATCTCTACAGGATATGGATTGTTTTTATAATCTGCTCCTTCACCATCTTTAAATATCGTTGCTTTATATTTTGCACCTTTATCTAAAAAGTTGAGAGGTAAACTAAAGTCTCTGCTGTTGGCATTGGTTATGCTTCCAACAAACCAGTTCTCAGAATCACGGTCTTTGCGTACTATGGTTAAATACTCGCTTATCTTGGCTTCGGGTACTATAGTCTTAGACCATGAAGTAGGGCAAGAGGTTACAAAATCGAAAGCAGAATTATTCTCGTAATTTTCGATCATATCCGAAGCCATCTGCAAAGGACTGAACAGTACTACAAATAAAGCAAGTTGTTTTGCTAAGGTTGTTTGAACGCGAGTTTCAGGAAATACCTTATTGGTGAAATTGAAAGTTCCCGGAGTAAAGTCCATAGGTCCGGCTAATCCTCTGGTAAAAGAAAGAATAGTTGTATGTTCAGGAGGATTTCCACCATCTCTCGACCATGCATCGTATTCTTGTCCTCTGAATCCCTCTTGAGTCATTAGGTTAGGCCATGTACGTTGCAATCCTGTTGGCATGGCAGGCTCGTGATTGTCTATCATTACGTGATATTTAGCGGCTGTTTCAATCACTTTTCTGAAATGGCGTACACCGTATTGACTACTATGTCTCTCTTTGTGGTCTAGTAAAGGACTTACATATCCTGTTTTTACTGCATTCACACCGTATTTTTGATATAGGGCAAAAGCACTGTCTAATTGACTCTCGTAGTTAAGAGTTGCACCACCAGTTTCGTGATGTCCTATTAGTTTTACATTTTTAGATGCGGCATATTCGGTTATCTCTTTCAGATTAAAATCGGGATATGCTTTTGTGAAACTGAATTTATCACCTTCTTTTGTCCAGTCTCCATCCCAACCGAAATTCCATCCTTCAACAAGTACCCCTGAAAAATTATGCTTGGCTGCAAAGTCAATATACTTCTTGGTATTTTGAGTCGTTGCTCCATGTTTAGGTCCTTGTGACCATGTATAATCTTCCATGTGCATCCCCCACCATATACCAATATATCTTCCTGGGCGAATCCACGAAGAGTCTTCAATCTTTGAAGGCTCATTCAGATTCAGCATTAAGCGTGAAAGAAGTAAATCGCTTGCTTTTTCTGCAATAATCATCGTTCTCCAAGGTGTTACGGAGGGTGCTTTTGTGAATACTTTTTCGCCCGTTGACCAAGGAGTCAGATAAGCTTTAAGGGTAGTAGTTCCGTTTTCGGGTGTAAGATTCAACCCTGCGTAATCAGTGAGATTTGCTTCATGAATACTCAAATATAACCCGTCTTTGGTTTCCATAGTCAGAGGAGTACATACTGTATCGAGACTGCTAACGGGTGATGGTTTATACAGATTTTCAAAATAAAGTGTACTTGTTGGTATAGACCATGCTTTATGATCTCCTGCAAGAGCAAACTCAGTTAATTCATCCATAATGACGAAGTCCTTTAGATTCTCTTGTTCGGGGAATACATAACGGAAGCCGATGCCGTCATTGAATATGCGGAAAACCACCGAAAACTTGCGCTTCAATCCGCCGTTTTCCTGCACATCGACTACCATCTCATTGTAGGTATTATCCACTGTGATTTCTTCGCCCCAAGGTTGATCCCATTTTTCACTGAAAGACGAATGTTTGATGTCAGTAATCGTTACATCTTTTCCTAACTCACTGTCTTTAAGAACAAATCCGAGAAAGGATTTATTAAGAATAGCTTTGTCTTTTTTATCGACTGTATAATATACCTTCCCGTTTTCCATTCCGGCTTGTAATCGGATGCTCCCATCCGGAGAACTAACTGACGAGTTTTCTTTTTTTGCACATGAAGTCAAACAAAGGAAAACGAGAAGGATATACACTGGTAATTGTTTCATAATACTCATTATTTTAGTAAGGTCTTATACCTTTTTATTATTTATAGTAAGTTATTTGATGGATCCGACTTCATCAATTAGAGCTTTTGCTTTATCATTTTGTAGTGATACCAAATAATAAAAGGCTTGATTGAGACTTTTGAGCTTTTGAGCATCATTTTTATAAGTTTCTTTCAGAGAATGAAGGCTATAAATGTTTTCTAGAACAGATACATTATAAGACACTCCTGCAAAATTTTGCAATTCGGTAAGATAACTGTATTTGAATTCCTGAGTAGGTTCTATCATCGTTCCTTCACCAAAATCATTCCAAGTAATTAACTGTAAATAATCTACCTTTTTATCTTGAGCCATCTTTAATAGATTCTTAAAAGTAGCTCCACTCTCGTGGTTTATGTCTGCTAGTACGCTTTCGCCCCAACCTCCTTCTTTGTAGAAATCATTAAATCCGGGATATGCTCCACCCATCAATATCTCTTTTCCTGTATATTTAGTTTCCATTGGTGTTGCATCGACCCAAATATATTCGCCTTCTGCATTCTTTATGTCGCCTTCATTGGTTGTTCCGGCAGAGTGTGCGTATAATGTAAGAAAAGTAGGCTTTGTTTTCAGAGCAGAAAATATAGAACTCCAATCAGCTGGTTTTTTTATTTCCTGAGGTCCAAAGACCATCAATAGAGGTTTGTTATTGATCTTTATATAGTTGTCTTTACTGAAAAAAGTACTCTCCAAGTATTTCATATCGGCTTTGGCTTGAGTTATTTTTTCGGCATCTTGTAAGCCTTCTCTCAGAGATTGATCTTCGTATACTATGGCAAAACTTAATCCTACTTTATCCAATATCTTGACAATAGCTTCTGTATTGTTTTTTATAGATGGGTAATCCCATAGATTACGTGTACCGTTCCAATCTATTAATATACCATCTACTCCCGAATATTTCATGAGTAGGAGATGATATTCTATCACGTTTTCATCACCCGAAGCATAAGGTCCGATAAGCGGGTAATAGTGCGATGCTATTTCACGTTTTCCGTTAGTGTCCATGTTGTCAGGATTTTTATTTGCCATTGTCCAATGTTGTCCCCATGTGCCATTATTGGTCACTTTAGTTTCGAACCAAGGCATATAATGCACATATAGCTTCATCGGATTGGTTTTAGTTACCGAGACGGGACTCAACTCCTCTATAGGTTTTTCTTTTATAACCGGTAGATCGTCCCTTCCGCAATTGCTGAATATAAATAGGGGGACGAAAAACAAGACTGTTAATAGTGCTTTTTTCATTTTCTCTTTTTTATTTAGTAATAGTAGAGACGCTATAAACAGCGTCTCTACTATTATTTTTAATTATAATCAGGGTTTTGCTTTAGATTAGGATTCAAATCTAATACCGTTTGAGGGATAGGATACACACCTCTAAAGGCTGGTGTTACACCTTTTTCCCACCAAGGTTTGAAGAAAGTACCGAAGCGTATATTGGTGGTACGGCGAAGACCTTCAAACACAAACTCATGTTTCCATTCTGTATCCAGACTTTCTAAAGTGAGAGTTGTTAAGCTTGGAAGACCTGCTCTATTACGTATTTCATTTACATAGATAAGAGCATTGGCTGCAAAGCCTAAACGGAAGTTAGCTTCGGCTTTCATCATTAGAATTTCTGCATAACGGATCAACACCCAATCATTATCTCGTTCCCACTGATCGTCGGCTTGTATTTGGTATTTGAATAAACGTGCTCCTTCGTTTTGCAGGGCATTGGTATATTTGGTGAAATCTTCAGTATATATCAAAGGGTTACCATTATCCATCATAACGGTAGCTCCCGTAGCGAGGTTCTTTTGTTCACCTATAAGTAATGAACCGCGTCTTACATCGTTTTCATCAAATGAAGAGTATAAACCCGGTTGGGCACTGATACCATTACCGCACCAAGGATAAGCTCCAGTGGTGGAGAATGCAAATCGTTGGTTGTAATGGAAGGTCATTGAAGCCAGATAATTACCTACTGTTCCTTCTTTATGATCGTAAGGAATAGCAAAAATAATTTCACGAGATGTTTCGTTCTTTGTCTTGAAACTTGTGAAGTAATCTGACTCAAGAATATAACCTGTAACTTTCTCACTTGCATTGATACAATCTTGCCAACGTGGTATTCCTGTGTATACTTCTGCATTTAGATATAGACGAGCCAAAAGGCTGTTTGCTACATTTTGAGTAAAACCTCCGTAACGAATAGTTGAGGGGAGCTTATCTAAAATATCTTTCAATTCATCTTCAACAAATTTGAATACATCGGCACGTGACGATTTAGCAGGTAGTTCCGATTCTTCGAAGCTTGTAACAATGGGTACACTACCAAACTGATCTAGTAATTGATAGTAATAATAGGCACGTATTCCTCTTAGTTCGGCTTTTACGATAGCCTTATCATCATCGGTCAGATTCGATTTGTCTACCTGATAGATGATTGAGTTTACGTTTGCTATTCCCTGATAGCAGTATTTCCAAGCACTTAGTATCATAATGTTATTAGCATTCCATGTATGATATTGTATTTGTTGATAGCGTCCTCCATCATACCAGTCGGTTCCACGGGTTGGAATAGTTGCCTCATCTGAAGCGCATTCTTCGAGGAAAAATACGTATTCGCAAGTCGGGAAGCTTATAGTTCCCCCTTTATCCGAGTCGTTGAATCCTCTCAAGGTAGCGTAAGCTCCACCTACAATGGTTTGTATTTCGGCTGCGGTTTTACCGTAATCGTCGGTTGTGACTTTGTCATACAGTTTTTCGTCAAGATCGGTACACGATGTAGAGAAAAATGCAGTCAATACTAATATTGATAATATTTTTGTTTTCATGATTTATCTTTTTCAAAAGTTAGAGGTCTCAGACCTTAAAAAGCTACGTTTAAACCAAAAGAGAAAGTGCGTGGGCGAGGGTAGAAGTTGAAGCGGTCGATACCCGGAGACTCTAATCCGCTTGCATTCACCTCAGGGTCTATACCACTGTAACCTGTAATGGTAAACAAGTTTTCGCCTGTTACATATAGTCTGACTTTGTTTAACCCTAAGTTCTTGAAATATTTTACTGTATAACCCAGAGTCAGAGTTTGCAGGCGGAAGAAAGAACCGTCTTCAACCCAATAGTCAGAGAATACAGGGTCAGATTTAATGCCACTGGTTAAAAAATCGTCAGGTACATTTTGAGCAGGTAAACGGGTTGGATCATACATACTCATATAGGTTGCATTAAGTACTTTTTGTCCGAACATTCCGTATGTAGCAACACTCATATCGAAATCTTTATATGTTGCACTCATCGCAAAACCAAGGTTTACTTTAGGTTGAGCACTACCAAGATATTCGTCAATAGGTTTACCATCAGCATCGGTATTTAGTATATATTTTCCTTTTTCGTCAATACCTAAACATTTCGGACCATAGAATGCTCCTACGGGAAGACCCTCTTTAATTATTTGAGCATATACTCCCGATAGACCTCTTAAGCCATGAAGTGAACCCGATTTAAGTCCAGAATCCTGAAAAACATCATTTGACAGTTTATCTATGTTTTGTTTATTGTACGATATATTGAAGTTAGCATCCCAGCTAAAATCTTTCCCTTTCATAATATTACCGTTTAATGATAGCTCAACACCTTTGTTCGAAAGAGTTCCTACGTTTGCAAGCATAGTTCCTACAAGATTAGGTGGTTGAGGTACAGGATATGTCCAAAGAAGATCATTAGTCCTTTTGTAATAGACTTCAACAGTAGCATTTATTCTTCTGAATAATCCAAAGTCAAGACCAATATTGTATTGAGTGGTAGATTCCCATTTCAGATCAGGGTTTACGTTTTGAATCGGTGCATACGATTTTTTCCATGTTCCTGTAAGAGGATCGTAGTAAGAAGCTCCGTTAGCTCCTAAAAGTGATAATGATTTATACTCACCTATGCCATCCTGATTACCCGTAACACCATATCCTAAACGAAACTTAAGGTTATCCAACCAGTTTGATGTTCCTTCCATAAATGTTTCTTCTGATACTCTCCAAGCAAATGAAGCAGATGGGAATAATCCCCATTTGTGATTTTTTCCAAAACGAGACGATCCATCCTTACGTAAGGTGGCGGTTGCCATATATTTACTCTTGTAATTGTAATTGGCACGTCCGTAGAATGAAACTAAGCTCGATTCGCCCTTGTAGGAATATACATCTCCCGCACGGTAGTCTCCTCCTGCAGCCAGATTATTATAAAGAAATGCATCTGTATCGAAACCTCTTCTGGTAGCACCAAATCCTTCGTATACATTTTTCAGATACGAATATCCTCCAAGTACATTTAGTTTATGATCGGTATTAAATTGAGTATCATAATTTACGAATGTTTCTAATTGCATGGTCTTGTAATCTTCAAGAGCTCTTTCTCCACGACCTTTTTCTGCCTGACCATCCATTACTGCATAAGTGGGTAAATAAAATCTGCGTTGACGAGAATTATATTCGTATGATGCGTTACTCGTTGCTTTTAATCCTTCGATAAGATTAACTTCTATTTTTCCATATCCTAGAAAACGGTGACGAGAATCATCAGCAAAACGATTGTTGTTTAATTCCACAGGGTTTTCGGTATTTGTACCACCAATAGAAGTGTAATTTCCGTTCTGATCTCTTACGGGTACAGTTGGGTTTAAGTTTGCGGCACGCTCAAATATACGTGTGTCGATAGGGTTCCAATTGTCAAAGCTACCAGTCATACCCATCTCTAGTTTTAGATGCCTATCTAATCCATATTGATGGGCTGCAAGACTTCCTGCTAGACGTTCGAGACCGCTGTTGTCTATTACTCCTTGACTATCCAAGTATAATAAAGAGGCACTGAATCCGCTATTTGCATTAATATTACTGAAAAATAAGTTGTGAGATTGTGTAATGGCTGTACGTTGTAGTTCTTTTTGCCAGTCGGTATCAGCACCATAATCTATTGCACTTGTTACATTATTATCTCTAACATAGCCTCTCCATTGGTTTGCTGATAGAAGATCCATATTTCTGGCTGCTGTTCCCACAGCTACAAATCCGTTGTATTCGATGCTGCGTTTTTCAATGCCGCTGGCTGCACGTGTGGTTGTAACGATAATAACACCATTAGCACCACGAGAACCGTATATTGCTGCTGCCGAAGCATCTTTTAATACGTCTATAGATAGAATTTCGGATGGTTGAACGGTATTCATATCTACTCCTGGTATACCGTCGATTACAACTAAAGGCGAATTACCGGCAGAAAGAGATGTTCCCCCTCTTAATCTTACAGTAGCTCCTACAGCAGGATCGCCGGAACCTTGTGCTACAGATAGTCCTGCGACTTTTCCTTGCAACAATTGTTCTGCTGAGGTAACAACTCCTTGTCTCAGATCATCCTGATTTACGGAGGCAATAGCTCCCGTTAGATCCGATTTACGCATCGTTCCGTATCCGATGCTTACAACTACGGCTTCTTTAAGAGCAATAGCATCTTCGGATAGAACGATTTTCATGTTCTTTTGAGCAGGTAGCTTTTGGCTGGTAAATCCTATATAGGATATCTCGAGTATACTGCCTGGAGGACATGTTAATGTAAAATGTCCGTCTAAGTCTGTAACAGTACCTTGCGATTTACCTTCAACTTTTATGCTTACTCCAGTTAATGGATCTTGTGTGCCATCTGTTACAGTTCCTGAAACAGAGATATCCTGAGCAAAAGCTTGTTGCCCCATCATAAAAAGGGCTAACAGGAATAGGAATGGGCTGAGGTGAAGTCTATATTTTTTATAATAAAGTTTCATGGTATTCAGTTTTTATGAAGGTCATAACCCTCTTTGTTGTTTTGTAGTAACATAATAATTAGGTCTGAGATCTTAATTTAAATCAGATAGTGGTACCAGAGGAATATCCGTTTTGAGAATTTCTGCACCATTCTTATCTTTTACGAGTAGGTTAATTTTATCAATAGAAGGCTCATTACTTAGAGACTGAAATAGGTTTATATAAGCTTTCATCTCATCTTTATTACCTGCGAATTCTCCTGTTAGGGTTTTACTGCCTGCAGTGATTGTATAGATTAATCCTTGACTATTCTTTTCATTATTCTTTCTTATTAATGTAAGAATATCGTATTGACTGAATTTTTGAGGAAAGAATGAGAATATCGGATCTAGTGGGATGGGTACTCCGGGAGCTAACATTACAAAATTTTTACCACCTTCGTTTGTTCCTACTTTTGCCCAATCTTTGGTTGGGAATAAAAATTCGATGTTCTCCATAACGAAATCTTCACCCACTCCATAATAATCGCGAGGAATAAAGTCTATTTTATAAATATTGTTACCAATAGGTGTTAGTTTTGTCTTTTTCACAAGGTCTGGGTTGCCCATATTTGCCTCTACGATAGCTCCTGCAGCAAAATTATTAAGACCACTATGAAAGAATATTTCTTCGCCACCCAATCCGGTTTGCCCTCCACCAACCCATAGCTTTTCAGCATTAACAAGGATTGAAAGAGGCTCATTTATATAAAATTTCTCAGGGAAAATTTGTACTGCCTCACCCGATTCTTTAAACGTTTTTATGTCTCCTATAGACCAAGGAACTTGAACTACGTCACTTTGTTTTTCGTTTCCTTTGCCCTTCAATCGCATCCAGAAACCCGAAGAGGCTTCGATATCGGCTACCGTTTTACCGAAGTATTTGGTTGGGGTAAGCGTTTTCTTCCAAAGCATGCCACTCACATATTCTAGTTTGGCAAAGTCAGAAGAGTTATCAAAGTTTCCGGCATCAGGCTCAGAGGGCGACCATGCCCAGAGATAAAGGTCTTGTTTTTCAGAGAATCCTGTTCCTGTCATATCAAAATACCAGGTTACTTCCTGATCAAGGGCATATATTACCGGATATGTCCATACTTTTGCAGGTGCTCCCACTTCATCTGTTGCAAAGCTGTTTTTGGGGATGAGTATGGCTACAAAAGTCAATAATGCTATTGTAATGTATTTCATGGTTTTCATGTTTGATTAATGAATTAATTGAAAGTATTTCACGGCTTTTATCTAAACCCGAACAAACTATGGTTCTTATACGAGCCTAAGGAATAGAAAGGTTTCCTACCTTATTATTCTATAGCAGGTGATAATTGATATACATAAGAGACAAAAGTCACACCTTTTGCTTTACGTGAGAATTTAAGCTCCAAAACTCTATTCGTACCAGGCATAGATGTTATACTCAATATTGCAACTTGGGTGGTTTTGGCTGCATCAGAATATAGGTTGATGATACTTGCCGATCCGTCTGTATTCTGGAAAGGAAATTCGAGAGCCCAATACCCTTCGGTTGGGAAGAATTTGGGAGCAGTACCTCCTATCTTGTAATCAGTAGGCTGATTGTTCGGGTCAACATTCAAGTTGATAGTGAAAGTTGAGAAATCGAATTGATCGGTTAATGTAATTTCGGTAGGAGTCTGCGAGTTGGCTTTAGCTATTTCATCTACTTGTTTTATAGCTGTTACAGCCCAATTACCATTGACCTTTTCATAGATTGTAATAGGTGCGACAAATGATCCGTCGTCTGTATCGTTGCATCCTGCAAAGGGCAGTACAACGACCATTAGAAGGAAGACATAAAAATGCTTTAATGTTTTCATGGGGTTGAAAGTTTTATTAATAGATTCTAAGTATATAGTTAACGGGATGCATTCCTTATGAAATGGGGATATGCTCCAATACAAATGTAAATTCTATTAGAACAAAGTGTTTGTAACTAATAGAATATATAAGTGATTTTGAGAGGTTGATGTGGTAAATGCTTTGTTTATTAGTGTCTTATGTTTTTGGTGGGTGTGTGAGAATATAACCGGAATATCATGAAAATATAGCTGTTGTTAGCTTTTTTTCAGTATCCGGAGTCTTGCAGATTTTTAAAATGGAGCTTTAAAATCACTTTATAATGAAATGTGGGAAGTTGTGTTTACTCCTTTCAAAGGAATAAGAAAGTCTGATATTTTAGTTAGTCTGAACTGTTTTTATTTCCATTATTTTTGACTCGAAAAGTTCGTTAGCTATAATGGACTTATTTTTCACTTTGGTTTTATAAGTGTTGATTGTATTTACCGAGTAATTGAGAAATTTGGCAATACGTTCGCTATCGTGGATACCCAAACGAATAAGAGCAAAAATACGTATTTCGGGGGTTAACCCTTTGCTTATATCCATATCAAGGATATCATCAGGAAGAAACAGTTTTTTGTATTCGTCTACAAAATCGGGGAATAGTTTAAGAAAAGTCTGATCGAAGGACGAATACATGTTTTCTCGTTCTTTTCTTAAATCTGATTCTTTAAGAAAAGAGCGTATATCTTCGTATTGTCGGGCTACTATCTTTCGGTTTACTATTTTGTATATATGCTCTATTCGGTCTATATATTCAGAGTCACTATAAATAGATTGTGTTATATACTCATCTTTTATTTTGTTGGCTTCCATTAATTTACTGTTCGTGGAGAGTAGCTTTTTATTTTGCTCCTGAATAGTATGTCGTGCCAGCCTCAGTTTTTTTACTTGTTTATATATAATAATGGTAGTAGCAAGCAGTAATAAAAATAGTAAGGAAATGATGAGAACAGAGCCTATCAATATATTACGCTGTTTTTCGACCATCTCGAATCGTTCTTTTTCTATAATAGGAAGAATAGAACTGATTGATATTTTACGATGTCTTGCATTATATAAGTTAGCATCCTCCATTGCCAAACGGACATATTTATTGGCTTTGTGTACATCTCCCGTCTCATATAGTAGATTGGCAAGATTGCGGAGTGCAACCGTTTCTTTGGTTGCCGATTTTATATCTCCTACAGAAGCCTCTATCATATAATGTATTGCCTTTTGTTTATCTCCTAATTCTTCATATATAAAACCTAAACTAGATGCTGCAATGGCATAAATATGATCGTCAACGTCTTTAGATGACTGGGCTAATGGAAGAAACATATCTATTGCACCTTTAAAATCACGAAGTTGCATTAATTTCAAACCCTTTATAGACCATAGTTCGGGCGAATTCGGCGGAGTATATACAATTGCTGAGTCGCAGTATCTGTTACCTTCCGATATATATTGGTTTTTGAAAGGTTCTACATTATTATAATCTGCCATATCAAAGTAGAGCCTTGCCAAAAGAGTATAATAATTCTTTTTGACATCTGTACAAGCATTATTTATATCTACGGAGTTCATTATATCTGAAGCTTCTTTGAAAAGTCCCGATGAGAGATAGCAAAAAGCAATATGCTCTTTTGCATCAATTATTTTGCATGAATCTTTTAACGAGAGGGCAATATCAAGGCATTTATGCGCATATACATATGCTGAATCGTATTTGTACGATTTGTATTCATTGAATAGCGAGTTGTAATAATTAAGTCTGTGAGTGTTGTCTGATAATGCAGATAGTTCTTTTTTTAGAGTATTTATTCTATTTTCTTTCTGCTGTATATATAAGTCTCTTTGCTCAATTAGTTTATCTAACTCTTTTGTTGAAGAGTCAGTTTGGGGAGACGCATATACAGAGGCACATAATACTATAAAGCAAAAGACAAATGCCAGCTTTTTCATGTTGATCAATCTAAGTATTAATGATTACACATCATTTGGTATAAATACAAATATAATATTTTTTAATAAGACTAATCAGTCATTGTGTTAGATGCTCTTTTTATACTAAATAAAAGTATTTGCTGAAACATTTTAAAGCCTAAGCCATACCTATGTACTTCCTAAGTGTTTAGGAAACTCTAAAATCTTATTTATTGTCTGTTTTTTTTATTCGTCTTGTTTCTTGTTTTTACATCCTCGGCTCTTTGCTCTCTATAATTTTTAGGTGTTATTCCGTATTTTTGAGAAAACATCCTGAAAAAATTACCTCTATTGTTGAAGCCTACTTTATAGATTATTTCTTCTATCGACATATTTGAGGTTACAAGTAATCGTTCAACAATCTTTAATCTATATTCTTTAATAATATCACTAGGGGTTTTATCTGTAATATTCTTCAATTTACGATACAAATGGCGAGTGCTTACCCCTAACGATGAGCTAAGGAACTCAACCGAGAGATCAGGATTTGATATATTCTCGTCAATGATTTTCATTATCTTTTCGAAAAGAGCTTTCTCATCCTTGTGTATAAGGCGTCCGTCTTTAAGATCAAATGAGCTGAAAGCCGAATTGTAGTATTCTTTGAGGTTTTCGTCACGTTGGAGGAATCGGGCTACTACTTTTTCGAGATATTCAATGTTAAAAGGTTTGGTAATAAACATTTCTGCTCCTGCTTCTATTCCTTTTACCTGCATCTCGGGGTCGTTCTTTGCCGAAAGAATAATTATCGGAATATGTACTAGAAATTTATCTGACTTTATGGTTTTAATCAGCGATATACCATCAATATCAGGTAATATCAAATCGAGAATAATTAATTCGGGTTGATCTTGTTTCAGATAATCCAATAAACCTTCCGACGAATTTAATGTCACAATATTGTATTTACCTTCAAAGATTTCAGAAATAAACCACAGCATCTCTGTATCGTCATCTACAATGACAACCGAGGGTCTATTCTTGTCATGATGATGTTCTTTCTGCTCAAATGTGATGGGGATATCTATAAATAACTTAAGAGGCTCTATACTTATAGTTTCCTCACTAGTATTAGTGGTGAGCTTAGGTAGCAATACTTTAAATTGAGTGGTCTCATTAGGTGTACTCTTTACTTGTATCTCTCCATTGAGTAGCTTAACCAAACTATGACAGATAGCTAGTCCTAGCCCGTTTCGGGAAAATAGACCATCTTGGCCTCGTTTTTCGAAGTCGTCCAGTACTTTATACCGATCGAAAATAGTCAGCAAGTTGTCTTCACGAATACCTTTACCTGTATTGGTTATAGAAAATACGAGAGTTTCCTTCTCTATTTGAAGATCTATTGTTACAAAACCATTTTGAGGGGTATATTTAAATGCGTTTGATAATAGATTGGTTATTATTCTGACAAAGCTATTCGAGTCACAATTCCAATAAATTCCCGATGGAATATTCATTTGATAATCAATCTCTTTATTTTCTGCTATCTCAAGAAACAGATCTGCTATGCTTTTTGTTGTTTCTGATATTGGCATCTCTTTTATTTCCAAAGGTCTGTTTCCTGAATCCAGGCGTCTGAATTCTATTAACTCCTGTATCAGAGTGTTGAGTTTTTCTACATTGCGTTGTATTAACGATGCGTATTTCTGTATATGAGAATCGGTATTCCGATGACTTATAATCTTCTCGCAAGGTCCATATATCAATGTTAACGGAGTACATAATTCGTGTGTGATATTCGTAAAGAAGCGCAACTTCGACTCGTATATTTCCTCTTTTTGCTGTTCGTTTAATTGGGCTATGATTGTGTCTTTCTTCATTTTAACCCATTTCAGACTAAGTCTGATAGAAAAGAAAATAAGGCTAAGTATAAGGATGCTATATATAAAATATGCAATATCGGTTCTATACCATGGTGGTGTTATCTTGATTGTGAGAGAGTAAACAGGGCTTTCTTTGCCAGTTATTCTATTTTTATATTTTACGGAAAGGGTGTATTGTCCCGGAGAAATACTGGTGAAGGAGATAGTATTAGAGTTACCGTTTTCTATCCAATTAGGGCTCAACTGATCTAGTTTATAGTAATATTCATAATTATTGCCATTTATATAATCAATTGCAGTAAAAGAAATAGAGAAGAAGTTTTGGCTATAATCGAGCTCTAATATTTCGGAATCTTTGTCTTGTATAAGAAAGTCTGATATATTGTAGCTTTTCCCGAATATAGATAGGTTGTCAAAAAATATGGGGGGAGTATATTCTTTTTCTGTAAACTCATTCTTAGTTATTGTAATAAATCCGTTTACACCTCCGAAGTATAATGTTCCCGAAGTTTCATCTTTGTAATAAGCTCCATCACTGAACTCAATGACGTCTAATTCGTTTTGCTGTTTGTAGGTTTGGAATGTTTTCTCAATTGTATTGAATTTTACAATACCCTGATTGGTGCTTAGCCATAGATTATTGTCATCGTCCTCGAGAATCCCATGTATTGTGTTATTGGGGAAGCCATTCGATTCATTATAAATCTGTTCTTTTCCGTCTGCCAGTCTGATTAACCCGAAGCTAGTTCCAAACCAATAACCTTTGTCGTTTTTGGCAATCGAAAATATATCGTTAAGAGTTTGATTGGTATAATCTTTATCAAACTGAAATGTTTCGTATTGGTCTGTGGTGGAATTCATCTTGAATAGGCCATAGCCTCTATTTCCGAACCAGATGGTAGAATCATCTTCTTTATAAATCGTAAAGAAATAGTTGTAAGAGGTTTCCCCATTATTTACGGTTATCCGTCGAGTCCTATTTATTATCGGGGCATCCTTTGTGCCTCCTATACTGGCTTTTATGATGCCTTCTCCAACAGTTGCAATCCATAGGGTCGAATCGTTTGCTTCACAGATAGCATGTACATACTTTATGCGGCTGTCTTCGGCGGTAATTTCTACTTTTTTTATTCTATTTTCTTTGTACGAATAGTAATTTATCCCCTCATCACTTCCTATCCATAAGATATTACGACTACTTTTGGCAAAGGCAAAAACCAAATTATCATTCAAATTACTGTTTGTGGATAATATATGTTCTTTTTTGCTATCCTTAATATCCTTGTTAGGATCATAATTGGGTATTTTTATAATACCATCACCTTTAGTTCCTATCCACAGAGAGTTGTCTTTATCTACGAAGAGCGATCTTACGGGCTTATTTATAGGGTAACTGAGAGTATTAAAGATGGTAGATTTTATAGAATATGCATCTATATAGTACATATATACGCCCTGTCCGTCTGTTCCCACCCATATAATATCTTGAAACTTGTCTTTTATCAAGCAGAATATTCCCGATTTAATATCAATCTGACTTACCGAATAATTATTTTTCTGATCGGGTATGTTTTTAAGATGGAGCAAACCGTTAGTTTTAAAACCAATGTAATAATCGTTGTTGTGCTTTATGATTGCCGAGATTTCTCCATTATCGTTAATCTCCTTTTCTAGGTCGTATATATAATATTTCTTTTTGGTAAGAAGATCATATTCGTATAGAATGTGACTCTCATCAACAAAGTACACAGAATTACCCTCGTTGAAGCAAGACGAAAGTTTCTTATCATGCTCAAAGAGATTAGCGGATTTCAGATTAATCTTTTTGCCCTTCTTCTCTATATAATAGGATTTGCTGTTACCATCATTTGTAAATATCCATAGTATGTTATTGTCATCTACAACTGCCTTTAAAGTTGATGAATAACTGTTTTCTAGGGGATATTTTATAAAACGATCTTCACCTTTCTTTAAATAATAGATAGAATTGTCTTCGGTAATCGCAAAAACATCGCCTTGGGGACTAGTGGCTAGCTTGCTTTTGCCTTTAAGTTCTTTATAGGTTATTACCGTTTTTTTCTTTTTATTGAACTGATCTAGTCCATAATTTGTTTGAACCCACGATATATCATCTCCTGCTTCTATTATAGATTCAATAAGGTTGCCCGATAGATTGTTTTTTCCATTGGTAGGTTTATATACGCGGATATTCAGTCCGTCAAACATATTTAGCCCATCGCATGAGCCAAACCACATGAAACCATTATTATCTTGGCTGATAGAGAGGATTGCACTATTTGACAATCCGTTTTTGCTCGATAACTGCCTAAGGCTGTAAGGTTTTAAATCTTGACAGAAGGTGAACGTGAATATAAAGAGAAGCATGTACGCTTTCTTTAAGCTAAGGGTTGTATGCATGGTAGTAGAGGTTTCGGTTTATAAGGATAAAGCAAAAATATTGGAAATTTGTCGTAAAATGAAGCTTCAGATCGACTAATATAGATGAAATAGTCCGATTTTGGGACATTCTTATCTGTTTTTAAGACATTGTCTCTCAGGGGTTCTATCATGTCCGAAAATCAGACCAGTTGGAGCTTAAATATATGATAAGTTTGGGTTCCAATTAATTTTTGTTAAACCTATCCTAATACCTAAAAAATTATGCATGTACATAAAAAGTACTTTCTAAGGCTGTGCTGGCTGGGTACATTATGTCTGATCTCTGGATCAAGCGTATTGTTTCCTTTATCAGCAGAAGAACATACCTCAAACACTACTAGCATTTCTCAACAAGCGACTAAACGAAAGATAACAGGAATTGTTACCGACCAATCGGGTCCGTTAGTGGGCGTAACTGTCATTGTAAAAGGTTCTACCATAGGTACTGTTACCGATTTGGATGGAGCATTTTCTCTGGATGTAGAAAATGGACAAACTATTGATATATCGTACCTTGGGTATGTACCTCAGTCTATAAGGATAACCAATCAGATAAATTTAAATGTCGCATTGAAAGAAAATGCCGCAGTTTTGGATGAAGTTGTAGTTGTGGGATACGGAACTCAAAAGAAGTCCGATATTACCGGTGCTATGGTTAATGTAAAAGAAGACATAATCAGACAGGCTCCCGTAGCCAACGTAGCATCGGCACTACAAGGTTTGGCAGCAGGTGTGCAAGTGCAAATGGAGGGTGGAGATACCCGTCCGGGTGCTGTACCCAAAATTAGAGTTCGTGGAGAAAGATCGATTAAAGCAGATAACGATGCACTTATTGTCGTTGACGGAATACCTTTTGCGGGAAGTTTAAATGATATAAACAACGATGATATACAAAGTGTAAGCGTTTTAAAAGATGCTTCATCTACTGCTATTTATGGATCGAGAGGAGCTAATGGGGTTGTACTTATTACTACCAAACGTGGAAGTAAAGGTAAAATTCAGGTTTCCTATAATGGTTTTTATGGAGTGACCAGTGCTATTAAAAACTTCGATGTAATGAATAGTGACCAATTTATCAGGCTTAAACAATGGTCTCAATATAATGCAAACCCAGATAAATATACGGGAGTGGACGATCCTGAGTTGATGAAAATAGGAGTTGTTTTTCGCGATCAAGATGAGATGGATGGTTTTAATGCCGGAAATAATACCGATTGGCAAGATCTGATTTTCAAAAATGGTATTAGAACCAGTCATCAGATTTCATTGAATGGAGGTAGCGAAAAAACATCTTACAATGCTTCTGTCGGATACTTTAAAGGCGAAAATAATTATCGTGGGCATTCATTCGAACGTATGACTGCTAAGTTTTCTCTCGATACAGAAGTTAGCCGAATACTTAGAGTAGGGCTTTCGTCTTTGAATACATTTACTAAAACGAAGGGTGAAGATGTTAATCCTATGGATCAGGCATTGAGAGCTTCTCCGTTTACAACTCCTTATAATGATGATGGATCTTTGAGAACTTATTTACCCGGAAGTGGTCAGAATGTATGGAACCCCTTACTTGACGAACAAGAAGGTGCAGTGGTTGATGATAGAAAAACACTTTCGACATTTACATCGGGATACCTTGAACTGACTTTACCCGAAGGTTTCAAATACCGTTTTAATGGAGGTATACAATTGAGACAAAACAACAGAGGTGAATTTCTTGCCTCTAATACTACCCGAAGAATGGGTGCTTTAAATAAAGCATTTTCTCAAAATGAATTTATTCAAGATTATACAGTAGAGAATATCTTGACATGGGATCGCACTATAAATAAGGTTCACAATATTTCGTTTACAGGACTATTCAGTTACGAAGACCGTATTCTTGAAAGAAACAGCATAGAGTCTTTTGACTATTACGATGATAATGTACAGCATCATAATCCGGGAAAGGCACAAGGCGCAATTACAGGAGGCGGAACTTTTGATAAATGGAGTATCTTATCTTATATGGGACGTTTGAATTATAACTTTAAAGAAAGGTATTTATTTACTGCAACAGTTAGATATGACGGATCTTCTCGTCTGGCAGAAGGAAATAAATGGCATGCTTTCCCATCATTGGCTTTGGGGTGGAATGTAATTCAAGAATCTTTCATGCAAGAAGTAGGTTTCCTTTCGGGTTTGAAATTACGTGCAAGTTGGGGTAATGTCGGTAGCACGGCGATTGATCCATATCAAACAATGGCTCGGTTATCTGATAATAAATATCTATTTGGCACAGCAGGAGTAATGGGAGTATATCCCGGTTCTGTACCCGATAAAAGCTTAGGATGGGAAAATACTGAAACATATAATATTGGTATTGACTTCGGATTTTTATCGAATCGTATCAATGGTACATTAGAGCTGTATCAACAAAATACAACCGATTTATTATTACCAGTAAAATTGCCGGCAACTTCGGGCTATTCCAGTTCATATCTAACCAATCTAGGTGCAACCAGAAATAGAGGAGTAGAGTTCAATGTGAGTACTGTTAATATAAATGGTGATGGGCAGAATAAATTATTGTGGACTACCGATTTTAATATTTTTGCTAATCGAAATAAGGTCGTGGATCTGGGAGAAGGTGTTACTCAAATTCCAGATGAAAACTTGTATTTGGGTAGAGATCGTTGGGCCATTCTTTCTCTAGAAGCAGACGGCATTTGGCAGGACACACCCGAAGACAGGGCTTTGGCTGAAACATTTGGATATAAAGTATCGGGCCCGACTTCTGTTATTGGTAATGTAAAAGTTAAGAATCACCATGTTGATTATGAAGACGACGGAGTGACTCCAAAGGCCGAACAAAAGATTAATGACGATGATAGAGTATTCATAGGAAGAAGAGCTCCTAATTTTGAGGGTGGTATTAATAACCGATTTGCATTAAAAGGATTTGATTTAGCATTCTTATTTACATTCCGCGAGGGAGGAACTCTAACCTCGGATATGCATAATAGCTGGATGAATGAGATGAAAGGTTCGTACAACAACCTGAATGTTGATTACTGGACTCCCGATAACACAAGTGCACGCTGGCCTAAACCGTCTGCTGCCGAGGTGCCGAATAAAGGTTTATTGGCAAGATACAGTGCTTCATATCTGAAACTGAGAAATATTACAATAGGATATACCGTGCCTAAGAATCTTTCTACCAGATATGGTATACAATCGGCAAGAGTATATGCTACAGCTTCTAATCTTTATACATGGTTCGATTCTCAATATAAGAAAGATGGGGGTATAGATCCTGAGACAACCAGTACTATAAATCTTACAACACCTCCAACCAGAGCTTTTGTATTTGGACTGAACTTATCATTTTAACTCTATAAGTAACGGTAAATATTAATTTTTACATTTTACAACTATAACTATCTCTCACTATTATACTTACCAGAGTAACAAATTGGTCTGAGACCTTAATTGAAATATGAACATGAAAAAAATAATATATCTGATAGCAATATCCCTGATGGTAGGTTCTTTTACTGCTTGTGAAGACAAATTAGAAGAAGAGAACCACGCTAATACCACTCAGGATTTTATGAAAACCCCTAAAGGGTTTAAAATGGGATTGACTTCCATATATGGAACTTTGAGAACAATGTATGCTTATGAAGAGGGAATACATGGTTTGATGAATCCCGGAACGGACGAAATAAAGCCTAATATGGCAGGTAGTAACAGAACTACGCATATAGGTAATTATCACCTCGAAAGTTTTAATACGGATAATGAATTTCCTCGAAAACTGTGGAATGACTCGTATACTAATATCAATACACTTAATTTTTTAATAGAAAATGCTCCTAATGTTGATACAGGAACCGCAGATTTAACTCTTGCTGAAAGAGATCAGTTTCTAGCCGAAGCAAAATTCTTTAGAGGCTTCTTCTATTTTCTCATGGTTGAGCAATTTGGCGATCTAACGGTAAATACAACCTTCAACACCGAGCCTAGAACATCGGCTGTACGTGAAGATATGCTTTTGGCGTACGATGTAATTATTGCTGACCTCGAAGATGCAGCTAAAGGATATTCGCCTAGTCCTCAGCAAAATAGTTTACCTTCGGGACGTGTTTCGGCTGCTGCTGCACGTCACCTGTTGGGTAAAGTTTATTTGACATTAGGATGGGTATATGACAAAGATGCCTCTAAGTATCCCAATAATCCGCATAATAAATATTACAACCCATCGAAAGCTCAGGAATACTATCAAAAAGCATACACAACATTGAATGGTCTTATAACTGATGCTCCCGGACTTGGAATTTCTCTCATGCCCAAATTTGCAGACGTGTTTGATGAAAACAACGATGCACCATCAGGCAAAAACAAAGAAGAATTATTTGTTGCACGTATGGATTGGGATGATGACAATGTTTATGGTGGACGCACAACCCTGAACCATTATTTTGTAAACGGATACGATGCTTATCTGGGTGAACGTAATATAAATGACGGTCGTTCTTATTCGTGGAACAACCCCAATACTTATACGTATAACGCATTCAATAATAGAGATAAAGACACTCGTTATCAAGGTACATTCCAAATGGTGTGGTTTGCAACTAAAAAGCAAAACGGAGGAGCTATATCATATAATATTAATGGTATAAAAGAATCTTTTGATTGGAAATTGACCACAATCGGAGATACTGCTATCTATTATCCCGGTTATAAAATGTCAGCCAATGACATAAAAGCTCGCACTCAACATAGAGGAGACAAGAACCAGTACATAATTTTCACTCCTGATGCTTATAACGGTACAGGTATTTTCCCTACAATAACAAAGTTCTTAGATAGAACCCGCGCTGTACCCAATGACAATTCAGATCGTTCTTACATTATTTACCGTTTGGCAGAAACCTATCTGTTGGCTGCGGAAGCTGCATATAAGTTGGGAAATAATGCAGATGCAGCTAGGCATATAAATGTTGTACGTGAGCGTGCCCGTAATAAAGAAAAAACTGTTGCAGGAGCTTTGGATGTAAAAGCGTCTGATATAACGCTTGATTTTATTCTGGAAGAAAGAACACGTGAACTTCTGGCAGAACATTGCCGCTGGGCAGATCTAGCGAGAACCGGAACCTTGTTGGAAAGAGTAAGAAAGTATGGAGAAGGGAATGCTCCGATAAATGTACGTGAGAAGCATATACTTCGTCCTATACCCAAACAACAAATAGACAGAGTAACTACAGGTACACCATACCCTCAAAATCCGGGATGGTAAGGTCTCAGACCTTTTTATTGGCTTCGCTAAATGTGGTTTGTCTATTGAAGCATGCCAACAATTGTTAGCCATGTTCTGAAATGTGATGTTAAATATTTTCCGGTTGACGAGTAGATAGTGCTTGTTTACTCGTCAACTATTTATAAAAGAAAAAACAATGAAGAAAACACTTCTGGCAATTTTTTGCTTTTTGCAAGCCACTCTTTTTTTGACAATGGCTCAAAGCGGAGATTTGAAAAATTTTCCGAAAGGAACAGATCCGCTCGATGTAGGTCTGAGAGTATTTCAACGATATGTATCAGAGCCATTCAGAAACTTTGATGGTATAAAATCACCTCCCAATGAAGTAACTTATCCCGAAGTCTGCGCTTGGTTTGGAGCTTTGAAGTTTGCAAATGTCTCAAAAGACAAAAAACTCCTGAGACAACTCGAAGAGCGATTTTTTCCCCTCTTGGGAAGTCAAAAACACTTGATGCAAAAGCCCGATCATGTTGATCATACTGTTTTTGGATCAGTGCCTTTACAGCTATATATGCAAACGGGTAATGAATTGTATTACTATATAGGGATTGATTTCGCCGATAGTCAATGGCAGATGCCTGAATCGACCAAACATGCTGAACAATATCAGAATTTTCTAGACAGGGGTTTATCGTGGCAGACTCGTTTTTGGATAGATGATATGTTTATGATTTCTACTATTCAGAGTCAAGCATATCTGGCTTCGAAAGATAAAAAATACATAGATAGAGCTGCCTATCAAATGACAGTTTATCTGGACTCGATACAGCAGCCCAACGGATTGTTTTTTCATGCAAAAGAAGCTCCTTTTTTCTGGTGTAGAGGAAATGGGTGGATGGCAGCAGGTATGACAGAACTATTAAAGAATTTGCCAAAAGATAATTCCGACCGTGCTCGCATTCTGACAGAATATCAGAAAATGATGGAAACTCTTCGTAAATATCAGAATGAAGAAGGGTTATGGGGGCAACTGGTAGATCAGCCAGACGCTTGGACGGAAACTTCGGGGTCAGCAATGTTTACCTATGCTATTATTACAGGCGTGAAAAACGGTTGGCTCGATTCGAAAATTTATGCACCCATTGCACGTAAAGCGTGGATTGCACTGAATACATATATCAATGAAGATAACGATCTGCGAGAAGTCTGCATGGGAACCAATGTAGGTAACAGCAAAGAATATTATCTGGCTCGTAAACGAATTGTAGGAGACCTACACGGACAAGCACCTATCCTGTGGTGTGCAACAGCTTTACTAGAAAAATAGGTCGCTGACCTTTTTATTAAAAAACACAATAGATGAAAAATTTACTATTATCAAAGAAATCATTCTTGATTTTGTTCTCCTTATTAGCGTATTGCTCCTTAGGAGTAGTAAGCCTGTCGGCACAAAACATAGAATTGAAATCTCCGAATGGAGAAATTAAAGTTACCCTTAGTATAAAGGATAAAATCTATTATTCGGTTAATTACAATGCCGATCCCTTGCTGACCGATTGTTATTTGCAATTGGCATTGGATGGTGAAGTTCTAGGCGAAAATCCTAAATTGACAGGACAAAAGCGTAGTGTGATTAATGAAAATATTAAACCGGTTGTTCCACTCAAATATTCGACCGTAAATAATAACTGCAATGTATTGCTGCTAAATTTCAAAGGTGACTATTCGGTTGAATTCAGAGCTTTTAATGATGGTGTTGCTTATCGTTTCATTACCAATAAAAAGAACGAATCTATTGTAAAAGGTGAAGACTTTGTAATCAATTTCCCTTCCGACTATTTGGCCCATATGCAACAGCCGGGCGGATTTAAGACCGCTTACGAGGAAAAATATACGCATGTTCCGACTAGTAAATTTGGAGCAGAGGAACGTAAGATGGCAGTTCTTCCCATGTTGCTCGATACAAAAAAGCAATATAAAATATTGATCTCCGAATCGGATCTAACCGATTATCCATGCATGTTTCTTACTGCAACAACGGGTAATGGCATGCGATCGACTTTCCCTAAAGCTCCGCTTGAATTTGGTGAAGACGGAGACCGTAGCTTAAAGATTCTGAAAGAAGGCGATTATATTGCCAAAACAGCAGGTAAACGCAGTTTCCCTTGGAGATACTTTGTAATAACGAACGACGATAAACAGTTGCTGGAAAATACAATGACTCTGAAACTTGCACCTAAGAGTCAATTGCAAAATACATCATGGATCAAACCTGGACAAGCTAGCTGGGAATGGTGGAATGATGCTTCTCCTTACGGACCTGATGTGAATTTTGTTGCAGGCTATAACTTGGATACCTATAAATATTATATTGATTTTGCATCCAAATACGGCATCCCTTATATTATAATGGATGAAGGTTGGGCAATGAGCACGCGTGACCCTTATACCCCTAATCCCAAAGTGGATGTACATGAAATAATCCGTTACGGAAAAGAAAAAAATGTAGATGTTATTCTTTGGTTGACATGGTTGGTTGTGGAAAATAACTTCGACTTATTCAAAACATTCAAAGAGTGGGGAGTGAAAGGTCTTAAGATTGACTTTATGGACAGAAGCGACCAATGGATGGTAAACTACTACGAGCGTGTGGCAAAAGAAGCCGCTAAACACGAATTACTTGTCGATTTTCATGGATCGTTCAAACCTGCCGGATTAGAATATGCTTATCCCAATGTAATATCATACGAAGGTGTGCGTGGTATGGAGCAAATGGGCGGTTGCTATCCTGATAACAGTATCTATCTGCCTTTTATGCGTAACGCTGTTGGTCCTATGGATTACACACCCGGAGCAATGATAAGTATGCAACCCGAAGTTTACAAAGCCGACCGTCCTAATGCTGCAAGTATAGGAACACGCGCTTATCAGTTGGCATTGTTTGTAATTTTTGAAAGCGGCTTGCAAATGTTAGCAGATAATCCCACACTATATTATCGCAATGAAGACTGTACTCGTTTTATCACACAAGTTCCGACCACTTGGGATGACACTAAAGTACTCGAAGCCAAAGTAGGTGAATATGCTATTGTGGCTAAACGTAAAGGTGATAAATGGTTTATCGGAGGTATGACCAACAACAATGAGAAAGAGAGAACTTTTGAAATAAGCCTCGATTTTCTGAATGATGGAAAGCCGTATGAAATGACATCTTTCGAAGATGGTATTAATGCAGGTCGTCAGGCAATGGATTACAGAAAGAAAGAATCTTCGGTTAAAAAAGGAGAGAAGATAAAAATAAAAATGGTGCGTAATGGGGGGTGGGCTGCTGTTATTCAATAATGGTTAGATTTATGACGTGCTTCACGGTAGAGACTCTGCCCTGCCCGTAAAATAATAAAAGCCTAACAGGGGGATGGGGTAGAGCTCCACCTCTATAAACAAGGACTTAAACAGAAAACATGAAAAAGACAATATTAATCTTTCTGCTATTGTGTTGTGTACACTTCACTTTTGCGGAAAGCGGATACGAATTGTGGTTACGTTATCACAAAATTGATAATCCAACTCTTTTGGAAAAATACCAAAGTCAGAATAAAGGAGTTGTTTTTCCTGCTAATTCCGACAGGCTTAAAGCTGCCAAGAAAGAACTAGACTTAGGACTGAAAGGATTATTAAACATTGATTTGGCGGATTCTCAAAGTCTGACTTCGGGAGGTTTATTAATCGGAACACCTCAATCTTCGGATTTGATTGCCCGATCGAATTATGCTAAAGAAATAAACGCACTCGATCCCGAAGGATATATAATCCGCACAGCAAATGTGGATGAGAAACAGGTAACACTTGTTGCTGCGAAAACAGATATAGGAGTCCTTTATGGAGTATTCCATTATCTGAGATTGATGCAAACAAATCAGTTATTAGATAAACTGGCAATTACTGAAGAGCCTAAACTGCAACTGCGGGTATTAGATCATTGGGATAATTTGAATGGTACCATCGAACGTGGCTATGCAGGGTACACTCTTTGGGATTGGGCACGATTACCTAACTATAAATCGCCTCGCTATACTGATTATGCACGTGCGAATGCCTCTATTGGAATAAATGGAGCAGTACTAAACAATGTCAATGCGAATGCCAAAAGCCTCCGTGCCGAATGGATTATAAAGGCTGCTGCTTTAGCCGATGCCTTTCGTCCTTATGGTATAAGAGTATATTTGACAGCACGTTTCAGTGCCCCTAAAGAAATTGGCGGATTATCTACTGCCGATCCTTTAGATCCTCAGGTTAGGCAATGGTGGAGAGATAAGGCGAAAGAAATATACGAATACATTCCCGACTTCGGAGGCTTTTTGGTGAAAGCCAATTCCGAAGGTCAACCCGGTCCTCAGGATTATGGTCGCACCCATGCCGATGGAGCCAATATGATGGCTGAGGCACTCGAACCATACGGAGGTGTGGTATTCTGGAGAGCCTTTGTTTATCAGAACGAAAGACATATAGATAGGGTAATGAATGGTTATGAGGAGTTTAAACCATTGGATGGGCAATTCAATAGGAATGTATTTGTACAGCCTAAAAACGGACCGATTGATTTTCAGCCACGTGAGCCATTTCACCCATTATTCGGAGCAATTCCTAAAACAGCCTTAGCACTTGAGTTTCAGATAACACAGGAAAATTTAGGGCATGCAGGACATCTAGTATATCTAGGCTCACTCTTTGAAGAAACACTACAATCAGACACCTATGAAAATGGTAAAGGATCGACTGTATCGAAAGTACTTCAAAATTATAAAAAGACACATGGAATATCGGGAATTGCCGGTGTACCCAATACAGGAACTGATATTAACTGGACAGGACATTTGTTCGGTCAAGCCAACTGGCATGCTTTCGGACGTTTGGCATGGAATCCCGATATGACATCGAAAGATATGTCGGAAGAGTGGATACGAATGACATTTTCTAATGACAAAAAAGTGATTGCTCCTATACAGAAAATAATGTTGATGTCACGGGAGGCGGCAGTTAATTATATGACACCTTTGGGATTGAATCATATTATGAACTACGATACTCACAATGGTCCCGAACCTTGGCACGACGATCCGGTTTGGAGTGCATTTGATTATCACAAAGCAAGCGAATCGGGTGTAGGGGTAGATCGTACCCATACAGGAACGAATGCAGTAGGGCAATATCATCAACCATTGAGCAATCAATTAGATGATGTGAAAACCTGTCCGCCTCAATTTTTATTGTGGTTTCATCGGGTTGCATGGGATTATAAAATGCCATCGGGCAATACCCTTTGGAATGATTTAGTAGCACATTATTATCTGGGAGTGGATGAAGTTCATCAAATGCAGTCAATCTGGAATACATTGGAGAAAGATATGGATGATGAGCGTTTCGTCCATGTGAAATCGTTACTCGAATTGCAAGAACAAGAAGCTGTATGGTGGAGAGACGGATGTGTATTGTTTTTCCAACAATATTCAAAACTGCCTATTCCTGCGAAATATGATAAACCAAAACATTCATTAGATTATTATAAGCGAATTCCTTATCCATATAATTGGAAAGAATCGCAATATAAATAACACAGTTGTAGGGGCGTATTGCATACGCCCAATTATAGAATGTTTCTATTTTTTTCGGGCTTATGCAATACGCCCCTACACTATTATCTGCAATAACTTTAAAAAGTAACAATATGAAAACCTCACAATATATACTGTGTATTCTCCTTTTTATAGGGGTGCTTTTTAGTCTGCGAGGACAAGACGCAAACGGAAACGGCCCTTTCCGGACTTCTCCTCAGGGAACATTCGAACAAAGGCGGCAACAATATATAGACTATTGTTCAAAAGAAGGAGATACCGAGGGGCAAGGCGGAAGAACAATTATTTTCAAAGAAATAACCCGTGTTGCAGGAGGACTTCCTATTGATGAAAAAAAGGTACAAGAAACATTGGATGTAATCTATTACAACAGAGATTGTAATGACTTTACATTAAACGGACTGCTTCGTTTGGAGTATCAGAATCGGGAAAAGCCAATCCTGTCAAAAGAAATGAATGGCAAGGTAGAAGATTGTATTCTCGATTTCAAATATTGGTGGGATGATGCAAGACGTGATACTACTTACAAATGCTATCATACCGAAAACCATCAGGCATTGTATCATACTGCCGAATTGCTGGCAGGTCAATTGTATAAAGACAAGATTTTCAAAAATGGAATGACAGGGCAACAACATATGGATCATGCAAAAGAACGTTTGGTTCGTTGGCTCGATTTTCGTTTTCGTTTCGGATTCAGCGAGTGGCTTTCTGCCACTTATTACGATGTAGAAGTTCTTTTGCTGTGTAATCTGTATGATTATGCCGAAGATCCACTTATCAAATCGAGAGCGGGATTAGTTTTGGATATGTTGATGTTCGATTTGGCACTTAATAATTACAAAGGAGTGTTAGGTGCAACAACAGGGCGAATTTATGCACCTACGTTGCTTACGTATGAAAATCCTATTTCACCCGTCATGAAACTTGTTTTTGGAGTAGGGCAATATTTACCCCGTCATATTATGGGAAGCACTGCACTTGTGACCAGTAGCTACAGATGCCCCCAAGTAATAGAGAAAATTGGAACCGATTATTCGGTAACAATGCGTAACCGCCAACGGAATAGTATTGAAGTAGCGGATGCTCCTAAATACGGGCTTTCATATGACAGCGAACTCGATACTCATTTATTCTGGGGTATGCAGGAGTTTATTCATCCTCTGGCTATACGTATGTCTAAACATATTTCGGAGACACACGATGCTTGGCCTTATCGTGATTACGACCGTTATATTAAAATTTACGATGATCAGATTGCTAAGTATGGGAAGGTGACGACTCCTAATCTCGATCGCTTTGCTCTGTCGGAAGCCAATATCGAAACATACCGCACACCCGATTATATGATCAGTTGTGCATCTGATTTTCGTCCCCGAGCAATAGGTTATCAGCAGCACCCGTGGCAGGCTACTTTGGGCAATAAAGCATTGGTATTTACCAATCATCCCGGATCGGAACACCTGAACGTAACACCTAATTATTGGGCAGGTAATGCCGTATTGCCTCGTGCAGCACAACATAAAAACGTAGTTGTATGTATTTATAATACTCCCGAAACCGAGAAAATACATTTCACACATGCTTATGTACCTAAAGATGCTTTTGATGAGGTTATCGAAAAAGGCTCTTGGGTATTTGCTCGAAAAGATGATGGATATATTGCTATCTATTCGCAGCATCAAATCCGATGGAAAGCCAATGATGAAGGTGTAATAAACGATCTGATTGCCGATGGTTTACAAAATATATGGATTTGTGAGATGGGTTCTAAACAAGAATCGGGAAGCTTTTCTAAGTTTGTAGATATGGTATCTAAATCTAAGGTTATGACCAATAATCAAGATGTTACTTATAATTCTCCATCTCAGGGACAGATCGAATTTGGTTGGGCATCGCCATTTAAAATAAAAGGTAAGGAAGTATCATTAAAAGTTGATTACCGCTATGATAATCCTTATAGTAAAACTCTTTTTAATACTCGAAAGATGGAAATTAAAAAAGGACGAGAAACACTGATTTTGGATTTTGAGAATGGTAAGCAATCAATCAAATAGATATGTCCTCATAGAGATTATATGATAGAAGCATGTACAGTGCGCTCTTACAATAATTATAGCGATGAGTCTTTTTCTAGCTCGGTAGGCTCGATTTTTCTAGCTGTGAGATAATTAGATTTTTGATGCTGAATCAAAGTGCCAATTAGAAAGAAGGAGATACATGTCACTTTTATTACTTCTGTAACCTTTTTTAGATTTATGTTGTGATGGACAGTAATTTAGAAAAGGTTACAAAGTTACATACTAAGGCTCGCTAATTATTACCTTTGTTTACTAAGGTATATATAGTTGTTAGCTTATTGTATAATTTAATTGAGAAAGTAAGATAAAGGATATTACAATATCCTATATGTGAAAAATTCATATAGAGTGATATTTAATTTTATTTGAACAATAAACCTTTTTATCTTAGCTTCCGAGTTTATTAATCAGCTATTATAATTTATGATCTCAAAAGAGATAACAGTTAACCATTGTATTGAAAAATATTAGCAAAGAATCTTTAATAACAATAACCATGTTAAAACATACCTTAAAATACTTGTTCTTGGTTTCTTTAGTTGTTTTTGCAGTTTCATGTAAAAAGGAAGCAGCGAGGCCAACCAATATAAATTTAGAAAGAGCGCAAGGAACATTAGATTCATTATATTCTCATTACTCGGTAGATAGTACTAATCTGCTTAGAGAAACATACCCTTTCAATGATAAGTATTCAGCCACCTATCTGGCATCGGTAGAGCAGGCAGATGTACCTAATGCTTATTCTTATCTCTGGCCTTTTTCTGGAGCTTTTTCGGCTGTAAATGTATTGCTGGAAACATCGGGAGATAATAAGTACAAAGAAGTATTGGACTCTAGGGTATTGATGGGGCTGGAAAAGTATTTCGATACTTCAAGAACTCCTTATGCTTACTCTTCCTATATTAGTGAAGCCCCACAGTCGGATCGATTTTATGATGATAATGTTTGGTTGGGGATCGATTTTACAGACATATACATGTTGACCAAAGAAGAAGCTTATTTGAAGAAAGCAAAACTCATATGGGATTTTGTGATAAGTGGAAGTGACGACAAACTTGGTGGAGGTATCTATTGGTGTGAGCAAAAAAAGGAATCGAAAAATACATGCTCAAATGCTCCGGGAGCTGTTTTTGCTCTTAAGCTCTTTAAGGTAACCAATGATAGTACTTATTTCTTGCAAGGAAAGAACTTGTATCAGTGGGCTAAAGAAAATCTACAGGATTCTACAGACTATTTGTATTTTGATAATGTCAAACTGAATGGAGATATTGGTAAAGAAAAATATGCTTACAATAGCGGGCAGATGATGCAGGCTGCTGCATTATTATATAACCTGACCCACGACAAACAGTATCTGGCAGATGCTCAAAATATAGCTAAATCTGCGTATAATTATTTTTTCGAAGATTTTAAAGATGAAAAAGGAGAACAATTTAAGCTTCTGAAAAAAGGAGATGTGTGGTTTACGGCAGTTATGCTTAGAGGTTTTATAGAACTTTACGAGATAGACAAAAATCCTTTGTATCTTGATGCCTTCAAAAAGAATCTCGATTATGCATGGAATCATGCTCGTGACGAGAAAGGTCTGTTTGATAAAGATTTGAGTGGGAGAAAGAAAGATGAATCAAAATGGTTGCTTACACAAGCTGCAATGATAGAAATGTATGCCCGTTTGGCTGCAACAAAATAACCGAAATATAATATAAATAAACAAAACATGGTCGTAAAGAGAAATCTAACAAAAAAAGTATTAGGATTGTGCATGTTGTCTGCTGTCTCAATAGGCAGTATCCATGCTTCCGATTTGGGAGTAAAAGCCGAAACGGCAGTAGTGAGTGATAATACAAAAGTATATGTAACCAATCGTCCCAACCCTTCGGAGAGATTGTTTGAGTCGTCGGCTGTCGAAAATGAAATAATTCGTATTAAGAAATTGTTGAAAAATGCACGTTTAGCGTGGATGTTCGAAAACTGTTTTCCTAATACATTAGATACTACAGTCCATTATCGAGTACAGGATGGTAAGGATGATACTTTTGTTTACACAGGAGATATTCATGCTATGTGGTTACGTGACTCTGGAGCACAGGTGTGGCCTTATGTTCAGTTGGCAAATAAAGATCCAAAACTGAAAAAAATGTTGGCAGGAGTAATCAATCGTCAGATGAAAAGTATCTTGATTGATCCATATGCGAATGCCTTCAATGACGGTGCAGATCCTAATGGGCATTGGATGAGTGATCTGACGGCTATGAAGCCCGAACTTCACGAGCGTAAATGGGAGATAGATTCTCTTTGTTATCCTATCCGCTTAGCTTATTTCTATTGGAAAGTTACGGGCGACACCAGCGTATTTGATGCTGATTGGGTAAAAGCAATAGAGCTTGTATTACAGACATTTAAGGAGCAACAAAAGAAAGACGGAGTAGGTCCTTATAAATTTATGAGAGTAACCGAACGTCAGCTAGATACCATGTCTAATGATGGATTGGGCAATCCTGTAAAACCAGTAGGTTTGATTTCCTCGGCTTTCCGTCCATCGGATGATGCTACTACATTTCAGTTTCTGATACCTTCTAATTTCTTTGCAGTAACATCGCTACGTGAGGCTGCTGAGATTCTTACAGAGGTCAATAAAAATAAAACTTTGGCTAATGAATGTACTGCTTTAGCGAATGAGGTAGATACTGCCTTACAGAAATATGCAATTAATAATCATCCTAAATATGGAAAAATTTATGCATTTGAAGTAGATGGTTTTGGTAATCAACTGTTGATGGATGATGCAAACGTACCTAGCTTATTGGCTTTGGCTTATCTGGATGCAGATCGTATAAATGACCCTATTTATCAGAATACAAGAAAGTTTGTATGGAGTGCCGATAATCCTTATTTCTTCAAAGGTACAGCTGGTGAAGGTATTGGTGGACCTCACATTGGTTATGACATGATCTGGCCAATGAGTATAATGATGAAAGCATTTACTAGTCAGGATGATGCAGAAATTAAAGAATGTATCAAAATGCTGATGGCTACAGATGCAGGTACGGGCTTTATGCACGAATCCTTCCATAAAAATGATCCTACAAATTTCACCCGTTCTTGGTTTGCTTGGCAAAATACATTGTTTGGTGAGCTTATACTGAAACTGGTTAATGAAGATAAAGTAGACCTGTTGAATAGCTTATAAAGAAGCATGTCTATCATAAAGAACGAGTTCCATTTCTTATATGAAATGGAACTCGTTGTATTAAATATTTTGTTGACGGAGTTATAATTTTTAGTTTGCTTTGCGAGCTTCAGCTTCCTTAGCTCTTTCTTCTGTCCTTTTAGCCCTTTCATCTGCTCTCTCTTCTGCTCTCTTAACTCTTTCTTCTGCTCTCTTTTCAGCTCTTTTAGCTCGTTCCTCGGCTCTTTTCTGAATTTCTAGTGCTCTCTTTTGAGCATCCTCGGCAATCTTTTGAGCTTCCTTATTTCTCTTTTGTGCTTCTTTGACTCTTATATTCAACTCAGCTTCGCTTAGTCTGGTAGAGGTGTTTGTATTTATAGTGGTATTAATATTCATATTAGTGTTGTGTTTGTTGGCAATATTCTTGATATCCTGAATAGAAAAGTTTCCCAAGAATCTGATAATAGTTGCATCGGCTCCATCTTGTGTTATCATCAGCATCTCAGAGCTTTGATTCGACTTATTCTTTTTCACATAAAAAGCAGTTTTAGAGTCCTCGTCTTTAATTAGCATTAGAGTTTCGTAATCTCCACCTTTTAATAACCCTTCTGACGCACTAGTTAATCGTTTCGAAGCAAGCTCTTCTTCTGCTGTATATATTTCAAGAGATTCTAATTTGCTTGCAATGTTTCCTATATCTACACCCGGCATATCCATATTGGGCATCATACCCAGCATCGATTTTGAAATATATACGACTTGAACTCCTTTAAGATTAGATAAACGAGAGAAGAGTTCATCATTGTTTTGTGGAGTTTCATTTATGGTATAAGAATATGTGTGATTGTTTTCTTCCTTTGATGTTTCACTTTTAACGTAGGCATAGGTATTTCCTTGGTTAGTATCACTCACCACAATATTAATAGAGGGTTGAGAAGGATTCACTGTCAGATTTTGAAAATCCAAACTCTCCAGATTAGATAGATTTTCAAGGTCGCCAAGATCTACCCAATTTAGTTGGTTTTCCATATTTGCAAGGCTTTCGCTAATTTCAACCTTCATGGCATCCATATCTAGGTCAATAGCGGGGATGCTTGGTGGTATCTTAGCCAGCTCACTAAATATCTCTGCTTGCAAATCATCCATGTTTATTACAATTTCAGATTGTGCCTTGCTAAGTGAAGTCACAGAGACTGCGATAAATATTAATACTATTAGCCTTTTCATAACTGTACGTCTTTATCTATGATATCGTTTACTTTTTCGATTTGTTTAATGCCCTTATTGAGTTTGCCTGATACAAGTAGTAGCGTTTTCTGTGTTTCCAGATATGCCTCTTCCGGACTTGAATAGGTATCTACAAGCATTTCATTGTTGTTGCCGTTGTTCCCAAAGTGTGCAAAGATGCCTGCTGATAAAATAATCAGAACACTCGCTGCTATGCTCATTGCCCATCTTACAGGTTTAGTAAGATGTCTTGTTGGCAAAACAATATGAGATGTTTTATGGCTTTCTTCCTCTGCTAAATTGTCAATCAGAGTATTTAGTCTTTCCTCTAAATGTGCAGGTACATTGTTTTGGTGAGCCGAATATAGCTTAAGAAATATTCTTCTTTCGTCCTCCATATCCTTGGGAACACTTTCTGTTTCAAAAAAATCAGAGAGTATTTTCTCTTCCTCTTTCGAAGTCTCTCCTTCATAAAATGAATGAAGTAGGCTCTTTATATCTTTAATGTCCATAATTGTAACTATTAAAAAGTTCCTTGATTTTTTTTCTGGCTCTCGACATCAATACTCTTACATTTACACTTGTCAAGCCCATTATTTCCTCAATTTCCTCATTCGAATAATCATCAAAGTGTCTTAGTTTTATAATCTTCCGTTGCTGTTCAGGCAAAAGATCTATTATAGTTTCTATATGTTTAATTTCATCAACGGTTTCTATTTCGTCCGAAAGTACCATACTGTCTGATAATACAGTGTCTTCTGTTGATTGAAATAAATGTTTCTTTTTTGCTCTTAAAAAATCGAGACATAAATTACGGAGCAAAATTACACAATATGCTTCACTGTTTGTTACATCTATTAATTCATCCCGTTTATTCCATAATTTTATATAAGCTTCCTGTACAACATCTTCGGCATCGCAAGCATCCTCAAGAAGTCTGTACGCAACTCTATACAGCTTTTGATGATAGGGAATATATTTCTCTTTAAATGTTACAGCATCCATTTACTATGGAATATTTACTTGCTAATGTTTTTACTAGTTCCTCTTTGTTCCTCCGTATTCTTTCTTTATATCAGCTAAATCGCTTAGCTTAAAATTACCTTTTAGCCTGATTATGGTAGGATCGCTTACGGTGATTATAACTAATTCTTTAACCTTGCCTTTTTTACTTTTCGACATTATCAACACATTATCATCGTCGTCCTTTACTTTCATTAATACTTCATATCCTTCTATCTCCAGATTCTCTATTTGTTCTGCAAATTGAAGCTTGGTATCTCTAGAACAACTTTCGAGATCGAGAACAGACATTGAGTTGATTTTTTTATTGAAATCTTTACTACCCCAATTCGCTATAGTTAATGATGAAAATAGAAATTTTCTCAGATTAACGTTTTCTGCACGGGGAGCTTTGGAGAATTCGGAAATAATATCCTCTAAAGTCTTACCCGAAGCTGAAAAGCTAAGGATAAATGAGAATAGGTATATAATTGCTTTTTTCATAATGAATCTCTCTTTATACTAAAGACGTAACAAGAGAATAAAATGTTACACCCCTCAAATATAAAATTTAATAATAATCTTTTTATCTTTGTATGCATAAAAGAATTAAGGTGCTAAGCCTTTCTATTACTTTGGTAAATGTATCAACCAAAGATTGTTA
Source organism: Dysgonomonas sp. HGC4 (assembly GCF_001261715.1). Taxonomy (GTDB): domain Bacteria; phylum Bacteroidota; class Bacteroidia; order Bacteroidales; family Dysgonomonadaceae; genus Dysgonomonas_A. Next base: position 1,891 of record NZ_CVRU01000072.1, on the reverse strand, counting down.
CTGACTAAAAAAGTGATATTCTTTTATTTACCATTACTTAAATAACTATTCTCCTATGCTCGAAAAGATTATTATCCTCGATTTTGGCTCACAAACCACCCAATTAATTGGTCGCCGTGTTCGCGAACTGAATACATACTGCGAAATAGTTCCTTATAACAAGTTTCCTAAAGACGATGCTACTGTAAAAGGTGTAATCCTTTCAGGTAGTCCTTTTTCTGTAAATGATAAAGATGCATTTAGTGCCGATCTATCAGAAATCAGAAAGAAGTATCCAGTATTAGGTATTTGTTATGGAGCACAATTTTTAGCGCATACATCAGAAGGAAAAGTCGAAAAAGGCGATTCTCGTGAATATGGTAGAGCACATCTTGTGTCTATTGCCAAAGATCCATTATTTGATGGTATAGCTAAAGATTCGCAAGTGTGGATGTCTCATGGAGATACTATAACCGTATTGCCTGAGACTTTCGATATAATAGCAAGCACAGAAGATGTAAAAGCTGCTGCTTATAAAATACAAGGAGAACAAACTTGGGGAGTACAATTTCACCCAGAAGTATTTCATACAGTAGACGGAACTAAGTTATTGAATAACTTTTTGAATCTCTGCGGTTGCAAAAAAGACTGGACTCCGGCTTCATTCATTGAATCTACCGTTGCCGAACTTAAAGTTCAGCTAGGTGATGATAAGGTTATACTGGCACTGTCGGGAGGAGTTGATTCCTCTGTAACAGCAGTATTACTAAACAAAGCAATTGGAAAAAACCTGACATGTGTATTTGTTGATCATGGTTTGTTACGTAAAAATGAATTCGAGAGAGTTCAAAAAGACTATGAGCACCTAGGCTTGCATGTTATAGGAGTTAATGCAAAAGAAAGATTCTACAAAGCATTAGCAGGTGTTGCTGATCCCGAAGAGAAGAGAAAGATTATAGGAAAAGGCTTTATAGATGTCTTCGATGAAGAAGCTCATAAACTGAAAGATATAAAATGGTTGGGACAAGGTACTATCTATCCAGATATTATTGAATCGCTTTCAATAACAGGCACAGTAATTAAGTCACACCATAATGTAGGGGGACTTCCTGAAAAGATGAACCTGAAACTGGTAGAACCTTTGAAGCTGTTATTTAAGGACGAAGTTCGTCGTATTGGTTTAGAGTTAGGCATGATGGAACATCTTATCAAACGCCATCCATTTCCAGGGCCGGGTCTTGGTATCCGTGTTTTAGGAGATATTACTGCCGAAAAGGTAGAGATACTTCAAAATGCTGATGACATCTATATAAAGATGCTGAACGATTATCACCTATATGATAAGGTGTGGCAAGCAGGAGCAATGCTTCTACCCGTAAAATCAGTAGGAGTAATGGGAGATGAGCGTACTTATGAATTTACAATCGCACTTCGTGCAGTAACCTCTACAGATGCTATGACTGCCGATTGGGCACATCTACCCTATGAGTTCCTTGCAAAAGTCTCTAATGAGATTATCAATAAGGTAAAAGGAGTGAATCGTGTAGTATATGATATATCATCTAAACCACCTGCTACCATAGAGTGGGAGTAAACAAATATTCTATATATAATAGGATAATAAGAAAGAGAAGCAGACCATAAAGTCGGCTTCTCTTTCTTTATAGATGTCGATTCTATTGGTTTTATTAAGATAAAAGGATTTTTTATCCATTTTGTAAATCTTTGATGTTAAATTTTCAGCCTCAAAATTTACCTTTTTCGCTTCTGTGATTGTAGTGTTGGTCAAGCTTTCGATGTTTTGAAAAAACTTTCAAAAATAAATCATGTTGTAAAACACTGTTTAAATAGTAGTTAAGCAAAAACGCGAAAAAACTTTTAAAAATAGTATGTAAATTATTTGGAGTGTATA
>NZ_CVRU01000071.1 GCF_001261715.1 Dysgonomonas sp. HGC4 | reverse complement strand
ATATAAAAGAAAAAATATTTTCAACTAAGAAGTGATATAAATCCTTTTTAGGTTAGTGTTAGTTAGTGTGTTTGTAGGAAGCCCGTGTCGCGAGACAAGGGCTTTTTCGTTTTCAGATCTTTCTGTTCATAATTTTATTATATAATTGGTTGTTATTTGGTAAATTACAAAATATTCATTACTTTGTAATTAAATATTCTAAGCTAACCATATCATATAAATAATGACTACCAAATTAAATATACAGTGGAGTACATACGTAAAATGTATAACTTTTTTAGTTGCTATTATCATAGTAGCCGTAGAAGCAGGTATAGTTTACAAACTATTACATTCTTTTGATTGGCTTCTTTTGATGGTGGGAATCTTTTTTCTGTTGATTTTTATCTATAATGTATTTGAATCTCCTCTTTCGATAGAAGTGACCGATTCTCAAATTGTATTGAATAAAATAACCACTCAGATAAAGATTGATTTTGATGAAATTGAGACCATAAGAATATACAAGCGTGGCACTTTTGATATAAGGTTGTTTGGAAGTGGTGGCTTTTGTGGATTTATTGGTCATTTCTCGAGTAAAGAAATAGGGAAATACAGAGCCTATGTAGGTAACTATGATCAGGCTTTTTTGATAAAAACAAAGAATAAGAAGAATTATGTCTTGAGCTGCGAAGACCGAGACACTATTATATCGCGAGTGAAAGCCAAAATCGGCTAATATACTTGCCCCTTTACATCTACATTAATTATTTTATATGAATCACACTGTAAATCTTCCGATTTTCAGTGTGATTTTCTTTTTGTCGATAGAATTATCCTCTTTGTCGATTATGATTGGCATACTTTAGCACTACCTATATATTTGGATCAGTAATTTATTAAAAATACTGATTATGAAAAAAATACTCTTAGTTATAGCAACCGTTACCATTTGTTTTAATTTATCTGCACAACCACCTATGGGAGGGGGCAGACCGGGTGGCGGAGGACGTCCTCCAAGAGGAGAATTTTCGCAGCGTGGCGAAAATAGCAGTCAGGTGATAGGGATAACCAAACTTCCCGAGATTGAGGGTTTGACCGATCAGCAACGAGAAAAACTGGTAAAGGCTTTGACGGACGAGAGAAAGAGCGTAATGAAACTAACACGTGAGAAACATCAACTTCAGATGGTTATAGACAGTATTCCCAACTCTAAGGATACAGAAAAGAATATCAAAAACATTAATAAAATAGACATCAAGATTCAGGAAGAACAAGCCAAGTATAATAAAAAAATCCGTTCGATACTTTCAGTTGAACAATATGCTATATTCAACGAAAAGCGCGATCAGGTTGAATTTAGCAGACCCGAAAGACGAAGCAGACCCGATGGTGAGCGTCGTGGCGGTCGTGGCAATCGTCCTGACAGAGAGGGAACACCTCCTGAAATGCCTATGAATAGTGATTTTGAAATTGAATAAGAAATAATCGATGAAAAGATATTATACAATAACTATTCTGATTGTAATCTTCGGCTTGTTTATCGTTGATACTCTTTCGGCTCAAAGTAACTGGACATTGAGATCGTGTATAGATTATGCTCGTGAAAATAATATTCAGGTACAAAAGTCGCAGATAACAGAGGATAGCTATGCCGTAGACGAATTACAATCGAAAGCGGCACTTTTTCCAAGTCTTTCGGGTAATGTTTCACATGGTTTCTCTAATACTCAGGTTATCAATACCGATGGTCAATATAGATTCCAAGGATCTCTAATTGGTCAATACTCATTGAATACGAGTCTGACCATTTATGATGGCAAACGTAATCTGAATAACATAAAAGAAGCTCGATTAAAGAAACAAGCACAAGAGTATAATACGCTCGAAACTCAGAATAATATCGAGATTTCTATTACTCAAGCTTATTTGCAGATGCTATATGCACGTGAGGCCATAAAGAACAGCGAAAACATACTCGAATCAACTGCCGCACAGCTAAAGCAAACCAAAGATTTTCTGGATGCAGGAAGTATTACACGCAGCGAGTATGCACAGATTGAAGCCCAGTACAGTGCAAATAAATACGATGTGGTATTGGCTCAAAATTCGTTCGATGATTATAAACTTCAATTAAAACAGTTGTTGGAGTTAGATATCGATGTAGATTTTCAAGTAGAATTTCCCGAATTGAAAGATGACAATGTAATGCGCATGGTTCCTCAAAAGGAAGATATTTATCGTATTGCTTTGAATATTATGCCCGAAATAGAGAACAGTAAACTGGGTGTGAAGATAGCCAACTTGAACAGAGCATCCGCTAAGGCTGGATATTTGCCTACACTATCGCTTTCGGGAAGTATTGGTACGGGTGATACATATACTCAGCCGTCGTCATTCTTTACTCAGATCGGACGAAATTTCAATCAGAATATAGGTCTTACATTGAGCATTCCGATATTTGATAACAGACAAAACAAATCGAATGTCGAAAAAGCAAGTCTGGATATAAAAACTGCTGAATTAGCTTTACTAGATGAGCAGAAAGCACTGTTCCGTACCATTGAAACCTTGTATCAGGATGTAGTTTCGGCACAAAGTAAATATATAGCTGCTAAAGATAAACTGGGATCATCAGAACTAAGCTACCATCTTGTAGCAGAACAGTATAATCTGGGAGTGCGTAATATAGTGGAGCTTACTACCGAAAAAAATAATTATGCAAATGCTTTACAAGAATTTATACAAGCAAAATATTCAGCCTTGCTAAGCTTGAAATTACTGAATTTTTATCAGGGAGAAGAAATCAGTCTTTAAGGTATCAGGTCTGATTTTATTTGACAGGCAGATCTATAAGGCTATTTTTTTGAGTGAATACATTGATTCAGCCCTACATCAAAGTAATAAAAAGGTCTGAGACCTTATAACGAAATAAACAATGAACAAAAAAATAAAGAAATATCTAATTATTGCAGCTGTGATTGTTATTGCCTGTGGTCTTTATTTCTTCTTACCCGGAAGTAAAAAGTCTGCAACGGTTTTAGATACGGCTAAAGTAGAGAAAGGAGACGTATCTACATCAGTAACAGCTACGGGAACTATCGAACCGATTAAACTCGTAGAAGTGGGTACGCAGGTATCGGGGGTAATATCGAAAATTTATGTAGACTTTAATTCGGTAGTAAAGAAAGGCGATATATTAGCCGAACTGGATAAAAATCTGCTTAACTCGGAATTGGAAAATGCTCAGGCTAATTTGATGACAAATAAAATCGAATTGGAGCATGAGCAACGTAACTACGATCGTCAGAAAGGTCTTTGGGAAAAGCAGGCAATAAGCAAAGTAGATTGGGAGAATGCTCAAACAAGCTACGAGACTGCAAAATATGCCGTAACCTCGTCTAAAGCGGCGGTTTTCAAAGCTCAGACTAATCTGGGATATGCAACTATATCTTCAACTATAGATGGAGTTGTAATATCAAGGGCAGTAGAAGAAGGTCAAACAGTTGCAGCATCTTTTAGTACACCAACTCTGTTTACGATTGCGAACGACCTGACCAAGATGCGTGTGATTGCCAATGTTGACGAAGCTGATATAGGTGGCGTAGTTGAAGGACAACGCGTATCGTTTACAGTAGATGCTTATCCAAACGATGATTTTGATGGTAAGGTAGTGCAAGTACGTCTCGAAGCTACAACAACATCTAATGTAGTAACTTACGAAGTGGTGATAGATGCACCTAATCCCGATTTGAAATTGAAACCGGGTTTAACTGCCAGCGTGAATATCTACACTATGGAGGAAAAAGATGTTCTTAAAGTTCCCTCTAAAGCCTTGCGTTTTATGCCCAATCCCGATCTTTCGAAAGAGATAAAAGATTTGGTTGTGGAACATCCTATACAAACCGATCCAAAGAATAAAAATCAAAAGCTTGTTTGGGTTAAATCTGACAATAAATTATCGGCCCGATTGATTACTGTAGGAGTATCAGATGGTATTTTGGTGATGGTTAAAGAGGGATTGAACGAAGGTGATGTGATTGTGACAGGTATCTCTCAAAAAGCCACTAAAGGTGCAGAGCCTGAAGCCACGGCAGCTAATGGAGAATCGAGCCCTTTTATGCCGAAACGTCCCGGTGGAGGTGGCAGAAGGTAAATAAGATTTGATACTTACTATAACTCAAAATAATGCAAACAACAAAAAACGATAATCAGAATGAAAACGAAGAATAGAATTACAATAGCATTGCTATTTATAAGCCTCATTATACCGATTGCGGGTTATGCACAATCTAAAGCCGCTAATCGTGAGAACAAATCGACTCGAAAAGAGCAGGCTGAATATTTAACGGAAACGTATCGTTTTACGCGAAACAATTTCAAGGAATACGAATTGAGAAACCAGATAGAAGATTTACCCGGAGTTATAGCCGTTCAGGTGAATAATGGAAGCTCTACGGTGGTCGTTAAATTTGATAAAAGCCTCAACAGTAAAAAGAAACTGAAAAAGTCGTTCACGAAAATAGGTGTTCCCGGAGACTTTGAGGATAGCAGTAAAACAAAACGCAGAGAAAGTAGTACGAGAGAGACGAGCGGAAGAGATTCCAATGGACGCAGTGAGGCAAGTGAAAACAATACCAGACGATAAGTATCTGCTATAAAAAAGAAACAATGGCAAAAGAAATAATAAAAGTAGAGAATCTGAAACGCGACTTTGTGGTGGGCGACGAAACTGTACATGCCTTGAGGGGAGTAAGTTTCTCGATCTACGAAGGTGAGTTTGTTACCATCATGGGAACAAGTGGTTCGGGTAAATCTACATTGTTGAATATTCTCGGTTGTTTAGATACCCCTTCGGTAGGCGAGTATTATTTGGATGGAGTATCGGTCAGAACAATGGACAAAAACAGCAGGGCTACACTTCGCAACCGAAAGATAGGTTTCATATTTCAGTCATACAATCTTTTGGCAAAAACAACGGCTGTCGAAAACGTAGAACTGCCCTTGATGTATAACCCCACAGTATCATCCAAAGAGAGACACGAACGTGCCATAAAAGCGTTGCAGGATGTAGGCTTAGGCGATAGGCTCAATCATAAGTCGAACCAAATGTCGGGAGGTCAGCAGCAGCGTGTGGCAATAGCCCGTGCTTTGGTAAACGAGCCTGTTATTATATTGGCAGATGAGGCAACGGGGAATTTGGATACACGTACTTCGTTCGAAATACTAACCCTTTTGCAACGAATGCACAAGGACGAAAACCGAACTATTATTTTTGTAACTCACAATCAGGAGATTGCCGATTTTAGCAGTCGTAATATTGTGATTCGCGATGGACGTATCAAAGAAGATACCTACAATACAAACATTAGGTCGGCAAAAGAAGTCTTACAGAGTTTACCTAAAGAAAACTAAGCTTCCAAACCTTTCTTGCATATTCGGCAAGAACGAGAGTCTTAGTAGGTTATAGTATAGCATATAGAGTTAAGTAAGTAGCCTTACTTACAATAGGTTTCAGACCTTAATCAACGGAAAGAATGAATTTTATCAATCTATTTAAAATAGCACTTCGGGCACTGAGTGGCAATAAATTCAGAGGTTTTTTAACCATGCTAGGTATTATTATCGGTGTGGCGGCAGTAATTACCATGCTAGCCATAGGGCAGGGATCGAAGCGTAGTATACAAGATCAGATTTCGACCATGGGATCGAATATGATAAATATCCGACCCGGAATAGGTCAGTTTGGCGGAGTACGTCAAAGTGCTTCGAGTATGCAAACTCTCAAGCTTGAGGATTACGAAGCCATTGCCGATCAGGCTCAATATATTTCGGCAGCTTCGCCCGAGGTATCCTCATCAGGTCAGGTTATTTATGGAGCAAACAACTCGCCCACATCTATATACGGAGTCAATCCCTCGTATCTTGAGATTCGTAAATATACAGTTGCTCAGGGAGAAATGTTTACCGAGGCAGATGTAAAAGCCTCAGCTAAAGTATGTCTTATAGGGCAGACGGTCGTAGATAACCTTTTTACCAATGGCGAAGATCCCGTAGGGCAAACTATCCGTTTCAATAAAATACCTTTCAAAGTGATTGGTGTATTGACTTCAAAAGGAGATAATACAATGGGTATGGATCAGGATGATCTTATTCTTGCTCCTTACACAACAGTTCAGAAACGTATCTTGGCAATTACGTATATACAGTCAATATCAGTTTCGGCAGAAAGCGAAGATGCAACCGAAAATGCTATTGCAAGCATAGAAGATATACTTCGTCAACGTCACAAGATAGGAGCAAATGACGATGACGACTTTAATGTACGTTCACAAAAAGAGCTGATTACAATGATGAGTTCTACAACCGATATGATGACTATACTATTGGCTTGTATTGCAGGTATCTCGCTCTTAGTAGGTGGCATTGGTATTATGAATATTATGTATGTGTCTGTAACAGAGCGTACCCGCGAGATAGGTTTGCGTATGTCGATAGGTGCTAAGGGTATAGATATACTGATGCAATTTCTGATCGAGGCTATTCTATTGAGCGTTACGGGTGGTTTAATTGGTGTTGCAATAGGCATAGGGAGTTCGTATTTGGTGAAAAATATATTGTCGTGGCCAATCGATATTGAGGTTTATACCATAGCTTTGTCTTTTCTTGTATGTACAGCTACGGGTATATTCTTCGGATGGTATCCTGCAAAGAAAGCTTCGGATCTCGATCCGATAGAAGCCTTACGATACGAATAATTATTGTAATTAGAGTTTAATAACTATGAGCCTGAAATTCTTTATCAAAATATTTTCACATATACTCATCTGGTGTATTGTCTTACTCGTGCCGGTGTATATTATGTCGCGCGAGGGAACTTTCGACAGTAGACCGTATATGTCTTACCTAACACAGCTGAGTATATTTGCCTTATTGTTTTATGTCAACTATTTATACCTGATAGATAAGCTGTTGTTTCATAAACAGTTTTTGACTTATATCTGTGTAAATATTGTACTTATAGCAATGCTCGTGGGTATTCAGGCAATGGTTATGGATGTTATTTTCACTTCGGCTTACGATGGCACTCCACCGCCTATGGAAGAGAGAGGTGGGAGAGGTGGAGGTCCACGCCGACACAAGCCACCTTTCGGGATGCGTATTTTTACCGATTATCTGCTAATAGTGTTTGTCATCGGGTTGAGTGTTGCCATAAAAATGACAGCTCGCTGGTATCGCGATTCTATTAATTACGAGAAAGTAAAGAGTACTCAACTCGAAGCCGATCTGAGGAATTTAAGAAGTCAGCTTAATCCTCATTTTCTGTTCAATACGCTTAATAATATTTACTCGCTGATAATGATAGATCAGCCTAAAGCACAAGATTCAGTTCATCGGTTAAGCAATCTGTTACGATACGTGTTGTATGACAACGATCGAAAGTTTGTACCCATCGATAAGGAACTCGAGTTTACGCGTAACTATATCGATTTGATGAAATTAAGGATCAGTTCTAATGTTCATCTCAATGTCGTGATCGAGAATAAAGGCAGTAAAGATATGGTGGCATCGCTGATGTTTATGACCCTTATCGAAAATGCTTTTAAGCATGGGTTGAGTACTCATAAAGACAGTTTTATTGATATAAAAATATTGGTAGAAAAAGAAAAAGGTGTACTTTGCACAGTCGAAAACAGTGTATCGATCTCAGAAGCAAATATAGAGGTACGCAATTCGGGTATAGGATTGGCTAATCTTACGAAAAGACTCGAATTGATTTATCCTCAAAATCACGAACTTATAGTCGAAAGACGAAGCGAAAGCTTCTTTGTATTGCTAAGGATTGATTTTCCTGTAAAATAAAAATAGTATGAAACTACGAAGTGTAATAATAGACGATGAGCCTTTGGCAATAGATCTATTGAAATCTTATGCCAAACAAACTCCTTACCTCGAACTTGTGGCTACCTTCGAGAATCCATTGGATGCGATGGAAACTCTCGCTACGGGTAATATTCAGCTATTGTATCTGGATATTAACATGCCACAAATCAATGGAATGGAGTTTTCGAGAACATTGTCAGCCTCAACCCGAGTTATTTTTACAACCGCTTACGATCAGTATGCCATCGAAGGGTTTCGCCTCAATGCATTGGATTATTTACTGAAACCTATTAGTTATACCGAATTTCTGCAAGCATCGAATAAAGCTCTCGAATGGTTTAAGCTTGTGGATACAAACGAAGCATCAAGCATTTTCGTGAAATCGGGCTACCGAATGGAAAAAATAGAATTGGCAAATATTCTGTATATTGAGAATCAGAAAGATTACGTAAAGTTTCATGTTGAAGGAGTTCCCGAACCCATCAGTTCATTGATGAGTATGCAGTCGTTGGATGAAAAACTACCCTCGAAGCAATTTATGCGTGTGCATCGTTCATTTATTGTGAATCTCAACAAGATAAAAACTATCGAGCGTAACTGCATTGTTTTTGGCAAAGAATATATTCCCGTATCGGATTCGTATAAAGAGAAATTTATGGAGTTTCTGAATAAAAGTTTCTTCTAAAAAACACAATAAGCATTATCGTTTTATTGTGGCTGTTTATCTATCTACTTTCTTGATTCTATGGTATAGGAAGTAGATTTTTTTGTGCTGATTAATCAAATTGTTACTAAAAGATACTTTTTATCCTCGCTTAGAGCGTCTGTTGATTGTTAAATGTCAATCTTCTAGAGTTAAAGTTTAAACAAATATCATCTTGATCGTGTTAATCAAAAATACAATAAGTAATTGTTGTGTTTTTTTATTGAATGCATACTCAAGTAACCTTAATGATCATTTGTACTATTTTATAATAAAACTTTATAAATCTAATTTCCAAGTGTATGAAAAAGCATTATTTTGGAGTTGCAATTTGCTCCCTTCTTTTCACATTATCATGTTCGAATGATTCCTTCGATGTTCCAGATTCATCAGATCAAACTGCATTGAGATCTGCAGCTAATCCGCAAGGCGTTACTCTTATGTGGAATAACGAAAAACAAGTAATCGATGGATTTGGTGTGGCTCAAGCCGGTTGGGCAGATCGGTTTTATGCACACAAAAAACGGTCGGAAGTAATGGGCTTGCTATTTGGAGCCGAAGGTCTTCATCTGAGTATTTTAAGAGGAGAGGTATTTCCTCACTATGCTAAAAGCGAGGCGGATATTAATTTTGATGTTCATGCTAATATTGATATGCCTTTGACCGATCCTTTTTTTGATACCATGACCGAAGATCTATTGAGACGTGGACAATTGTGGATTACCCGCGAAGCAAAAAATACATACGGTGTTGATAAACTGGTGTTCTCTACATGGTCTCCTCCTGCTTATATGAAATCTAACGGACAAGTTTCTAAAGGTTCATTAAAAACCGCTTACTATCAAAAGTATGCCGATTATCTGGTAGATTTCTATAAAGCATATCAGTCTGTTGGATTGAAGCCTTATGCCATATCGCCGGCTAATGAACCCGAGTTTCCCGCAGAGTGGAACTCATGCGTTTGGTTTCCAGCATCTTCTACTTTAGGCAAATTTATAGCCAAGAACATGGGACCTGCGTTTCAAGGAAATAATGTGGATGCTAAAATTATCTTTGGCGAAAATGCTCAGTGGAGTACTTTTGCTTTGGTAATGGGTTCATTATTATATGTAAAGAATATCCTGAAAGGGTATCCTGAAATTGCAAACATGAATGCAATAGCATCAGGGCATGGTTATCCTGATCCTATCACCAATAAAGATTTGGCAATAGTACCATATCCTGCAGCAGAAGACAAGGGACTGAATGTTTGGTTGACTGAAGTGAGTACTGTTGATGATCTTGATCCCTCTTTTACTAACGGGTTGAAATGGGCGGCAACCTTCCACCGATATCTACACGATGCCAATGTAAGTGCTATTATATGGTGGGCAGGTGCAAGACCTACTTCTAACAATGAAAGCCTTATCGTTTTAGATCCTGATAGAGAAAACTATACAGTAACTAAACGTTATGATACATACGGAAACTTCACCCGATATATAAAACCGGGCAGTCATAGAATAGAAGTTGCCAGAGGTAGTCAATTGCCTACCGATTTTCATCTGACAGCCTATAAAGATGGTAGTGACTATGTTGTTGTTACCGTAAACCTTACTGATAAGGAAGTAGTTACCCCTGTAACCATCGATGGTGTAACTCAACTTAAAGGTATGAAGCGTATTCTAACTGATGCAAATAATAAGTGGGCTGAATCTGAAGTAGCTCCCGATTCTAATAATATTTATACAATGACTGTTCCACCTAAGAGTGTGGTTACTTTCGTAGGAACTGTTCAATAATTATCTACTTCTCATTTTGGTGTTATCTGCAAAGAGGCTGCCCGTTAGGGTAGCCTCTTGTTTTTGTAAAAGGAATTTATTCTCCTACATGCAGAATATTTAAAGAAAGAACCACCGAAGACAAAATGCTTCGGTGGTTTTCTGCTTGAAAATATGTATAAAAAGAAAAAAGGTTAGATTGATTTTTTCCAGATATAAGAAACTACCGATTTAGCAGGAACTTCGTGTGTAAACACATTAGTACCTTCTGCTACGCTTATTTTTTGAGCAGTGTCTTCCTCGTTCAGTAATACTACTGAAAACGATCCGTCTGGATTTTCGAATGCCGAATAATAAACTTTCGAAGAAGTGTTTCCGTCAGCTTTAATTCTTCTAGCACCAGGTTTAATCACTTTCGATAAGTGAGCCATTGTGTAGTAGTGGCTGTTGAAAGTCATGGTAGCATAGTCCGAAGAATCGATGTCTATTGCACCTAAGCAAATATCGCATCCACCGGGACGGTATGGTGCATGTTTGTCATCCAACATAAAGTTCCACATGATAACTGCTTTGTTGAAATTGTTGATGGTTCCGATACAAACCTCTCTCATATTCCACATCAAGTCTTTCCCAAAATCATATCCGTCACCCCATAGTCCGATAGACATTTCGGTGAAGTATAGGTTTTTGTCAGGACGTGCTTCATGTATTTTCAATAGTTCCGATTTGTCACCGCCATAAGCGTGATAAGCAGCACCATCTATGTATTTAGCAGCTTCTGTATCTTCATAAATTCTCAAAGGATATTGACCTTGATCTGCATTCTCTGGTTTATTTACATCATAATCGTAGTTGTGATCGTAAACCAGAATTTTTGTTTTGATGCCATTCTTTTCGAAAGCAGGTCCTAGAGCTGTTTTGATAAAATCGCGTTGCTCTTGCCAAGTCATATATAATGATGCTGAGTTGCCTCTGTTAAGTGGCTCGTTTTGAATAGTAATAGATTCTATGTTGAATCCTTCTTTTTGCATCTCTTGCAGATACTTCACAAAGTATGTTGCATAATCTTGATAGTAATCGGGGTTTAGCTGACCGCTAGTCCAAGAGTCGAAAGGCTTTCTGTCTTTCAAGTTATCCACCTTCATCCATTTTGGAGGAGTCCAAGGCGATGCCATGATTTTGATGTTCGGATTGATTGCCAATATTTCTTTCAGAATAGGAAACAAATCGCGTTTGTCTAATTCGTGCATCTCAAAATTCTCGATACCGGGCTTGTCGCAATAGGTATAATCTTCAAGAGAAAAGTCAGAACATGCAATCGAAATACGGATATAGCTATATCCTACACCATCAACAGGATCGAAAGTATCTTTCAATAACTTAGTTCTGTTTTCGGGAGTCATTTTTAGCAAGTTATAACAGCTCGAACCGGTTATAGCTGCACCAAATCCATCCATTTCCTGATATTTCACACTAGCATCTAGTGTTATCAGATTGTGTTTGATAGTATCGTTATTGGTTTGCAACAAAATACTATCCTTTGCCATAGTCATTGTTTTGTCAGCCGTTGTAATATAAGCTTCTACAAAAGTAGGCTGTTTGCTACACGACATAAACGCCAAAGCAACTGACATTGCTAATAAGGTTTTCTTCATTTGTAAATATTTATATGATTATTAGTTATGAAATATATTCTTAGCTTAGCATAAGCTCCGAAATCTTACTTGTATATAAACGATGCAACCGATTGATCGAACAGGCTATATGTAAATCGTCTGTCGCCTGTGCGTACCGTAAATTGCTGATTGGCTCCCGTTTGATTGAGTACTACCACCACTTTAGAACCATCAGGGTTGAGGAACGAACATATTTGCATATTGCTCGGTTTTGTACCTACAACAGTATGATTGATTCTGCGTGCGCCTTCTTTAATAAATTTAGAGAAGTGTCCCAGCAAATAATACTCTTCGTTTACGCTATATGTGTTATTATCTTTGATGGTTACAACACCTCTACAATCTTGACATCCTCCGCCCGTAGTTGTTACAGGACCATTACCCGAATCGAGTGCTATATTCCACATCAAGAAGTTTCTCGATCCTTTATTGATGGTTGGCATCAGCATTTCTTTCATGTAATAAAGCATATTGCCGATAGCATCGTCGGTATTCCATCCGCCACCCGATTGCTCAGTAAAATATAACGGAACATCAGGATGCGTTCTCAATAAATTATCCAAATCATTAGGAGAACCGCCATATCCATGAAATGCAGCACCGCCAATATATTCTCTTGTTTTAGAATCGTTCAATATCTTAGTAGGGTAGTCGTATCCGTCGAAGTTATGATCCCAGATCAGAATTTTAGTAGCAATACCTGCTTGTTTCAATTTAGGACCTAAGTAATCGCGTATGATTTTGTTTTGTTCGTCCCATTCCATATACATGGTTGGGTAAGAACCTATTTCGTGTCGTGGTTCGTTTTGTAAGCTTATTGCGTCAATGTTTATACCCTCGTTTTTGTAAGCTTGGATATATTTTATAAAGTATTCCGAAAAGTCGTTGTATACAGATTCTCCGATTAAAGAACCTCCATACAGATTTTTATTTTTTTTCATCCAAGCCGGAGCAGTCCATGGAGTACTCATCAGTTTGATGTTTTTATTCAGAGCCAGAATCTCTTTTAGTACGGGAAGTAAATCGCGTTTGTCAACAGCGGGTATAGCAAAGTTGTTGATTCCGTTTTCGTCGCAATACGTATAATCGCCCATCGAAAAGTCGGACGATCCTATTGCCAAGCGTAAATATTTAAGGGCAATACCGCTTTCGGTAAATAGGTCGCTAAGAAGTTTAGCTCTTGCAGCTTCCGACATGTTCTTGATAAGATAAGCCGATGAGCCTGTAAGTGAACCTCCAAAACCTTCTATTTCTTGTTTAAGGTCAGTGCTATCCAGTCTGATTGTGAGATTCGCGATATCATTCGAAAAGTTGATATTTGTTTGCTTGGTTAATCGCTGTGTGCCCGATCTTATAGTTAGGTAAAGTTCTACGCCTTTAGCCTCTACTTCTGGTTGAGGTTCGGTTGCTGGTTCATTCGAATCATCCGATGAACATGATGCCAAGCCTAGTAATAGTGATGTAAAAAGAATAAGGTATTTTTTCATATTATTCTATTCTTGAAAGTTATATATGCTCTGTCCTTTTTTTGAAGAAGAACAGAGCATAAATTTTAATGTCAATCAATAATCATTAAGGAAGAGTTACCGCTACTGCCGTTACTATCTTAGTTGCCAGATTTATTGTTATTGTATAGTTGCCCGATTTAGCTGTCGGAGCAGGATACCAGTTACCATCTTTTGCACCTTTCGTTGTACTGTTTATAAGAATTTCAGGAAGAACATAATCATCCGATTTTTTCTCATTACCCCAGCCCTTGTTTTCAAAGAACTTGAAGTTTGCTTTTGCAGCATCAAAATAAACAGTTGCCTGATAGGTATTGTCTGATACTTTACGAAACAGGATAAATTGTTTGATCTGATCAAATCCCCATCCGGTAGTTGCTTCAATCTTAGTTTTAGATGGATAGCCTAAACCTTCGCCACATGCCAATAGTACGTTTGGATAATTAGAATCCAAATCTTGTACCAATACATATTTGCGTGCAGGGCTATAATCTAATACCCAAGGACCTGTTTCGCCAAGGAATTTTACTTTGTCAGCACCTACGCGCTCAAAATAATCAAGATTAAATACTGCATCTTTAAGGTCGCCTGTTAGTGTAATTTCTTTGTTTTTCTCGATATAGAAACTACCTTCTTTGAATGTTTCTCCACTTATCTCCGAATCCATAAATACATCAAGGCTCAAGCTTGAAATGTTTACCAGATCTTCACCAAGAAGAGATGTTCCAAAGGTGTAAGTATTGAAGATGATACCTGTGGTCGATTTCTTCATAGGTTCAGCAGTTTTGATATAATCGCCACCTTCATCTACTATCTGAATAGTTCCATCTTTAAGACCCCATACATGACCCGAGAAATCGATTTGATCTTTGTCTGTAATTTTCTCTGCAATCTTATAACGGATGTTGTTTTTAAGATCTACTCCCGGAGATTCGTACTCATCCGATTTGTCACCTTTTGGTGTAAGAGTAATTACTTTTCCGTTATCTAAAACCAAATACAGATTTTTGTAATATGTTCTGTATCCTTTGATTCCAGTAATAGAGCTTGTTGTAACATCGCCTTCTACATTTATTAGATTCAGAGTAACCTCAACATCTGCATTGTTTGTCAGTTCGCTGATATATGCTACCTGAAATTTAGCTGAAACTTCGGCATTATTACCCTTTGTTCTTAATTTTTGGGTTGCAATCACTTTGTCGTTTACTACCATTCTCATTTCTAATGTAGAAAGAGGCGTTATTGCATCCGAAACCTTTGCTGTAATGGTAACTGAGTCACCATATACAAAACTGGTAGGATTGATTGTTGCCGATTCGATAACGGGTGTCGAGTGTGGATACACTACGCGTTCGTCTTTCTCTTCGCACGACACAAGCATAAATGTAGCAAGTAATCCTAGTAATATATTTATATTAATTCTTTTCATTGTAATACGTTTTACTGATAATATTCTACTGCTTAGTACCCTGGATTTTGAGTAAGATTAACGTTTTGGTCCATTTCGCTTTGAGGAATTGGCCATACTAATCTGTTCTCGTTTAATCTCGAAGCATAATTTTTTTGATGATCGCCACATGATTTCATTACAGGGATAAAGCGTTCTCTGCGTTTTAGGTCAAAAAAGCGTTTTCCTTCAAAAGCAAACTCAAAGCGATTTTCATTCTCTATGGCTAAGCGAATGTCTTCTTTCGAATTGGCAGTTGTATTAGGAAGAGTAGCACGGGTACGTACTTTATTGATAAGCTCTTTTGCTTTAGAAGAATTGCCCAATTCGTTTTCAGCCTCAGCCAATAGTAAGATAGCTTCGGGTAAACGGAAAAGGATAATGTTTCCTTTCTCCTGACTTCTTAGCTTATTACAGAATGGATAAGCATTAGATGGCCAGTATTTGTCAGCCCAAAGACCTGTTACATCACCAAAACGGATAGAAGCGTCACGACGAACAATGTCTCCGGCAGCTGTAAATGCTTTGTATAAATCTAGACTTGGAGTGTTGAATTTTTTCCAGTCTACACCATAAAACATACTTGCTCCCCAGTTACCTAATCCCGGTGAACCAGTGTAGTTAACTTCGAATAACGATTCCTTCGAATGTTCGTTTTTCAAATCTACTTTAGGTAAAACCTTATCCGGAGCTTTTTCACCAATAGTGAATATGTCATCGTAATTATCTAAAAGACCATAACGACCATCGTTTACTACGGCTTCTGCATATTGTTTCACTTTAGCCCATTGTGTATTGGCAAAACCGTCTTTAGTTGCATAAACCTGAGCAGTTATCAGATTGGTAAGAGCTCTTGTTATTTTAAACTTATTAGTTCCTGAATAATCGGGTACGTTTGCAACAGCAAAATCAAGATCTTTAAGAATCTGAGTATAAACCGAGTCTTTAGATGTTTGAGCTGGATATAATAGTGGATATATCTCGTCGATATTCTCAGTGCTTATTTCGGGAATATCCTCGGTGATAAGAGGTATGTGATCATATATTCTTACCAAATTGAAATAACACAAAGCTCTGATTAAAGAAGCTTCTCCTAATATCTCATTGCGGCGTTGACTGCTTAGAGCGGGATCGGTAATACGAGGTACCCATGTAAGTATTGCATTTGTTTTAGCAATATGCTTGTACACAGCGTCCCAAGCTCTGCCAACGTTTTGATTTGTAGGTGTTATTTTAAATTCGTCTATTTGCATACGTTGAACGTTAGGTTCACCTGCATATGAATTATCAGCTTGTGCATC
Source organism: Dysgonomonas sp. HGC4 (assembly GCF_001261715.1). Taxonomy (GTDB): domain Bacteria; phylum Bacteroidota; class Bacteroidia; order Bacteroidales; family Dysgonomonadaceae; genus Dysgonomonas_A. The sequence continues at coordinate 10,320 of NZ_CVRU01000071.1, read as the reverse complement.
ATTGATGATGTACCAGTCTAGTTGCCAAAATTCGGCACTGAAATCGTTATATGCACCAGCTAATAATTGTTCAGCTTGTATGGCTGTGGTATATTTCAGTGAATCTTTATTACTGTTATCTATGCCCAGATTTTCATCAGTAAGTTCTGAGGTTGGTTTTTCGTCCAGAAAGTCGTTGCAAGATACAAGAGCTAAACTGACAAGCGAAACACCTAAGAGGTATTTTATATTGTATTTCATGATTGTTCGATTTAGAATGTTAGATTAAGACCGAAAATGAAAGAACGGGTTTGAGGGAATGTTCCCATATCGATACCCATTTGAGCAGCAGCACCCGATGTGGTAGTACTAGTGTTTATCCAACTCAATTCAGGGTCATAGCCTCTGTATTTAGTAAGAGTAATCAAGTTATCAGCCGTTCCGTATACGCTAAGACCTGCTATACCCAGTGGTTGAAGCAATTTCTTGTCGAAATTGTATGCCAATGTCAAAGCTTTTAAGCGGATATAAGAACCATCTTCAACAAATCGAGTTGAGTTCAGAACGTTTTCGCTACCTGATACTGCTCTCGGCACATCCGAAATCATACCCGGACGCATCCATCTGTTAAGTACAGTAGTTGTTTGGTTCTTTTGGTCGAACATACCTTCCGAGTCTATTCTTGTAGCATTGTAAATATCATTACCATATGATCCTTGGATGAATGCCGATAAGGTGATTCTTTTCCAAGTAACATTATTTGTAAAACCGTAGGTAAAGTCTGGTTGAGCGTTACCAATAACAGTTCTGTCGTTAGGATCAGCTCCACCGGTAATGCCGTTGTTGTTCAAATCTTTGTATATCATATCTCCGGTTTCTGGATCAACGCCTTGAGCAATGTATCCGTAGAAGCTACCCAATGGAAGACCTTCTTTCATTATGATAACGTCTGAATAATTGCTCTCTATTCTTGCTGTGGTATATTGAGAAGTTAAACCCAGTTTAGACAGTTCGTTTTTGTTGAAAGACATATTTAGAGAAGCATCCCAAAGAACGGCTCCTGTTAGAATATGACCTGTGATATTAAATTCGAAACCTTTATTGATCATTTCACCATCGTTTCTCATCGGAAGATCACGTCCAATACTACTCGGTAATGTTATATACAACAATAGGTCTGTTGTTTTCTTGTAGTAAGCATCGAACTCTCCGGTTAATCTTGAATTGAATAAGGTAATATCTAACCCCGCATTAAACTGAGTAGTTGTTTCCCATTTAAGATTGCGGTTTCCGTATCTACCATCACTAACATTAGGCCCTGTTGTTGAAGACCCATCTTGTGTGATGATGTGTTTTGCCATATAATCGTAGTTTCCAATTCCGTTTTGGTTACCATTTTGTCCCCAAGCCAATCTAAGTTTAGCATCATTAACAACAGTAGTTAATGGTTGGAAGAAGTTTTCACTAGAGAATCTCCATCCCCCTGATACTGATGGGAAATATCCCCAACGGTTGCCCGGAGCAAGTTTAGATGATCCGTCAGCACGAATATTAGCTGTGAATAAGTAGCGGCTTTCATAGTCATATTGTGCACGTGCCAATACTGATACTAAGGTATTAGCATCGCGAGCAGTTGTTGCACTGTTGATTTTGTTTGCCATATTCAATGTCATAGTCTCAAGGTTAGCACCTTTTACAAAATCTTCAACTGCCATGTATGTATTGCTGTGGTTGTATTTTTGGAAAGTGCCACCTCCTAATAATGACAGGTTGTGTTTGCCATTGAATTTTTTGTCGTAGGTCACAATGTTTTCACTTAACCATGTTGAGTATTCATCGTCAGCATGTTCGCCACGTCCATTAGCAGTACGTCCAAAATTAGTTTTCACAGGATCAATAAATTTATCCCATTTATGTGACGTATAATCAAGAGCAAAACTAGGTTTGAAGTGTAAGTCTTTGGTAATTGTAAAGTCTAAACCTACATTACCCATGAAACGGTTGTCAGAGTTTTTATCGTATGTTTCAACCTGCGCATATGGGTTTTCCCACGATCCTTGATATGGATTTCTGTAATACCATGTAGGTTCTGTTGGATCCCATTTCTCCATGAAAGGAGGTGTATTTAATACCGACATGATAACTCCACCACGTCCCGAGTTAGCATTATCAGCCACATCGCGGCGTGAAGTTTTTGCAAAACTCACGTTCGAAGTAATTTTTAACCAGTCTTTAGTTTGTGCACTGGTATTACTACGGAACGAGTATCTGTCGTAAGAAGCAGGAGCAATAATACCAGTTTCATCTTGGTAACCACCCGATATAAAGTAATTTACTTTATCAGTACCACCCGAAAGAGATACTTGGTAGTTTTGCTTAACACCTGTTTTGTACATTTCGTCACCCCAATTGGTGTATGTGTTTTTCGATCTGTCAGAATAACCAGCTCCATATATTTCGTCCAAAAGGTCATAATATTGAGTAGTATTCAATGTGTTGATCTTCTTGCCTACATTAGAGAATCCAGCAAACATCGATACGTTTACTTCCGATCTTCCCGCAGTACCTTTCTTAGTTGTAATTAAAACCACACCATTAGCAGCACGTGCACCATAGATGGCAGCAGAAGAAGCATCTTTTAGTATCTGTAAGCTCTCTATATCCGTTGGCGAGATATTGGTAATGTCATTCGTTGGGATACCATCCACAACGTATAGAGGATCATTACCTGCATTTAAAGAAGTAGTACCACGTACGCGTACTGTAAGACCGGCTCCGGGTTTTCCCGAAGGTTGAATTACTTGTACACCGGCAGCTTTACCTTGTAGAGCTTGTTGTGCCGAAATAACGGGACGATCTGCCCATTCTTTAGATGATACACTAGCTACGGCAGTTGTAAGGTCTTTTTTTCTGACCGTACCATAACCCACTACAACAACCTCGTCAAGAGCTTGACTGTCGTCTTTTAGTGTAATATCTATTTTTGTTTGACCATTTACAGCAACTTCTGCTGCTTCCATACCTAAATAACTAACTACAAGAGTTGCATTGCTTGGTACAGATATAGTATAATTACCGTCAAAATCGGTAACGGTACCGGTTGAACTATTGCCTTTTACAACAACAGTGGCTCCAATAATTGCCTCTCCCGTCAGATCCTTCACATTACCCGTTACCTGAACGGATTGTGCAAAAGCTAGTGCCGGAAGCATGAGCAACATTATTGCCAGGCAAGTTTTTTGCCAAGACTTCATTAGTCTCATTTTTTTCTTACTGTTCATAGATTCCAAGATTTAAATTGCCATTTAATATTAAATTATAGCTGAGATTTGTTTTTCGTACCGAGCTCGAGGTTTATTATCACTCGGTTTAAAGATTATTTTATTTGCTGAGAGATTATCTAAGGGTAAATACATGAATAGTGAAAGAGGCCAATATCAGTTGAGGCATAGAAAGCCTCACTCAAAGCTTTTGTTATCATCGCACTATGGTATTTTGGTTAAACAATGTTTAGGTTTCTGTACAAAGGTGAATAATAATTTCTAAAGAAAACGAATTTTAATTGTTAAATATACACTAAGCTAAGTGTGTTTTATGACTTTTGTTAGTGTTGGTAGAACACGATATGTTTTTTGAGGTAAAAAGATTGAGAGTACAAAAAAAAGTCTAAATTTGTGTTGCTTAATAATATATATCTTATACATTTCCGAATGGGTGCATCTAATATTCTAAAGAACATATCGGTTGACTGTGTCGTTTTTGGCTATGAAAGAAACGCTTTAAGGGTATTGCTTCGTCAGGAGTTCATTAATTACCGAGGACGTATCTATGAGGAATGGAAACTTCCGGGTAACCACGTACTGCGTGAAGAAACCACTGATGAGACCGCCGTTAGAATACTACGCGAACAGAGTGGTGTTACCGAAGATGTTTATCTGAAACAGTTAAGTGTATTTAGCGATGTAAACCGTTTAAAGTTACGCGATAGGGATTATAAATGGAAGAAAGAGCAAGGTGTAGGAGACAATAGGGTAGTAACGGTTGCTTACTATTCGTTAGTTAATGTCTCGGATATAGATGCCTCTCATCTTTATAATGTAGCTCGTTGGCATAAGGTGTCGGAAGTAAAAGAACTGATATATGACCACAAAGATATATTAGATACGGCATTGATGCAGCTGCGTGAAGATCTGTTGAATAAGCCGATCTTGTTCGAGCTGTTACCCGAACTTTTTACATTGACAGAATTGCAGACTCTTTATGAAATAATTTTAGATACAGCTTTTGATAAACGTAATTTTAGACGTAAAATCTCGAACATGAAATACCTGATACCATCAGGGAAACGTCAGGAGAATGTGAGTCATAAACCTGCTATGTTGTATCTGTTTGATCGTAAAATCTATGAGAAAACAAAACAAGACCGATTTGACTTTTCTGTCTGAAACCGAATGCTTGTCATTACTCTTTCAAGCATGGGTTTGAATAGTAGTGAGTGTTTTATTGTGTTTTCACACGATCAAAGGTGCTGAATGCAAAGAATTCTATCTGAAGTATTTTGGAGCTGTTGTTACATTCGACTACGAATGGTATTTGGTTGTAGCATTTGGCGATAAAAAACAGTTTACTTTGTCTTTTATGGTTCCACAAGACAATGAATCTTTGTTTGAAGATAAGGGGCTGACACTTAATTTTCATGTAGATATTGTTTATAGTGAGTATCAGCGATTAGTTATTACAGAAGGCTTAAAAGCAATAAGACCTCTAGCTGATAATCCATGGGGTGACAGGTCTTTTACGATACTCGATCCTATAGGGAATATCTTATATATTTACAGTGAAATAAAGCCTACCGAAGAATTTACCGTAGCATATAAATGAAAATAAGAGATATTGGACGAAAAGAGCCTCTGAAATGTAAGATACATTTTTAGAGGCTTTTTTATTTAGAATTTTTTTGATTCTTAGAACTAAGTAAACAGAAATAACGTTGTATAGATGGTAAAATGTAATAATATGAGTGAGACGGAAAAACGCTGTTTAAATTGTAATAGTATAGTAGAGGGCAATTATTGCAGTAAATGCGGTCAGCCGATAGACTCTTCACGAATAAACATAAAACATCTTTTGGAAGAGCTTCAATCTGGAATTTTCCATATAAACAAAGGATTAATTTATACAACGAAAGAATTACTGCTTAGACCTGGGAGTACAATAAGAAATTACATATCGGGTAAAAGAGTAAAATATTCGAAGCCCTTTACATTTCTTATAATTTGGGGAGCAGTTTATAGTATTATATTCCATTTCTTCAATTATTTTCCGATGACGGAAATGAATGATCAAAACAATGAAGTCTTAGGATATATTCCGTTGTTTCATTGGTCATCAATTAATTATTCGTTGGTTGCTCTGTTTTTAATGCCAATTTATGCTTTCTCTTCTTATCTCTTATTTCACAGAAAAGGGTATAATTATACAGAGCATCTTGTTGTGTTTTCTTATATTCAAGGAGCTACAATTTTTCTTATACTATTGTGTTATCCTTTAATATATCTGTCAAAATCTGTTCATGTATATAAGCTGGTGCATGCTTTTTCTGAAATTTATGTGATCTGGGGGTTATCTCAATTTTTCAGAACCTCTTCATGGCTTAAAGCAATAAGCAAAGTTATTTTGATCATTGTTTTGACTACAATTTTCTTAATGGTCTTATTAGGCATTATTTATATAACGCTTAGACATTACGATATAAGATTGTAGAGCAAAATAGAGGATTAAAATATAAAAGAAAGAACCCCAAATTATTACAGTTTGGGGTTATCTTTTAATCTTTTGTTTGATCGAATCGTTCTTGTAAATCTTCAATAAGTTTGCTTTGCTCTTTTATCACTTTGTCTTGGTTGATGACATACAAAGTTAGTTCTTCTATTTTTTGTAGTAATTTGATTTGAAACTCATTTATATTGAGTCCATTTTCCACCATTTGCTTTTCAGAAGGAATTTCAGGAAGATGTTTATTCTCTTTGACAAAAGCTTCTACTTCCGTTAATGACTTTAAGCCATACTCATTGCTAAAGACATGGTCAGCTCCTGCACTAATCGTAACTTCAATTTCTCTAGCTTTTAATTTTCCGGCTATTTCCTGATCTCCTTTGTCTGTAAGAACTTTCGCCCATATACCTTCCCCATCAACATTAGTACTTCGGATATATAATTTGGGATTGTATATTCCAAAGTTAGCTTCAAATACTAATTGGGCTCCAAAGTGATATGGCTTATCGGTTATAAGAGCATTTGACGAGTGAGCTAAATTTATACCCCAAAACCAATAGCCACTTGTTTGTGGAGCATTTATTGAATTATCTCCTTTGCTTTCATAGAATCCCGATTGTTTTAGGGTGTTCCAATTTGTAATTGTACTTGTCTGAGATTTTACAGATAGAGATACTATTACGATTATAGCTACAAGTAATGCTTTTTTCATAAGATGTGATTTTAATTAGTCTACAAATGTATTACTAATTTTAAGCTATTTGGTCAGTAATTTGGTATTCTCTACATCGAAAAGCCCCAAGTAATCACTACTTAGGGCTTTCCAAATACTAAAACACCACAGCGGAATATCTTTAGAACATTCCTATTATTTTATCTTTAGAGACAAGACTGACTTGTCGTAATATATGTATTGCGATTTGCTTATTTTGAAGATGTTGTAAACGCTTCAGACTCCGATAAGAGCATTATATACAGCGTTTCGGCTGTAATTAAGTAATTCCTTAAATGAAAATGTATATCTGTCTGGTTTTGCGTTTTCAGCCTTACTCCTCGAAAGCATCTAACGAATATTTATTTTGGCAGGTCTTCTGACTTACTCCGTCTTTTGAACATCCTTCCCATTTCTTTAGTCGAAACAGTGGTGTGAGATTTGTTCAAAGACTGTTGTAGAGCTTACAGCAGCGGGTCTGTTCAGGAATTTCACCTGATTCTCTTTTCAGCATATGTCCGTAAAAAGGATTAATGCCACCAAAATCAAAAGCAAAAATAGTAAAAAAAACGAGAGTTCATTATTTATTATAAATATAATGTTGCCAGAATGCTTGTTACATCAAGTCTATTGATATTTATCTCTCTTTAAAAAAAAAGCTCCGAACAATCGCTGCTCAGAGCTTTTATACAAAATACTATAATTAAAAACTATCCATATTGTTAGAATTTTATGATGGTGGTTTTTCCCAGTTTAATTTCTTTGGTACTTTTCTTTCTGAAAAATAAAGCACCTACACATATACCTATTGCTAACGAGAATAGGAGCGATGAGGTAAGAATGAAATTATACGCTGTCTCTTGCAAAATATGAGGTTCTTGAGTGATCAACCCATCGGTATAAATTTTAATCCATCCCATCATGGTGCGATAGGCATACAATCCGGGAATCATCGTTATACATGCTGGCATTGTAAATACCACGGGAGGTGTATGCACTTTGTGTGCACAATATATACCTGCTATACCTATAAATATAGATCCGGCAAGAGTGGATGATACCAATCCGAAATCGAAATGAAGGAGGATAAAGCGAATGCAGTGTCCTATTCCTCCCAATAAACCTGCAACATATAGAACCCGCTTGGGGGTTTCGAAGAGGAGGGCAAAGCCCACAGCTACAAGAAATGCAAAAGCGGCATCTTTGAACATCAAAAATATAAAATCGGTCATATTTCTAATTCTTAAAAGTTATTGACTCCTATTAATGCGATACTAAGCGACATGCCTACTGCAATGCAGAGGAGAACGAAGCCTCCAAACATACCCCGTGCCAAAGCTGTAGGAATGTATCCCTCGAAGAGGTCTATAACTGAATTGATAAGGGGAACACCGGGAATAAGAAATAAGACGGAGGTTGCAATTGTCTTTTCTGGAGATTGTCCGATGTGATAGAGCATATCCATTCCCGAAATCATAGTGGTGACAAAGGCTGATAAAAGAATGGCAATCATAGCATTAAATTTACATGCCATAACTTGTTGCCTTACAATTAATCCCGTAGTAGCTGCCACAAAAGCAATAGAACCATTTATCCAGTCGCCGCCGGCAAGTATACATAGAGCCGCACAAGCAAATCCGATGCCGAGGCGTATAGTCCATTTATTGTGTCGCGGAGTATAATGGATGTCCGAAAGTAGCTTCTCAACCTCATCTATTGACATCTTTTCTTCGTAAGCTTTCCACGATAGAAGGCTTATTTCGGTAAGAATACCATAATGAACGCCATGAGTAGTTGCTTGCCTGTTACTTGTTGCTTTGTTTTCGGGGTTATTCATATCGACAACCGTTACCGAAACGCCTGTAAAGGAAATGAAAAGATCGATTCTGAAATGCCATGTGTCAGCAAAGCGTTGTACATTGCGGTTGATACGTCCACAGTGAGCGCCCGACGATAGTAGGAGAGTGCTCATGTCGAGTATAAGTTTGGCAAACCGATCAGCCTGAATAAATTTGTCTGTTTCCACCTATGTAATTATTTGTTTTATTGAGAACAATAAACAGTTGCTATATATTAGAAAATAGTGACAAGGTTGCTGTGTGTTAGTCTTTCGAAACCACAGTTAGCCTAAAAATTCTATTCAATATAGAATCATTATTCTTTTCTAAAAATAAGATGACTGCTATTGCATTTTTTGTTCGTTGCACCTCTAAAACCCGAGAGGATTAATCTGTTAAGTATTGGCAGGTCTTCTGACTTGCTCTATCTTCGAACCCCTTCCCGTTTCGTTATCAGAAACAGTGGTGTGAGATTTGTTCAAAGACTGTTGTAGAGCTTACAGCAGCGGGTCTGTTCAGGATTTGCACCTGATTCCCTTTTCATCAATTTCTGTGCATACAGAAACTGACACCAAAACTTGGGGTAAAGATATTAAATGAATTTGTCAAATCATAGCGATCCGTACAATTTTAATTATGCTTGGGCTCTGCGTGAATTCTAAAGGAATAATAGTCGGCAAAATCTTCTTTAAATGTATACAGAACAATGTTTGATTTGTCAGTAACCCATATAGCTAGAGGCTTTGCCCCTTCTTTTTTATGTTTGAATAGCTGGTTGTATTTTTCTGTCAGCAGGTCATTTGTACTGGTTGTATAAGTTGGTTTTGTATATAAGGAGCTTATGTAGTTGAAGAGAATTTTTTCGCTTCTTTTTGCAAACACACTCTCATCTTCGCTTTTGCGAGTGAATGAAGATAGGTCAATAGATGGAGTATTATCTTCGAAGACATAGTAGGTACCTAGCTCATGATCGTCAGATAGAACATTTGCGTATCCTGTGCTATGTGGAGCAGATTCGGTTATGTCTTTCCAATTGAGGCCTAAAAAATCTTTATCATCGAGAATGTCAATATAAGTAGTATCTGCCTGTATAATCTTATTATCCTTATATCCTAATAGAATGGATTTGTATTTGGATGGAAGAAAGAAGTTTTGAGACCATCGCCATGTAAATGAGTGATCAGTAAAAAGATGAAAGCGGCCAACCTCAGGAACAGTCCATACCAAAGAGTCGTATGAATCATATATGTCCAATAGTGTAAAGCTACTTTCGGAATATATATCAAACTGTATTAGCTCAAAAATATTTCCGGTTTGCTGTTTAGCTTTTACTTGTATTTTTACTAGTGGGTTTGGCGATTTAGAGTCATCATCATCTAAGATTTTGTCAGAGTCAGAGCATGACGAGGCGAACAAGCTAATAAGTATCAGGTAAATTAAGTTTTTCATATAATTATAAGTTTAGACCTTGTGTTACAGATCGAAGTCGGTTGAGATTAACACTGTGTGATAATAAAATTAGTATTACAAATATAAAGGATTAAATTGATAGGAGGTTAATAATAAGCAGAAAAAAGAAATTGGCATATTGTAGATATGTCTAATTGCGTGATGCTTATGTCTAAAAAGACTCTTCTTCGATTTTTTTGATGAATATTGTGATAGATTTATTTTATAATCGATAGATGTGTGAATGTGTTGTTTGTGGATTAACAAATAAAAAGAGAAAAATTAATTATCAATACTTGAATATTTCTTAAACATATTAATTGTTGAATTTTGAATGTGTTTTATTTACGCTTGTAAAGCCTTATAAGCTTGGATTTTACGAACTGATTATTCCAATTTAAGGTTAACCTAAAGGAGGGCGTTTTGGTAAGTTGTTGTAATATAGAAGGTTCATTTAGTTTATGATGTTTTTTTTATTATGAATGAATCGTTGAAATTGTTTAGATTTTAAATTCTATACTTATCTTTGTGCTCAACGACGATTTTAAAAATATAACCCATTATCTC
>NZ_CVRU01000070.1 GCF_001261715.1 Dysgonomonas sp. HGC4 | reverse complement strand
TATCCTTCATATCTTATATTACTTTCTATCTACTGTTATATACATATTTAAGACGCGTATTTGCTTATAAACAAATTCGGTCTTTTATTTCATTCTGTATATACTCTTACAAAATCTTTGCCAAAGATATAAAATTTAGCGAAATTTAAAGTTTACGGGCTTTCTATGACACGTACAAAGTTGTTATCTTTGTGTGCTTTCAACAGGGAGAGTTTTTTAGGTTATTGAAGGTTTTGGATTTTGTATTGTTTAATTTATAGAGATAGGCTTTGACTTGTTTCTTATAACATTCGAAGGCTGATCTATATTATTTAAATAATAAACAATAACTATTTTATATTACTTAATTTAGAACATAAACAGGTATTAATTATGACATTGAATGAGATTTTTACCCCGATGAATATCACACTGATTATACTTTTTGTATCGTCAGCATTTTTTATGAGTGGAAAAGTAAGATCAGACTTAGTTGCAATGTGTGCACTATTGGCGTTGGTACTTACTAATATAATAACTCCTGTGGAGGCTTTGTCGGGCTTTTCTAGTTCTATTGTATTAATGATGGTAGGCTTATTTATTGTAGGAGGAGGAATCTTCCGCACGGGGCTTGCAAAACTTATCAGTTCTAAGATACTGCGTCTGGCAGGCAATAGCGAGAGCAAGTTATTTGTTTTGGTGATGTTGGTAACGGCTTCTATTGGAGCTTTTGTTAGTAATACAGGAACTGTGGCGGTGATGATGCCTATTGTAGTAAGTATTGCAGTGAGTGCGAATATCAGTCCACGCCGATTTCTTATGCCATTGGCTTTTGCGAGTAGTATGGGTATATTAACTTTGATTGCTACTCCTCCCAACTTAATTATAAGCGAAGAATTACAGAAAAACGGATATGATGCTCTTAGCTTCTTTTCGTTTACCCCCGTGGGTTTGATCTGTTTAGGGATAGGAATAATAGTTTTGTATTTTCTGAGCAAATTTTTTTTATCGAAAGACGATAGAGATGGTGATGAAAAACGAAAAGGCAAAACTCTGGATGATTTAGCAGATGAATATCAACTGCATAAGCTTACACATTTAAGCCTTCCCGAACATTCGGATATGATTGGTAAGAGCTTAAGAGAACTTTCTATACCAAGTCTTTATAATATAAGTGTTGTAACTGTTGAAAAGATTGTAAACGCATCTCGATTCAATAAAAGCGTGAATGAGGTTGTTGCAGGTCCAAATACGGTCATCGAAAGAGGAGACATACTGGTATGTTATGGTAAAAAAAGTAATTTGAATCGTTTTATCGAAGAAAAAGAATTGACTTTGGTAGAGAAAGAAGGTGCAGGAAAAGATATTTTCGACTTTAAGGATATTGGTATTGCCGAAGTATTTATTATGCCCAATTCGAAACTAGTGAATCGTACTATTATAGATGCTCACTTTCGCGATGAGTTTAACGTAAATATTCTAGGTATTCAACGCAATAATGAATATAAGATGAGCGATTTGCAGAAAGAGAAATTACATTCGGGTGATGCTCTTCTTATTCAAGGTACATGGGGTGATATTGCAAGCTTAGGTAATCGTCAGGAAGATTTGGTACTTGTAGGTCAACCTTTGGAAGAAGCTGCAAAAGTAACGCTCGATCATAAAGCTCCTGTGGCGGCTATTATTATGGTGTTGATGGTCATTGCTATGGTTACTAATATAGTAGCTCCCGTTATTGCAGTTCTCACTGCTGCTGTAATGATGGTTATTACAGGCTGTCTTCGTAATATGGAAGAAGCCTATAAAAATATAAATTGGGAAAGTGTGGTTCTTATTGCAGGTATGATGCCTATGGCAGTTGCTTTTGAGCAAACCGGAGCTGCAGGTATTATATCGGGCACTTTGGTGGATGGTTTAGGACCTTATGGCCCTTATGCACTATTGGCAGGTATTTACTTTGGAACTTCTATGCTTACCATGTTTATTAGTAATACGGCAACAGCTCTGCTTTTTGCACCTATTGGTATGCAGGCGGCTGTAAATATGGGGGTGAGTCCTTATCCGTTTATGTTTGCCGTAGCTGTTGCAGCTAGTATGTGTTTTGCATCGCCGTTTTCTACTGCTCCCAATGCATTGGTTATGTCAGCAGGTAAATATAAATTTATGGATTATATCAGAGTTGGTTTACCCTTGCAGCTAATTATGGGTATTGTTATGATTATAGCATTACCATTGTTATTCCCGTTTTAAGGTAAGCTGAATTCATTTATAATTCCTTACTATATATAATAAGAAAGGCTATTTATACTGTATAAATAGCCTTTCTTATGCTTTAATGAGTATTCTGCTTAAGGTAGCAGTTGCTCTATCATTGTCTTCATCTCGTTTGTTCCCGGGTAGCCCGAAAATTGCTTCTCTAATTTACCATTAATATCATAAAGCTGATAAGTTGGTATTCCTATAAAATCAAAGCTATCCTGAAGAGACTTCCATTCGCCTTTGGTAAGGTAATAATGTTCGCCTCCTATTCCTTTAATCTTGTCTTTCCATAAATTAAGAGGAGAGGATGTATTGGTTATATATAAGAATACAATATCTTTATTCTTATAACTATCTTTCGCTTCTCTGAATTCTTTCATCGCTGCCAAACAAGGTCCGCACCAAGTTGCCCAAAAATCTACTAAAACAACTTTCCCTTTATATTGGTTGATAATAGCAGGCATCAATTCTTTTTGAGGGACGGCTGGTGTTTCTTTAATAACCGGATTACTGTTGTATTGAGCTACTTTCATAATATCCTCATTCTTCTTCAATAGTATTTTTGTAATTTCCTTATTCTTAAAGTAGCTTTTGATATTTTCAATTTGTTTATCTGATAAAGGTTGTACTTCATTCTCGAACTGTGCAATATAAGCATTGACAGCTAACATGTCATAAAACAAACCTCTGTTTGTGCCGATTAAGTCTGTCATTATAGCTTTCACCTCTTTTAGCCATTCATCTACGGGGGAGTCTTTTATTAGAGGTATGTTTAATGTTTCATTAAATAGTATGTCTTTTAGCACTCTCGGGTAGTCTGTATTGTACAGATACTGGGGATCATTGAGGTTGAAGTCTTTTAAAAAAGTAAAATAAGATTTATCTAGTTTTTGTGGAGTAAACTCTTTGGGATCTCCTTTGTCCTTGAAGTTTTCATAGTTGGTGGTCATGTAGGCATTGTAATTAAGAAGGTATCCTGCCAGGCTGATTAACTTGAATTCGTTCATTCCAAAATTTTGGGTGCTTTTTGATAAAGTGGAATCATTCGCTATAATGTCTAATGTTTTTTCCATCTTTTGAATTGTAATACGGACAAAATCTATGGGAGGCATTTTATAATAAGATGAATAATTACTCTGAGATTCCATTATCATCATTTGATTTATCGCATCTCCGAAATTCAAGACATCATTGGGTGTTAATTCAATTCTGCTTGAAATATTTACTTCTACATTTTTATCGTCCTTTTTTGTTATTGTCAGTTTTGTTTCTTCTTCTGAAGCCAGGCCGATAATAAAGCGATTGCTGAGTGTTTCTGAACTAATAACACCAATTAAAAAATTCGATTCCATTGGGACTTCAAAACTGAAACTTCCATCTTTATTCAGGTATGTTTCTAACATACTGGGTTCTCCTGTTACCGGGTTTGGAACACGTAGCCATATAATCGGTTTTTCATCGCCATCTTTTAGTTGTAGATTAGTAATTGATCCCGTTACCTTAGCTGTACCCATCATTATCTTGGGTTCAGGAAATTTGTCTTTGTTTGTAGATGTACAAGATAAAAAGGCTATGCAAATTCCCATAATTAGTATTTGCTTGAATAAAAAAAGGTTACTTCTCATATAATATTGTTTTGGTTCATTGAGTAGATTTGTTTTGTTGCTTAAGGTATAAAAGTATGAAAATAATTTAATATTGTGTACTCTGCTTATCTCTTGAAAAATAATAGATCAATAATTGTTTAACAGCGCCAAAAGTATACGATAAAGATTATATTTTAATTATCTTTAGCAAATTTTTTAAATCAACTATGTCTGCAATCATCGAAGAAGGGTTGGATGAAATGATTCTGCCTATCCAAAAAACCGATCTGATTTATCAGATTGAAGATCGCCCGCCTTTCAAAGAGGCTGTGTTTATAGCTTTCCAGCATTTGTTAGCCATTTTTGTCGCGATAGTGACTCCTCCGTTAATAATTGCCGCCAGCTTAGGTCTGGATAAGGAGACGACGAGTTTTCTGGTTTCAATGGCTCTCTTAGCCTCTGGTATTTCAACCTTTATTCAATGTAGACGTATAGGACCTTTGGGTTGTGGCTTGCTCTGTGTACAAGGGACAAGCTTTTCTTTTATAGGGGCATTAACTGCTAGTTTTCATGGTATGGGTATTGCAGCACTTCCTGTTATATTTGGAGTGTGTATTGCAGGTGCTCCTGTGGAAATGGTTGTAAGTAGAATATTAAAATATACTCAAAAAATAATAACTCCACTTGTTTCGGGTATTGTCGTTACCATGATCGGACTTAGCCTTATCAAAGTTGGTATTACTGCATGTGGTGGTGGTTTTGGAGCTATTGAAAATGGAACTTTTGGAAGCTATCAAAATTTAGGTCTTGCAGGTATGGTCTTGGTATCTATCTTGATCTTTAATAGCTTTAGAAATAAATATGTACGTATGTGTTCCATTGTGTTAGGACTTCTATTAGGCTATGTTGTTTCTTATTTCATGGGACTGATTGATTTTTCGCAACTGGGAACTCTTGGCATGATTAATATACCTACTCCATTTAAATATGGATTAGGGTTTGATCTGTCAGCCTTCATAGCAGTAGCTCTTATATACTTTATTACTTCTATTGAAGCGATGGGAGATATTACAGCCAATTCGATGATTGGTGGAGAACCTATTAAAGGTGAGAAATTTGTGAAACGTGTTCAAGGAGGTGTTATGGCTGATGGTTTTAATTCAGTTGTTGCGGGTGTCTTCAATTCGTTTCCTAATTCGATTTTTGCTCAAAATAACGGACTTATTCAACTTACAGGTGTTGCTAGCCGATATGTTGGTTATTATATAGCAGGTTTTTTAATTTTATTGAGTGCTTTTCCTTTTATTGGAGGACTTTTCTCTTTAATGCCCGAGCCTGTTCTTGGTGGAGCTACATTGTTGATGTTTGGTACAGTTGCCGCTTCGGGGGTACGTATCATTGCATCACAAGATATAGACCGAAAAGCAATATTAGTATTAGCTGTTAGTTTTGCTTGCGGTTTAGGAGTAGAGCTTGCGCCTGATATTTTAATACAAATGCCCGATTGGGTGAAAGGTATATTCTCGTCGGGAATTACTACGGGAGGATTAGTTGCTATTATAGCAAACATTGTTATCAGAATAAAAGAATAAGGTCTGAGACCTTATGAATACTTTGGCAAGTATAACGGCTTTAGTTTGTTATAATTTTAAGATGCATAATTAGATACTTTCAGTTACTTAAATATAAAGAGGGAAGACCATGAAATTATTAAAAGACAGAATACTAAAAGACGGAAAAAGCTTTGATGGAGGAATATTAAAGGTAGATAGCTTTATTAACCATCAAATGGATCCGATATTGATGAAATCGATAGGAGTAGAATTTGTACGTCGTTTTGGAAATCTTCCTATCAATAAAATTGTTACTATTGAAGCAAGTGGTATTGCTCCTGCTATAATGTTGGGTTATCTGCTCGAATTACCTGTAGTTTTTGTAAAGAAAGCAAAACCTAAGACAATGGATAGAATGATAACTTCTCAGGTGTATTCGTTTACTAAGGATATTACTTATGATGTTTGTGTAAGCAGCGATTTTCTGACTCCTGATGATACAGTTGTATTTATAGACGACTTCTTGGCAAATGGTCACGCAGCTATTGGTGTAAAAGATCTTGTGGAAAAAGCTGGTGCTACATTAGCAGGTATGGGCTTTATTATCGAGAAAAGTTTTCAAGATGGAGGTAAGCGTCTTCGTGAGCAGCATATTCATGTTGAATCATTGGTGCGCATCAAGAGTTTAGGAAATGATAGAATAGAATTTGAAGAATAGGCTTATATTTAAGTCTATTTAATTTCCTGTATTTTACAAATTAATACAAACTGCAAAAGCGACAGATAGAATGAAAGCTGATAGAGAAGTAAACTTCAAGTAAGGATCAAGCAGTCGATTATCAGTGTTTTTGTATATGTTTCGAAGAATAATAAGGAAGGGTATAAAGAATACCATATATAAGTATTGATAGCAATTGGTACTATATATTATACTATATGCTATAAAGCAAAGTATTCCACCGAGGGAGAGGAAAGTATGGTATAACTTTGCACCTCTCAGTCCTAAATGGATGGCTAAAGTCATCTTTCCTGAATTGCGATCGTTTTCCATGTCTCGCATATTATTGACGTTAAGTACTGCGGCTGTAAACATTCCCAAACCAATAGCAGGTAACCAAGGCTGAAATGTCATTTCGTGTAAGTGTAGAAAGTATGTTCCCACAACGGCTACAGGACCAAAGAACACAAACGAGAAAATATCACCAAACCCTTTATATCCGTATGGATTCTTTCCGGCAGTATATTTTATTGCTGCCCATATAGATGCTATTCCTAGAAGAAGGAGTAGTATAATATATATGATATTGATAAATTGTGATGCTTCGTATATTAATGCTGCACCTACCAGCATCGAAGCTAAAATGGCTATGCCAATGGCAACCTTCATTTGATGAGGAGTAATAGCTCCACTTTGTACGGTGCGGGTAGGGCCTACTCGTTGCCCTGTTATATCTGTTCCATGTTGAAAATCTCCCAGATCATTGGCTAGATTGGAAAGTAGTTGAAGAAGTGTTGCAGTCAATATCGTAAGTACGCATATACTAATACTAAAGTGCCCGCTACTATAAGCCATGCCATTTGCACAAATAGTGGAGGCAACGGCAAGAAATAAAGTTCGGGGACGTAGTGCCGAAATCCAATGTTTTAAGGAAGCCATATTCTTTGTTTTTGCAAAGATAAAAATTTAAACCCGAAGATATTCTCTAATCCTTATCAAGAATTGCTTTTAAGTTAAACGATAACCGTATACCAAAGGCATCATAATTTCCTTTGCGGAAAGAGGTGAAAGCTCCTACATTAACAAGATTAATTAAGTCTACCGAATATCCAATTTCGGTATACAGATTGAGATCAGGGGTATATAAGTTCTTGAAATGTAAGTTTTCGGTCATAGGAAGTGATTGTAGAAAAGATAATCGCTTCAATAATAAATATTGACTTTGATAATTGAATTGCGATCTAATCCAATAACGATTGGTTGATGCTTCGTAATTACCGAGTAGGGTATATGTGTCAAACGGAAAATCGGTCAATGAGTATTTTCTTGATGTATTGAAATGTTGATAATCTGCAAAGTGAGTTCTACTGGTACTTCCTAAAAAGCTTCCCCCTTCTACCAAATAATCGATATCATTGAAATAGCTTATTTTTATTTTCTGGGAGATACTTCCTTGTAGCTTTCTATATCTTGAATTGTTTTTGAGCCACGATGAAAATCCTTCATTATATTCGACTGTGAATGTGGGTGAGGTAATTTTCCGATACACTTTTCGCCCTTTATATATAGAGTAGTATGCGTATGGAGAATAGGTGAGCTTAACGGAATAAGAAACAGCATCGAAACGATCGTCTGGATATAAGTTTGGTTTGATTTTGTCTTTATTACCCCAAATACCCCAATCGCTATGATTGGAGAGACTTGACCGTTTTGCAATTTCAAAACCTGTTGTCAGTTGTAAGCCATTAGCTAAATCAATACTGTTTTGAGTATTGACGAAATCTTTCTGATAAAAATAACTATCACTCTTTCTAAATAGAGCAGAACTAACGGTATTATCGAGGCGTGAGATACCATTGGGGTTGAAATCTTCCGAAATAGATGCTGCCGAAATATTCAGTTTTCCGAGTTTTAGAGGGGCATAAATAAATGCCAGATCACTTCCATAAAGAATCTCTTTTCGTCCGGTAGTATAATATGCATAAGGCGATATTGTAAGCTTTCTATTCTCGTTGAATCGTATATTCATTTTAGCCCTTTGTCCGAGCCATACGCCATCAACAAAGTTATATTCACGAAAAGCACGGATCAGTCCACCATATTCGAAATTAATACGTGCAGTATCACTGCCTACGCGTCCTCCCATTACAATATCAAACGGTTTGAAAGTGGGAGAGTGGTATTCTTTCTTCAAAGAGTCTACATATTGTTGTATAGAATCTTTTTTCTGATAACTACGAATTTCGGTGCTGTCAAGAGCGATTGTTCTGATTTTGTCCCAGTACGATAAATCTCTTTTGGTAGCCATACTATCGGTGATGGTAGTATAAAGAGTGTCTCTTTTTATTTCGAAATTTCGTTTTGTTGTTTTTTTCTTCGATAGTTGTTTGACTATCTCTTTGTTGACCTCAATATCTGTATATTTTAACGATGAGAAATAATTCATCGTACCACTTGTTCCTAAGATATCAAACTTCCCCGTTAGTGAGTAAGATATGGGCAGATATACCTGAAGAGAAACCTCTTCGTACGATATTACAAAATCTTGTTTCATACCGAATATATCGTGAGAAAGTTCTGCATATTGAACGTGCCATGTATCATCTGCTATATATAGGTAACCATCAATTAGTTGAGGGTTTTTGTATTTAGCTTCAAACTTTATTTTATTTATAGTCATCCCATTTTCCTCATTAAAGCCTTCGTATTTATATCTGTAATATTTGAAGGCATCTTTGTTGAGGGGTGATATATTTTGATTGAGTAATGGGGAATATATAGAAGCATTCATTATTCTGAAAGATTCTTTCGGGTCGAAATTATCAGGAATAGTACTCGAAAATGCTTTTACTGTCTGTGTATACTTTTCGGGAGCTACGAATTGAAGTTCATTAAAAGATTCTTGCAAAAACACATTGTTTTTAAAGTCTGAGATTTTCAAACCATCTTCCGAAGCCAGTTTGTCAATAAGTTTCGATACTGTGAAAAGCTCCATGTTGGCTTTTATATACACATCGGCAGTGTATTTGTTTGCTGCACTGAGATGGCGTGGTGCTTCTGCTATTGCTTTTCGGATGATCGCATAGGCAGGATCTTCGGTGTTGGTTATGGTAACTTCTTTCAATTCATAGGCATCCTCTTCCATAATAATGTGGAGGTCAATCGGATTGTTCTTTACTTCTATTGTCCGTAAAACGGGTTTATAGCCTAGGCAGCGGAAGGTGATATTGTATGTTCCATTGGAGAGAGTTGTTTGAAACTCGCCTTTCTCATCGCATATAAGACCTTGGTTTATCTCCTTTATGAAGATATTGCTGCCGTATAATGGCTGTTGTTTTTTATCTGTTATTTTCCCCGTAAAATTCTGAGAGAATAGAGTTTGTGATAATAATATAGAGAGAAGGATAAGGTGTAATTTGTACATTCCGAATAGCTGTTAATTAACAAAGACTTTAGTCTGTCTCTTTTAAGCAAATATATAATGAAATTTTATATCTCGAAATCGTTTGTAATCAAATACAGCAAATTAATTGACAGATAGTATTCCAACTTATTATTTATTGTTATTTTTGTATCATTATGGTCTTAGACCTTTTTTATTGCTTGGGTACGTA
>NZ_CVRU01000069.1 GCF_001261715.1 Dysgonomonas sp. HGC4 | reverse complement strand
GATAGTATCTGTATACACCTTTTATTATGAGAAATGATGATTTGGATGTTGTAAATTGCGGTATACAGTCAGTAACTATATAGGTCGACAATAAAAGAATATTTATAAACTGTTTCTTAATGTTTCTTCATAAAATAATTACGATAAGACTCTAGAATGTACATATGGATACACTGAAGGCTATATGTTGATTTTCTGTTTTTGGAGAATATAAGCAAGGATAAAGAGTAATATTAGTTTGGAAGTTCAATTCATCATTAAACTTGGATAGCTAGAGCAGAAACATATGTAAATCGTAAAGAGAAGATTCTTCTACCTAAAGAACTGGAGCTGGTAGAAAGGCGCCAGATGATATAATTCTCAATAAAATTATCTCTATATGTACATGTAAAGGCAATTGCTGGCAGGCTGAGAAATATTAGTCCCTGTATATGCAGGTGTTATGGCAGTGAGTTGCGGAAAATTTGTGACTCCTTGTACAAAATCTTTCATCTGCATCGTTTTTTACGAACCGTTTCCACTAGCATCGCTGGTCAGGAAATAATCGTTCGATTGTGAGCCATCGACCAGTTTGAACTTCTCTCTCAGTTTGAGAATTTTACCAGGTGATGTCGTGCCAATACCTATCTGACTGTTCAGACTTACCAAATGTCATCATCCGTTCCGTTTGTGCCTGCTACATTTATATCTCCCTTAGGGTCGATGTGCAAAATTCCCAATGGAGTCTTGGTATTTATTCCTACTTAGACTTGTGATAAGCCACTGAAAAGTAGCACCATTATGAATAAAATACTTTTCTTCATAATTAATATTAATTAGTGTAGTTTAAAAACGATGTAGGCTGAGATGTAAACAATTTATAGTTGTATTAATTTTTTTGAGCTATAGCTATTTGTTGATAAAAAAATAAAATTGTCTATTTAATAATTAATAAGAGAGGATTTTATTTTCACAAAAATAGAAGTTGAATGTAGATATTGGGTTTCTATTTTTATCTAAAAAAGTTGATAGAAACTTAATAATAGGTTGTCTATAATAGTATGTGTCTGTAAAATGTAGAATATGTTTTTAATATTAGATTCTATTAAATTATTTAGTTGTTATTTTTTTGATAGTTTATTGTTTTTCTTTTTTTTGAATCTAAAAAGCCTGTAATGTGCTCTTTGTTATGTTTTTTTAGTTGTGAATAAACTGAAATATCCACTTTCCTAATATATTTTGTGTATAGTTTCAAATTTATTTTGATTAGATGATTTTTATAAATTATCTATTACACTAGCTAAATTACTTTAAACAATTAAGTAAAAACAACGATTATGGTTATAAACAGGTTTTACGCACTATTATTATTTACTGTTTTGAGTATAAGTCTAATTAATGCTCAAGTTGAAATAAATACAGAAAATCCCAAGGTTATTTGGGATGTGGTGTCAGCGAGTTTGGATGGAAGTACACGGAAAGTATAATGGCTCTCATAACGCTAGGTCAATTACTATTGGAAGATGCCATAAATCTGGCGGATCAAACAGGAGCAATAGTCTATGTGACAAACATACTTGGTTCTACGACTGCTAAAACTCAGAAAGTGACAATGATTGGGTATTATTATTTTGACGGACTTATCAGCTATTAAACACTAACCTTGCTTCTCGATTCTTTTATATGCCATCGGTTCCCTTTGATACAAATGTTGATGCGACAGGACAGATTAAAGATTTGTATAATTGTGTTATAACAATTTACTGGTACATCAGCTAATTTTGCAAAGAGTACGAGTGCGCTGGAACAATTACCTTATGTTCCAGTTGTTACCGATTATATTATTATATAACAGATTATGATAATCGTGTGAACTTTATTAATTGATTGTTATTGGAAGGAAAATATATTTATATGTATTGTAAGGTACAAGAGGTAATGAATATCTTGAGAATAAAAGTCTAAATTATGAGTCTTTTTTTGTTTTTTTTTCAGTTGTGTGTCAATCTGAGGTTGTGTGTCCTTTTTATGTTGATTATATTGACATAGATGTATGTGTTATTGACATAATTATTAAAGAATAAGATTTTTATTATTCTTTAATTTGTGATGAAATAATTAATCATTAATAGTTTTTAATAATATTAAAATTATTGATAATCTTACTCTACATCGTAATAGTATACATAATAAAAGT
>NZ_CVRU01000068.1 GCF_001261715.1 Dysgonomonas sp. HGC4 | reverse complement strand
TAAAAGTACCCCAACGATTTTGTCCCTCTTTTAAAAACCGTGTTAAAGATTTATTTTTTGAGAAATCAAGGATTCCGATACTTGATTTAAAACCTGAAAACACCTTATTTCCCAACTCCTCAAGATCTAAGCAAGCAGAAAAATCTAGAGAAAAAACTGACATCCGATCAAAAGCATTATCTCCAATAATCTTTAGCTTTATAGGCAATATAAGTTTAGTCATATTCCTATTAGCGAAGGCAGAGGCTGGTATCTTCCCATCTATAATATCAACATTAGACATATCCAATACTTTTAATAACGTCATTTGTTTAATCGTTGTAAAATCTGCACTGTTTATGGTTCCCGTTAAAACCAAATCCGTAACTTTTGCTTTATCTGTCCCTAACTGGCTCTCTAATGTTCCAGGAGTAGTTACTGTGATAGTTTTACTTAATTGTCCGTAAGTCGGAGTTATCAATATTATTACACTGAATAATAAGGTTAGAATTTTTTTTGTCATAATAAGTTAAAATTTTAGTATATATATTTAGTTTTTCACTATTGCAGAAAAGCATAAGTAAAATGGAGATTTCTTGATTTTAATCGAGAAACCTTGCTATTTTCTAAATTATTTAGAAGCTCAGATAAAATAAATGAGATTATAATGAAACCTTCAATCTTTGTCGTATTACA
>NZ_CVRU01000067.1 GCF_001261715.1 Dysgonomonas sp. HGC4 | reverse complement strand
TTATTCTTTATGCGAGACTTCTCTTTTTAGAATATCTGCTTGAATAACTGTGTTTTTAAGATACTCATATTCTAATTGGAAGCATTCACTGAATATATTATCTTCTGTTAGACTGTCTTCAATTTGTTTTGTAGTCCAGAACTTACCATCTAATAAACTAATGCTTTTTAGTTGCTCTTCATTCTCTATTCTGGATACGAACAAAAATACTAAACGTTTCACCTCTTGATTCTCGAATACATATTTTAATAAGAAATTGAAAGGTAATTCTTGCATATTCAACGATCTGGAAATACTATTTCTTACAGATATGTTGATCTCATGATTAAAAAGCATAAGCTTCTCGAAAGGGTGATCGTAAGCCGAAGGGTCTATTGAACTATTATTTCCTCTTTTTTGAACATAAACTTCTCCATTATGTATCAGAGCTATACGTACCATTGGGTGCATAAAGCGTTTTTTCATTTGAGACGATACAGACTTTGCTATACGACCTGTTACCTCACCCGATTCGTTTACTATGGGCAACCACTCTTCTTTTCTAAGCTGCTTTACGATATTTCGAGTTTTTATTTCCTCATAAATAATTATGCCTGCAAGTATTGCTATCGGTATTATGCTATAGAATATAGTGTCCGCAAGAGGGCTTGACTCTAAATGTATTCGACTTAGTTGATAAAGCATAAGGATGAACAAATGACATGTCAATCCATATTGCGTAAGCTTTGCAATATCAAAAAATTCTCCTAAATAAGTCTTTTGGATAATACTCTGCTTTTTACCTAAGTACATGTTTATATAAGCTTTACCCAATCTGGTTACAAATAGAAGGCAGACAAATGTTATCTCGAAAAACACGAGATACATGAGGGCCGGAATTGTAGTTTTGTGTAGGATATACCAAAGTATCAGCGTAAAGAATAATGATATAAAATTAAGAATAAACATTAGTCCACACGCATTCGCTTTTGTGTAAAATCTTAGGATAATATCTAGTGCTCCTGAAAAGAGGACAGAGATTATCAGAGAATAGCCAATATTTCCTGTTGTGGTAAATAATACTATATATAGTATACTAGCCAGTAGTCCCAAAGAGGGATT
>NZ_CVRU01000066.1 GCF_001261715.1 Dysgonomonas sp. HGC4 | reverse complement strand
CTTATGTCACTATGAAAAAAAATGTAAACAAACACTTTTTCAACTCGAAAGGTGAGTCGTGGTTTCTCTTGTCCAAATCGACAAAAGAGAAAAAAAGTATTTATACTCGAGTATCACACCTTTCCATCCTAAATTTTATTGATAGTCATTCTGAATTAGAAAACTAAAATTTTAATACTTACCGTTATATATTGTTAATCATGCAAATGCTATAAAAAATGCAAAAAAAGAAAACTTCAAATTCCTATAGCCATTGTTTTTTATGGCTATTAATGTTGTTAAGTATTGTTCAGCAAGTTTCTGCACAATCAGACCAAATCAAAGTGTCCGGAATTGTCCTAGATGAAACAGGGCAGAGTATTATTGGTGCTTCAGTTAATACAGTTGGGGCACGACAAGGTACCATTACAGACCTGGATGGGCGATTTACTATAACTTCAAAAAACAATGCAATTTTACAAGTAAGCTATATTGGATATATTACTCAGAACATAAACATTGGTAATAAGACCGACTTAAGAGTCGTTATGAAAGAGGATTCTAAAACATTGGATGAAGTTGTAGTTACAGCCTTAGGCATTAGCCGCGATGCTAAATCTCTACCTTATGCACGACAAAGTGTAGATAAAGAAGGACTTGATGAGGCTAAAGATCCTAATCTATTGAATATGCTTTCGGGAAGAGTCTCGGGTGTTCAATTTATATCTAATGGAGGAGCTTTAAGTTCCACACGCGTAGTGATTCGTGGAGAAAATTCACTGACAGGGAATAATCAACCCTTGTATGTTATAGATGGAGTACCCATTATGAATAACATGGGAGATAGTGGAGATTTGGACTATGGTAATGCGGCCTCCTCTATTAATCCTGATGATGTAGAAAGCATAGAAGTTTTAAAAGGGGCAAACGCATCTGCTCTTTATGGCTCTGACGCTGCAAACGGCGTAATTCTGATCACCACTAAAAAAGCAGGAAAGAAAGCCGGTTTGGGCGTTACCTATAGTAATAATACCCAATTTAGTAAATTGAACCAATTTCCTATTTATCAAAATGTGTATGGTGCAGGAACCACAGGGCTTAATTCAGATTTTAATTATCAAGGACAATCAGGTTTTAATCCAGATCTACCTTTGCAGCTACCCAATTTAAGCCTGAGTGGTTATGGAAATCGGAGTTTTGGTTTGCCAATGCTAGGTTTTAATGTTATTGGACGAGATGGAAAGGTAAAAACTTATTCACCCTCTCCTGAAACAATTACTAATATGTATCAAGTCGGAACACAAATGACCAATAGTCTATCACTTGAAAGAGTTACAGATTTAGTTGCGGTACGTTTATCTTACACCAATATACATTCTGATGATATTCTGGAAAATTTTAATAAATTAAATAGAAATACATTCAATCTAGGCTCAAATATAAAGTTAGCTAAATTTTTATCAGCAGATATCAACGCTCAATATGTAAAAGACAAGGTTGATAATCGTGGATTTCGTAACTCATCAGATCGTAACCCCCTCTATGCCATCACCAACTTACCTCGTGACGCTTCGTATGAAGAACTGAAAATTTGGAAAAATGAGGATGGTACTCCCAAAACTCAGAATAGTTTCTATAATCCTTATTGGTTAATAAATGAACTATCTAATGCCGATGAGAAAAATTGGTTAATGGCTAATTTAACTTTGAATTTTACTCTAACTAATTATTTAAAACTTCGATTGAGAGGAGCAACTGATTATCAAACAATGGATGCTTGGAGCTTTACAAACTTTTATAGTCCTTTTGATCGTGATGGAGAATATTTTGCTTATCAGCGTCAAGCCACAAACAATATGTTTGAAGCCTTAGTGATGTTTAATAAAAAAGTGGGCAAATTTAATCTTAACTCGAATTTAGGAACCTCTAATCAAAAAGTCGAAAGCAAACAATTAAGAAGTACCGTGCAATCATTATTAATGCCCGACGTAAAAAGCTTAAGTAACAATGCTGCAACTGCATCTACATGGGAAGAATATTCAGGTAAAGAAAAAATAGGACTCTTCTTACAAGCAAATGCTGGTTATAATAATTTTGCATATATAGATGTTACTGCCCGTAATGACTGGTCTTCGACTCTACCCTACCCACACTCCTACTTCTATTATTCTGGAGGAACTAGCATTATTCTTACGGAAGCCTTGAAAATACCGAAAGATATATTATCGTTTGCAAAAGTTAGATCATCTTATGCAAAAACAGGTAATGATACAGGCTTTGATATGCTTCGCAACGGTTTTAGTTACGGTGGCTTATTTAATGGAACAATGCCTTGGTACACCGGTGATAATATAAGTAGAAATCCTAATCTGAAACCTGAAACCACTATTTCAACTGAATTTGGTACAGATTTAAGATTCTTTAACGACCGTCTTTCAATCGACTTTACCTATTATCAGAAAGCAACTAAGGATCAGATTGTTCAGGCTAGTGTATCCGCCGTATCAGGATATGAAAAGAAAATGTTTAATAGCGGAGAAATTCAGAACAAAGGTTATGAACTTAGTATCAATGCAATACCTGTTCGTACGAAAAACTTCGAATGGTCTATCAGGGGCAATTGGTCAAAAAACGAATCCAAAGTGATTTCTCTAATGGATGGTGTTGATCGTTTTCGTTTAGCGAACTGGAACGGTACAAGTGTAGAAGTATTTGCTGAAGTTGGTCAGCCATATGGTGTAATGTATGGAACAGATTACAAACGCAATGAAAATGGAGATGTACTTTGTGATATTAATGGCAGACCAAAGTCGGATAGTGAAAGTCACTTTTTTGGAAAAGTATCTCCTGATTGGATTGGAGGTATAAACAATAGTTTCAGATACCGTGATTTTGATATGAATTTTTTAATTGATTTCAAACAAGGTGGGCTTCTATGGTCCTATTCATCATATCAAGGAAGCCGCAACGGACAAACAGTCGAATCTTTACAAGGGCGTAACGAATTTATTCTTAGCAGTATAATTTTAGGAGAAAACGATAGTGAAAGAAAAGGGTATTTAGAGGCAAATCGCACCAATAGTACACAAAATTATAATGCACAATATTTAGATAAAGGACGAGTAAATGGATCTGTTTTACCAGACAGACGTGTATATGATGCAGAAGTGCCCGGATTAGCAGGTCAAGAATGTACAAATGGTATAAATCCTGTTAACTATTATTCCGATGATGTACTTAAAAGTGCAAGGAGGTATTTATACGACGCATCCTTCGTCAAACTAAGAGCAATTAGTGTCGGTTATAATGTCCCTAGAAATTTTTTAAGAAAAAGTCCCTTCAATTCGGTTCGTTTGTCCGCCGTAGGACGTAATATATGGACTATGCACCAAAATACGCCTAAAGGTCTTGATCCTGAAGCAACTACTAATACGGGGAACGGACAAGGTATTGAGCAAGGCTTTTCATTACCTCAGGCAAATTATGGATTTGACATAAAAGTTACATTCTAATGTTTAACAACAACAAGATATGCAAATGAAAAAATATATATACATAATTCTGTCCATTTTTACATTGGGTGGGGTTACAAGCTGTCTCGATAATTTTGAAGAAGCAAATACGAATCCGAATAAAATGTATAATACCAATATTCAGTTAGTTTTTCCAGGCACGGTTTACCGAACTCTTAATGTTTTTGGAAAAATGAACTATGTGCAATATCTGAATTACTCTCGTCAACTTATGTTATTAGCACGTTTTATCAATTTGAGAGAAGGTGATATGGATAGCTATTATGTAGGTTTTTATGTAAATATTCTGAGAGATCTTTCAGAAATGGAAAACCAGTATGAGAAAGTAGAAGGTGCAGAAAATAGATTAATGATCATTAAAACCTGGAAAGCTTTAGTTTATTCTATTATGGCTAGTACTTGGGGACCAATGCCTATGTCTGATGCTATGATGACCTTTCCAGATAAAAAAGATTATAAATACGATTCTGAAAAGGATATGTATATTCAAGTGTTAGATTTACTGAAAACTGCTACCGAAAATTTCAATCCCAATCCGACCAATGAAGACTTTCTAAAACCTGATCCGGTATTTGGAGGAAATACTAAGAGCAATATTGAGAAATGGCGAAAATTTGCTAATACACTCCGCTTGGATGTTGCTCTACGAATTCAGAATATAGATAAAAATTTAGCAGAAGAACATATCAAAGCTGCTATGCAACATGAAGAATGGTTAATTTCATCACTTAATGATATGGTACAACCATCATGGGGCACAGATCCCGGGAATGATGTTTCTTATTACTATAACGAGGCGTTGAAAAACTTGACAGAATCGAATTTTAGTAGTGCAAATTATCCTCGTATTGCCCAATATTTCTTCACATACTTACAATCATATCAAGATCCTCGTTTGGAAAAATTTGTGGATCCAACAGATCCTAAAGACAGATATGCTGTTCTAGATACAATAAGAATTAAACGTATCTCCTCTTATTCAGGGTTCGATACCACTATGGTAGCAATCGTTAAGCACTCTATTCCGCACTGTCCCGCACCCGAACTTCCTGGTATTCCTATTACATGGGAACCGGGTTATGATCCAAATAGTAATAATGGACAAGGTACAGATAGATATCAAAACCCTTACAGAGATATAGATGATAAAAAAGGATGGTCTTATGTAAATAAATCTTTTCTTAAGCAAGACACTAAAGTTGTTTTTCTCAACTGGGCATCAACTTGCTTTATGAAAGCTGAAGCTAAATTGAAATTTGGCATCGGATCGAAATCGGCTCAACAATATTATGAAGATGGTATTGCAGCTTCTTTTGCTGAATATGGGACAACAGATAACCTATCAAGCTATATGGCTCAAGATGGGGTTAAATGGAATACTAATGGTAAAGGACTCAGCGATTGTATGCAAATTTATTACTGTGATATTAATGGAGCAAATGATCCTTTTGAACAAATCGTTAAACAACGCTGGATTGCTGAATACTTTAATGGATTTGCATGCTGGGTATTAGACAGACGTACGCGTATACTCAACCTTCCTCCTATGTTTTACAATGGATCAGGGCCCGGATTGGAAGGTAGTAACGATCGTTTTGAATTTGCTCCCGAACGTTTTATTTATTCAATTAACGAGCGAGCAACCAATCGTAGCGAGTACGATAAAGCCATTCAAACACTACAGAAAAACAGTCCTAAAGGCGACGCTGCCAGTCGTTGGGGAGATAATCTATGGACCCATCTAAACTTTGCAAAAGTTAACCCAGCACTAGCTGGCGCCGACGCCAAATGGTCGAACAGAACATTTATTTGGAATCAACACGCCATTCAAAACCAATATGGTAAAACTGAAGAAGATTTGATTAAAAATGCACATAAGGAGTTTCCTCAGATAACGGATACTATAGGTCTTAAAACGTATCTCAAATACGAAATAGTAGAGATTGTAAAACCTAGATAATCAAATATCAGAGAAATCGCATTTAATAAATAATAGACAAATAATATTATAACATGAAATCATATAAAAAGATAATTTATTTCCTATCAGCGTTTATGATTGGATTTACATCTTGTACCACAGACGATGGTCCGGATGTAGATGATAATTTCTTAAACTACGAAATTCCTGAAATTCCCGTTACACAAGACTATATAGTCGGAGCTTATTACGCAGAAGCACCTTCCGGAGGTTTAAGTGAACAGATATGGAACCGACTGACAAATCCAGAAGGCTGGAAACCCGAAAGCGGGCTTTATGGACCTCGTGTAATGCCTGTTTTAGGCAATTGGAAGCATAATAACAAAGCCTCTCAGGAAATGATAAAAATCCTTCAGCAGCAAGTAGATTGGGCTATTCAAGCTAAAATCGACTTTTTTATCTTACCTCCAATTAATGAGGATCAGAACAAGCTTTATCCAAATAATTTGAATGCCGATAATGTAAGGTTTACAGATCTTTTGAGTGGAAGAATGGGCTCAGACGGTAATCCCATAACTTCAACAACTGGTACTTCGGTTAATCTCAAAGGACTAAAATACGCACTTATGTTGAATCCCAATTCATTGACAACTAATTTAAACAATCAGACACCTATAGAATCTGTGGCATCAACAACAATTGCGGGACAGCAAGTTACACGAGTGAAACGTTTCTATGAAGTAGTTCGCAGAATGGCAGATTATTTTTCTGACGAAAACTATTATAAAGTAGATGGAAAACCAATGTTTATTATTAAAAATCCGCATAATATATATGCATTGGATACCAAAAAAATTTATGATGATTTGAGAAAATATATCAAAGAAGCCACTGGTAAAGACATGTATATTGTAGTACAGCAACAAGTTTGGGAACCCGCAGGACGATTTCAATATACTTTCGGAGATGCGAAGGTAGACGCTGTAACACTTAAGGACGAAGGGGGTATGTATAACCAGTCACAGTCGCAACGCTCGCTTCTATATCCTCAAATGATTGATCAGAACTGGAAGTATAACAAAAACTTCCTGATGTCTACATGGGGTGAAGATTTCATACCATCTGTAAGCCCTTCCTTTAACCGTTGGGTGGAATCAGGAGGTAACTACAATTACCCTATTGTTGAAAAGAATCCAAAAACATTTGCAACATATTGTAATGTAGCTAAAATGAATATGGGTACAAAACGAATTGTTTTAATTGACTCATTCAATCAGTGGAAATTTGATACGGCTATTGAACCTGCTGATCCATTAGTTGGTAATGGTTATGGAACCCAATATCTGGAAGTTCTAAAGCAACAATTCAAAAAATAATCTTTATAAAAAAGTAAAAAGGACCAACTTACCTTAACATCTAATACATATGTTCAGTAAGGAGTAAGAGGGAGATTATACTCGTTCTTACTTTCTTTTTACATTCAAAAATAGAAAAATATGATAACTCGAAAGTTTAAGGAAATATTGTTTTTAGTAATATTCTTTTGTAATATAAGTTTACAAGCGCAGGTAGTAGAAAATTTTGAAAGCTCCTCAACCAAATTAAACATAGTAGGACGCGGAAATTGCAGAATTGAAAATGGAGTATTTAAATCGAAAGATTCTTATGCTTGTTTTGGAAATACGGATTTGAAAGACTACACCGTCAGTTTTAAGGCACGTGCCCCTAAGGATGCCGAACAAGTCCAAATATGGGCAGGATTTAGAGCATACAATCGTTTCGATCGTTATGTACTTGGCTTAAAAGGAGGCTTACAAGATGATATTTACTTGAGCCGTATGGGATATATGGGTGCGGACGAATTATTGGACATTCGTCCAATAGATTTCCATCCTATTCCCGGACAATGGTATAAATTTAAAATAGAAGTGTGTGGTAATCGTATACGTGTTTTCTTAAATGATGAAACACTCCCTCGTATAGACGTTATAGACAAAAACAGTAATCTTGCACCCTCTGGTTCAGTTACATTAGGCGGTGGCTGGATTGAAACTGAATTTGATGATCTCCAGATTACGCCCTTTTCGTCAAAAGCACTGGATGGTGTTTTAAATAAGGTATATGAAGTAAAGGTTTCCCCACAAGAGAAAGAGGTAGAAAGAAAAAAAATGAGAGCTGCTTATAAGCCTGTTGTAATAGACAAAATAAATCAAGGACGCACGGAGATATCTCTGCAAGGAAATTGGCTATTCTTACCTGATTATGAATCAAAAGATATAGAAGAACAAACAAACCCTAATATTGGAGACAACCAATGGCATATAATGAATGTACCGGATTTTTGGAACCCAATACGAATCTGGCTACATGGCGAAACAATGAATCCAAACAGATCACCTAAAGGTGTTTCAGATACATATTTTCAAAAAGAAACAGCTCGTTGCGAATCATATACCTTTGATTATAAAAAAACTAAAGCAGCATGGTATCGCCAATGGATAGAACTTCCTGCGGATATTGAAAACAAAAAAACAGAACTTGTATTTGACGCAGTTTCTAAGATGGCTGATATATATGTAAATGGCAAATTAATAACGAAACATATCGGCATGTTTGGTGAAATAAAAGCCGATTGTTCGGGTATTATTAAACCCGGTAAAAATCTTATCTCAGTTTTAGTTACCCGTGATTATATAAAAAATATAGAAGATGCAGACAAAATCGTAGATGTTGCTGTTACAGTACCTGTCACTAATAAAATGCTAAAAGACATTGCACATGGTTTTTATGGCGATGATCCAGCAGGAATATGGCAGCCTGTTGCTCTAATTATAACTAACCCCGTAAAAGTGGAAGATGTATTTATACAACCTTCACTCAATGGAGCTAAATTTGAGGTAACAATAAGTAACAATTCAAATAAGAAGGTAAAATTTGATCTACTCACTAATATTGTGGAATGTAAAACGAGTAATATATTTCACTCTGAAAAATCGTTGAACAATATTGAAATGAAAGGTGGAGAGACAAAACTATTATCTTTTTCAATAAATAATCTAAGACCTCGTTTATGGACACCTCAATCTCCTAATTTGTATGACTTTAAGTTTACAGTAACCAACGAGAACGGAAAGGAAGATGATGCTGTAACTATTCGCTCTGGTTTTAGAACCTTTGAAGTTAAAAACGGACTTCTCTATCTGAATGGTATACCATATTGGTTGAGAGGTGGTAACCATACCCCTTTTGCATTGGCTCCAAATGATAAAACATTAGCAAACAGCTTTTATCAGATTATGAAAGCCGGAAATATTGATGTAACACGTACCCATACAACACCATATAATAAACTGTGGATAGACGCTGCTGACGAAAACGGTATAGGTATCAGTCACGAAGGAACTTGGCCTTGGTTGATGATTCACGGTTCAATGCCCGATATATCACTTATTGAGTTGTGGGCAGATGAATATATAAGCCTTTTGAAGAAATACCGCAATCATCCATCGATTCTGTTCTGGACAATAAACAACGAAATGAAGTTTTCGGATAATGAACCAGATCTGGAAAAGCGAAAAATGAAGATGAAGATCATTTCGGATGTTGTAGAGCGTATGCGAAAAATTGATCCCACACGCCCCATATGTTTCGACTCTAACTATCGTCGTCGAGAAGATATATTTGGAAAAGATTTTTTTAAAAATATTGATGATGGTGACATTGATGATATTCATTCATATATCAATTGGTATGATCATACTGTATTTAAGGAATTTAAGGGCGAATTTCAAAAACAAAACCGTAATGAAGGTCGTCCACTTATTAGTCAGGAAATGTCTACTGGATACCCCAATAATGAGACAGGACATGCTACACGTTTCTATACACTTGTGCATCAGAATCCACAAACATTAATAGGTTATCAGGCCTATGCTTTTGGTAATCCCGATTCATTCCTCAAAGTTCAATCATTCATAACAGGAGAATTGGCAGAAGCACTTCGTCGTTCAAACGACAAAGCATCGGGTATCCTTCACTTTGCATTGCTTACTTGGTTTCGTAATGTTTACGATACAAAAACAATAGAACCTTATCCTACCTATTATGCCATGCAGCGAGCATTGCAACCCGTATTAGCGAGTGCTGAAATATGGGGGCGTAATTTCTATGCGGGGCAAGATCTTGCAGCTCGCTTTTGTATAGTGAACGACTTGGAAGATGGACATAACCTAAAAGCCGGTGTTATTAATTGGACACTTGAAACAGAAAGCGGACAAATATTAACCAAAGGAAAAACAGATATTCCTGAAGTTAACCATTACAAACGTGCTTGGGTAACTCCCACAATACAAATACCCGAAAATCTGCCTGCTGAAAAAATAAATGCAAAACTAAAGCTTCGCTATACTGAAGAAGGCAAACAAATGTCGATAAATGAATATGATATTTTATTGGCTCAACCCAATTGGACTCAGAGTGTAGTTAATGGAAAAAACATTGTTCTTGTTGATTATAATAATACAGCAAAAGCATTAGATTTCATTAAAGTAAAATATACGAAGGTTAATTCAATAACCGACGCTTTGAAAATAAAAGCAGATCTGATAATCTTAGCTAGCTTAGATAAAAATACGAATACCTCAGATTTAAAAGAAATAAGAACATATATCTTTAAAGGAGGTAGAGCACTTATTCTTAACAGTGAAAATGCCTCGAAAGAAATGTTCGCTGAATATATTACAGACTGGATTATTCCTACCGAAGGTGATATTGTAAATATGGAAATTCCTGAATCTTCTGTATTTAATGATATTGAACTTCTAGAACTTCGCTATTTCAATAACTATAAGTCTGAAGTACCAACAGTATGCCATTCTGCTTTTAAAGTAAACCGTAGCCAGAATGTTGAAGAATTAGCCAATCAGACTAAAATTCATGGGTATATAAACGGAGAAATGGAAGAAAGATCTGACTATGTTAAAACAATCAAAGGTTTCCCCATTCTTAAAATTAAAGATAATAAAGGAAGCGCGATGGTATCAACTATGTCCCACGAAAAAACAGAAACAGATCCCATTGCAGCCCGCCTATTGGCTAACATGATAAACAACATGTTAGAATAAGTAAATACGAAGTTTTTTTTTAGCTAAATAATATTTGGGGTTTTAAATATTATGATTTTCAGATTTTTATGGTTCCGATTCTCAGGAGTGACTCTTCACTCCTGAGAATTAATTAGAGAAATTTGATTCCGCCCATCGAAGAAGTAAAGAATAAAAAAAAAAGACATGAATAAATGTTTCTTAATATTTCTGATTCCTATTTTAATGTTTGCATATATTCAAGATATAGTAGCACAAAAGAAGTACGATTCGTACAAAGGTCTGGTTATGGCTGGTTATCAAGGCTGGTTTAATACCCCCGATGACGGAGCTAATCGTGGATGGTACCACTATAAAAGTAAAAACGGATTCAAGCCCGGTTCTAGTGGTGTCGATTTTTGGGCAGATGTTTCGGAATATCCACAAATCTATAGAACAGAATTTAAGCATAAAGACGGTTCTCCAGCTTATACTTTTAGCTCTCATGATTTCTCAACAGTAGATCTCCATTTTAATTGGATGAAAGAATATGGACTAGATGGAGTATTTATGCAACGCTTTGTAGGAGAAATTAAAAATCCAAGCGGAAAAGCCCACTTCAATAAAGTCTTAGCATCAGCAATAGAGTCTTCGACTAAATATGAGAGAGCGATATCCATTATGTACGATCTTAGTGGTATGAAATCAGGGGACGAACTAGTTATTCTTAATGATATTGATGAACTTAATGAGCAATATCAATTTCAAGAACGAGTAAAAGCTCCTTCCTATCTCTTCCATAATCAAAAACCTCTCGTCGTTTTATGGGGAATCGGTTTCAATGATAAGAGAGCATATGGGCTGAAAGAAGCTGAAACCATAGTCGAGGGTTTAAAAAAACGAGGATATAGTATAATGTTGGGAGTGCCCACTTATTGGCGTGAGCTGCGTAGCGATACGGAAAATAATGAGAAACTTCATCAACTTATAAAGAAATCAGACATCGTTATGCCTTGGTTTGTATCTAGATATAACGAAGAAAGTTATGACTCATTTAAGTCGTTGATAGAAAAAGATATCAAATGGTGTAAAAATAATAAAGTAGATTATGCTCCATTATGCTTTCCTGGTTTCTCATGGGAAAATCTGAAAGGAAAAGGATCGTTTTATATTGACCGTAACTCCGGATCGTTTTTTTGGAAACAGCTTTCAACAGTTCTCGGTTATGGTGCTGAAATGATTTATGTAGCCATGTTTGATGAAATAGATGAAGGTACAGCCATATTTAAATGTGCTCGTAGAAATGAAACACCCTTGAATGGAAATGGGAAATTCGAAGGTATAGAGGATAATTTACCCTCAGACTACTATTTATGGCTAACAGGTCAAGCCGGAAAAATGCTGAAAAAGGAAATTGAATATTCTAAAGAAAAGCCGATACGACTGGCTGAAAATCCATTCATTAAGCATATGTACACCGCCGATCCATCTGCACATGTATGGTCTGATGGTCGCTTATATGTATATGCATCTCACGATATAGCACCACCTAGAGGGTGTGATTTGATGGATCAATATCACGTATTTTCGACCGATGACATGCTAAATTGGATTGATCATGGCGAGATACTCCGTGCAACTGATGTGTCCTGGGGTAGACCCGAAGGAGGATTCATGTGGGCTCCCGATTGTGCATACAAAAACGGAACCTATTATTTTTATTTTCCACACCCAAGTGGAACAGAATGGAATAAAACTTGGAAAGTAGGAATAGCAACGAGTAAGAAGCCTACGAGTGATTTTGTTGTACAAGGTTATTTAGAATTAGGCAATGACAATTTTGCAATGATAGACCCATGTGTATTTGTTGATGATGATGGTCAATCTTATTTTTACTATGGAGGTGGTGATAGATGCGCTGGAGCTAAATTAAAAGATAATATGGTGGAATTAGCACAACCATTGGTTTTTATGGAAGGATTAACCGATTTTCATGAAGCTACATGGGTGTTTAAAAGAAACGGGATATACTATCTCACCTATGCCGATAATCATAGAGAGAACGGAAAAGGAAGCAATCGTCTTAATTATGCCACAAGTAACACCCCCCTAGGTCCATGGACTTACAGAGGTATATATCTAGAGCCAACAGGCTGTGATACTAGTCACGGTTCGGTAGTTGAATACAAAGGGCAATGGTATGCATTTTATCACAATATGGCTCTTTCGGGACGGGGAAATCTTCGGTCGATATGTGTAGATAAATTAGACTTTAATCCCGACGGAACTATTGAGAAAGTGGAGCAAACAGGTAATAATATATATAAATAATCTAATTTATGAAAGCAATAGTCATAGCTCTTTGTCTCATCTTATCCCAACTCAGTTGGGGACAACAGACTCGGATTTCATCGGTTTCGACATCGGTGAATACAAATACGGTAGCAAATATCTTTGATAATGACCTGAAAACCGGCTGGAATCTATCATCTAAAGATTTAGCAGCCAATCAATGGCTGATGCTAACTCTTCAAACCTCCGGCGATATCAAAGAATTTATTATCCAAAGTGAAGGAATATCGGCAACAGATTTGCAAAAGGCTTTGACGGTATATGTTACTTATGACCCTATGAATTTGGGTGAACCAGTAAAATATACAGTGAAAGAAAAGAATAAGAATCTGACTATCTCATTTCCACCTAAATATGGTGCTCATCTAAATATGGATATAAGAGGAGGGATTATAATAAAATCTGTATCAATTAAAGAGGTCAGTGTATTTCTAGCAGAATCTGCCAATAAAGCAGACAATGGGCAAGTTGGAAACAAGCGTTATATGAATCCCAATCTGCCTCTTGAAGAGAGAGTTGAAAGCTTATTATCGGTAATGACCATTGCCGATAAGATGGAACTTCTTCGTGAAGGTTGGGGTATACCGGGGATTCCTCGTTTAGGAATTCCTGATATGAAAAAAGTAGAAGCACTTCACGGCTTTTCTTATGGAAGTGGTGCAACTATCTTTCCACAGTCGATAGGCTTGGGTGCGACATGGAACAGAAAACTAATGGAAGAAGTAGCCAGAGCTATTGGCGATGAAACAGTAAGTGCAAATGCAATACAAGCGTGGTCTCCCGTATTGGATGTAGCTCAGGATGCCCGTTGGGGACGTTGCGAGGAGACTTATGGAGAAGACCCTGTTCTTGTTTCTGAAATGGGTGGTGCATGGATAAAAGGATTTCAGGCAAAAGGACTTCTTACCACACCTAAACATTTCGGAGGTCATGGTGCTCCACTTGGCGGACGTGATTCTCACGATATAGGACTATCAGAACGTGAATTCAGGGAAATACACCTTGTACCCTTTCGGGATGTGATCAAAAAATACAACTGCCAGTCTATAATGATGGCCTATTCTGATTATCAAGGCATTCCTATAGCAAAAAGCAAAGAACTATTGAAAGGTATTCTGCGTGATGAGTGGGGCTTCGATGGCTTCATTGTTAGCGACTGTGGTGCATTGGGCAACCTCACTTCTCGTAAACATTACACCGCTATAGATAAAGTAGAAGCGGCACGTCAAGCCTTGGCAGCAGGTATAGCCACAAACTGTGGCGACACATATAATGACAAAGCTGTGATTGCAGCTGCCGAAAATGGAGAAATAAGTATAGAGGATATAGATTTTACTTGTAAAACATTGCTAAGAACAATGTTTCGTAATGGATTATTCGAAAACAACCCCTCTAAAAGTCTCGACTGGAAAAAGGTATACGATGGATGGAATAGTCCGGAACACAGAGTAATAGCCCGTCGTTCAGCACAAGAATCGATTGTATTACTCGAAAATAAAAACAATATTCTTCCACTATCCAAATCTCTGAAATCAATAGCCGTAATTGGTCCCGGTGCAGATGATCTTCAACCCGGAGATTATACAGGAAAGCCACTCGAAGGACAATTGAAATCGGTGCTTACAGGTATAAAGGGAGCTATAAATAGCCAAACAAAGGTGATTTATGAAAAGGGTTGTGATTTCTTTTATACAGAGAATACACAAATAGAACGAGCCGTAAAAGCAGCTCATCAGGCAGAAGTAGTTATTATGGTATTGGGAGATTGCACGAGTAGTGAATCGCTCCAAAACATACAAAAAACATCGGGTGAAAATCACGATCTGGCAACTCTAATTTTACCAGGCGATCAACAAAAACTATTGGAGGCAGTTTGTGCTACAGGAAAACCTGTGATTCTTGTTTTACAATCGGGAAGACCTTATAATCTATCATTCGCTGCTCTGCATTGTCAAGGAATATTAGCAAACTGGCTGCCTGGGCAAGAAGGTGGTTATGCTACTGCCGATGTGATATTTGGCGATTATAATCCTGCAGGCCGTTTGCCGATGACCTTCCCTACACACGTTGGACAAGAGCCATTATATTATAATTTCAAAACATCCGGTAGACGATATGAATATTCGGATCTCGAATATTACCCATTATATTATTTTGGTTTTGGACTTAGTTATACAACATTTAATTATTCTGATCTAAAAATAGCATTACTAAATAATGGAAATGTTTCAGTACAAGCTAAGGTTACCAATATCGGAAAAATAGCAGGTGATGAAGTTGCTCAATTATATGTAACCGATATGTATGCAAGTGTAAAGACTAGGGTGATGGAGCTGAAAGATTTCGAACGTATTCATCTCAATCCCGGAGAATCAAAAGTAGTTTCTTTTATGCTTACCCCTTATCAGCTTTCTTTATTAAATGATTTGATGGATCGTGTTGTTGAAGAGGGAGAGTTTAAAATAATGGTTGGAGGTTCAAGTCCTTCTTATCTGGCAAATGATAGAATTAAAGATAGTGTTGGCTATAAGGATAGTAACTTGGGTATAAGTGGAACAATTAATTACACAAAATCATTTGCAGCTAAATTTACAGTTGAGCTTTCAGGTATTCAAAACAATCTTTTGGATAATACAAAAACGGTTACCATATTGGTTAAGAATATAGGGAACATGACCGATGCGGGTAAAGTTTCGATGTATGTAGATGATGAACTAGTGGGCGATGCTCGTCATTTTGAACTTGATCCTGGGCTAGAAAAGTATATTACTTTCAAGATCAGCCGGTCGGATTACAAAGATTTTCAATTTGTTACAAAGTACAGTATTGCTAAGGCATCCAATAAATAACTCCTCAAATAATGAAAAAACACAATGCATTATTTTCTCTGACTCTTTGCACGATACTATTTTTATCGTGCCAAAGATCAGCCGAAAATTCGTCTAAAAATCCTGTAGATTACGTAGATCCTTACATTGGGAATATTAGCCATCTGCTAGTTCCCACTTATCCCACTGTTCATTTGCCATTTAGTATGCTTAGGGTGTATCCTGAGCGTAAAGACTTCACATCCGACCAGATAGAAGGTCTTCCCGTGATAGTGACTAGTCATAGAGGTAGCTCAGCTTTCAATATTAGTCCCTATAGTGGGAAAAGAAGCAGTTATTTTTCAGTTCAGAAATATTCTTATGGAGAGGAAGTTGTCACTCCTTATCGCTATCAGGTTTATTTAGACGATGATGGCATAGAAGTTGATTACGCTCCCTCTTACAGGTCTGCCGTATATAAAATTAATTTTCCTGAAGGAGAAAATAATGTTTTAGTAATAAATACCCGTAATGGCTTTTTACAGAAAGAAGAAAAAGGAGTATCTGGTTATCAGGTTATTGACGGGGGACCGACTAAAGTATACTTATATCTCGAAACATTACAAACTCCTCAATCCATTGGATGCTTAGAAAATGGTAACATACTAAGCGAAAGAGATTCGATTAGTGGAAAAAATCAGGCTATTGGCTTGAATTATAATGATAAACAAATAGATATCCGTTATGGAATATCATTCATCAGTATAGACCAAGCTAAAAAGAACCTTCAAAATGAAATAAACACTTTTAATGTGGATGAAGTGGCAAAAAAAGGACAAGACCTTTGGAACAAAACTTTAAGCAAAATTCAGGTAGAAGGTGATGATGAGAGTGCTAAAACTGTATTTTACACATCTCTTTATCGAACATACGAACGCATGATAAATCTTTCCGAAGATGGAAGTTATTATAGTGGTATAGATAATCAAGTACACGAAGATAAGGGTATTCCCTTTTATACAGATGATTGGATTTGGGATACATATCGTGCTACTCACCCACTTAGAATTCTTATAGAACCGGATATTGAAAATAATATGATTGCATCTTATATCCGTATGGCACAACAAACAAAAGAAGGATGGATGCCAACATTTCCAGAAGTAACAGGCGACAGTCATCGAATGAACAGCAATCATGCAGTAGCAGTAATATGGGATGCATATTGCAAAGGGCTTCGTGGATTTGATCTGGAAGCTGCATACAATGCGTGTAAAGGAGCAATTACGGAGAAATCTCTGTTACCTTGGAAACGTATTCCGAATACCGAACTTGATATTTTTTATAAAGAGAAAGGCTATTACCCCGCATTACGAGAAGGACAAGAAGAATATATACCAGAAGTAAATAGAGGCGAAAAACGTCAACCTGTAGCCGTTACATTAGGTACATGTTATGATTATTGGTGCCTTTCCGAAATAGCGAAAGAATTAGGTAAAAAAAATGAATCAGACTATTTTTTAGCAGGTTCATATAATTACCGAAATTTATATAATAAAGAAACAGCTTTCTTCCATCCCAAAGATAAGGAAGGTAAGTTTATTGATCCTTTTGACTATCGTTTTGCCGGAGGAATGGGAGCCAGAGACTATTATGGAGAAAACAACGGATGGGTTTACCGTTGGGATGTACCTCACAATCCCGCAGATTTGATTCGCTTAATGGGATCAGCCGAAAACTTTATAAACAACCTCGATCAAACCTTTAGAGAGCCATTGGGTAAAAGCAAATTTGAATTTTATGCCCAATTACCAGATCATACAGGTAACGTAGGTCAATTCTCAATGGCTAACGAACCATCTATGCATATTCCATATCTATACAATTATGTTGGTCAACCTTGGAAAACTCAGAAACGAATCAGAACATTATTGAAGCAATGGTTTCGCAACGATTTAATGGGTATGCCCGGAGACGAAGACGGTGGTGGTATGACGGCTTTTGTTGTATTCTCATCCATGGGATTTTATCCTGTTACTCCGGGTTCGGCTACCTATAATATCGGAAGTCCTGTTTTCAGAAACGTGAAGATGACTTTAGGCAATGGTAAACTATTTGAAATTGAAGCCAAGAATTACGCAAAAGACAATATCTATATTCAGTCGGCAACATTAAACGGTAAGTCTTGGGATAAACCATGGTTCAGCCATTCGAATATTGCTAATGGAGCAAAACTTGTATTGGTAATGGGCAATAAGCCTAATAAAGCATGGGGAGCCGATTTATTGAATACACCTCCCTCAGCAATTAAAATTGACTAAAATGAATACTATGACTAACAATAGTGTAAAAATAAAGATTCTTCTTTTATTGAGCATATTCTTGTGTTCTCATTCCGCATGTGAAGCAAAAAAGGATCAATACCCATTTCAAGATACAACGCTATCTCTCGAAAAAAGGGTTGACGACTTAATAAGCAGGCTCACTTTAGAAGAGAAAGTTTCGCAAATGCAAAATCACAGCATGGCTATTGACCATTTGGGTATACCAGAATACAATTGGTGGAACGAATGTCTACATGGTGTAGGACGTTCAGGGCATAAGGTTACCGTTTTCCCTCAGGCAATTGCCCTTGCGGCAACCTTCGATAAGGAAGCTATATTTAAGGTTGGAGATATAACTTCCACCGAAGCCAGAGCCATTTATAACCAGTCGTTTATAAACGGCAAGAAGGGTCAACAATATCAAGGGCTTACGTTTTGGACTCCGAATATAAATATTTTCCGTGACCCTCGCTGGGGAAGAGGTCAGGAGACGTATGGAGAAGACCCCTATCTTACATCTGTTATCGGAAAGGAGATGGTTTGGGGATTGCAAGGAGGGGACTCTTTATATCTCAAAGTTTCGGCTTGTGCCAAACATTTTGCAGTTCATAGCGGACCCGAAAAAGGAAGGCATTCCTTCAATACATCGGTAAGTGATTATGACTTATGGGACACTTACTTGCCTGCATTTAAGGAATTGGTCGTAAATGCTAAGGTTTCGTCTGTAATGTGTGCCTATAATCGGTTTGACGATGAGCCATGTTGCGGTAACAGTCGTTTGATGACAGATATACTACGCAATCAATGGAAATTTAAAGGGTATGTAACTTCTGACTGTGGTGCTATTGATGACTTTTACACACATCACAAAACACATTCCGATGCAGCATCAGCTTCGGCAGATGCTGTGTTGAATGGAACCGATCTCGATTGTGGAGAGCATGCCTATAAGGCGTTGGTAGATGCTGTTAAGAAAGGATTGATAGACGAATCTGCTATTAACAACTCCATCAGACGACTGTTTATGACACGCTTCAGACTCGGTATGTTTGACCCGGTAGAGGCTAGTCCTTATGCAAAAATTAAATTTGATACATTAGAGTGTGATGAGCATAAAAAACATGCTTTGAAAATGGCGACGGAATCTATTGTCCTATTGAAAAATAAAGGACACCTCTTACCTCTCTCTTCTAAAATAAAAAAAATAGCAGTAGTAGGACCTAATGCAAACGACGATAAAGTTCAATTAGGTAATTATAATGGTTTTCCATCCAAAATCATAACTCCCTTGAAAGGAATTAAGGCTTTTACAGGTATTGAAGTTGTTTATGCGAAAGCAACAGGGCATACTTCGTCTTCGGCAGAAAATATTAAAGCAGCATTGGAAATAATCAAAGATGCAGACCTCGTTATTTATGTCGGAGGAATAACTCCTCGTCTTGAAGGAGAAGAGGGTGATGCAGGACGAGAAAATGTGGAGGGATTTAAAGGTGGCGATCGTACCTCAATTGCTTTACCTAAGGTACAAACCGATTTTATGAAACAAATAAAAGCAAAAGGCTTGCCTTTGGTTTTTATTTGCATGTCGGGAAGTGCAATAGGTTTCGAATGGGAAGCAGCTAATGCAGATGCTATTTTACAGGCATGGTATGGCGGACAATCTTCAGGAGAGGCAATTGCCGATATTTTATTTGGTAAATACAATCCATCAGGACACTTACCTCTAACTTTTTATAAGAAAGACAAAGATCTTCCTGACTATTTTGATTATGCTATGACCAATAGAACATATAGGTACTTTAATGGAGAGCCTTTATATCCATTTGGCTATGGGTTGAGTTATACCACATTTAGCTATCAGTGGACTTCAAAGCCTAAGACTGAATATTCACAGAATGATGAGATAAGCTGTTCTATGCTGGTAAAAAATACCGGAAATATGGAAGGAGAAGAGGTTATTCAAACATATATCCAATATCCGGAAGGAAAAGGTTATCCGTTGAAAGAATTAAAGTCTTTTGAAAAAATAACTTTAGCTTCTGGAAAGAAAAGGAATATTGAAATATCTATTCCTGTAAATAGTTTTGCCAAATGGAGTGATACGCAAAAAAAGCTGATTATACCAAAAGGAATTTACAAAATTTGGATGGGAAGTCATTCGGAAGATAAAAAGATAATAAGTTCTTTTCGAATTCAATAGATTAACTTTTTAATAGATTTTAATAGATTATGAAAAATTACACATTTCTATTTATTCTCATAATTGTATCATTATTTCCCATAAAATCTTATTCACAAGAGCAAAAGGTGGAAGATATGAGAGCTAGTAAGCGTAATACAAAGATTACCGCCAACTGGGTTGACAGAGCTATACTTACAGGCAATGCAAACAAGCCCCAAGGGAGAAATGTATTATGGTATCGTCAATCGGCTAAAGTGTGGGAGGAAGCTTTACCAATAGGCAATGGGCGGTTGGGAGCCATGATCTTTGGTGGAGTGGCAGACGAACGTATACAGTTTAATGAGAGTTCGCTTTGGGACGGATTTTCACGTAACGCTAATAATCCATTAGCACTAAAGGCCTTACCCATAGTACAGAAATTATTGTTTGAAGGTAAGAATCAACTTGCCGTAGATGTTGCAAAGGAAACAATGTTGGGTACCCCCCATAGAGTAAAACCCTTTATGTCGTTAGGCGAATTGTGGTTTGATACACCTGAGCTTAATGCTAAAAATTATGTAAGAAGCCTCGACCTGGAAAAAGCAATTGTAACAACTCAATATACATCTGATGGAGTAGAATATACAAGAGAAGTATTTGCTTCGGCTGATGATAATGTTATTGTTATTAGTATTAAAGCGAATAAGCAGAACAAAATCAATCTTTCTTTGACATTGAAACGTGAAAAAGATGCCGAATGTATGGTTCATCCCAATGATCCTAACTCTCTTTTGCTAAAAGGAAAGATT
This sequence comes from Dysgonomonas sp. HGC4, assembly GCF_001261715.1. GTDB lineage: Bacteria > Bacteroidota > Bacteroidia > Bacteroidales > Dysgonomonadaceae > Dysgonomonas_A. Next base: position 15,606 of record NZ_CVRU01000066.1, on the reverse strand, counting down.
CCTACTAAAGATGAGGCTGGAAATCCCCGAGGACTATCATTTGCTATGCAAGTAAAAGCTGTTGCTAATAATGGTACAATGAGTATGGATAATAATATAATGAGTATTAAAGATGCAAATTCTTTAACACTTTACGTTACAGGGGCAACAAACTATCCAGGGCTAGATGCAGTAAAAAGAGGGATAACTACTGATGATAGTATTGATCCATCAGTAACCTGTATGGCTATAATTGATAAGGCACTTAATGGTTCATACAATAATCAAAAGGAAGCCCATATTAAAGAATATCAGGGTTATTATAGTCGGGTAGACTTGAGTTTGGGATCAAGAAGTGTTGATAATATGACATTAACAACCGATAGTTTGTTGAGAAAAGCAAAAGCAACAATGAAACCCGATTTAGGCTTAGTGGAGACTTTTTTCCAATTCGGTCGATACTTATTAATCTCAAGTTCACGCCCGGGAACGATGCCTGCCAACTTACAAGGATTATGGGCATGGCAGATGAACACACCATGGAATGCCGATTATCATACAAATATTAATTTCCAAATGAATTATTGGCCAGCCGAGATAACCAACTTATCGGAAATGCATTTACCCATGCTCGATCTAATGGAAACTCTGGTTCCTTATGGTCAGAAAACAGCCAAAGAAATGTATGGAGCAAACGGATGGGTAGTTCATCATCTAACAGATGCCTGGGGATTTACTGCTCCTGCTGACGGTGTACAAGGTATTTGGCCTATGGGAGCAGCTTGGTCTGTCGAACACCCTTGGGAACATTATCAATATACACAAGATAAAGTATTCTTGAAAGAAAGAGCCTATCCATTGATGAAGGGAGCAGCTGAATTTATTCTGGACTTTCTCGTAATCAGTCCTCCTAATACGAGATTTTCGGGAAAATTAGTAACCAACCCGTCACACTCTCCCGAAAACAGCTTCATTTTACCAAGTACAGGTCAAGGATCTAGTTTTACCTATGCAGCTACCATGGACTTAGAAATCGCACATGAACTTCTAACTAATTGTATAGAAGCTAGTATGATATTAAATACCGATGTCGATTTCAGAAGTAAATGTAAAAAAGCACTGGACAATCTCGCTCCAATACAAATAAGTGAGAAAACAGATAGAATAATGGAGTGGATTGAAGATTATGACGAGATAGATCCTCATCATCGTCATACTTCGCATCTCTATGCTTTACATCCAAGTAATCAAATATCTGTTGTCGGAACTCCCATTTTAGCAGAAGCTGCTCGTAAGACTTTGGAGTCTCGTGGAGACGGCGGAACAGGTTGGAGTTTGGCTTGGAAGATAAATATGTGGAATCGTTTACATGATGGTAATCGGGCATATAAATTACTTTCCGTTCTATTATCGGAGAAGACATTGCCAAACTTGTTTGATAATCATCCCCCTTTCCAGATTGATGGCAATTTTGGTGCTACTGCTGCTATTGCCGAAATGTTTCTGCAAAGTCAGGTACGTACGGCAGATGGTAATTTCGAACTGGAGTTATTACCCTCTTTACCAGACAATATGCCTAATGGTTCTGTAAAAAGATTAAAGGCTCGTGGAGGTTTCATTGTCGATATTGAATGGAAGAAGAGTAGGTTTATAAAAGCAAAAATAAAATCATTAAATGGAAATAAACTGCATTTACGTCTCCAAGGAATAGATACGGTTTATAGTACTAAAATAGGCGAAATAATAATGGTTAATAACCAGTTAAATAAATAAAATACTATAAAACATGAATCGAAAATTTAAATTATCAATTTTTCTTTTGTCTTTCACTCTTTCACTCTTTTCTCAGGATGGAAGACTTGTCTACAAAGAGTATTTTGCTCCTAGCGAAGGTTTTGTAAACAGAACTGAAAAAGACTTCAGAAAAGAAATATGCCTAAATGGCTCATGGGACATTCAACCAGTTGATATCCCCACAAATTATATACAGGGAAAAGGAATAGCACCCACATTGCCCTTGCCTAGTAATAATGGATGGGATAAAACAAAGATCAAGATTCCTTCACCTTGGAATATTAATGCTTTTGCTAATAGAAATTTAGAAGGTCCTGATCACCGTAATTATCCTTCTTATCCCAAAGAGTGGGAAAATGTGAAGATGGCTTGGATGAGAAAATCAGTTGTAATTCCTTCCGATTGGTCAGGAAAACAGATAAAATTGCACTTCGAAGCAGTTGCAGGATTTACAGAAGTATATGTAAATAATAAAAAAGTAGGAGAAAACTTCGATCTATTTTTACCATTCGATATAGATATTACAGACAATGCTGCACCCGGACAAACTCTTGAAGTTTTAGTAGGTGTAAGAGATCAGTCTCTATTTGAAGATAATTCAACGGTCGGTCGTCGCATTGTTCCCGCAGGTTCTATGTGGGGATATCTTGTCAGAGGGATTTGGCAGGATGTATATTTAGTTGCACTACCTAAAATTCATGTCAAAGACATTTTTATAAAACCACAGATTTCTAAGAACGTGTTAGAATTGGAAGTTACAATAGAAAACAATTCCACTAAAAAAGAAGAAATACAACTCGGAGGCCTCGTTAATGAATGGCTCAATAGAGCAGGTACAGATGTAAACTCGGCTCCTGTGCCCAACTGGAAACTGGGACAAACAGCTTTAATTATACCTGAATCTAAATTACTTGTTGAAGCAGGTTCGCAAGCTAAAGCGATAATTCGTATCCCTGTTAAAAGTGGTGATTTGGAATTTTGGACACCCGAACATCCTAATCTATATGCGTTGAGATTGACCCTTAATAACAAAAAACAAACTATTGACAGCAAATACGAACGTTTTGGCTGGCGTGAGTGGACATTTGACGGAACAAAGCAATGCTTGAACGGAAAACCAATAGAACTGAAAGGCGATTCGTGGCACTTTATGGGTGTACCTCAATTGACCAGAAGGTATGCATGGGCTTGGTTTACTGCAATAAAAGGAATGAATGGTAATGCGGTAAGACCTCATGCACAGGTATATCCTCGCTTCTATCTGGATGTTGCGGATGAAATGGGAATTTGTGTTTTAAATGAAACAGCCAATTGGGCGAGTGATGGTGGCCCCAAATTAGATTCTGAAAAATTTTGGGAAGCATCTAAAAAACATTTGGAACACCTTGTTTTACGTGATAGAAATCATGCCTCTGTATTTGGATGGAGTATAAGTAATGAGAACAAACCGGTTATACTTCACGTATATAACAAACCCGAACTAATGCCTTTACAGAAGAAAGCATGGGAAGAATGGAGAGATATTGTGATTAAGAATGATCCTACACGTCCTTGGATTTCGGCTGACGGTGAAGATGACGGAGATGGTATTCTCCCTACTACAGTAGGACATTATGGAGACTTAAGCTCTATGAAACGTTGGGTCGAAATAGGCAAGCCTTGGGGAATTGGAGAACATAGTATGGCTTATTATGGAACCCCCGAACAAGTATCGAAGTACAATGGAGAAAGAGCTTATGAGTCGCAACTAGGACGTATGGAGGGTCTTGCAAACGAGTGTTACAATCTGATAGCCAACCAACGTCAGATGGGAGCATCTTACGCATCAGTCTTTAACATGGCATGGTATGCACTGAAACCTCTACCAATAGGAAAGAAGGATTTAACAACTGCTCCTTCATCAACAGAAGATGGTGTTTATTTTGCAGATTACAAAGAAGGTACGCCCGGAGTTCAGCCCGAACGTATGGGACCTTACTGCACTACATTTAATCCGGGATACGATCCATCTTTACCATTGTATGCCCCATGGCCTATGTATGAAGCTTTACGAGCAGCCAATGCTCCCGGCGAACCGGCTTGGTCTCCTTATAAAGATAAACCCGAAGCACCGTCTAAAAAGGCAAATCTTCAGCCCCTGAAATTATATAAAGAGGTTATATTTATTGGAAAAAAGGGATCGAGAGTAAAACAAATAATGGATGCGCAAGGGGTTAAATTCTCTGCAAAAATTACGTCTCCGCAACAACTCCTTTTTATCATTGATGGAACTACTACTACTTCAGAAACTGAGAAGAAAATGCTTGAGCAAAACATTGAGAAAGGTGCAGATATTTGGATCTGGGGAATTGTGCCAACCACATTATCTGACTTTAATAAAATATTGCCTTTGAATCTGACTTTAAAAGAAAGAAAAATATCGTCATTCATTCCGGAAAATAAGTCTTGGATGATCGGATTAAATAATTCGGACTTTTATTTTTGTGAAATTCAGAATGCGGATGCTTCACAGTACGGAATGGGTGGAATGCTTGTGAATGAAGGTGATGTCATACTAAATGCTTGTAATACCGATTGGCGTAAATGGAATAAACGTGCGGAAGAGCTTAAAACGGCTGCAGTTTTGCGTAGTGAGAATGAGTATAGAGGTTCAGCTCCTGCTTTCGTTAAATACAGCAAAGGTTGTTCTACATATTACATTAGTACATTAACTGAGTTTGCAAATTCTAAAAAAGGATTTAATACGTTAGAAAATATGCTGAAAAATGCAGGTATTCCTTATCATAAAAGTGAAGCAAATTTAAACGAAGTGTTTTTCCTTAGAGATGGTAATCTACAATTTCCAGCTATAAGTAAAGAGAAGTTTGTAAAGAATAAGGATAGCTATATGGCCGATTTTTGGGTTTGGAGTCCTCGTCCACTAGATGATTTACTTATTGAGCCCAATATGCCGAAACTTACACTTTTTGTTGATACATGGAGCAGTTCTTTGTTATTAAACGATAAACTTTTCGATGCAGCCCAAGTTACTAACCGTAATAGCACATACAAGGAATTACCACTACTACAGGGGTGGAATAAGGTGACATTAAAAATAGGAGAAGAGGATAAGAATAGATTTAATGCTTACTTTAAATGTGATAATAGTAAAATATTCTTGCCTCAGCTCAAAATTTCATTTGTTAATCCTGAAGTGAAATAAATTTTAAACTATAAATGGAAGCAGGATAATTTCTTTACTACTTATCCTGTTTCCATTACAAATCATATTTACAATCTGTTATTAACATTAAACATAAAAGAATGACTGATTATGTAAATGATAAAACCGTAATCAGTAATATTTTACGAGCGCCACTAATACCATTCAATCCTTCATTTGAAAAAGGCAAATTGTTTGATGATCTAGTTCAGGAAAATACAATACATCCCAATTTATCTAAAGCACTAGGCTCTTACAGATTATATCGACATCAGGTTGAAGCAATTGAAATAGGAGTTCAAGACAAAGGCTTTGTAGTTACTTCAGGAACAGGGTCGGGCAAGTCCATGTGCACAAAGTTTGGGGCTGTGTAAATTTTAATATAATGGATAAATTCTTTTGAAGACGCTTAATTCCTGATATTGGAGCACAAATTTGACGTATACCTCCATTTCTCTTTTTTATTTCAAATACTTCATATTTGTCTTTGTCTCGTTTTGTATAGATTGTATTTTAATGTTTTATAGGGAGTATCTAAAATAGAAGCTAATTCTCTGACTGTTTCAACTTCCAGAAATTTTGTTATTATGTTCTTGTCAAATTCTTCCATTGTATTACATTTAAGAAAGTATCCGCTGGATATTCATCTTATAGTGCAACGGTATAACACCAACCACACACGGATCAACGGTAAGGCGGAGAATCTCCTAACCTTTTCATAATCGTCGCAGGAACACAAATGGAATATCCAGTAACGGATTGGTAACTGAAATACTGCTATATTTGGCAATATCCTGCTTTTTAGTAAAGTGGCAGATCAGAGTATTTCGGCTAATTATAAACGAGTTACGTTTTATTCGCTGAGTTTCGCTGGTTACTGTTCTACTCATTATTATTCATCTAGCCCGGCACACATTTGGAACACTTTTGTTATCAGCAGGTATTCCAATTGAAAGTATCAGTAAAATGATGGGGCATACCAATATTTCCACAACGCAGGTCTATGCCAAAGTAACTGATCAAAAGATTTCCGAGGATATGGACAGGCTGAGCGACGCAAAACAATGAAGAATAACGCAAATCAAACTGTACATCCAGACTATTACGGATTGGATATGATAATTGCCGTTGCGTTTCGGATACAGTCAAAAAAAGCTGAGATATTCAGGGATTGGCTGATTCAAAGAGCAACTCAAAATAGTACATATACTGTACTTACTCTTCTGACACAAAAGGCAATGCTGGACTGAAAAGTTAGATGGAATTAAAAGAATAACACTATTTTGAATTAGATTTGCAGAATCTAATTGTGGCGAATTCGCCACAATTAAAAACAGAAATAAATATGGCTAAAATAAGGGTATAGGAAACAGACGTAAATTTTCAACCATGTAGCTATTGAGTATTTTCACTTGCTCTTCCATTAATGCCACAATACGAGATTTGTTTCCTTTACCTATAATTTGAAGTATATATGGTTTGTTAAATCTGTAAGAGTGTGCAGTTAAATCAATCATTTTCTGTACTCTTGTTACTGTATCAAACTAATGATAATAGAGCCAAGTCTCGTCACCCTCTCTGGGGTGTTATGTGCGGTTGATCTAACAGTAATCTAATACCTTCAATCAATAAATAGCTAATTACTTTTTGTGGAGACTTCTTGGTTTGAATCGATATAATTCTGTGACACTCATATATAAATTCAGGACATCTCGGTCATTCAAGGATATAAAGAACGGACTGCCATGCCAATGGAAACACTTATTGGTAATTTTCTTTATACTTCAAATATTCTATATAGGATAAGGAAAGTGTTCTTGTTTTGAGAACACATAAGGAGTAAATAAATTTCGTTGTTTTGGTAATCTGGATATCGTCGAAGGTATACCCAGATAAGTAAGCTGCTAATTGATTTGTATGGGGGATGGTCGCTATTGCAGGCGGTAATAGGGCGGCAGGAGTTTGTCTTTTTTCATCATCCTATTTTTCGTTTTTTTGTCCTGTTACTTAAAAATTAAATTCAAAACTAATCCTGAAACCCGATTTATCGGTATCAGGATTCTCCGTATAAGTAAGTCGTCTTACATAATCGACCCTAAAAAAACGGAAGATGTTTTCGATTCCTACACTGTATTCCAAGTAGGGAGTACTATTCATGGAATAAACCGTTCCGGGAAATATCGGAAGCTCTTGCTGGTAAGCCGGATTATTACTCGGACTCAAATGTCCCCAGAAGCCCCGAAAGCCGGCCGTCTCCCGTAATTTCAACTGTTTGAGACCCGGCAGACGGTTAAAAAGCCATCCTCCCATGTGGTAATCGATATGCCAGGTCAGTTGCGAGTCATTCAGGAACTCCATCGGGTTAAGCAGGTAAAAGGAGCCCTGCTGAATCGTCATTGAGCTGTTCGCATTAGCCGATAACAATAAGGGGAACGGAACCGAACCCCAGATCTTTTCTCCTTTCAGGCTGAAGCTAAGCCGCCCGTAGGGAGCCATCCACAATTCCTTGTCTATCCAAAGGCTGCTCTTATGGTATCCGAACCGGCCTGCCAGTAACCCCTTAAAGCCCACGATATGGGAGTAGCCTATAGTATAGCCCTTTGATGGAAGGGTATGACGCTTGCGTTTTTCTTGGAAGAATCTTTCTCCGTGGGCATACCGTAAATCGATCCCCACTTCCGTGGTTCTAAGGTGGCCCATATCTACGGCAAAGCCTGCTTCATTCAGGTGCTGGAAAGTCAGCCTCCCAGCACCATCCTCATTATGAGTCCGGGCATACAGATTATACGAAAAGCCTCCGTAATACTCGTGGATATAAGCGATCTCGGTCATTCGGTCATATGTCATATTATTATACCGTCCAGTCCGATACGAAAGAAAGATATTATCCCGCTCGGCCTGCAAGAAGCGTTGACCTAGGGGATTTACGTCATACTTGTAGGCTACAGACAGATTATGGCGTGGATACTCGTCCTTATGGTACTTCCGAGAGGTGAACGACCACGTAGCTTCTCCGTAGTATTTCCATCGGCGGTCTTTAGTACCGTATGCCAAGTATCCGTACATAAAGAAATGGGGATGCAAGTGCTTGGTCGTGGTGCCCGTCAACCGAAAGCGGTTTCCTTCAAGCGGGTTATAGCTGTAAAATGTCAGGGTAGTACCCAAATCCAGTTTATTCCGGTCAGGATTCTCACTGGTAGGTACATACTGGCTGGTCAGAATTTCTGCAGCCCGAAGCATAAAATCTAAAAACGCATGGGAACGCAACTCATTCATCATCTCTCCCAGTTGGTAATCTGCATGGACTTCTTCCGGACGGTGGGAATCCCAGTACTTTTTATAGTGCTTTTGGTAATCTGCCAGATAGATAACGGACGAAGAGCCTGCCGGGAAGCTGTCTGCCGGCTGGTCTATCAGATACTTCCCAAAAACGTTCTCCTTTTCCACATATAATTGGGCAGCCCCATACATCGACAATTCGATAGCCGTGGTGAACTGGCGGGGAACCCAAAGGCCCCCCGATTTTTCTTCAAATTCCTGAGTAATGAGCAGATTATCCACATAATTCACCTGGATCCTTTTGGGAACACGAAACGAGACTTTTTTGATCGCATAAGGCCAGGCTGGCTGCACATAAATATGCCCGGTAAAGCCGACGTCCCGGGTGTTGAACGGGACAAAGCCCAAATCCACATACTTCTTATTCTCAATCTCCACCGTATCAAGAATATACCATTTGTAGAAGTTTACAGAGGAAATACTGCTCAGTGGACTCACAAAATCATGGAAAAGTAGGTTGATATTGTTATCGGTTATGGTTACATCCTTGAAAAGCTCCAATATAATAGCTTCTACCGATTCGCTGTTTATCTGCTCATCCAAGCCTTTCCGTTGATAGGCTACCACCTGGCGGCGTGTGGACCGCGGATTTTTCCTGTAGTACACCTGAGAGAGCGTCTCCCGTACCGATACTGGCAAAATCGGCTTACAATCTATCTTGGATGTATCGGCGTACTTGGAGATAAATTCCAAGCCTCGGAGGATTCCTTGATCTGCTTTATAGTTGTTCAGGGCCAACAACAGACGGTCATATTCTTCGTACATATAATAATCCCTCCCGGTAAGCTGGTAAGCATTTTTATGAGAGATCACTTTTTGGATGAGTGCTACCGCCGGATTATCCTTTTTCGAATATTTTTCCTTACCCGGACGAACCTCTATTTCTTGGAGCTGTACTCCCTTCGCTTTCAGCCGGATTTCAATATCCGAGCACTGACTGGCGGGCACAGTTATCCTTTGAGTTTCGTATCCCATGAGGGATACTACGACGATATGGCTACCCCGGCTATCACTGATCGAAAACTTACCGTTGGGACCGGACAACTCTCCTTTTTCGTTTTCTTCAAAGCGGACGCTTGCTGATTCGACAGCTTCGTTGGTTGCCGAGTCCAGGACTATACCCTCTACTCGGGTGGACTGGCCATACACCGATACATTACAGAACAGCCATACCAGTGAGATCCCCACCCAAAGAAAGACCTTTAATTTAAATATTCCCGATAGCCGCATTCTTTTCCTTTCTTTTTTAGATATTCTCTTTACAGGCCTTCATCATCTCCGATAAAACCTTCACATGCTTATTTGCTGCGCTAAAATATTTTGTAACTGTATAGATCTGATATCACATTGTTTTCGGTTATCATTCTTTCTGTATTTTATTCCTCCATAAAAAAATAGAACCAGCGAAACTATCACAACGGACAAGCCCTGATAAATACAAACTTTACAGAATAATTAATACTTAAGTAACCGGAGGTATTATAGTCACATTTTAAAGCCAACACAAAGGGTTGTTATTACCAAGTCCGGCATAATACGAAAGGATAGGAATATTCATCTTTTTTCTTTTTCTTTTTTAAAGGGATGTTACCTTTAAGGAAAAATGTTCTCAGATACCTCTTTTAACCATCCCTAACCAGGTCTTCTCCCGAATAGGACCGTACATTGTACACTGTCATTAAACAGGTCGCCCACTTCAATCTCGATCTGATCCACGTGTAATTGCTGTCTATTCTTCCTGCAGGGTGTATTACAAGGAATTCCACCGATCTGCACATCCTTGGGACGAGAACTCAATACTCATACTTTACGCTGTGATTCAGATGATTAGCCGAGGTTGACAAATGACATCCTTATCTGATTTTTTTGCATCTCCTCGGCAATACCGATCAATTCCGGATTGCCGATGTAGCTTCTTCCCCAGCCAACTTTACCTTTTTATATCCCCTTATTTAACTTCTTTATATTTCATTTCATAGCCTGTTTATCTTCCCTGATCCTGTGTTGCTTTGGCTAGTGTAACTATTTCTTTTGTCTTTTAATAACTATATAAGTTTCCTGATTTGCCCGTTTAGCGAGAGTCTGATAAAATGGTGTCTTGAGGGACATGGGATGATGGTATGACCTCTATACTCCTCCAACCCGGATATTGCGCTACCGCCCACCGCAGAACAGCCATATAACAGTCAATAGGTGTACTGTCTTTCACAGTTATATCTGTGGTACGTCCTTGGGGTAGATGCAGTCTGAATGATTTACAGATTGTAAGCCCCGCAGTATTTTCTTTTTTGACTCCTTTTTCCATATTTCTTTCAGTGTGTTTCGACATCCTATGTTCTTGTCGCCAGACTCGTGCAGTATACTTAATCTGAGACGGAAAGGGGGCCGATTATTACTTACTGTGTTTTATTTATTTACAACCGGAGATTTATTAGCACTTACACAGCGGATACTAAAGCCGATACGCCGGTCACTCACACCCAAGTCCAGAGACGATCCATGAAAGTAAAGCCGGGTGGCAAAATCCGCATTGTTCTTCATTACGCTCGAAGACCAATAACCGCCTACCAGACCCATAGACTGCCGATTTCCTCCTAAGCCTAAACTTCCTCCTGCTGGTAGGATCAGTTTTGATTTTCCGTTATCTGCTGATATCCGGAGACATTTGCCCTCATAATCGAAATCTCTTCCCCGCTCCCGCACGGCTTTCTCCAGTTGCTTTAGTTCTAAAGCAGTTGGCATCCGCCAGTTTTGAGGGCATGGATCTTTTATCGGCCAGACGAAAACTTTGCCAAAAAACAATTCGTCATTGGCCGAGTTTTCCGGTTTTTTTAACAGAGAAGCCCCCAGATTGACTGGCGACCACCAAATACCACCCACCTGGACGCCACTCATATACAGTCCGTTATCTGTGCGGAAAAGATAACGCGGACAATCAACTCCCGCAGCATGTGTCGATTCGGGCATCTGGCTAAAACCCGGGTGTGCCCACGTAAATATAAATCCCGCTAATAAAACATACAGTTTCAGTCTTGGACCTGATTTCTCATTTTTAATCCTAAATCGTATGTTTTTTATATTGTAAATGTCCCTTATAGTTAACTTCATAATAAAAAATTTAACGCTCTTTCGACCTTACCTGAAAACATGTCTGTGCTTACTATATTATTTTTTTTCCATATCCCTTACCGAAAATTCCCGCTTACTGAATAAAGCCGCTATTCCTGTAAGCTGCTTCAGCCTTAATATTTCATCCATATCCATACCAATGTGTTTCGAAATCCAGGCGGCGGACTTCCCCGCATCAACAAGCTCCCGTACAATGCTCGACATAAGGTCGATGTCATGGGAGCCTCTGGCTCTGTTATGGCGTATGGTCGAAACCATTCGTTCACTTATTTTCCGTCTGTCTTCTCGTATATAGGTGACAGGCAGCCTACCGTACGTACTTTGAAATATCTTCCGGGATTTGAATTCCGCTTTCCTGCGGTGAAACCCATCTACGATGCGAATCGTATCTTTTTCTGGACTACCGACAACAGGCATGGTGTAGCCGTCCTGCTCGATGGATGTGATCAACAGGGCCATTTCCGGTGGTGCGACACGATTCGGATTATACTCATTTCCCTCTATATTTTCCGATTTCTCCCAAGCGACAAAATCTACCGGATGGTGTTTCATCGGGCTCACCGCATGCAACATAGAACGGATATAATTTAGAGTATCTATTTTCTCGTCCATTGTATCAATACTCTCAATGTGTCGGCAGACGGATTCAATCATCCGCTGAAAAATAAGTTTCTCTTCATGCTGATTTTTCATAACATTTCCTGGTATTTACGGATTAATTCCTGTTGTCTTAATATTTGCTTTTTGGTTATAGAGAAAGACAAGGTACTGCATGTAATGTCATTTTTAAGGATTGCCATGCACATACGTCTCCAAGAAAGGAAATCAGACTTGTTATCCAACCCGGGCAGTGCATCCGGGATCGTTTTGAAGCGGACGACATATTTGTCACCCTTTCCTCGCTTACTGTATGCATGTGTATTGACAACCATATCCGGATCCAGCTCTAAAATATCTTCATTGCCGACAGGCGAACCGACCTTGTGCCAATAACGGATAAACTTTATAAATTTGGTGGTATATATGCTGCGGGTTTCTTCAGGAAGGGTCTGTAGCAGGAATTTGCAATAACTCTTCCATGTATGGCCTGCCGGTAAAGAGATCCTGCGCGTGCCGATAGCCTTTGTCCCGCAATAGATATTCCCGAAATTGGCTCCGCTGACACGGGCTACAACCTTTATCCATGTTTCGGGTTCCAGGACTTTGAAAAGATTGAGCCCGGCTTTCTGTTCGTCTCCGTAAGGTTCACATATCCGCATTCTGGACAGAGGAACACCGGCTTTATAAAACAGATCGTAGATGCTGTTATAGAGTTTAAGATACTTGCCGTTGTATGTCCAGATGTCTTCTGTACGCCAATCATATATGGGATAAAAATTATAGGTTTTATCAGATATGCAGGTTGAATAGTTTTTATTTTTATAGGTGGCCTTGTCGTTTCTAGACACGGTCCGATAACGGTTCAGGCTTTCATCCGCGCGAATGCCTATCAGACACGCGGTCTTTTTATCCCCATGGCATAAGGCATACCAGTCTCCGAAAAGCAGGACGAATTCTTCAAACGTCATATTTTCCTTATAGAAATCAAAAGGATGGTTGGTTCTATTGATAATGAAATCATGTTCCGGCATCGGACGCACCCATTTTTCTTCTTTTGCAGGATCCCAGAATATCCAGAACGGCTCGTACATCGAAACCGCATTGGTGGTAGTCATCGGAAGGCATACCCAATAGGGTTCGACCAGGTCGGAGTTATCCAGGTACATTCGTTCTATAAAGTGGACGGTTCGTCTATAGGAGGCTTCTACATCTATATACAGTACACCTATTTTATGCTTTATCCCGTGCTGGCGCATATAGTCGAAGACGATATTCAACATCACGCCACTATCCTTACCACCTGAAAAAGCCAGGTATATATTTTCGAATTCCGAGAATATATAACCGATGCGCTTCAGGGTAGCCTCATAGACATTTTCTCTCTCGTACTTGTTCATACGGCTTTTACCATTTTAAAATACCGCACGCTTTCTCGTACTACGGTAAAACCCAATTTTTCCAGTACGGGAAGTTCATGCTCTTCAGCCGTAAAGGACGCCAAAGTTCCCGTCTCCATCTCTGACAAGGCTTTTTCCAACAAAGATTCCAATACGTCATTATCCTGCCATGTGAAATCATTGCAGATATGCCCGTCGCAGACTGACAGAAATCCGGTCACCATATTTTTCCCTTTGAGGGAAATATACCACACGTGGTCTTCTGTATTCTTAAACGGATAACCCCCGTTCAGACGAATCACGTCCGGCTTCATAACAAACGGAGCGATCAGCCCATACAAACGATGGTCGTAACCCCATATCTTTTTGATATAGCCGGATTGCACATTAATTACTGTACTATTCATCAGTTTGCTTTTTAAGTGATACTTACCATTTTTTCAGGTTTCTTATAGCCAGTATACCGATATAAAGTAACAACAAAGGAAAATATTAGCTTTCAAAATACTGTTACCTATTTTTATCCACATAGTATCTATTTTGCAATCAGAGGGGATGTATTATCTCTTTCAAGTTCAAGCAAATCATTTGTTTTATTTTTTTTGTTATGATTGGCTCTGTTATTTTTTGAAAATCGATACTTATACTTATCCACGATACGGGTTTCCGGCAATTTCATATCTTCATTCATCTACATATTGCTTATTTACTTGTATATATATGGAGGGGATATACTTTAATGTAGCATTGTCCTGCTTACCGTTTCAATCTTCTGTGAAATTCCTTCAAATTTTTCTCTGAAAAATGAGACGTTTGAGAGAATCAATCGAATACGCTCACTTTCAGTTCGCTTATTCTGCAACACAACGGACAGGGATACCGTAGGCACGGAACGAAATGTAGTTGGGGGTCACGTGGCTACGGTAGAAGTACACGAAATATCCGCGCATAGAGTCAGCATAGTCCGACGACCAATAGTACCCGTAGTAGTTCATGTAGTTCAATATACCTGAGTTGTAATAGCGGCTCCCTGAAGCAGGGAAGAAGTATCCATAAGGATAATTTATATCACCAGGATTTTTCCATCCTGAAGCTATACTGTTCGTACCCGCATTGTTGCCAGAGGTGTTTGTACCATTCACCCAGGAACCACCACTCTTTAACATGAAGACTAATTCATCTCTCGTTGGCAAACGCCAGTTTCCGGAAGGAGCCCAACCCTTACTAGTCAGGTATTTACAGATATCACCTTTACCTTGCGCAATACTAGCAAGGTCATGGACAAGATCACCTGTATCTGTATAAGGAATAGAACCCCAATCCGGTGACGATGTTGTGGACCCGCCGCTCGGAGGATAAGTAACAATAGAAGTACTATAATTAGTAGGAGTAGGAGCAATACCCGTAAGGCTGCCAAATTTAAAGTAAACACCCTGATACACCCCCTTTGAAAAATCGTCATACTCACTAAAAGTTAAATGCCCGGCAACAGCATCGTAGTAGATATTGGACCCGGCAAAAACAGGACTCTGAATAAAATAGATTTTGTATTTTAAATTACCGGACACTATTGTTGCCTCACCCCTACGAGGAGTTATCGTTTGCCCCGGGGCAAACGATAACTGATAATCCGTGTTGGCAACACCACCGGTCACAGAAACATTCGCCCATGCAAGAGTAGCGGTAGTGGTCGTATCGGTATCGAACCGCCAACCATCCGGATGAGTGGTTTTTATTTGTATCCTACCATCTCCGGCAAACGCCTCTGTACCATCATATTTAACGATCGGATAACGCTTGGAGACATACAGATGGGAGATGCCGATACGGGAATCGCTACTGGCCGCATTCCAGGACTCTACACTGGCGATGGTTCTGCTGGGACCGCGATAAGCTTCATCTTCGCTGTTTTCACCGTCTACCGAGACATCGGTAATCGTAATGTAGTACTCCCAGTTTCGCAACAAATCAACATAAACACCCGAAGAACCCGCTGTCTTAAAGTCGATCCGGTAATACCGCATCCTTGTTCCTCCATTGTAATACCCCCCTACAACAAGACATGTAGCATCCAATAAGCTAACAACAGCTTTATCTTTATTATCGGACTCAAATGTATAAATCTGATCCCTGATCTCTTCCGGATGTGACGCCTGAAAAGGATTA
>NZ_CVRU01000065.1 GCF_001261715.1 Dysgonomonas sp. HGC4 | reverse complement strand
TTTTCTTTCATTTAACTATATTTGCAACTTTGTTCTTATAGACACAATATTTAAATCACGTATTTTTACAATAAATATCTAATATTCAACATGAAAAAGTATAACTTAGTCAATAACATTTTTGGGTGGTTAAGCTTTATTATTGCAGCAATTACCTATTTGTTGACAATCGAACCGACTGCAAGTTTTTGGGATTGCGGGGAGTTTATTACTTCAGCATATAAATTTGAGGTGGGACACCCTCCCGGTGCTCCTTTTTTCATGTTGACCGGTAAGTTTTTTACCTTGTTTGCTTCTGATGTGACTCAGGTGGCCAAGATGGTAAATACCATGTCCGCATTATTGAGTGCATTAACTATCCTCTTTTTATTTTGGACAATAACGCATCTCGCAAAGAAACTCATATATACCGATCCCGAAAAAGAAATGTCTTTAGGACAAATGATTGCTATCATTGGTTCGGGTCTTGTAGGAGCATTAGTATATACATTCTCAGATACATTCTGGTTCTCAGCTGTTGAGGGTGAGGTTTATGCCTTCTCTTCGATGTTTACCGCTTTGGTATTCTGGTTAATATTGAAATGGGAAAATCGTGCAGACAAACCGGGCTCAGATAAATGGTTGGTTTTAATAGCCTACGCTATGGGACTTTCGATAGGTGTTCACTTATTGAATCTACTTTGTATTCCTGCAATTGTATTGGTTTATTATTTCAAAAAGACGAGTACTCCTAATTTCAAAGGAATCTTATTGGCACTTCTAGGTTCGATGGGTTTAATTGTCGTTCTTATGTACGGTGTTATTCCAGGATTTACTAAAGTAGGAGGGGCTGTTGAATTGTTCTTTGTAAACTCCTTAGGTTTCTCTTATAATACAGGAGTGTTCTTTTATCTAATAGTTCTTCTTTTATCTCTGGCTTGGGGTCTTTATGAGACACTTGCTACTAAGGGTAGTCTGCAACGAGCTAAAATTGCATTCATTTTAACGATGGCTCTATCCGGAATTACATTTATCGGATCGAATGTCTTGTTGTGGATCATATTGTTGGGAGGATTGATATTCTTCTGTTTTAAAGGAAAGAAAATGACTTTCAGACTCGTAAACACAAGTCTTTTGTGTTTGTTGGTAATCCTGATCGGATATTCTTCTTTTGCCGTAATTCCTATTCGTTCTGCAGCTAATACACCGATGGATCAAAATTCACCGGAAGATGTATTTTCACTGACTGACTACTTGAATCGTGAACAGTACGGTGATTCTCCTTTGGTTTATGGACGCACATATGCTTCGGAAGTAAAGAGAGATGCTAGTGGAAAAGCGATTGAAGCTTCGAAAAAATCGAGATATGATAAAATAGTGAAGAAATCTCCGGATGAAAAAGATCGTTATTTCGTAGCTAGTGAGGCGCCCAAATATGAATATACCAATACGATGTTGTTTCCTCGTATGTATTCTGATGAGGCTCGTCATATTCAAGGATATAAAAATTGGGGTGATATTGCAGATCCTAAAGTTCCTCCTACATTCTTCGAGAATTTACAATATTTATTCAAGTATCAGATAAACTTTATGTATTGGAGATACTTTATGTGGAACTTCTCAGGTCGTCAAAATGATATTCCATCATCAGGTGAAATGAGCAATGGTAATTGGATTACCGGAATTAGCTTCATCGATGAACATGTATTAGGACTAGGACCTCAAGATAACTTACCTCCGGATATCGCTGATAATAAAGCACACAATGCTTATTACATGTTGCCTCTTATTTTAGGTCTTTTCGGTATATTCTTCCAATTGAGTAGAGGGAAAAAAGGTGAACAGCAGTTATGGATAACTTTCATGCTGTTCTTTATGACGGGTCTGGCTATTGTTCTTTATCTGAATCAAAAACCGTATGAGCCTCGTGAAAGAGATTACGCTTATGCAGGCTCTTTCTATGCATTCAGTATTTGGATAGGGTTAGGTGTAGCTGCTCTTTGGACATTGCTCAAACGATATGTTCCCGAAACTGTGGCTGCTGCTGTTGTAACTGTTGTAGCACTATTGGTTCCTGTACAAATGGCTTCTCAGAACTGGGATGATCACGATCGTTCTAACCGTTATACAATGCGCGATTTCGGAATGAATTATCTGAAGAGTGTTGAAAAAAATGGTATCCTATTTACTAATGGAGATAATGATACATTCCCTCTGTGGTATGCTCAGGAAGTTGAAGGTTTCCGTACAGATGTGCGTGTTGCCAACTTGAGTTATCTACAAACGGACTGGTATGTCGACCAGATGCGTCGTCAGGCGTATGATTCTAAGCCTCTTCCAATTGAGTGGGATAAATCGCGCTACATTGGGGACAAAGGGATGTATGCTTACGTTATTACAAAAGAACAGATTGAAAATGTTTTGAAACGACAATTTGAGAAAAGTTCGGGTACTTCGTGGATGGATAAGGTGCAGAATGAGCAAAATATCGATCTTACAAATTATTACGATAAGAATGCTTTTACAGATACCGTTTCTTTAGATTATATTATGAATATCTTGAAAACCCAAGATAGTTATGTACCAAAGAATCCGTTTATAGAAAGTACTGGTAATGAATTTATCATACCTGGAAATTTACTATATATGCCAATAGATACAACAACTGTTGATTGGAAAGCTTTAAGTGCTCAACCATCGGCTCATATGTTGGTTAATTTGGGTAACAAAAATGTATTGTACCGCCAAGAGTTGATGATTCTTGAAATGTTGAATAATATCAATAAAGAAGGATGGAAGCGTCCGATATATTTTGCAACTACTGTAGGTAGTGACATGTATATGAATTTGAAGGATAATCATTTCATGCTTGAAGGTTTGGCATACCGTATTACTCCCGGAAAGATTAGTCCTACTGGTGTAAATACAGAGGTTACTTATAACAATATGGTTAATGAGTTCAAATGGGGTAATATCGATGATCCCAAAGTATATTTGGATGAGAATAACATGAGAATGTGTAAAACATTCAGAATCATGTTTAATGAGTTGATTGCTGCTCTTATTAATGAAGGAAAAGATGATAAAGCTCTTTCTGCATTAGATTATTGTTTGAAAGTAATTCCTGCTAACACAGTGCCTATGGGTGGCGAATCGGTTTCTTTTGCTGATGCATACTTTGCAATAGGTCAACCCGAAAAAGCAGAAGCAGTAATTAAGATTATCTTAGATAGATCAGAACGTTCACTAAATTGGTATCATCGTTTGAAACCTGAACAAATGTCAGGTGCGGCAGGCGATATCAAAACCAATTTTGATAATATATTGCGTATTGCAATGGTTTATCAACAGCATGGTGATATGGTAAAATACAAGGCCCTAATTGAGAAATTACAAGGCTATGCTCAGTTATATTTCACAAATAGAGTACCTGCATTAGGAAATTATGCTTTAAAAAATATTACAGATACATCTATCAGAGGATATTATATTGCAGAGAAAGGTTCTGAAATCCAGAAGCTTGAAGAAGAATTGGCACAGAAGTCAATGGCATTGATGCAACAATTTAGTCCTGGATTATTAAAAGAATATACAAGTCAAAGCAGCAATTAAGATAATATTTCGTCTATAGTCATGGAAGGCACGATTTTTGCTTTCTATGGCTATAGATGATGATATTATTTTTTTTATAGATATGTTGATAGAACAACCACCGTTAGTTTATAGACTTCTTTTTCCGGGAGGATATTGGAGGCTACCTAGCAGAAACGAAAAAGTAATTTATTTGACCTTTGATGATGGGCCAATACCGGAGCTTACTCCATGGGTATTGGATTTGTTGGATAAGTATGACATAAAAGCTACATTCTTTTGCGTGGGTGACAATGTAAGGAAGTATCCTGAAATTTATCAGGAGGTTTTAGATCGCGGACATAGTGTCGGTAATCATACATTCAATCATATACAAGGTATAAAAAGTCGTACGAAGAGTTATATGAAGAATGCTGAATTGGCATCGGAGTATATAGAATCACCTTTATTTCGTCCTCCTCATGGACATATGCGTTTACCTCAATTTTTTAAACTTCGTAAGAAATATAAGATTATACTATGGGACGTGGTTACGCGTGACTATAGTAATAAGCAGACTCCCGAAGAGGTCTTAGAGAATGTGAAGCATTATGGACGCAATGGTTCTATTGTTGTGTTTCACGATTCTATAAAAGCCGAAAAGAATATGAAGTACGCACTGCCTTTGGCTATTGAATGGTTCAAAGAACAAGGTTACGTATTTAAAACGATTGAAGAAGGTTTGGCTGAAACGACTAACGAAGTAACAGAGACGAATCTCCATAACTCAGAAAGCGATACTCGTGAGCTAGTGCGTGATTATAGATAGACATCCAATTGCCTTCGACGAAGGCAGAAACTAATAATAATAAGGTGCTTTGCGGCTGGTGAAAATTAGTAACTATGCCGCTTACTATTTTAAAAGTGTAGCCCGGAACAATCATTATCTGAGTATCGGCAAGTAAAGTGTTTATTGAATGCTTATCCAGATAATCTAAAATGTTCTTTAGGGCTTTTTCTTTTGTAATGCTATTGTCAAAAGAACTGCTATAAGGCTGCCATTGTTCTACTTTTAGTGTGTTTAGATTTGGATTCTTCTCCAAAGCAACCCCAATATGATACAAACTTTCGAGTGTACGCACTGATGTTGTGCCTACTGCAATTATATTTCCCTTGTGAGAAAGTATGTGTTCTATAGTTTCTCTCTTTACCGAAATAAATTCGGAATGCATCTCATGGTCATTTATTACTTCACTCTTAACGGGCTTAAATGTTCCTGCTCCAACATGTAAAGTAACTTCGTTGGTTTCGATACCTTTTTCTCTTAGTTTCTCAAATACCTTTTCAGTAAAATGTAATCCGGCAGTAGGAGCCGCCACAGAGCCTTTTATCTTTGAGTATAGTGTCTGATAAGTTTCTTTATCTTTTTCTTCTGTATCACGGTTTAAATAGGGTGGGATGGGAAGTTCTCCAACTGCATCAAGAATATCTGCAAATGTATATTGAGGGTTATTCCATCCAAATTTGATAATATGTGTATTGCCTGCCGATTCTATTCGCTCAGCTTTTAGTAATATTGTTTGATTATCAATCTTTACTTCTTTTTCGAGTATTCCTTCTTTCCATTTTTTTAAGTTGCCAATCATGCATTGCCATGAGCACTCTTCTGTGGCTTGAAATATCAGATTGTAGTCGTGAGGTGAATATGGGTCTAGGCAGAATATTTCTATCTGAGCTCCCGTCGATTTATTGAAGTGGAGACGTGCTTGTATTACTTTCGTATTATTAAAGATCATTAGGCTATCATCCGGTAGATAATCTATAATAGAAGAAAAACGGCTGTCTGTGATCGTTTTGTCTTTGTAAACCAATAACTTCGAATTGTCTCGCTCTTCTAGTGGATATTTGGCTATCTTGTTATCGGGTAGATCGTAGTTATAATCTTTAATATGTATATGACGAGGGTCTGATAATTCCATTATTCTCTTTTTTTATCCGCCAAAATTAATCAACTTTGTATGAATATGAAAGTATTAAGGTTGTAGACCTTTTTA
>NZ_CVRU01000064.1 GCF_001261715.1 Dysgonomonas sp. HGC4 | reverse complement strand
TATACTATTTAACGATTTATAGTCAGTAAGCTAATACTTTGTATTTATGATTCATTCTTTTAATTTATTATAAACATATAGTATTCAAAAGAATTATATCTTTACCTTAGATTTAGAGCCATATATGAAGAATTACTTAAAAAAATCAAAATAAAAGCAGTTATCGGACAAATAAACTTTATGGCATCATTTTTGTTTGATAATAAAGGAAGTCAATACTACAAGCACTAGTTGAATACTAGTATAAAGTGTAGATAGTAGAAAACATCGAATAAAGGTAAAAAGATTATGGAAAATAATTTCTCACAAAGAGTTCGCAAGATCATGAACTATAGCCGTGAAGAAGCCGGACGTCTCCAAAACTCACATCTGGGACCTGAACATTTGATGCTTGGTATTCTTAGAAATGGGGAAGGATTGGCCATACAGGCATTAAGTGACTCAGGAATAGATTTGGATGATCTAAAAATAGATATCGACAGACATATATTAGAACAACAAGATATGTCTGCAAGTAATAACAGTGAAATTGTATTAACCAAAGGGACTGAAAAGGTACTTAAACTTAGTATACTAGAAGCTCGATTGACCAAGAGTAAAGAGACCGATTCGGAACATTTACTTCTTGCCATATTAAAAGACAGTGACAACATTGCTGCCAGAGTTTTAGAAAATCAGAACTTTAATTACGCAGGAGCATTTATGTATATAAAGAATTTAGACGGAAACTTAGATAATGATTTGTCTCCTAAAATGGGAGCAGATTTTACTGATGACGATGAAGACGAATCGGCAGAAGGAGCATCATATCAAAACGTAAATACACAACAACCACGTCAGTCTTCTGATACACCTGTATTAGATAACTTCGGTTCTGATATGACTAAAGCAGCTCTCGAAAACAAACTTGACCCTATTGTAGGTAGAGATAAAGAGATCGAAAGACTGGCTCAAATATTAAGTCGTCGTAAAAAAAACAATCCTATATTAATAGGAGAACCCGGTGTTGGTAAATCGGCAATAGTAGAAGGGTTAGCTTTGCGGATCACTCAGAAAAAAGTATCACGTGTATTATTCGACAAGCGAGTAATATCATTAGATATGGCTTCGGTGGTAGCAGGCACTAAATATAGAGGACAGTTCGAAGAGCGTATCAAAGCTATTTTAAACGAGCTTTCTAAAAATCCGAATATCATTCTGTTTATAGATGAAATTCATACTATTGTAGGAGCAGGAGGAGCTACAGGTTCGCTTGATGCTGCCAACATGTTGAAACCCGCTTTAGCTAGAGGTGAAATACAATGTATTGGTGCTACAACTTTGGATGAATACAGAAAGAACATCGAAAAAGATGGTGCTTTGGAAAGACGTTTCCAAAAAGTAATGGTAGAACCTACCACTGCCGAAGAAACTCTCCAAATCTTAAGAAACATCAAGGAAAAATACGAAGAACATCACAATGTAAAATATACAGATGAAGCTTTAGAAGCGTGCGTCAAATTGACAGACCGTTATATAACCGATCGTAACTTTCCTGATAAAGCGATTGACGCTTTAGATGAAGCAGGTTCGAGAATGCATTTAGCCAATATAAATGTACCTCCCGTTATCGAGGAAATCGAAAACGAACTGAAAGATGTGGTAGATCAAAAAACAAACGCAGTAAAAGCTCAAAAATATGAACTTGCTGCAAGTTTTAGAGACAAACAACGTCAATTGCTTCTTCAATTAGAACAAGAAGAGTCTAATTGGGAAAAGCAGCTGAAAGAACAACCACAAATTGTAGATGATGAGAAAGTAGCAGAAGTTGTTTCTATGATATCGGGAATACCTGTACAACGAATAGCCGAAGCTGAAGGTTTGAAGCTATTGGGAATGAAGGGAACACTTAAGTCTGTAGTTGTTGGGCAAGACAATGCTATTGATAAGATAGTAAAAGCCATACAACGTAATCGTGTAGGACTAAAAGACCCCAATAAACCAATTGGTACATTTATGTTCCTTGGACCAACAGGTGTAGGTAAAACTCACTTAGCTAAAAAAATAGCAGAACAACTATTCGATTCTGCCGATGCTTTGATACGTATAGATATGAGCGAATACATGGAGAAATTCAACGTATCTCGTTTAGTCGGAGCGCCTCCCGGATACGTAGGTTATGAAGAAGGTGGATTGATGACCGAAAAAGTTCGTCGCAAACCTTACTCTGTAATTCTTTTGGATGAGATCGAAAAAGCTCACCCTGACGTATTCAATCTATTGCTACAAGTACTTGACGAAGGCCACTTAACGGACAGCTTAGGTCACAAGGTAGACTTTAAGAATACTATCCTGATAATGACATCGAATGTGGGAACACGTCAACTAAAAGACTTTGGAAAAGGAGTTGGATTTAGTGCAGGAGCAGTTCAAGGTGATATAAATAACGAATACTCACGAGGCATTCTTCAAAAAGCTTTGAATAAATCGTTCTCACCTGAGTTTATCAATCGTATTGATGATATTGTGATATTCGACCAACTTAATAAAGAATCAATCAACAAGATTATCGATATTGATATGTCAGACTTCTATAAACGAATCTCTGCATTAGGATATACTCTTGAAGTAACGACTGAAGCCAAAGACTTTATTGCCGAAAAAGGATATGATGCACAATTCGGAGCTAGACCTCTTAAACGTGCCATCCAAACATACCTGGAAGACGAAATAGCCGAACTAATATTGTCAGGCGCACTTCAACAAGGAGATGTAATTGAGGCAATATTAGATAAAGAAGCCGAAAAGCTAAAAGTTGAACCGAAAAAGAAAGAAGTAACCGTATAATAATAAAGTTACAAAACATAACAAAAAAGGAGTTTCTTATATACAGAAGCTCCTTTTTTCATCAATCTCATACCCGTTTCAGCAAAAGTAAGACATCGATACCTGTTAAAACTTATTTACCATAAACAATACATCGTATCCGCTTGTTAATAATATCTACAAGAGTATCAAAGTACTTTTACTAGAATTTTCTATTTACCTTAATTTATTAAAATCTCCTCTAAGAATTATGTTGAAAATAGTATGGTTATCTTTCTTTTTCCTTTATAGAATAATTGCTTCTGGACAAGACTATTGCGAACAATCATTACCAGAAATTCTATCCTCAACCAAAAACAATATATGCATAGCTGTAGAAGGGTACTACGTGGATAATTCATCATTCATGGTGATCAATTCCTCAGACCCTCTTATTCGTGTAAACACTCGATATCCTGTTTATGAATATAAATATCAGGAAAACCCTTATAGTAAAAATAGTACACACATGGCTGAGGTACCTATTTTTATAGAAGGAGACATGCAAGGAAAGGATCAACAAAGGATATTATTTCTGAATAAAAAACAGACAAACAAAAATCAATTGATTTTGAATGAAGGATTCATATTAGGAATAAAAATTGTAGAAGATAAGGTCGAGTATTTCCAATCTACGGAAAACAGGACATTCTATACATCCTTATACGCTTTACGAGATTATCTTTTCAATAGAGGCTCCATGCCACAAATAGATGAAGATACAGCATATTATAACCCTAAAAGAAAAAATTATATATC
>NZ_CVRU01000063.1 GCF_001261715.1 Dysgonomonas sp. HGC4 | reverse complement strand
CTCTTTTAGTACAGTTATTTATTTTGTCTTAAATATTTTCTGATTCGTCTTCAGTATCTGTGTCGGAGTTTTTTCTTTTAAGCAACTCTTCTATTTGGTCATCTTCAATCTTTTTCACGTTGGTGAGAAGGAATTGATCGTCCACAAACTGCCCTAATTCATTACATTCTTTAATTGCATTTTCGATACAAATGTGCCCATCCTGATTCAATCCGCATAAAAGAAACATCTTTAGGTAGTTTGTTTTTATATCAATGCTTTCAACTTCTATATTATGAGTTGTAAATGCAAATTGTAGCTCTCTTAGGAGGGTTTCTTTTTGGAAATCATTGAAATCGGAACGATCCGAAGATGCTATAACCGAGAAGTAACGCAATTTTCCGTTTTTTCCTCCTAATCCGGTAGATACAAAAAATTGTTTTTCACCTGACAAATCGGCATCTAATAATATTTTACTTTCAGCCAAAGCCATTGCCGACCAATTGGCTAATTCGGGTTCTAAGGGACTGCTATGGTATGTTTCAATAGCCCTAAATGCTGCCACATCAACAATACCAGCTAATGCTGACAGATAGTAGCGTCTATCTTCCAGATCAATTTCGGGTGTGAAAAGCTTTGCTATTAAATAGTTGCGATCGAGACCCATATTCTCTTTGGTTGATTGTACGTATTTCGAATATTCGAAGTATTTCATTTGCTCTTCTACGGGTACAATCTCGTTCAAAAGGTGCATGTTAGCTTTTAATTCACCTGATGAATCTCTCAACTGATTAAGCATTTTTTCAAATTCTTTCATAAACTAATTTCATTAGGTGATTTAGGTCTCAGACCTTTT
>NZ_CVRU01000062.1 GCF_001261715.1 Dysgonomonas sp. HGC4 | reverse complement strand
ATGAGAAGAATATAAACTGACCGACAAAAACAGTCATTTTTTTTTCTTCCATTGCCCTTTCCAATAAAATCGCAGTTAAGAAATATGCTAATATAAACGCACTAAAAGAATAACTCAGAGAAAAAAGGATTGCCTCTACAAAGGATGCCTGATTTAAACACTGAATACAGAGTAGAATAAATATAATTATCCAAAAGAGGACAAAGATTTGATTATAACTTTTAAAATAAAAATATTTCATTTTGCAAAGGTAAGGGTTTAAAATAATAGACATTGCATCGTTCGTCATAAGCAAATGACGGTTCGTCAAATCTATTTCTAAAAATAGAGATTCTGCTTGATCTTTGTCTCAGAAAACAAATATCTATTTATTAAATAAAACATTTCAGGTAATGAAACTATCGCTACTTCTTGCATTTTTCGGAATATTTATTGTGCAACTTAATGCACAAATATATGTACAAACAGAATATATCGGATCTTCTGACTATAAAGACATCAATAATGAAAAAACGGGAGGTGAAGGTGAAGCCCGAATATTTTCGGCTGGAGCACAAATACCTTTTTCTGTTAAGATGGACGAATATAACCATCCCAAAGTATGGGGAATGGCTTTAGGCGGTTCTTACACTTCGTTAAAGAATAGAGATATACCAGAAAACTTGTCTCCTTCTGAGATATTAAATGCTCAAATATCATTGATGCATCTTAGACCTATAAGCAAAAAATGGTCGGTATTAGCAACTTTAGGAGCAGGAGTTTATACAGCCCATACAGATTTATCTAAAGTGAGAATGAAGAACGTTCTGGGTCATGGTGGAGTTATTTTCATATGGCATGGCAGAGACAATCTAGACTTAGGAGGGGGATTGGCAGTCAACACATCATTTGGTTACCCGATGGCTTTCCCTGCTATTTATCTGAATTGGAGACTAGATGGACGCTATGAAGTAAATGTATCTTTAATGAATGCTTTTGAGGTATCAGGCGGTATTAAATTTAGCAAACATTTCAAATTAAAACTTGTGGGTCAGATGAACGGATCATTGGCATTAGAGACCATTGATGGCAAGGATATGATGTTCACCCATCAATATATGATTGGCGGTTTACAACCCGAATTCAAAATTGGCAAATCCTTTTCTGTACCCATTATATTGGGAGTATCAGCAGAACGACCTGCTTATTACGATGAAAGAAGTTTGCAAGCATTTTTCAAAGCTATGGGTAGAGAAAATAATCCACACTTTTCAGTTGCTCCTTATGCTTCTGTCGCATTCAAATATCAGTTCTAGTAATTAAATCTATTGTTTTTTTCTTATAAAGGACAGGAGGGCGAAACCTTCTGTCCTTTATTATTTTACTCTATTTTTCGGCAATAACAAACATCTCATTATTCGACGTAAAATCATTCCTTTCCAATAGCTTATGCTTCACACGTATATCTTTAAAACCAACATGGCGGAGAACATTCGTTATTTCATCTTGAGTATAATACCTATCCCAAATAATGAAGTGTTGAACATCCTCTCCCTGAATCAGATTATACTGATATGCAAAAGCATTCTTCTCTGGATAATGAAAGGTTTGACTCAACAATAAATATTCATTTTCTGCCCAGAATCCACCACCCGAAGTATATTCCCAATCAGAACCTTCTTGTTTGTCTTTGATTATATCTTCATTGAAAACATCAAAAATAATTTTCCCTCCTTCTTTTAATGAGTGAAAACAATTATTCAATAAAATGTCTCTGTCATCATCGGAGTGTGTACCCATATCGCAATAGATCATAATGATGGCATCGTACTCTCCATGAGGAAAATTTTTAATATAATCTCCTTCAATATATTTTATGGTCTCATTCTGCTTGACAGCATATTCTATCGCCTTTTTATTAAAATCAATACCAGTTACAGTATACCCTTTTCCCACGAGTGACTCAGCATACAATCCTGGACCACAGCCAAGATCTAATATTTTACTTTTAGGCTTAATTTGCCGATCTATAAAATCTACTATTGTTTCTATCGATTCCTTATTCCTGCTAGCTGCATCAGAAGAGGGATTAAGATGTGCTTCCAATAGATTCTTTTGAATATAAGGATCTGTCCAGATAGAAGCCTTAGTTTTCTTAAACACCTCCGTTTTTTTATTAATTATGTTCATTCTTCTACTTTTTTCTAATTTCCACCAAAAACTGGTATCTGATTCTTGGTACTTCTGCATTCCACATTTCTTCAATACCTTTTGGGAAGCAACATTCTCTTTGTCTGTTTCTGCAATTACACTATTTACCCCACTCTGAGATAAAGCCCATTCACAAATGGCTTGAACAGCCTCTGTCATATAGCCTTCATTTCTATAATCTGCATTTATGCCATAGCCTATTTCCACATCGGAGTTCTCTTGCGGTGAGTTCTTAAAATTAGCACTACCTATAGATTTATTCTCCGATTTCAGTATAATTTGTCTATTACCTAGCCAGATATAATTATCTAGATCATTTAGTGCTTTCTTGTACTGAGCCTCCATCGCCCCTTGTACATGTTCGTCAAGATATTCATTAGACGGGGTTAGCCCTAAACTCTGCTCCATTTTTTCAACTCCGCATAACCATAATTGAAATTGCTCTGCTGTAAGTTGTATAATTCTGAGTCTTGTTGTTTCTATAATCGTTTTATTTTTCATTATCATCTTATAATTATGAATACGCGAATAGATATCAATACCTCTGAGGCAGAGATACCATAACACTCTTGTTTTAAATTGGGTACAAAAATAATATCAGACAGTTAGGAGATGTCCGATAGAAAAGTGAAAGGATAGCAAGTATTGGTTAGATACAAGCTATTTACAACACCCAATATGTATTTGTAGTAAACATAGAATTATATAAGTAATAAAAAAGGATAAACCTTTATGTAGCAGTAAAGATATAATTTATTTTGCAAGAGAAGTATTCAGCAAAAAAGAATGTATTAACAGAGATTGTCAGCAAGTTAAATATTTATTTCTTCCAAAGGACTCCAAAAAACAGTTTTCCAATTCTTTATTTTATTATTTACAACAACTACACCCTCCGATTCTAATAACTCTTGCATTTCGCTCGAACCACCAAAAGCATCTCTTCCCGATAATATTCCTTGACTATTCACCACCCGATGGGCAGGAATACCCGTTTCGGACGAATTACATTCGCTCATTACTTTACCCACCATTCGAGGCATGTTATAGTAACCCACAGCCTTGGCAATAGCTCCATAACTGGTAGCACGCCCATACGGAATGGTTTTCACTATATCATATACAGCCAGTACAAAAGCTTCTTTATCTATTTTATCCATTGCTTTACAGAGTTAGTGGTACTCTTTATATTTTCAACAAAAATACAAAAATGATAGTCATTAGATCAGAATTTTTCAATGTATTGAGACAATGATAAATGCTGCTTCAAAAAATAGCTACCTGTTCAGGTCTATTACCTTACAGATAGCTATAATAAAATCATGTTGATTACTAATATTACACACTTGTATTTGTGAATTCAATCCATTCATCTTTTGTTATACAACTAACATGCTCCGTACGTATATCGTTCGTCAATACATAGGGTTTGTTCTCTTCAATATGATGGTGACGGTAGCCACATTTTTCTTGAGCGCGTTTCGACTTCTCGTTACCATCGAAATACCCACTCCAAATGTTGGTTAGTCTCAAAACCTCGAAACCGTAACGGGTAACTTCGCGGATTGCTTCGGGAATAAATCCTTTACCCCAAAAAGGAACACCGATCCAATAGGAAATTTCAGCTTCGTTTTCGCTGATTGGAAAGTTGCTCTTAGCTCCACGAATTAGCCCGATTAAACCAATGGCGATATCGTCCTCTTTCAGCGTAACGGCAAATACTCCTTCTTGTGTAAATATTGTTCGAATAATTTCGGCACTTTCTTCTACGCTCTTATGTGGTGGCCATCCTGCAATAGGACCAACTCTTTCATCTTTGGCGAAGTTATACAAATCTTCTGCATCCGTTTCTCTCCATGGGCGCAGAATAAGTCTTTCTGTCTCTAAAATCATACTTTTCAAATTATATTATTAATACGAATACAAAAGTATGGCTATTACAATGAAGATATAGAATTATAATTTGCGTATTATAGGTATTTTTAGAAACTATTGCTCCTCTTATTCTGACATAAGAGTATATTTGCGGTACAAATAGAAATACACATGATAAATCTAGCTCCCGACATATTTAGAAAAAAAGAAAAAGTGACAATAGGAGAAAGCAATATGGAGAGGCATAAAGGCTATCCCCTGAAACTTTCCTATACTGTTATTTTTATCTGCATGGAAGGTCAGGCGGTAGTTAATGTAAATTTTAAAAATTACCTATTAAAAACGAATGAAATATTAGTTTTATCACATGATTCTATTACTATAATCTTACGGACTTCGAAAGATTTCAGATTGTTTTATTGCATGATAGATAAAGATTTTGCATCCGAAATAGCCTACAATCTTCCTAATTATCTGTTTTCATTCTTATGGGAATCGCCACTTTGTATTCCTGAAAAAACAGAATTACCATTATTGGATATGTGGCTCGTACAATTCCGTCATATTAAGCAAGAGTGTACTACACATCAACACATCATGTTACGTAACCATTTACAAAATTTCTTTTTGAAGATTACAGAAAAGATTCCTCAAGCAAGTTCTATACTTAGAAAGGAATATAGTCGTAAAGAAATACTGTGCTGGAAATTCTGGGATATGGTTGGCAAGCACTGCACAACACATCGTGATGTTGCTTTTTATGCAAAGGAGCTTTGTATTACTCCCTTTTACTTGTCGCAAATAACAAAGAGGCAATTTAATGATTCTCCCAAAGATCTGATTAATCGTCAGGTTATTTTAGAAATAAAATTCTTGTTAAGTTCAACAGATCTTTCAATTAAGGAGATTGCAGAGCAACTTCATTTCGAAGATACATCTTATATGTGCAGGTATTTTAGACGACAGACAGGGATGTCTTTGTCGGAGTATAGAAAATAAGAAAGAAAAGTAGAAAAAGATGGTAAATAACTGATATAAAATAGCTAGTTCCTTATTTCACGAACCTAAGGCGAGGAGTTTCAGCTTCTATTTCCTGAATATCTATTTAGTAGTAAATTGATCTGATCTTTCACTTTTTCCTGCAGTATAGCGGGTTGTAAAACATCTGCAATATCTGCAAACGATAAGTACCAACGGGCAAAATGCTCTAAGTTGAATATTCTGAAATATATGTCTGTATAATCGTCTTCTACTTCCTCCTTCAACCAACCATGATAATATTTATAATCGTTGATAGTTATTAGGTCAGAACTCTTTACTCGAATAATTACTTCATAAATATCCTTTTGCAATCTGTATTTTTCAATGTATTGAGGCAATGATAAATGTTCTTTTGAAAAAGACTTATCCGTTAGGGAGAAACTACTTATCTTATCAATACGAAAGCTTCTATAATCGTTTCTCAATCTACAAAATGCCACCATATACCAATTTATCTGGCTATAAAAACATCCGATGGGTTCTATATCTCTTTCAGACATATTTTCGTTAGAAGAATAACTAATACGCATCACTATTCGTTCTGAAATACTTTTAAGAATACATTGTGTTATCGCCGTTAGAAGCTCTCTACCTGTATCACTTTTACCCAAAATACTTATATTATCTTCAACATCCGAGAGATAATCCTTTTCAACATATTTTAGAACGGCTTTTATTTTGCTCATCCCCGACTTATAGGATTGTACATTTTGCAAATCGCTCATCTTTTCGATAAACTTTTCAGCAGTAAGAAATGCAATCGCTTCTTCACGTGTAAACATCAATGGAGGTAGTTTATAACCATCAACTAGGGAATAACCGATACCCACATTCCCGATAATGGGAATGCCTGCTTCTTCGAGCGTTCGTATATCGCGATAAACTGTACGCAGAGAAATATCGAATCGATCGGCTATTTGCTGTGCAGTAATTACCGATCGGGATTGTAATTGCACAAGTATGGAAGATATTCGTTCTAATCGGTTCATTCGGCAGTTCAATTGAGAGTGTCAATAAAGATATAAAAAGAATGTGCTGCCTGTATAAGCAGGTCAACACATTCTCTTATCTAAATCTTTTAATTATGTTTAGGCATTTGCATGATACTCCAGTTAATACCAAATCTATCAGTCAGATTGCCATAATTTGGCGAAAAAGGTTTTGCTCCTAAAGGTTCAATTATCTCTGCACCTACTGCCAGTTTATCGAAAGTTTCTTTTACATTTTTATCATCAAAAAAAACAATATCGAGATGAATATTATTACCAACAATAATTTTTTCACCAGGTAGAATATCCGAAACATTAAAACAATTACTACCAAAGTCGAGTCGGGCATTTTCAATGCGTTTTCTAGTATTTTCGTCCAATTGATCGGCAGAAGTATCACCCTTTCCTTCTCCATAACGGATCATATTTTCTATTCTCCCGTTAAATACTTCTTTGTAGAAATTGAGAGCTTCTTCGGCTTGTCCGTCAAATGTAATGTAGGCTTTTACTAACATAATTTTTCTTGTTTTATTCATTATACTTTGTTATCATCAGCAAAAGTATAAGCAACAAGTGACAGCCTTATGTCAGTAGCGAAAAAGAAAATTTAATAAAAGAACAATAGCCCTGACGCCTTATTTTAATGACGCCATATCTATCACATATCTGAATTGCACTTTTCCATCCAATACATTCTTATATGCCTCATTAATCTTCTGAATAGGAATAACCTCCACTTTTGGATAAATATTGTTTTTAACCGAATAATCCAGCATTTCTTGTGTTTCGCGAATGCCACCAATAAGCGAATGATATATTTTACGTCTGTTCCACAAAGCATATGTGCTCAATGTTGGAGTTTGATCTATGGGAGGTACGCCCAAAAGCACCATTGTTCCATCCACTTTCAGCATAGCCAAATATGGTTCTACCTTAAAAGCAAAAGGAATAGTACTGATAAGCAGATTAAACGAATTATTCAATCCATTCATTTCTCCCTCATTCTTTGTATTCACATATTTTACGGCTCCCATATCTAAGGCAGCTTGACGCTTATCGTCTGTTATATCGAAGACCGTAACTTCCGCCCCCATCGATATAGCATATTGCACTGCCATATGTCCTAAGCCTCCAAATCCTGCAACAGCAACCTTATCGCCTTTCTTGACATGATTATAACGCAACGGCGAATAAGTAGTTACACCTGCACAAAGAAGGGGGGCCACTTTATCTAATGGTACATTATCAGGAACAGTTATAGCAAATGATTCTTTAACAACAATATTTGTAGAATAGCCACCTTTTGTATATCCCTCGTCTTCGCTACTGCCATAGGTAAATGTAGCACCTTTTGTACAAAATTGCTCTTCACCAGCTTTACAGTATTCGCATTCACCACACGAATTTACCATACAACCCACTCCAGCAATATCGCCAACCTTAAATTTATGTACATTTTTACCCACCTTGGTTACACGTCCCACAATTTCATGACCCGGAACGCAAGGATAAGGAGTATCGCCCCAATCACCTTTAACAGTATGTATATCTGAATGGCAAATACCTGAATAAAGAATATCAATCAGAATATCGTTGTTACCAACCGCACGACGTTCAAACTCGTATGGAACAAGATCGCTTTTGGCATCCATTCCGGCATAACCTTTAGTCTTGATTCGTTCATCGTGTGAATGATTGGTCTGTGAATGAAGATAATTGCAAAATAATAGGAATACTAAAGATAATAGAATGTGCAGGGGTAATTTTTTCATAGGTAATCGGTGTTAAATGAATAGACAATTTCTCTCTATTTAATATGATCGGTCAGAACAGAAAAACCCTACTAAAAAAGATCTAAATTTCACATCATCAATGCAATTACCTAATTCTAAAAATATAGTTTAAATAAAAAAATTAAGTCCATGACAATAAGTAGTTTTATTATCATGGACTTAATCCTCAATCAATAATACATTTCGGGAGAAGACGGAACCAACTCAACATACAAGGCGTCGTTTTTCTCTAAGAAATATATCTTATTTTCTCTTGCCAACCATCCCAAAGCCATTAGTATCAATCCATCTCGATAATTGGTTAATTCTCCAATTTGGCGTACAGATAATATACCCTTCTCTGAAAGATGTCTCCAAATAGCTCCCGCATCAATACCAATATCTTTTTTCAACATATCAATTAATTTTGGTGGTTTCTCTTTTAACAAAAATGCACAAAAAACAGCAAAATCTAATGTTCAATTTTTCTTTTAAAATGTTCAAAACATATCTTCTATGTCAAGAAACATAAGATTTGTTAAACTTAAGCCTCACTTATCTTAAATATCAGTAGACAAGTAGTTTCGTCAATCTTATTATATAGTAATTCTTCTTTTTCTTGTATATCTTCGGCATAGCAAAATCCTTCATCTTCCATATCTTCAGACCAAAGTAAATCTTGATGCTCTTTACACAACTTTCTTATATTCTTTATATCTTCGGTGAAGGAAGTATGCATATTGGAATATGTCAATAATGTAATAATAGTTTCTAATTTATGCTGAGTTATATCTGACGTATTTTTGATTACGCGAAAATCCTTCGGCTTTAATATCTGCTCGCTTTGTACTACCAAATTCATTCTTCTGTACAATGCTTGTAATTCTTCAATACGCTTCTCAATCAGATCTTTTTTATCTCTTTTTATCTGTAATTTTCGGTCTAATACTTCCGGAATATAAACAGCTAGAAAAATGGTAACCACCAAAGTTCCTAAATCTACCATATTGATGGTTTCTGCAATAGGTATATTATAATAATGACGAACAGCTACACCAACAATAAGACCTATAATAATCAAAGAGATATACAAGAAATATTTCAAAAAGCGATCGGAATCTTTCATTTGGAAAATTTTATGTTAATAAATCAAAGGAACTAATATCAACAATAAACAAATGTCTGCACCAATTGGTTCTTTACATATAAACGAATATACAGAGAACTATGGATTTACACTCAGGACTACCTTATTGGATTGTAAAAAATCCTCTTTATGATTATTTTAATCCTCTGGAAAAAGATATCACAATTGATGTTGCAATTATTGGGTCAGGGATTACAGGAGCTTTAGTTGCTCACGAATTATGTGAAGCCGGACTAAAATGCTGTGTAGTTGACAAACGTACCCTCACAACCGGAAGTTCCTCAGCAAGCACCGCATTATTGCAGTATGAAATAGATGTGCCTCTATATAAAATGGCTAAAGAACTGGGAGAGGAGAAAGCAGTTTTGGCATACCGATCGTGTTTACAGGGAATTACAGACATTGAGAAAATATTTAGCGACATTGGCATCAATCCTGATTTTGAAAGAGTTCCTAGTGTTTATTATGCAAGTAACAAGCAAGGTTTATCTCTAATTGAGAAAGAGTTTGAAATACGTAAGAAACACAATCTACCCGTCACATTTTTAAACAGTAAAGATTTAAAGAAGAAATACGATATTGACGCTCCGGGAGCTTTAATGAATAAAGAATCTGCACAAATAGATGCTTATTTAGCTGCTATAACCCTTTTGGATTATCACAGAAAAAAAGATAACCTGAAAGTATATACCCATACAGAAATAGACCAATGGACTGAAACTACAAAAGGTTATGAACTATCAACAACGAAAGGGAAAACCATAAAATGTAAGTATGTAGTAATAGCTGCCGGATTCGAAGCAGGTAAGTTTCTTCCCGAGCAGGTAATGAAACTTACTTCTACCTATGTTATAATCTCTCAACCTGTACTACCCGAATATTTATGGTACGAAAAAAGCCTTATTTGGGAAACAAAAGACCCTTATTTATATATCCGCACCACTAATAAAAATAGGATTATGGTAGGTGGTGAAGATGAAGAATTTAAAGACCCTGTAAAACGCGATGATCTCTTAAGAGAAAAAACTGTAATTCTCGAAAAAAAGTTTAAAAAGCTATTCCCCAAAATACCTTTTGTTACCGATATGTCATGGTGTGGAACATTCAGCTCGACAAAAGACGGACTACCATATATCGGAACATGGCCGGGTAAAGACAGAATGTTCTTCGCTCTCGGGTATGGCGGCAATGGCATTACCTTTAGCATAAACGCAGCTCAAATGATAAGGAATAAACTTGAAGGAAAAACTGACCCTAGAGAAGCTGTTTTTGGTTTTGAACGTGATTCTAAAACCCGATAGCAAGTAAACAAATAACACAAAGCAGAAAACCCATCTATAACTCTAATATTCAAAATAATAACGACCCACTACAATTAATGAGTGTATCATTAAATACTTTCATTTACTTATATATATACTATTTCCTCAATAACAGTTAAATAGACTCAAAACACAAAACTTTTTACAGACGTAGGCGGTTTAAATACAATACGACTTTAATAAAACAATTATGGAAAATAAAAATCAAAAAGCTCCGGATTATCTGAAAGATCCACATCTGAGTGTCGAAACTAAGGAATATTTAAAAGTTCTGAATGGTGGAGGTCCGGCAGTTGAAACCCTCTCAAAAGAGGATGCCCGGAATGTACTCACAACTGTTCAGGCAGGGGTAAAAGTAGATGTCTCAGGCATTGAAGAATCAGAAAAGACGATAACATATAATTCTCAGACTCTTAAGTTAACCATCGTTCGCCCTAAAGGAGTAAAAGAAAAACTACCAGTTTTTATTTTCACTCACGGAGGAGGATGGATATTAGGAGATTACCCAACGCATAAACGCATGGTTCGCGACTTGGTTGTAGAATCGGGATACGCTGCAGTATTTGTTAATTATACTCCTTCACCCGAGGCTAAATATCCACAAGCTATTCATGAAATTTACGAAGCTACCAAATGGATCGCTGAGCATGGTAATGAAATAAATGTAGATGGTAAACGCCTTGCGTTAGTAGGGAATAGTGTCGGCGGAAATATGTCAATCGCAACTAGCTTGATGGCTAAGAAGAATAAAGGCCCCGAAATTAAAGTTCAAGTTCTATTATGGCCTGTGGCAGACACTAATTTTGAGACCGATTCATACAAAATATATGCTGAGCAAAGATTTCTTACTTCTTCTTTGATGAAGTGGATGTTCGATCAATATACAACCGACCCTAAAGAACGTAAAGAAATATATTTAGCTCCATTACAAGCTTCATTAAGTGAATTGAAAGGTTTACCGCCTACTGTTATTCAGGTAGCCGAAAACGATATTTTAAGAGATGAAGCTGAAGCTCTTGGACGTAAACTAGATGAAGCGGGTGTAGATGTAACAACAGTTCGCTACAATGGTGTTATCCACGACTTTGGACTATTAAACGGATTTGCAACTATACCGCAAACACGTTCTTTATTTACATATACAGCAGCAGTATTAAAACATTACTTAAAATAAGGTCTAAATTTTTCATTGTCTATCCGAGAATAGAAACAATCAAAATCAAAGGCGCTAAGCCATAAAATATAAACTATTAATTTATACAGTTATGAAAAAAGTAATTTTAGGAGTAGGAATAGGTATAGGAATTATTTGTTTAGTTCGAAAGATGTATAACGACGGACAACTTGACTGTTGTTGCGATGAAGTTGATAAATTTTTGAGCAAGTCTAAAAGGAATTTAAGAATTGCTGCAGATGCCGCAAAGCACGAAGCCGAATACATCAAGGAACGTGTAGAAGATACTATAGGAAAGAAGTAAAATAAATAATTACCTGGTTTAAAAGAGAAAGAGGATAATCAATTGATTATCCTCTTTCTTTTTTTATTAGTATAATTTATTACACAATCCACAAATCTACAAAGTGTTCTTTTCGGTCATCTACCATCACAAAAGTATCTTTGTTCTCTTGTTGTTGCCCATCAAAAATCAGACGAGGCAATGACGAATCTTTTATCCGTAGAATTGTAATATGATACACTGTATCTTTATAACGATAATGGATTTTATAACTATCCCATTTCTGAGGCAATTGAGGTAGTAATTGTAATTTATCTCCCATTAGATTTATACCCAATAGAGTCTCTACCAACAAACGATACATCCATGCTGCAGAACCTGTATACCATGTCCAACCACCTCTTCCTAGATGCCCTTCAGCAGCATATACGTCAGCAGCAATCACGTAAGGCTCTACTTTGTAAGTTGCAATATTCTCGGCTGTATCTCCATGATTTACCGGATTTAGCAATCCGAAGAGCTCCCATGCCTTCTCGGTTTCACCCATCAAAGCAAAGGCAAGAACTGTCCAAATAGCACCATGTGTATATTGTCCGCCATTTTCGCGTACCCCGGGAATATATCCTTTGATGTAACCAGGATTGAGATCTGACTTATCGAACGGAGCTGTAAATAATTGGATTAATTTATCCTCACGGCGAACAAGTTGTTTCTCAACTTGCTCCATCCCCATCAACGATCGCTCGGGATCTCCTGCTCCACTTATTATAGACCAACTTTGAGGAAGTGAATCAATATGACATTCATCATTCACTTTCGATCCTAGAGGTTCACCATTATCAAAATAAGCACGGCGATACCATTCACCATCCCAAGCTTGCTCCCTTATGTTGTTTCTCAACACTCTGGCTTGTTCTATACAATGATCGGCAAATGCTGTATCATTGCGAAGAGTTGCTATTTTCGAGAATTTAAGTAATACATCATATAGGAAAAATCCGAGCCAGACACTTTCGCCTCGTCCTTTTTCTCCAATAAGGTTCATACCATCATTCCAGTCACCACAACCAATTAGCGGCAAACCATGTACCCCGAATTTAAGTCCGTATTTAATACTTCTTACGCAATGTTCATAGAGAGTAGCCGATTCTTGTGAACGTCCCGGTAAATCATAGTACGATTCTTCATCAGGATGCAGTAACCGCCCCTCGATAAATGATACTCTTTCATCAAGAATACCCGTATCTCCAACAGCTGATACATATCGGCAAGTAACATAAGGCAACCATAGATAATCGTCCGAGAAGTGAGTTCTCACACCTCGTCCCATAGGCGGATGCCACCAGTGCTGTACATCGCCTTCTACAAACTGCCTGCTGGCTGCACGAAGAATTTGCTTACGTGTAATAGATGGTTCGGCATGTACTAATGCCATTACATCCTGTAACTGATCGCGGAAGCCATATGCCCCACCCGATTGATAATACCCTGAACGAGCCCATATACGGCTACTTAGTGTTTGATACAACAACCATCCGTTTGCCATCATATTTACCGAAGCATCGGGAGTATCTACGTTGACGGTTCCCAATGTACGATTCCAATAATCCCATACACCTTTTAGTGCCTCTTTAGCTGCACCCGTATGTCGGAAACGTAACACGAGGTCGCGCATTTCTTCTTTATTATGAGCAAAGCCTAGTCGGAAACGAGTATCGCGTTCTTGCCCGTCTGCCAGATCGAATACTACCTGCATAGCTCCACAAGGATCTAGTCCTGCACCCACTTTCCCCGAAAGGCGGCTGCGTTTCATAGCTGCCGGTTGTGCAAGGCTTCCATTCTGACCTATAAATTCTGTACGATCTCCCGTTAATGTTCGGGCTTCTCCCACATCCATAAAGGCAATCTTACCAGCAAAGCCTATATTGTAGAAGTTACGGGCAAATAATACTCCTGTACGTACATCTATTTCTGTTTGTACATGCAGCAAACTCTTCTGACGCAAATCGGCAAGCACCCATTCGTAATATCCTGTAACAGATATTTTACGAGGTCTTCCCGAAACGTTCTTAAGTTTCAGTACACCAAATTTTATCGGTGCATCCATAGCCACATACATCGTGAATTCCGATTCAATACCATTTTCGGTATGTTCAAATATGGTATAGCCAAACCCATGTC
This sequence comes from Dysgonomonas sp. HGC4, assembly GCF_001261715.1. Lineage (GTDB taxonomy): Bacteria > Bacteroidota > Bacteroidia > Bacteroidales > Dysgonomonadaceae > Dysgonomonas_A. The sequence continues at coordinate 54,258 of NZ_CVRU01000062.1, read as the reverse complement.
TTACCACATAAGGAGTTGTTCCTTTTGCAGGAAGTGGTGTTGGCGACCAATACTCTCCCGTTTGCTCGTCACGTATATAAAAGGCTTCACCCGAAGTATCTTTCACCGGATCATTGTTCCAAGGTGTAATACGGAACTCATGTGCATTTTCTGCCCAAGTATAAGCTCCTCCACTCTCCGAAATAACCGTTCCAAAATGCTGATTTGCCAGCACATTACTCCAAGGTGCAGGTGTGGTTTGTCCAGCTTCAAGAGTTATAACATATTCGTGCCCATCGGGTGTGAATCCCCCCAAACCGTTTTCGAAGATCAAATCCCTTTTAAGAAGAGGTTTCTCTACTTTCGTACTAACGGAATGTGTAGGATGGAAAGATGCAACTTGTAACTCGGCAATAGTAAGAGATTGCAATTGTTTAGATAAAGTCCCCAACTCATCCGAAAGAACGATACGTGCTGCAGCTTGCAACAATAACATATCTTCGCGAGGAACTTGCTCGATACGACGAACAAAGATACCTCCCGCTTTCTCCAACAATGGAGCCTCTATACCTGATGATATAAGATTGACAATTTCATCGTGTACCGATTGACGATACACTGAAACATCTTCGTTCAAGATAACCAGCTCGGCAGTCAAGCCCTTCATACGCCAATAAGCATGAGCAAGTACCATCTGTCTGACCAATTCTATACCCGAAACATCTGATATTCGCAACAACACCAAAGGTGTATCTCCTGAAATACTATAACTCCAAAGCCCATCTTGTCCTCGTCTATTATTTTTCAAGATAGGTTGAGAAGCACGACGTTGAGCATTGGCATATACCAAGGCTCCGGCTAATTTACTATATAATTGAGCTTCTGTTTCTACAATACTAAGTTGATTGAGAACTACCTGACTATGCGTCCAGGCCAATTCGAAAGCCCGTTCGGTCATACGAGCATTTTGATACTTATCGGCTAAAGCAACGGCAACTTCACGTGTATCAGCCATTCCCAACAAAACAGATACTGTTACAGTTCTACCTGCCGGAATAGTTACAGTACGACGCAGCGAAATAGCTGGATCGAGCACAGAACCACTGCTGTTCGACAGTTGTCCCTTATTCTCCATAGCCAAAGGATTGGCTAAAGTACGTCCCCTACCAACAAAGGCTGAGCGGTCTGTTTCGCATGAGATTTCTCCCTGCTGATTACCAGAAGCCAATATTAGATGCAACAGATATGGAGGGTTCTCATTCTCCGATCGTGCCCTTCGGGTACATAATATAGCCGAAGAATCGGGTAAAAACTCAGTTTGAACAAAGAGATTACTAAAGGCTGGATGTGCCTCATCTGCTGCCTGAGGAGCAATTACCACTTCACTATATGTAGTAAGCTCTATTGTTCGAGATGTTTGAGAACGATTGATTAATCGTATACGTCTCAATTCAACATCATCTTCGGGCGAAACACAGATTGTAGTGTGTACCTCTAAGTCACCTTGTCGTTGGCGAAATTCGGCATACGCCTGCGTAAAAATCGCCTCATCATTCTTACCTTTATGTAAAGTGGGTTGATAAGTTGTAGACCAGAATTCTCCGGAGTCTTTATCTCTCAAATAAACAAACATACCCATATTGTCGCTAGTCGAATCTTCACGCCAGCGATTAACAGCTATATTTTGCCAACGGCTATATCCGCTACCACTATTACTTACCATAACATGATAACGACCGTTTGATAATAAATTGACTTCCGGAGCAACCTCCATATCATGGAAGCTTCGGACTACTTCCGAGCTATCAACCAATAGCGGATGCAGACCTTTTATTTCGAATTCCGAGTCATCGGATATGGCAGTCTCTGATATATTATGAGGTATGCGCTCTTGCAACAAAAGCTCAGAAGCTTTAAGCATAGGACAAGCCATAAAACGCCTTTGCATAGAATTGTCTTTTATCAGATTGACCAAAGATAACAAACTCATACCCTGATGGTGTACCATAAACGAATGAATATTCACGCTCTTTTGATCGGGGCGAAGATGCAATGGTGTATAATCAATAGCTTCATAATAACCATACATTCCCTCGTGACCTGTCTCACTCAAGCGTTGCATATTTTCGCATGCTTTCTTGGGAAGAACCATCAATGCCATAACGGTAGCATAAGGCGTTATTACCAAGTCTTCCGACAGACCTCGTTTTAATCCCAGACTGGGAATACCGAATGCTTTATATTGATAATTCTGAGAAGTATCGGTTCTATTATATCCCGACTCCGAGATACCCCAAGGCACTCCAAGTGTTTTACCATATTCAATTTGAGCCTTAACCGCCACCTTATAAGTCTGATCGAGTAAAGTATGTTCAAAATTAGGCATCACTAAAAGAGGCATCAGATATTCGAACATCGATCCACTCCATGATAGTAACACTGGCTTACCTTGCGACACTACCAACAATCGGCTTAATGAGAACCAATGTTCCTGAGGAACTTGTCCTTGTGCAATAGCTACATAACTACACAATCGGGCTTCTGAAGCTAACATATCGTAAGACGAATTATCCATACGTTGTTCGCTAACATTATATCCGATAACAAATAGTTTTTTTGAAGTGCTATAAAGAAATGCAAAATCCATTCGAGCAAAAGATTCACTTTGTGCAGCCAATGCTTTTATTATTTGCATTCTTTGAGCAGCATGTTTCACCGCCAAGCGTAAATCTAATAGCCAAGCATTCAAATAAGCGGTTATTCGTTCTTTAGCAGATGGGTCTTTAAGACTTCGAAGATTAACTAACTCTTCCTCTATGGAGAGACAAAGAGAATCTTCCAACCTACATATTTCGCGTAATGTAAGACCTTTATCTAGTTCTTTTAGATTTGTAATAATCTCATCCAACTTATTATTGAACCCTTCATGAGGTGTTGGTTGATTTATTTGTAACCAAGGAGCAACATACAATAACTCCTCTATATGATCTTCAATATTATTCTGTAAGGTTTGCACCCACGACTCTACTTCTTTATTTTCGAGGGACAAAGTCTTACTTAGACTTTCTGTCTGATGTTTTACAGACTTCAACAGAGCAAGCGCTCCTTGTAATGATTCAGGACTTGCCTCCAAATCTTTTTCAAGCTGAGCTATTGCTGGATTTTTCAATGTATACCGCTTCATAACACGTACAGTATCCAATAAGCCCGCAAAAATAACCGGAGTATAAACAGGGGCATCTTTCAATTCTTTCAATCCCTCACCTAAAGTAAGCAAGTGACCTGCTAAGTTTCCGCTATCAACACTCGATACATACAACGGAGGAAGAGGTTCTAGAGTACGTGTATCATACCAATTATATAAATGTCCACGATACTTTTTCAGATCACCCATTGTTGTAAACGTAAGCTGAGTACGTTCCAGCATTTTTCCTGCCGAAAGGTATCCAAAATCATATGCCGACAAGTTTGCCAACAGAGAAAGACCTATGTTTGTAGGCGAAGTTCGCGATGCTATAACTGGTATGGGCACTTCCTGAAAGTTATCTGGAGCCAACCAATTTTCTTTAGCATTTACAAATGTCTCGAAGAAGTACCATGTTTTACGGGCAATACGATGCAAAAGCAAAGATTGTTCTGTTGAGAAATCAGGTTTCTTCGGTTCAAATGGACGACTAATAAACCAAGCAATACAAGGAGCCGCTGCCCAAACAATCCAAACAGGGAAAGAAAAAAGTAACAAAAGAGGGTCAAATACGGCTAAAAGTCCTGCGCAAACTATTGCAAAGGCAGGAGAAAACCACATTGCCGAATAAAAACTCGATAATGAATTACCTGCTGTTTGCTCTGCATCGATGGATGTTTTCCATTTTAGCAGATGCTTGTGTGTTACTAATAAACGCCACAATGTAGACACTATCGCATCCATATTTAGATAAGCCTCATAAGGTAATAATACCAATGAAAGCAGAACTTGTTTTAATTGACGCCAGCTTTTTCTGAAAGCATCCTGCAAGTGCATCAACAACGACTGATCTTGTGATTTATAAAGAATATTGGTTGATAAACCTAAAAGGACAGGCAACAAAGCAATAATCCCTACCAATAAAGGCATCAACCATATACTTTGAGGAAATAGTACATAAAACAATACTAAAAACAGAAGAAAAGAAGGTGGTAACAAACTACGGCGAAGATTGTCTATCATCTTCCATCTGCCCAATCTAGATATAGGATTCTTAGCCGCTTTCTTTTGAAAAGTGGGAACCCATGGCAATAACCACTGAATAATCTGCCAATCGCCACGTACCCAGCGATGACGACGAATTGCATCCATATTATAACCGGGAGGATAGGCTTCATACAGCTCTATATCACTTATTAATGCCGAACGTACATAGGTAGATTCTAACAAGTCGTGACTTAATATCTTATTTTCGGGAAGTCTGTCTGCTAAAACTTGCTCAAAGGCATCCACATCGTAAATACCTTTTCCTACAAATGATCCTTCACGGAACACATCTTGATATACATCAGAAATAGCACGTGTATAGGGGTCAATACCCGGATCGCCTGATACCAAACGTGTAAACATTGAGCGTTGGCTACTAACCAGATTAATAGACACACGAGGTTGAAGAATACCGTAACCATTGACTACAACATTCCGCTTTGGGTCTATAACAGGGTGATTCAGTGGATGCGCCATTGCTCCTACCAACTGATAGGCGGTATCGCCCGGCAATTGTGTATCGGTATCTAACGTAATAACGTATTTCACAGACGAAAGTATAGATGTATCGCCTTCGATCAGAGAAAACGCATTATCGGATTTCCCTCGTAATAGGGCATTAAACTCCATCAGTTTTCCACGCTTACGCTCATATCCCATCCATTTATCTTCTCCCGAATTCCAACGACGTGGACGATGGAATAAATAAAAGATAGAATTAACAGAGTTACTATCAGTAACATATTTTTCATTTAGCATCTGAATGCCCCTTCTGGCTCGTTCAAGAATCGTATCATCCGACTCCATAACTTCTTGGTCAGCATCGGAGAAATCTGTAAGAAGAGCAAAATGAAGTCGTTTATCTCTATTCGACAAATAATGTAATTCGAGATTATCTATTAATCGGTCTACTGTATCAGGACACGAAATAATTGTTGGAATAACTACCATTGTACGATACTCAAGAGGAATACCCTCTGAGAAATCGAGGCGGGGTAGTATCTTCGGTTTTACAAGTATCATGGTAAGCCAGTTAACCAAATCGACAACAAGCTGACTAACACACAAAAGAAAAATAACAGACAAGAGAATGGCTTTCCAGTTATCGAACGATATACCTCTGGTTTCTAAGATACCCATAAGCGCTCCGGCCCCAACAAAAGTAAGGAGAACAATGCCCCCGCCATAAGAGATGAGGGGGTAATTATGAATTCCTCTACCTAAGACCGTATTCAATGGCTCTTTTACATTTAAAGACTTATTCAAAATAGATTGTCCGTCTCCCACTAAGTAAAAGCCGATGTGTGTATTTAAAGCATCTTGTTGCTGTTTTTTTGCTTCTTCGGCTAACTGAATTACTCTCTCAGCAACCTCAACTTCCGAAGATGGGCAATATTTTGCTATTGTTTCTATTCTATGGCGATAATGGTCACGAGTGGTGAAATCCATCTGACCATAAATATTATTAGGGTCCTTTCGAAGAGTAATTTCTACAAGACTCAATGTTTCTACAAATACTTTCCAATCTGTAACTGCTAATGCACGCAAGCTACCAATACTATGGCTTACCGACAATTGATCGGCTGCCTGAGATTGACTTTCAAGATGGATAAGTTCTTCAATAGTCAGTCCGTCCTCCGCCAATCTTTGTTCAAGCCATCTACGAGCTATATGGAGCATTGGATTTTGTGATGAAAGACGTTGACAAAATTCTGAAACAAAAGCACTCGAAAGAGGTATATTAGACTTAGCCATATCAGAAACCACTTCGATAAGTCTCGAAGGTCTTTTCTTTGCCATAAGCTGAAGCTTATCTACCCACGCATTTGCAATATCTCGATGCGACTGCTTCTCTCGTAAACGGCTTACAATACGCTGTAAATTTTCGATAAGTGCCAATCGAAGCATAATAGGTACAGCCCATAACTCACCCAATTTCAGATGAGATTTGGTTTGATATGCCTCTATAAAAGCTTTCAACGATTCTTTATCAATCTGAGCATCCACATGCGAAAGAAGTTCCAATACTATGCTATAAACACGAGGCAATCTTTTCGACACGCCTGTTTCCAGACATGGCAATTCTTGACTATACTTTTTAGGAAAATGTCGACGAGCCAATTGAACGTGTTCTTCAACCAGATAAAAATTATCAACCAGCCATTTAGTAGCAGGAGTAATATTTTCTTGCTTATTAAGTATAAGTGTCGATTTATTAAAATCGCGCAATACTTTATCATTGTAATTGAGTCGCTCGAGCAAAAAATTGTCTTTCCGACCGCTTGTAAGTTTTTCTTCTGAGGCAAGCTTTTTTGCGTGCTGAATAAGCTGATCAATCGTGAATAATTCATCACGTAAAGGTTGTTCTTCTGTCTTTTTATGCAAATACCTTATTTTATCCATATTTCTTAAAGTTACGTTATCAGCTATAAAGTAATGGTCACTACTTTAGCTAGTTATTACACAATTCACAGATTCTATCGTTTTGTATATCTTATATATTTCGCTGCTCTAAAAAAGAGAGCATAGAATCTGTCTCCTTCTTTAAACTGGTTAGATAAATGCCCAATACTACTATAATGTAGTTTAAAAGCTATTTTAGAGTAAGTTAGTTTGTTGTATGAAGTAAGCTCTTTGACCCGTTCTATTTTGTGAATAATAAAACACTCAATAGCAGAAGCTTATGGTTCAGCAAACAGGTTAGAGAGGCAAGTATTATTTACAGTTAAGTTTTCGCTCAGATAATCTCAAATAATTGATTCCCTTGCTGATTGTCCGAATAATGTATTAATTCGACAACCGATGTTGTTATTTATGTAATCAGCGTGTCTCGCTGATTTTCTATCGGTTAAATCCGATTCTTACAAAGCAATCTCTACCAGATTTCTTTTTTCATTTCAATTGGCAACTTTGTTATTGCTGAGTAAATCCAGCAATAACAAAGTTTATAACCTTAAATAAGATTCCCTACCATTTTTCGAGGGTCAACCCATTCATCAAATTCTTCAGCTGTAACAAAGCCTAATTCAAGAGCTGCCGCTTTTAAAGTCGTATTGTCTTGATAAGCTTTCTGAGCAATGGCTGCCGCTTTATAATATCCTATTTTAGAATTAAGAGCAGTAACAAGCATTAACGAATTATCAAGATTCTTTTTTATAGTTTCAGGAATAGGTTCAATACCCACCGCACAATGGTCGTTAAAGCTTACACATCCCTCGCCAATCAAACGGGCACTATGAAGAAAATTATAGATAATCATAGGCTTGAATACATTCAGCTCGAAATGTCCCGTAGCACCACCTACGGTTATAGCAACATCATTACCCATTACTTGTGCCGCAATCATAGTCAAAGCCTCACATTGAGTAGGGTTCACTTTTCCAGGCATAATAGACGACCCCGGTTCATTTTCAGGAATATGAATTTCACCAATACCCGAACGTGGACCTGAACTAAGCATCCGAACATCATTAGCTATTTTCATCAAACTTACAGCCACCGTTTTTAATGCACCATGAGTTTCTACAATAGCGTCGTGACTAGCTAGTGCTTCAAATTTATTGGGTGCTGTTACAAATGGCAAACCTGTTAATTGGGCTATCTTCGCCGCTACATTTTCAGAATAGTTATGGGGTGTATTAATACCTGTTCCTACTGCTGTTCCTCCCAGAGCTAATTCTGACAAGTGAGGCAATGTATTTTTTATCGCACGCAATCCGTGATCAAGTTGTGCTACATATCCGCTAAATTCCTGCCCTAATGTAAGAGGTGTTGCATCCATAAAATGGGTACGTCCGATTTTCACAACCGACATAAACTGCTTGCTTTTTTCGGCAAGCGTGTTTCTCAGCTTTTCAATTCCGGGAATAGTTTTCTCTATCAACATCTTATAGGCAGCAATATGCATAGCAGTAGGAAACGTATCATTCGATGATTGAGATTTGTTTATATCGTCATTAGGCATCAAAACCTTTTCCTTATCTGATAGTTTTCCTCCATTCAATACATGTCCACGATTAGCAATTACTTCGTTTACATTCATGTTCGATTGTGTTCCACTACCCGTTTGCCATACAACCAAGGGAAACGAATTATCGTGTTTATGTTCTAATATCTCATCACAAACTCGCGATATAAGATCGCACTTATCAGCAGACAATACTCCCGCTTCTTTATTGGTTATAGCTGCGGCTTTCTTTAAATAAGCAAAGGCGTGAATTACTTCTCGGGGAATGCGGTTAATATCCTGAGCAATCTTAAAGTTATCGATACTACGTTGTGTTTGAGCTCCATAATATGCATCTGATGGAACTTTTACTTCACCCAGAGTATCTTTCTCTATTCTAAAATCCATATTATACGTTTTTTTAGAGTTTATATCCTAGTACAATCGGAGTGTATTAAGAGACAGTGAGCTTTTAACACACTAATATTTAAAACAAGTAACATATATTTCAATTCTGACCAAAGTAGTAAACAGGTCTAAAGCCTCAATCTAAGGTGGTCATAATTTAGGTTCTTCATTCTAATTTTCATAATCAAACACTTCCCTCTTTAAGCATAAAGAATTTTGAAATTTATCCCTACACTCAAAAAAGGTATAACAACGAAAATAAATAAAGTCTATATTATATAAACAAGATTAAGCTCGTATTGTTTTGTAGAACAAGATCTTTTGAAATAACAAATAGGAGTATTAAGTAGCTATCCGAACAGCTAAAACAAACAATCAGATTGTTTTACTAAGCACAAATTATTACGTTTTTTTTGAATGTCTCTTGGCAAATCTGAAGTATCTTTGAAAAAAAGGAATAAGACAAAAATGATTAACTAATATGTATCCAGACCTTATCCATCATATCCAAAGTTACATAAAATTAGAGGAAGATCAAATTAAAACCGTCTCTAAATATTTTAAGCGAGTACACCTTAAGAATAAAGAATACTTATTGGAAGAGGGACAAGTTTGTAAATCATACTTTTTTGTAGAGAAAGGATGCGCACGTATGTTCTTTTATACAGACAAAGGTGCAGAGCAAATAACTCAGTTTGCTTTAGAGAATTGGTGGATTACCGATTATTTTAGTTTTGCCGACCAAAAACCATCTGTATATAACATACAAGCTATCGAGAAGTCCGAGATATTAGCAATTGACCATCTATCTTTCGAGAAGCTGCTTAAGGAGGTACCCATATTGGAACGCTATTTTAGAATTATAATGCAAAGAGCCGTAGCTGCATCACAGTTGAGAATTAAACTACTTTACGATCTATCTAAAGAAGAGTTATATCTACATTTCAGTGCTAATTTCCCGGAATTCATTCAACGAATACCACAATATATGCTAGCTTCATTTCTTGGGCTTACACCCGAATACTTAAGTGAAGTCCGAAAAAAGAAATACTAAAGTCTTAGACTTTTTTTATTGCTTTGGTAATATTTCCATTACTTACTCCCTATTTCTTAAACTGGCTTAATTTTTTCCAACATCACTTCCTGTAGCTTTGCATTAATAAATAGAAAAGCAATAATTATGAATAAGGCAGTAAAACTAACAGAGAAATTTTTTGATGTTATTAATCACGAAGGAGTAGTATCAATTGTATCTTGGGGACTTGACGAACCCCATATCGCTAATACATGGAATTCTTATATTGTAGTAACAGAAGATGGCAGAATCTTGATTCCTGCATATGGATTACGTAAAACTCAAAAGAATGTAGAGGTAAACAACAAGATAAAACTAACATTAGGAAGCAAAGAAGTTCTGGGTTATAAAGATTATCAGGGTACTGGCTTTTTAATTACAGGCACAGCCCAATATCTCAGCTCGGGTGACGACTATGATATGATGAAAGAGAAGTTCTCTTTCTTGTCACGAGTATTAGAAGTAACGGTTATATCTGCAAAACAAACATTATAAAAAGAAATTACACTTTATAATAAGAAAGGATGTTATCAGTATTGGTAGCATCCTTTTTCTATTGAATTCGAATGAAGACGAATATCTTATTTGATTATTAACTACATTTGTATTATTAGCTTAATTGATTCTACTAAATGAAAAAAGGAAGTATTCTTGTTGTTGATGATAATAAAAACGTACTAAGTGCACTACGCATTCTGCTGGACAGTTATTTCGAACATGTCTATCTATTATCGTCTCCTAATACACTTATCTCTACATTGAGAGAGAAAAATCCGGATATCGTACTATTAGATATGAACTACTCTGCCGGAATAAATTCAGGAAATGAAGGTTTATACTGGCTATCAGAAGTTAAGAAGATTGACCCAGAACTACCCGTTGTACTTTTCACAGCATATGCAGATATAGAATTAGCGGTAAAAGCATTGAAAGAAGGTGCTTCTGATTTTGTTGTCAAACCATGGGATAATACCAAATTGCTAGCTACACTGCAAGCTGCATTCTCTTTACGTCAATCACGTAAAGAAGTAAAAAAACTACGGGAGAAACAAAATGTCCTAAATTCTGAATTAAATAAAGAGGAGGACTTCTGTTGGGGAGAATCCGAAATAATGCAGAATCTTCTTACCCTCATCAAAAAGGTAGCAAAGACTGATGCCAATGTGCTAATAACCGGCGAAAACGGAACGGGTAAAGAGTTAATCGCAAAAAAGATACATCACCTATCGTTACGTGCCAGTGAAACATTGGTGAGCGTAGATATGGGGGCAGTAACCGAAAGCCTATTCGAAAGTGAATTATTCGGGCATACAAAAGGAGCTTTTACTGATGCTAAAACCGATCGTGCAGGCAAGTTTGAAGCTGCTGACAATGGGTCTCTTTTTTTGGATGAGATAGGCAATTTAAGTTACACTCTGCAAGCTAAGTTACTAACAGCTTTACAATCGAGATATATTATAAGAGTAGGTAGTAATACACCTATTCCCGTAGATATACGTCTTATTTGTGCCACAAACCGAAATTTGTTTAAATCGGTGCAGGAAGGCGAGTTTCGCGAAGACTTACTATATCGTATTGATACCATACAAATAGAAGTTCCCCCACTGCGTGAACGCAAAGAAGATATTGTATTATTAGCTAACTTCTTCCTTGATAAGTTTACCAAAAAATACAACAAAAAAGAATTAAAACTAAGTGATAAGGCAGTTTCAAAACTAGAAGGTTATTCATGGCCGGGGAATGTACGTGAATTACAGCATGCAATTGAAAAAGCGGTCATACTTAGTGATGGAACAGAATTGCAGCCTACCGACTTCTATATGCGACCCATGGAAACTAAAGCGGCTGTTATAGAAGCGATAACTCTCGAAGAAATGGAAAAAATTCTAATTGAAAAAGCTTTGACCAGATACGATAAAAACATATCTGCTATTGCTACCGAATTGGGTATTACACGCCCTACTTTATATAGCAAGATGAAAAAGTATGGTTTATAAGTCGAAACTTATACGATAACTAAAAAATAATATGTTTAAATCTATCGAGTATAAGCTCATACTTTTTTTAATACTATTGATACTATCAGTAGCAGCAAGTACTTATCTCACAATACAAGGCGAATATGTATATGTTGGCATATTTGTACTATTGGCGATATTTTCCTTAAAGAGCCTCTATAGCCATTATAGAAGATTCAATCAAAATATACTTTTCCTTCTCAATGCTTTAGACAATGGAGATTATTCGTTTCACTTTACGGAAGCAAAAACGTCGAAGAGAGAGAAAGAGCTGAATCAGATGATGAACCGTATTAAGGATATATTGACGAGAGCACGAAAAGAAGTAATAGAGAACGAAAAATTTCTGAGTCTTATTCTTGAAAGCGTTTCTACCGGAATCATAATATTAGATCCTCATAATAATGTAAATGCAACCAATCGTGCCACCAATAAATTATTGGGACTACCTGTATTTACCCACTTAAGTCAATTAAAAGCTATTGACGAATCGTTGCCCGAACTTTTTAAAAATTTAGAAGTAAAAGACAATACTCAAATAAAGATAGCTAATGAACGAGAAGAAATTCAGATTAGTTTAAATGTTTCTAAAATAACATTGAAGAAAGGGGCGATGAAAGTTATTACCCTTAATAATATTGGTAATGAACTTGAGGCAAAAGAAATGGAATCGTGGATACGTCTGATTCGCGTAATGACTCATGAAATAATGAATTCGATAGCACCCATTACTTCTTTAACTGAAACCCTGCTCTTCTCGTACAAAATAAATTCGGATGACTCTTCAAACGATTCTCTTCGAAGAAATACAATTGATGCTCTTGAGACCATTAGTTCTACGGCTAAAGGTTTGATTACCTTCGTAGATTCTTATCGCAAATTTACGGGTGTACCAACCCCACAATTCCGCCAATTCGATTTGATTCCCTTATTAGAAAAAATAATCCACCTCGAGTCTGCAAACATGGAAGAGAAAGGGATCACATCCCAGATTACTTATACAAATAAACAGACTATATTAAATGCCGACGAGGGACAAATAACACAGATTCTGGTTAATATAATAAAGAATGCACTAGAGGCCATACCAGCCAATCGGGATGGAAAAATAGAAATAAAGGTAACAGAAGCTGATAATAAAGTATCAATTGATATTGCAAACAATGGCGAACCAATTCCATCCGAAATAGCTGCTCATATATTTATTCCTTTTTTCACTACCAAAGATTATGGTACGGGCATCGGACTTAGTGTATCGCGTTATATTATGCGACTACATGGTGGAAATTTAAAACACCATACTTCAAACGAATGGACTGTTTTCAGCATGGTATTTAATGTGTAACATCAAACAAAATATTTGTATATGATTAAGAAACTAGCTTTAAATATTTGTTTCCTATTAGGTACGTTTTCTATTATTACTGCTCAAAGCACAAATAATAACAATTATGCTCTGCAAGAGAATATCCCCTATATAAGTAGCTCTGAAAAGGATGTTTATAAATTGGAGCGTTGCAAACTCGACATTTATTATCCAACCGATAAGAAGAATTTCCTTACAGTTATCTGGTTTCATGGAGGAGGACTTGAAGGTGGAGAAAAAGGCATTCCTGATGAATTGAAAAATAAAGGTATAGCAGTCGTAGCTGTTAATTACCGCTTAAGTCCCAGAGCCAAGAACCCTGCATATATCGAAGATGCTGCCGAGTCTGTTGCATGGGTTTTCAAAAACATTGCCTCCTTTGGTGGTAACCCCGAAGATATTTATATTTCGGGACATTCGGCAGGAGGGTATCTAACTCTTATGGTCGGACTCGATAAAAGCTATTTGAATAAGTATAATATAGATGCAAACTGCATAAAAGGATTGATACCCATCAGCGGACAAACAAATACACATTATACAATTAAAAAAGAGCGGGGACTTCCTATCGAAATACCTTATATCGATAATTATGCACCTCTGGCTCATGCACGAAAAGATATTCCACCCACACTTCTTATTACAGGAGACAGGAGACTCGAACTACCTGCACGTTATGAAGAAAATGCACATTTGGATGCAATCTTAAGGATATTAGGTAACAAAGAAATCACCCTCTATGAACTGCAAGGATTTGACCATGGAGCGGTATATGCACCGGGATGCTACCTTATTCTTGATTGGATAAAAAAACACAGCAATAACAATTAATAAAAAAAGGGGAAACGAATTCCCTTTTTTTTATTAATTACTCTTTACTGATTTCACTGGATTTATCTTTGCTGCTTTCCAGCTTTGGAAACTAACAGCAAAAAGAGAGATAAGAGAAACAAAAATACTTGCTCCAATAAACATCCACCAGTGAAGTTCTGTTTTATATGCAAAACTTTCGAGCCACTTATCTATAATAAACCAAGCAGTAGGTATAGCAATACAAACCGAAAGTATAATCCACCTCAACAAGCTCACATTAAGCATCACAACAATTTCTTGATTAGTTGCTCCATTTACCTTTCTGATGCCAATTTCCTTAGTACGCGTTTTTATCATAAATGTCATAAAAACAATCAATCCTAGAATAGTAATTATTAAGCATAATACCGAGAAAAATTTTATAACCTTACCAGCATTCAGTTCATTCTTATATACTACATTATACGTATCACTAAGAAATTTATAATTGATCGGATAATCTGGATTTATTTTACCCCACACAGCATTCAATGTTTGCATAGCCTGAGTTTCTTGTTCAGGTGCAAATCTTATCATAAAGCAATTCATAAACATATTGCGTTGCAGTATTATCATGGGTATAGCATCTTCGTAGACACTCGTATATGTAAAATCCTCCACAACTCCCAATACAACCGCAGATTGAGTAAAATCGAGCGAGCCATGTTCTATCTTTATCTCTTTACCAATAGCTTCTTCCGCAGATGCAAATCCAAATACCTGCAAAGCTTTGCTGTTGAGAATTACATCTTCTTTTATATTCGAAAAGATTTTTTCATCCATTCGCTTAAAAACAAGATCTTCCTCTTCTTTTAAAGTCAACTTCAAGGGAGGAAATAACGTACCTGCAACTAATTTAATTCCATAAAAAGAAAAGAAATCTTCACCTATAACCAATACAGGTATATATGTTTGTTCTTTCCCGTCAATAGAAACGCCAATCATATCTCTTACCGCCGAACCAGGTAATTGCATGGCTCCCGTTACCGATTCTATTTCGGTATGTTTAAGCAATTCATTCCTCAGTGTAGAATAATTACTGATAACCTCTGTTGGCTGTTCTTCAAGAACCAGAATATTAGTATCCGTACCGCCAACCTGAGTATTTTTTATCAACATAATCTGATTGTTGATACCAATAGTTACTATAATTATAAAAATCACAATACTATATTGTATAACAAGCATATATTTTACATTCGAGAACGAGAAGCGAGCAGCTTTAATATCTATGCAATCATTGAAAAAATAGGTTGATGAAATATTTGACAGAATAGGTAATAACGAAATAAAAGCTGTCACCAATAAAAACAATAAAGTGAGTATGATTTCCTCTCCAATAGAAATAAAATTAAAGGAGATTGAAAAATAATCAGCTACAAATGCCGAGATCAGTTTCCCCATCAGCCCCCCTATAACAGCTAACCCAAAGACCACCTGAAACTCGTCTTTAGCAACCACCATTGACGAAGCTCCATTAAATCGAAGCAATTGATAGTACCTTTTATTATAAGAGAAGATAACACTGGCATTGAGCCATAAATTAAACATCACAATAATAAAAAGTAGCACATTGGCTCCAATAATAAGATAGACATAAAAGATATTACCATTGGGTTCCATCTCTCTCAAGACATGACTTTTCAGGTGAATATCCGTCATAGGCATAAGACTTATCTTAGCACTGGGTCTCTGAGGATTTTCCTTGAGAAAGACATCTGATATTTTTTTCTCTAATTCTGAATAGTTCTGCCCTTTACCAACTAAGAGATAAGCATAGAAAAAGAGACTATCAAAATCGGTTTCTTGGACAATAATATCAGTATGGAAATGGGTATTATCAGGCATATCCTTAAAAACACCACTTATAGAACAGGTCATATTATTGAACCTACGCCCACTCAATTCGATCTTCTCTCCTACTATATCTGTCTTTCCGAATAGTTGATTTGCCTGTTTTTCACTAATCACAACACTTCCGGGTGATTTAAAGGCTGTTTTGCGATCTCCTTCCAACAATGGAATATCGAGTATTTCAAAAAGGTTCTCACTCGAAAAATAAATATCAGTTACTACTTGCTTTTTTTCATTGAGGGTAAGAATAGCTGTATTTATTTTTGACAACTTCAAACCATCTTCTATTTCGGAAACACTTTGCAATATTTGATTAAAGTTGGTTCCGTAGATACGTCCATCAGCTTGTTGCCCATCGTAGCTCACCGTCATACGAACTATGCGATCTGCTTTCGAATAAAACTTATCGAAGCTAAGCTCTCTCTTTACATAAGTGTATGAAACGAGTATACATGCAAACAAGAGAGCCAAACCCAACAAATTTACAATTCTAAGATTTTTCGTTTTCCAAAAACGCCTCACTACAAATGGAGTATTATACATAATATGTTTTATTTTAAGAGATACTCTTTATTCTCCCTTTATTGAATCAATGGGATTGGCTCTTGCTGCTTTTAAACTTTGCCAACTTATAGACAGAAGTGATAATAACAATACTATCGCACCTGCAGCCACAAATCCCCACCAACTAAGCTTTATTTTGTAAGCAAAATTGTCTAGCCATTGACTCATGGCAAAATAAGCAATGAAGCACCCCAACACAAAAGCAATCAATACTCTTATAAAAGAATCGGCATTAAGCATTCTCAAAATCTCTCCTTCGGTTGCACCACTTACTTTGCGGATAGCAATTTCTTTCTCTTTTTGTTGAATCAGATAGAGTGACATGGCAAAGACACCCATCACCATAATTATAATAGTAAGGATGGTGAATACTAATATTATTTGAGAAGTCTTTTGTTCTTTCTCGTACCATTTCTGTATAGTTTCGTCAACAAATCTGGTTTCAAAAATTTCACCTCTGTTATATTCCAGATATACTTTTTTTATCTTATCTGTCGTCTGCAATAAATTTGCATTATCTCCTATCTTTACAATAATATCATATGGCTTTTGCTTATCGCCAAGTAGCTCAACAGCAATCAAATTATCTATTTGATGAAGAGACCCTGCTCTGAAATCGCTAATAATTCCCAGAACCTGAACATTCTCCCTATATCCTACGTTTGCCATATTAGTTGCAGAATCGGTCAATAAATCATATGCTTTTTGATTCAACCAAAATGAGTAATTGGCTGTAGGTGTATTTATTGGCACAACCTTTATTCCGAAAATACTAAAAAACGCAGTATCAGCCGCAAAATACTGGTAGGAAATCTTCTCGCCATCCCTTTCAAATAAATTATGATATATACCATCTATAGGTGTACCTGTGGCATAAGAAACATTTTCCACTCCCTGAATAGTTAACAACGTAGCCTTGAATGCCAACAATTGACTTATGTCTAATTTATTATTCATCACCAATATACGTTCTCTATTAAATCCGGTGTCATAACTTACAAGAAAATCCGATTGTTGCTTAATAAAAAAACTACAGACAAGTAAAGCTATAGCAACAGTATATTGGAAAACAATCAGAAGTTTAGAGTACTTGGATTTCATTTTTTGTGTAAAAGAACCTTTGACAACCTCAATTGGATTGAACCTTGAGATAACAAGTGCCGGAATAAGACCTACCAGAATAGAAATAAGAAGTATAAAGAGAATAGCAATAATAACCAGTAAAGGAGTAAATTCATTTATTAACCTGAGATTAGTATTCAACAAATTATTAAAGTATGGCTCTACCATAAAAGCCATAAGCAGCGCGAGAATAAATGTAAAAGAGGTCATCAATAATGATTCAAGCAAAAACTGTAAAATCAAATCTTTACGGCTACACCCCAGTAATTTTCTCAGAGCCGCTTCTTTACCTCTGAATCCGGCTTGAGCAATTGTCATGTTTATATAATTCAGCAAGGCTATCACCAATATTAAGATTGTAACCGCTATATATACTGTAATCAGAGTCGGGCTATTTGTCCTCAGGTCATCTAATCCTTTGATTTGCGAAAAATAAACATCTTTCAGAAGTATAAATGATAATTCCTCATAATACGAGGTATCCTCGGAGTGCCCTTTTTTTAAAAGCCTTAAAATATCAGCACTTTTTGATTGTAAATCCGCTCCTTCTTTTTCGAGAAAAAACATTCCATAATTAGACCATGTCCATCTGGTAAAAACACCCTCTCCATAATATTGGGCAAGCGAGCTATAAGTAACAATTATATCTGCTTTTCGGAATATCGTATTATCAGGTATATCTTCTGCAAGCCCGGTTACTATATGTTCTTCATTGTCTATAAAGATTGTTTTACCGACAGGGTTCTGCTCCTTAAATATCTTATTGGCAAACGACTGAGTTAATACTACTGATTTTCGGGCAACAAGCGCCTGTGAACTATTGCCTTCGATGAACTTAAATGAGAATATATTGAAAAACGTAGAATCGGCAAATAACGTTTTGGCGGCTTGCTTTGGAGTACCCTTATTTCCAATTGCGGTTTTTTTAGAGGTAAAACGTGTGAAGGATTCAACCTCCGGAAAATTGTCTTTGATAAAAGGGGCAACGGGGTTTGCAAAACTTGAATAATCTTCATTGCTAAGCAAAAATATCCTGTCTTTTTTCTCATGGAAGCTATCAACAGATAATTCCTGTCTTACATAGACACTCAATAGTATCACAAATGTAAGCGATACTGAAAAGCCAATAACCGAAACCAAAGTGTACAATTTGTTGCGGGACAAAAATTTCTGATATACTTTTAAATTTGATATCCTCATTTTATATTTGTTTAAATATTCAAGTAAAACAGAGAATCATTGATTCTACATACGAAAAGGCTCTTTACTTACTTTTCATTTTAGAGTCTGCTTAAATTATTAATAAAATGATACATTACTCTCCTTTTATTGAATCAACAGGATTGGCACGTGCTGCTTTTAAACTTTGCCAGCTTACCGAAAGTAGAGATAATATCAGTACTACCAGACCTGCAACAGCAAAAACCCACCAGTTCAGTTCTATTTTGTAAGCAAATCCTTCGAGCCATCTACTCATGGCATAATAAGCTATCGGGCAAGCAAAAACAAAAGCAATAAGTACTCTAATAAAAGAATCCATATTTAGCATTCTTAGAATCTCCCCCTCAGTAGCACCATTTACCTTGCGGATACCTATTTCTTTCTCTTTCTGACGAATAAGATAAAGTGACATGGCAAAGACACCCATAACCATTATTACAATAGTAAGTATAGTAAATGCTGATATAATTTGAGAAGTCTTTTTCTCTTTCTCATACGCATTCTGAACAACATCATCTACAAATTGCGACTCGAAAAACTCTCCTCCATTGTATTGAGAATATGTGTCTTTTATTTTATCTGCTGTTTTGTATAAATCTGCTCCTTTAGCAATTTTCACTATAATATTCCACGGAAGATGACCATGAGGTAAGTTTTGGATACGCATCAAACCAATTGGCTCCCTTAACGATTTGAAGTTAAAATCATTAACAATTCCTGCAATCTGTTTATACTCATTATGCCCAAAATTGGCTAGAAACGAAATTGAATCGGGATGTAGTGCATTATAAGCAGTTTGGTTTACCCAATACGTATCATTAGTAGGCTCTATACCTGTCGGAGATATTTTAATATCGAATATCTTGAAAAATGTAGAATCTACAACTAGTTCTTGGAAACTAAACTGTACCCCATCCACTTCAAAAGAATAATTATTGCTGCCAGTAGCAGGTGTACCGCGAGAATAAGAGACCAATTCAACACCTGATATTGATTGCAACTTATCTTTGAACCCCTCGAGTTGAGCACTATCTAAAACATTATCCATAACAAAAACACCATCACGATTGAAGCCTTGATCATAATTCACAAGAAAATCGGACTGCTGTTTAATAAAGAAGCTACATATAAGTAGAGCTATCGTAACAATATATTGGAATATGATAAGGCCTTTAGAATACTTCGCTTTCACCTTACGAGAGAAAGAGCCTTTCACTATTTCGATAGGGTTGAAACCTGATATAATGAGTGCCGGAATAAGACCTGCGACAATAGAAATAGATAAGACAAAAAGAATAGCTACACCAATAAGTGACGGTGTAAACTGACTCGATAAATGTAGACTCGTATTTAATAAGCCATTAAAAGATGGCTCTAATAGAAATGCCATGAAAAGCCCCAAGATAAAAGTAAAAGAGGTCATTAAGAATGATTCGACTAGCAATTGCAGTATTAAACTCTTACGACTACAGCCCAGAAGTTTCTTCATAGCTGCTTCTTTACCTCTGAATCCTGCCTGCGCAATTGTCAGATTAATATAGTTAAGCAAAGCAATAACTAATATTAGTATAACAATACCCATATATACAGAAATAAGTGTTTTGCTATTAGTCCTGATAGATGAATATGATTGATCTATCTGAAAATAAGCATCCTCCAGAGGTATAAACTTTAGATCATTGGTAAAACCGTCTTTATAATACCAGAATTCTTTCTTGAATAACTCCAATAACATTGATGTTTTAGCAGGCAGATTACTTCCCTCTTTTTCGAGAAAATACATTGTAAAACCAAAATTATCCGATCTATCCAATATCCAATCTCCACCCCAAATCATTGTAATAGACTTATAATTCACAATAAAATCAGCCTTATGTATCTGTGTATTCTGAGGGATATCTTCCATTATACCTGTAATAGTATGTTCCGTATTATTAATAATAAGATGAGCACCTATCGGATTTTTATCCGCAAACATCTTATTTGCAAATGACTTTGTTACTACCACCGATTTTAAGGGAACCAAAACCTGAGAAGGATCGCCCTCTAGAAGCTTGAATGAGAAAATACTGAAAAAGCTCGGATCAGCAAACAATGCATCCGCCTTTATTTTAGCTCCCCCTTTCTCACCTAAGATCACAGGAGTGAAATGTATTCGGGCATATGCTTCTACTTCGGGGCACTTATCTTTAACAAAATCGGCAACAGGATTGCCAAATGAAGTAGAAGTATCATGAGCCATTAAAAAGATTCTGTCCTTTTTCTCATGGAAGCTATCCACCGATAATTCCTGCTTTACATATATACCCAGTAATATCACAAACGTAAGTGATACCGAAAAGCCAACCACCGATACCAAGGTGTATAATTTGTTTCGAGACAGAAACTTCTGGTATATTTTTAAATCTGCTATTCTCATTATCTTATATGTTTTAATTTTTGCTAAAAAGAAGGAGAAGTGGTATCTAACTAATAATCACTTTGCACATGAAAAAAAATGAAAAATAGACTTCTCCTTCACAGAATATTATGGAAACTAAAATTATTCGTCTTTAATAGAATCTACGGGATTAGTTGATGCAGCTTTCCATGTTTGGTAACTTACTGTCAACAATGCAACCAAACCCGATAAAATTCCGGCTAAAAGAAATACCCATATACTCAAATTTACTTTTACGACAAAGCTATTGAGCCAGTTATTTAAGAATAAATAGGATATTGGACAGGCTATAAAGAAAGAGATGATTACCCATATCACAATGTCTTTATTTAGTAATAATAAAAGATCGGCAAGTGTTGCCCCATTTATTTTACGAATACCTATTTCTTTTATCCTTCGTTGAATAGAATAGAAAGCCATAGCATACAATCCTGTTATTGTAATTATAAAAGTTATAACCAAAGCATAGCTTAAAACATTACGTGTATTGATTTCCGACAAGTATAGTTTTTCATATGTTTCATCCAAGAAATGATATTCGAAAGGAACATACGGCACAACTTCTTTCCATTTTTTCTCTATGGTTCTTATCGCTTTTTGTGGATCGCCTACAATTTTGAAAAATATAGGATTGTTCGCGGTGTGTGATGTACTAAGGTACATCTGAGGATCGGGCTCTTGATGAAGCGATTTTACATATGTGTCTCTTATCACCCCCTTCACAATATAGGGCTCACCATCTTTTTCACTAAGTTTTCCCCCAATAGACACTAGACTAAAAGACTTTCCAACCGGATCTTTAAGTCCCAAAACCTCAGCAGCACGCTCATTGATAACACAATAATTTGCACTGGATGAACTTTCGAGAGTTAGCGAATTTTCGCCAGCAACAAACTCCATTCCAAAAAGATCAAAATAGTTAGGTGTAACCTCCGATAAATCCAACAATATTTGCTCTCCCGTTTCAAGATTCTTTCCACCTATTCCATTCCCCATCTTAAAGGGCAGATTGTATTGTTTTATTGCGACATCTTTGATTGATGGGTCTTGAATCAATTCATCACGTAAAGCTTTATAGTCAGCGCCAAAAGTATCCCATCCTTGTACATATATTACGTTTTTATTATCGAATCGTAAATCCTGAGATAGAATATAATCAATCTGCCTAGCCAAAAAGAATACTACTATGAGTAAGCAAATAGATGATGTAAATTGTATGATGATAAGTATTTTCTGAAAGGCTGACATCTTCTTTCCTCGAAACTTACTCGTAAGCGTCTCGATGATTCCGAATCGGGTCATCTGAAGAGCAGGGAAAGAGCCTGCCAATAGTGTTGTTATAACTATCAGGCAAATAATATATAAATACAATTCAGGCGATAAGAAATCGATACTTACCTGAGATCCTGTATAACTATTAAAGACTGGTAAAGTAAATATAGCAAGCAATACACCGCCAACAACTGAAACCAGAACATACACAAGGGTCTCTTTATAGAAATCTGATATCAGAGATATTTTGCTTGCTCCCTGCGATTTTTTAATTCCTATAGCCTTTGCCCGAATAAAGGAAGTTGAGATAAACAGATTCGTGAAATTTATACAAGCAATAATAAGAATAGCAATAGCTGTGGTTAGAAATATAATCAAAAGCTGCTTATCTCCTTTAACCGCACTGTCAAAAGCAGGGTCCGTTTTACTAAAATGGATTTCTTTTAAAGGCTCAAGATTTACATCATTATGCGCACCGTCTAAAAACGAAGATGCACCCAATTTATTAATTTGAGTAAGTTTCTCCTCAATAGAGCCAAAATCAGCATTAGAAGGTATAACAAAGTAGGTATCATACGAAAAGCTACTATTCCAGCCCAAATCTTTGAATTCACCAAACAAAGGAAATACCATTTCGCCTTGAATATGCGAATTTCGAGGCATATCATACATTATTGCCGAGACTGTAAATTGAGACCCATGAATCTTAATAATTTTACCTATAGGATCTTCTTCTTGAAAATATTTTTTAACTGCATATTCAGTTAGAATCACATTATCTGGAGCAGAAAAAGACGTTCTTATATCGCCTTTCTTTAGAGGAAAGGTAAAGAATGAGAAGAAATTATGATCGGTAATAAGCACCTTTACACCCCAGCTAACCATATTATTTATAGTTACACCATCGGTTCGTACTACTACCCTACACATTTGCTCTATTTCAGGAATTTCAGCTGCGGCTAATTCTCCCAATGGTTTGAAAGAGGATGCTGCTTTTATAGGTTCTTCATTTAAAACAAAGCTCTGCACAACCCGATACATTTTATCTCCATTGGTATGGAAATTATCGAATGTCAATTCGTTAATAGCCCATAATCCCACAGTAAGAGATACCATGATCCCAAGACTCAAGCCGCAAATATTCAATATGCCGACAGTCTTTTGTTTGCTAAAATTCCTGAGAAATTGCTTCATAATTTTCTTTTTCGCTAAAGATGAAATAGAATACGATTTACATCTTACTTTCTACTTCTGTAATAATCTGCCCGTCAAATAGATTTATTGTACGATGGGCAAACGAAGCATCGTGTTGAGAGTGAGTTACCATTACAATTGTTGCTCCCTCTTGATTTAGCTCGGTCAACAAATCCATAACGTCTTTACCATTCTTAGAGTCCAGATTACCAGTAGGCTCATCGGCAAGAATCAATTTAGGATTAGCAATCACCGCACGGGCAATAGCTACACGTTGTTGCTGACCTCCCGACAATTGATTGGGGAAGTGACTTGCTCGGTGACTAATACTCATCTTACGCAGAGTTTCTTCTACTCGTTTTTTACGATCTGCTGCTTTTACTTTCAAGTATGTAAGAGGTAATTCTACATTCTCAAAAACAGTCATCTCTTCTATAAGATTGAAACTCTGAAATACAAATCCGATGTTTCCTTTACGCGATTGGGTACGTTCCTTTTCTTTCAGATTACCCACTTCTTTTCCATCAAGTAGATATTGTCCTGAAGTAGGGTTATCCAGCAAACCAAGAATATTCAACAACGTTGATTTTCCACAACCCGAAGGTCCCATTATAGCAATAAATTCACCTTGAGTTACATGCATAGAAATACCGTTCAACGCAACTGTTTCAACTTCTTCTGTGCGAAATACTTTCTTTAGATCTTTAATCTGTATCATAATATTGTTTTTTAAATTATTTACTATTTTATTCGCTTTTCAATGATTTTACGGGATTAGCTGTAGCCGCTTTCCAACTTTGCCAGCTTACAGTTATAGCAGATATAATAAACACCACTATGGCTGCACCTAAAAACAACCACCAAGGAATGCTTGCCTTATAAGGAAAACTTTCGACCCAGCGGTCTATGGCATAATAAGCCAGCGGCACACTAATAACAAAAGCTATAAGAAACAAAGCCAACAGTCCTTTATTAAGCATTAATATGATCTCCAACTCAGTAGCACCATTCACTTTACGGATAGCTATTTCTTTGGTTTTATAGCGAGTATTAAATACTATAAGTCCATAAATACCCATAATGGCTATTACAATAGTTATAAGACCGAAGAAGCCTATAAGCCTTGCCATATTATCCTCTTTCTTATATAGATCGTTCACTTTCTGGTCAAGAAATGTCAGTTTAAATTCTTCTTTACTAAACTTCGACCATGTTTTACTCATATACTCTATTGTAGATGGGATATCCTTACCTGAAATTTTAAAGAACACAAAGTTTAATCTGGCTTCCCTATAACTACCGTTTAGTACAACAAAAGCCATTGGTTCGATAGGATAATGCAAAGACTGAAAGTTTATATCACCTGCGATTCCCTTTACAGTTCCATCCCTAGAAAGACAAAAGACATTTTTTCCTATCAAGCTATTATCAAAGCCGTATTTCTCTATAAACTTATTATTAAAAATTACTTGCTCAAGAGTTGTAGAATCTTTCTTTGTTTCGGTAAACCCATTTCCGGCAATAATTTTAACTCCAAAAAAGTCAAGAAAATTAGGCGTTACAGGCCATGAGGTAAACTGTACTTGCTTATCTTCAAAACGTCGTCCCCACCCCATGGGAACAGTACCGGGAATAGCTTCGGAAGCTGTATAATCTAACACTAAAGGATTCTTGATCATTTCATCACCAAAGCTGTTAAGGTCAGTATCAAGTCCTCTTAATGGGAGATATACTATATTTTCTTTTTGTATTCCACTCGAATAATTTATCATATATTCGTGCTGTATCTTTATAAAATAAGCAATACAACACAACGATATGGCGGCCACAAATTGTATCAAGATCAACATATTTCTCATATAAACCCCTCTGGGAGATAGTACGAACGAGTTATTCAAAGCAACTGCTTCGGGAAAAGATGTTGCATATTTCGCCGGATATATGCCCACTATAGCTATAAGAGCAAGCAGAAATAAACCCACTACACCTATCAAGAAAAGATTTTCGGATATAAGTAAACTAGCCGAGAAAAAACTACTTAAAGGAGATGATGCAAAAAAGTTGACCAAGATTACAGATAAACACAATGAAATTAGAGCAAAAAATATTCCCTCAAACATCATTGACATTTGTAGGGCTGATCGATTCAGTCCCAGAATCTTGTGAATATTTAACGACTTCACTCGCGATGGAGCCATCGCAATGGAGAAGTTCAGATAGTTTATATATGCTATTAGTAGAATAATAACTCCAATAGCAATTAAAGATATGAAAGTAGTCTTATTGTTTGCCTGTATCATATAAGCCTCTTCCAGAGGAACAGATCTTAACTCAACACCTTTACCCGATTCCTTATTTACGTATCCAGAGAAAATCTCAGCAATTTTTCCATCACTATTCAATTTCTCTTTTACTATCTCATGACTTCCCTCCTGTATCTCCACATACATTTTGAAACTCCATTCAGTTGGATCTGTAGTCTGGGTTGCCACATACATACCATTAGTAAGAGAACAGTTTTTCGGAAAGTCCTTATAAACCGCTACAATCGTAACCGGAATCTTCGAGAAATGATGATAAATAATTTTCCCAATAGGATCTTCGTCTCCAAATATCTTTAGAGCATCACTTTGCGAGATTAAAGCCTTATGCTTACCCAAAAACATATCAGGTGCATTTCCTGCAATTATCTCCGGTGTAAATACTTCTAGAAAACCTCCAGAAACGGCAAATTGCTCTATATCTACACTTTGAGAGGTTGCCTCCACACTTTTATCAAAAAACTGACTGCCCCAATCTTGTACTAAAGCATAATTCTTTATTTCGGGTACTGCCTCTGCAATAGTCTGTCCTATGGGAACACTTAGATTATGAGCCTCCCTTTCGTCTGCTTCGTAATAAATAGTAATATATTCTAGATTGTTAGCCTTTTCGAAATTCCTATTATAAGTAGCATCGTAATACGATTGGATGGCTATTATAATAAAAACAGTAAAGGCAACAGACAAGCCTGCTATATTCAGAACCGAAGAGGTTTTAAATCGCTTTAATATATAGTAGAAGTTTTTTATAACTGATTTCATCTTTCAATTTTATTAATCGTTCTTTAAGGTATCTACAGGATTTTGATTAGCTGTATACAAACAATTCAAGCATACTACAGATAACACTATTGCTAAAACAGCCAGTCCAGAGGAAATAAATAATAGAGGAGATAGCTCTGCTTTCTCAGAAAAATCTTCCATCCATTTAGCAGCCGCAATAGCCGCAAACAT
The DNA here is from genome assembly GCF_001261715.1 of Dysgonomonas sp. HGC4. Classification (GTDB taxonomy): domain Bacteria; phylum Bacteroidota; class Bacteroidia; order Bacteroidales; family Dysgonomonadaceae; genus Dysgonomonas_A. The sequence goes on along the minus strand of NZ_CVRU01000062.1, from coordinate 27,441 downwards.
TCCACCACAAATAAGAGCAGGAAAACTTATCCATAAATTATCTTGCAAGAACAACTTCAGAATATCAACCAATGCAGCTCCATTTACCTTACGGATAGCAATCTCCGACTTACGGCGATTTACCTCGTTGTTGGTATAGCCAATCAACCCTATGAGAGTTATTAGTAAAGTAACAATTCCACCAATTGTTATTGCATTCATAAAGCGACGCGAATTGCTATATAACTTGACCATACTGTCTTTATAAAGCGAAAGTGAAATTTCTTTATCTGGGAACGATCGTTTAAATACATCGTATACAATCTGGATATTATCTGAGTTCAAATCCTTAAGCTTTACTACAATAACTGAAGATGGTTCACTTGAGTAGAAGATAACGGAAGGCCGAGTGTCTTCACTTCCAATAGAACCTAATCGAATATCGGAATAAACACCTATAATACGAGATACTCCACTCTTTTGTTGATGTTCCGAGATGAAGACTTCTTTGCCAATAACTCCATCCTGCCAGTTTGCAAGCCCTGATATTTTATCAGCAAACTTCTTACTGATCACTATATCCTTATCTGGCACCGACTCTTTATCAAACCCTTTACCTTCAATTATTGGTATTTCCATTAAGGGCAAATAGTTTTCGTCTGCACCATACAGATCAGCAATATTAAAAAGCTCATGGTCATTATTGGGGAGATACACATTGTTACCCGATGCAAAGCTGAATGGCAGATCATCGGCAGTAGCAACCAACTCGACCTGAGGAACAGTACGAAGTTCATCTATTATTTTTTGCCTTTCATTGTTATTCACTCCCCTTGTATTATAGTAAAGCAACCGCTCATAATTATATCCTGGATTGTCATTAACCATCACATCATATTGTCGAGCTACTATAATGAGTAATGTTACAAGAAAAACAGTAGTTACAAGTTGAAAAAACAGAAGTGCCATCTTCCAACCTCGTTTGGTCATTGTCAAATGACGAAAAACGGATGACACAGGAATCCGAGAAAACAAATAAGATGGTATAGCTCCTATAATCAATGAAATAATTACACAGAAAACCACCAGTATCAAACAAGTTTGAAAAGAAAACAATGAGTAAACCGAAGCCGATAGAATCTCTTCTGCCGTACTTCTAAAACAAAAAATAAGGAGTAGAGCAACTACCAAGGAAATAGCCAGATGTAGAGATATTTCTCCAAATATTAACTTCGATATATCTTTCTGTTCAGCCCCATAACATTTATATACAGCAATTACTTTCCCTCTATTTACCAACGTTGATATCAGAATCAGGATATAATTCATAATAGAAGTAAATATCAAAGCAAATGCTATTGCCGACAATAAAAGAGTCATACGCTTTGTCTCAGGCGTATCACTATGCAATGCGGTGAGTAGTGACAAGGTATATGAGAGTTCAACGCCTGCTTTCTTTAATTCTTCCATAGGCTGATTACGCTCTTGCATCTTTCGGATAGCAGGTGCCAAACTTGCCGGATCGGTACCAGACATTAGTTTTACATATCCCAGATAGCGGTCGTTACCCACCCAATTTTCAGTACCATCCCACATAAAATCTTTTATGGATGCCAATGATATTACAAGATCGTATCTTAAATGTGCATTTTCGGGTACATCTTTAAAGACTCCACCGATAGTGACTGTACGTCCGGGATAATTATCTATTTGAATAGTTTGTCCTATAACATTGTTACCCATTTTTTCGGCAATAGACTCGGATACCAATCCGTACAGAGGTCTGGATAGTATTTCTTTTGCATTTCCAATAACCATTGGACGAGGCAATACATCAAAGAGACAACTGTCTGCCATGATAAATGTACCTGTATAACGTTTCTTATCAGGCGTGAAAAATGAAGCATCCCATCCCATATATGTCAAACGTGTTGCAACCTCTACCTCAGGTATCTCAGCTTTCATGCCGGGAGCTATAGCACCACTTACTTGTCCAAATTCGTCTGGTTCTTCATTTCCAACTATTGCATACGATTGTATCTGATAGATTCGATCAGAGTCAGGGTAAAAATTATCATAGCTAAGCTCAAAAAACACTTTTGAGATAATTATTAGCCCTACTGCCAAACCAGCTCCTAGAGATAATATTTTAATAATATTATTCTCTTTCTTTTTAAAGAGCGATCTTAATATTAGATTAAAGTTATTCATAGATATTTTTCACATTTGCATTTTTAACTTCAGACCTTATTATTTCCTTAGCATTTAATACAACATTACTATACCCCATTGCATTTATAGCAGCTTTATCAGCCAACAAATTCGAAGATTTCAATGCACTACCTGCACCAACAGCACAGTCATAGTATTTTGTTGTGCCTTCAATTTCGAAACGACTCCCAGCAGCAATATTAACTGAAAGGTAATTAGATTTTATTTTCAACGCTCCAAAGGACGAACCAGTTATCAATGTTAACGAATCGTTTTCAAGCGGAGCATCCATAACCAATTGGCAATTGTGTAAACTCAAATAATCTAACTTATTTGTGTAAATAGTGATGCTTCCTTTAGGAACTCGTCCTCTCTGATCTAAAACTCGAATCTCCAAGATACCATCTTCTATTTCTTGTTCTATACCTAGCGAATCCTCTAATTGTATAGAGAATATTTCGGAAGGAATAAGGTTTACTCTAAACCCTGACAAGCTAATTTTAGAAAAAGTATCCTGAGCTTGCGTAGAGAGCAAAGAAGCGAGGAAAAGTCCTACAATAAATAAATGTCTCATTATCATTTCGATTTAAAAGGTGGTGTTACTCATCCGATAACGCATCAATAGAATCTGCAATAGTTGCATTCGTCCTTTTTCTGCTTATCGTAATAAATTTCATAGTATTAGATTATTTCATTTTAATATTAGCTCTTCCACATCTCCGTATGTATCATAAGATGACGTGATAACTTTCTCTCCCGGTTCCAACCCACTCGTTACTTCATAAAAGTTAGGGTTTTGTCGCCCGATAGTAATTTTACGTTTGATTGCTCTACTACCATCGGGAGTTACAACAAAAATCCACTGACCACCTGTCGCCTGATAAAAAGCACCCCGTGGTATTAATATGGCGTCTACGGGTTGCCCCAATTGAAGGTTTATATAATAAGTTTGACCTGCACGTATATTATCGGGACGTTCGCCTTCAAATATAAAATCAGTCTTAAACTGTTTTTCTCTCACTTCGGGATATACTTTGCGGACACGTAACGCAAAATTCTTGTCTTGACGTTCAAAGGTTGCATCTAAACCCGTTCTTACTCTGTCTATATAATGCTCGTCAATTAAAGCCTCTACTTTGAAATCCGATAGAACACTAATCTGACCAATACGTCCGCCTGTTGCAACAGTCTGCCCTATTTCTACATCCAGTAATCCCAATTGTCCGTCAACAGGAGCTTTTACATTCAGGTTATCCACTCGCTGACGCACCAATGTTAAGTTTCGTCGTATGTTAGATAAACTTTCTTCCATCTGATGGATCTGAATACCTCGATAAAGCGAATCTTGTTTCTGACGTTCTACTACCAAATTGCGACCATCAACAGCATAATCATAATCTTCTTTTGCTTGAATGAACTCTTCTTTTGAAGTCAGATTCTCTGAGTACAATTGTTTATACTGTAAAAATTTTCTCTTCTTACGCTCCACATCCATATCCAGTTGAAGCTTCTCTTTCTTCAGATTTAATTTCTCCTGCTCCATAGCAACCTGAGTGTTACGCAGGAAGTTTTGTTTTTCTGCTAATTGAGCTTCACTATCCAATATATTTAGGCTCAACATTGGGTTTGTTAACTGAATAACAACATCTCCTTTGTGAACTTCCGAGCCTTCTTCAATCAGTTTTTCGGCCACCATTCCACCCTCAATAGCGCTTAACTGTATGGTATTGATGGGTTGAACTTGTCCACTGATACGAACATAGTCATTGAACTGACCTTTCGTTACAGATTGAACGCTAACTTTCTGCTTCTCAATATTTAGTTTCGAAGCATGATTACCGAAAATAAGCCATCCAATAGCTATCAGCAATATTGCACCTCCAATAACAAACGGAATATGCTTCTTCTTCAATCCTTTTTTCTTCTCTATAATCGTATCCATATCAATATGTGGTTATCTTTTGTTTCTATTCTTTTTGTTAATCTTCTACTACAAATGGTTCTCCTTTATAATAAGATACTAATCTGAATTTCAATTGAAATTTAAGTTGAGCGTTTAACTCCTCAGCTCTCGCCTGAAGCAGACGATTTGCACTTGTATGCATTTCTATGGCACTGATAAGTCCTTCTGAAAACTTGCGTTCATTTACTTTCTGAGCAATTTCCATGGCCTCTGTTTGTTTTTTTGCCTGATAGTATTCATCAACCTGTCCGTTCATATCTGCAACAGCTTGCTCTATCTCACTATATAGCTTCTGCAATGTTTCTTCACGCTCTGCCTGAGTTATTATAAGCTGAGCTTTTCCTCTTCTTACTTCTGCTGTACGAGAGAAGCCATTGAAAATAGGTACTCGAATTGAGAACCCAACATATCGTCCCATTTTATTCTTGAATTGGTATCCAAATGATGAGTATTCGCTACCATCCATATACCTCGAAAAGCCTGTAGAATATCCACCCTCTACCGCTATGGTAGGAAATAAACCTCCCTTAGCCGATTTATAGGCTAATTGCTGTACTTGCACAGCAGACTCGGCAACAAGCGCCTGAGGTAGAAAAGTTTTCGAGTGTTCGAAAATATTATATGCTGTTTGATCTGACTTAGCAATTATATCTAAAGCTCCTGAATCGCCTATCTCCAAAGTCTCTTCAATCGGGAAGTTCATTTTCTCTTTCAATAAAATAACCCCAATAATTAAGATATTCTTTTGTCGTGTCAAGTTGTATTTGTTAGCTGCTTCTTGTGCTGTCATTTCAGCCACTTCAGGAAATCCTTTTACTCCCAGTTCCATCATTCGTTGTACCTGCTTCAAGTTAGCAGTACTCTCCTCCAATTCTTGTTCTGCTAGTTTTACTCTTTCAGTATTATACATCACATTATAGAATGCCTCCATCACTTCGTAGGCTATCATATCTTTGGTATACTCAAGTTGTTGTCTTCCCAACAATTTATTCACATTTTGCAATCTAACTCTTGTTACATTGGCTAAACCATCAAACAAAGTGAGTGACGAATATAAATTGTAGTTATTATTAAATGAATTTATATTGGTATAGGTATTGGTCTCGGCATCAAGTCCTCTACCAAAATTGAAAGAAGCCGAAGTACTCGCGTTTATAGATGGAAGTAGCTGCCCTACAGCTTCCAGAAAGTTCTGATGATAGATGCTATTTTGAGCTTCTTGTTTACTTCTTCTTGGACTATTTTTCACAGCATACTCCATGCAATCCATAAGAGTCCATTTTTTATCCTGAGTATAAGCAGTTATACTCATCAGAATAAAGAGGATAGTAGCTAAGTATTTCATAATAATATTTACGTTTTTATTAATATATAAACCAATTCTATGCCAAAAACAGAGAACTATTCATTTACAAGAGATTAGCTATTTTCAAGAAATCAAATCATGTAAAATAATTTTACAGTAAGTGATTAATTTCTTTATACCAATAATAAAAACTTTATAATTTTATCACATTTCAGAAGTTTAAATTTCGTTTAGAGGCACAACAAAAATGGTGAAACAGATTAATACTGTTCCACCATTAAAAAAGTCTTATTAAAGACAATTAGTGATTGCCCTTAATATCTATATTGGAGAGTGAGTGTAAATGCATTGTCTTTTAAATCGTTTGTAAAACGAGCCAAATTATTTGTCTTCTCATTCTTTATTATTTCATAATAGGCTTGAAGTTCAACATTCTTATAAGCATGCCATATAGCACCAAATGCCATAGTATTATATTTAATATCGGCTTCTGTAGTTCCATTCAATCCAATAGCATTACCCGAAACTTTCGTATTAGGATCGTACCAATCGTATTTTAGGATAGCTTCAAAAGGGAGCTTACCAATATCCTGAATCAGAATAGCATATCCCCCAACGAAATTTCGGATATAGGTATCAAACGATGGGCGATCGGGTGACTGTGGACTCACTGTTCCATTAACAGAACCTGGTTGTTGACCAAATATATATTCGGCTCTCAGCTGAGTTCCTCCTAATGGAGAAGTCCAATTACTTTGTAAATCGAATCCCAAATATTCACGTTTGGCATATCGTCCAAGATTGCTAGGATTGGAATTTTGAACAAAGCCATCACCTTCCATCTTGAATACATTTTCAGTCCCTTGAAATACACTACCTAAATAATAAGAGACTCCGAAAGTTAATCTGCCACCATTGGGTAACTTGGGAGAGGCACTTAAATGTCCGATAAAATCTCTTCGACTATCTACTTCCCTAGCAATTCCGTTACCGGCAATCAAAGCTGTTTCTAATGTAAATAATTGAAGAGGTGAGCCGTCTTTCGCCTGAAACTGAATCATTGCACCAATATCTCTATCTCCGGGAAATAGAGTTGTGATAATACGCGAACGTTCAGGAGATTCTCTTCGAGAAGAAGAATAGCGAACTTCGTGTCCAAACGGACGAAAGAAAAGTCCTGTTTGTATATAACTAGTTTTAAACCATGGGTCTTTAAATTTAAGATAAGCATCTCTCACAGCAACTCCTCTTTCAGTTATATCTAACTGAAAGACAGCAGAACCCAAACCTTCTTCATAAGTGGTTTTTATACGACCTCGACGAATACCAATACGGCTAAAAGCATTATTCGGATTTTCGTTAACTGCACCGATTCTTAAGTCGGCATCCTTTTGTGCTGATATATATTGAGCTTGAAAATAACCGCTTAGAGTAATATTATTAAGTCTGCTAACTATCTTTTCCAGATTATCTACTCTTTTTTCCAATCGTTCAGCATCATGTATACTATCCTTTTGTGCAAAAAGAGAAGTTATACATATTGAACAAAGAAAAATGAGAAGAATACGTTTTTTAATCTCCATATAATAAGTAACAAAGCTGTTCGTTTTTATCCAATTACAAATATATTCTTAAATTATTATATTCCTATTTGAGAACAGATCTTTTTAAAACCTAAATCAGTCACAGGACCTTAAATTCACTATTATGATTCTTCAAATATTCTCCTGCGAGCCAATAAACAACTACCCACGATACCTGCTTTATCTTTTAGTTTTGAAATAATAATATTAGAGTCTTTATTAACTAAGTTAAGTGAATATTTTCGAACAGCGCTTTTTATAGGTTGCAGAATATAATCTCCCGATAGAGAAACCGTTCCTCCAATAATAACAAGTTCGGGGTTAAATATATTTATTAAGCCCGCTATCTGCCTGCCTAATTTTTGACCTACCTCTTCAAAGATATCTATACATAGTACATCTTCTTTGTTTACTGCATCAATGATATCTTCTAAGAAGATAGGCGCATGACTTTTCTCTTTTTTCAAAAGGATAGAGTTTGCACCGGCACTTATTCTTTCAAGCAATGTTCGGTGAATTGCCAATCCCGAGGCTTCGGTTTCAAGACATCCCTTTTTTCCGCAATGACAAAGAATCTCATTGTCAAAGACATTAATATGTCCAAATTCTCCGGCAAAGCCTGATTTTCCTTGATACAATTTACCATCAATTATTATCCCAACGGCTAATCCCCAGCTAATGTTGATGAAAATAATATTACTCTCATTCTTTACATTACCCACCATATACTCACCATAAGTCATGGCTCGGGTATCATTATCAATAGAAACACTATATCCCAGTCGTTCAGCTAAAATATCGGTCAACGATCGTTCTTCAAGATAAAACAAACTGTAACTATACCCCGAGTCGGTATTTACCCGTCCCGATATACTGATGTTTATGTTCAGTATTTTCTCTAAATTTATAGTAAGGCTATTTATAAAAGACTGTATTATTACAATCAGATTCTCAAAAGACTCAGTTGTGTTCTCCGAAGAAAAAGGCACATTCTTTTGCAAATCCAACATTTCGCCTTTAAAGTTCATCAAGGCAAGATCTATTGTAAATTTCTTAATGTCCACTCCTATAAAATATCCCGAATCGGGATTTAAACCATACAAATTAGGATATCTGCCTCCCGAGGTTTCTAACTTACCATAGTCTGTTAAAAACTCTTCGCCACACATTTCGGTAATCAATTTGGTGATAGTAGGTATACTTAGGTTTAGTTCTTTTGACAGATCAGGAATAGTTGAATTGCCATTATTAATATAGTAATTTATAATCTTCTTCTTTATAAGCGCATTCTTTGTGCCTTTTGCTATTTCCTGAATAAAATTCTTATTCATACTGTTTGGGTTATGTTTTCCATTAATACAAATGTAGCAAAATATTGAATCAACATAGCAATAAATACATCGTTTGAAGAGCTTATTAAAGAAATAAATTAACCATCATTTCATTATTAACTAAAATATTTTATTAAATATGGTTGATTAAATTATTTTAATTAATATATTTGCGATATAACATTTCTTATACTATAATAATCTTAAAATACACAATCACTATGGAAAGAATAAAAGGTTTGATAAACGCACCATTTACTCCTTTTCTTGAAAATGGAGAAATAAACCTTGAACCGATAGAAGCTTACGGACACATGCTTGCTAAAAACGGACTGAAAGGTGTCTTCATCAATGGCTCATCAGGAGAAGGTTACCTACTTACTGATGACGAACGAAAACTAATAGCTGAAAGATGGGTAAAAACCGCACCCAAAGATTTTAAAGTAATAGTACACGTAGGCAGCACTTGCGTAAAATCGAGTTTCGAATTAGCTAAACATGCACAACAAATAGGTGCATGGGGCATAGGTGCAATGGCATCTCCATTTCCTAAAGTAGCGCGAATTGAAGAACTTGTAAAGTATTGCGAAGAAATTGCATGCGGATCTCCCCAACTACCTTTCTATTTCTATCATATTCCTGCATTCAACGGAGTTTATTTACCTATGGTTTCTTTTCTGGAAGCAGTAGATGGCCGTATTCCAAACTTTGCCGGAATAAAATACACTTACGAAAGTATATACGAATACAATCAGTGTCGATTATATAAAAATGGTAAGTTCGACATGTTACATGGGCAGGACGAAACCATATTACCATGTTTGGCAATGGGCGGAGCCGAAGGAGGAATAGGTGGAACAACAAACTACAACGGAAAAGCCTTGACCGAAATTATTTCTGCATGGAATGCCGGCAATCTCGAAAAAGCCAGAGAATTACAAAATTTCTCACAAGATGTAATAAACGTGATCTGCCATTACAGAGGAAATATTGTAGGCGGAAAAAGAATTATGAAACTGATAGGCTTAGATCTGGGTAAGAATCGTACCCCATTTCAGAATATGACTGATGAGGAAGAATCTAATATGAAAAAGGAACTAGAAAACATAAATTTCTTCGAGAGATGCAATAAGCTCTAAAAAACAGAACATCTTAAATACAAACAGTTTAGTCAACAATTTCATTGCTGACAGGATACTCTTATACACTTTTTAAATAATGACAGCGACAAATCAATACATAAAAGACTGGGCAGAAAGATATCGAAAAGATCTGATCGAAGATATAATGCCTTTTTGGTTAACCAACGGTTTAGACAAAGTAAACGGAGGCGTTTATACCTGCCTTAACAGAGATGGATCGCTGATTGATACCACAAAGTCTGTTTGGTTTCAAGGACGGTTTGCATTCGTCTGTGCTTTTGCATACAACACTATCGAAAGAAAACCCGAATGGTTGAAAGCATCTAAGCTAACAATCGATTTTATAGAAAAACATTGCTTTGATACCGATGGTCGAATGTTTTTTGAAGTAACCAATACAGGGCAACCAATAAGAAAACGCAGATATATATTTTCAGAAACATTTGCTGCCATAGCCATGTCTGAATATGCTATTGCTTCGGGTGATACTAGCTATGCAAAAAAAGCACTTGCCTTATTTAAGAATATGCTAAGACTAATAAACACACCCGGACTATTAGCTCCGAAGTACGAAAAAACAGTTGACATGCAAGGACATTCCCTTGTTATGATTCTTATAAATACAGCGAGCAGAATACGCGAAGCTATTAAAGACCCTAGCCTTGATACTCAGATCAACGAATCAATAGATTCTATTTGTAAAGATTTCATACATCCCGAATTTAAAGCTCTATTGGAAACCGTAGGACCTAACGGAGAATTTATAGACAGCACATTAGGAAGAACCATAAATCCGGGACATTGTATCGAAACCGCATGGTTTATATTGGAAGAAGCCAAATACCGAAATTGGGATGCTGAGATGGTTAAGACTGCTACAACTATTCTCGACTGGTCTTGGGAATGGGGCTGGGACAAAGAAAAAGGAGGAATAAGCAATTTTAAAGATTGCAAAAACCTGCCTCCTCAGGATTATTCGCACGACATGAAATTCTGGTGGCCTCAAACAGAAACTATCATAGCTACTCTATATGCTTATCAGGCAACAAAGAACCCGAAGTATCTAGAAATGCATAAGCAAATCAGCGATTATACTTATTCTCATTTTCCAGATAAGGAATACGGTGAATGGTTTGGCTATCTACATTATGACGGAACTGTATCTCAATCGGCTAAAGGCAATCTGTTTAAAGGACCTTTTCATATACCACGCATGATGATAAAATCGTATCAGATATGCCATGAAATAATTACGAGCAATATTACCTCTCCTCAATTATATTAACTTTTTTATTAAATCTAATTATTCACTTCTATGAGAAACTTTTTGGTATTATTATTTTGTTTGTGTTTATCCTTGCAGATAATAGCACAGACAAAGTCGATTACAGGAACTGTAGTTGACACAAATAATGAGCCTATTATCGGAGCAACGGTTACCGAAGTAGGATCAGCAAATGGAACAATGGTCGATATCGACGGACATTTCTCTCTCGAATTAGCTAAACCCGACAGCAAAATAACGGTTAGCTTTTTAGGATATAAATCTCAAACTATCTCACCACAAAATCAAAGCAACTTGCGGATTGTGATGCAAGAAGATTCACAAATTCTGGACGAAGTTATCATAACCGGATATGGAACCAGCCAGAAAAGATCGCTGATGAGTAACTCTATATCTAAATTAGATGACAAAGTTCTCAAAACATCGGTAATGGCAAATGCAGCTTCCTCTTTACAAGGTACAGTGAGTGGTCTGCGTGTAATAAATACTTCGGGAAAACCCGGTAGCAGCCCCAATATCGTATTAAGAGGTGGAGCTTCTATCAATAAACCTTTGGAAGGCCCTCTGGTTGTTATTGATGGAATTATACGTTCTTTGGACGATTTCAACCCTTCGGATATAGAATCGATTGAGGTATTAAAAGACGCTGCATCTACTGCTATCTACGGATCTCGTGCCAATAATGGAGTTATTCTTGTAACCACAAAAAAAGGAAAAGAAGGACAAGCACAAGTAGCCTACAAATTTAGAGGTGGACCTAGTTATGCTCGAAAAGGATATGACTTCCTTAATGCCGAAGATTATATATACTATAATCGTTTGGGATACAAACGTACCGGACGTGCCGGTATTGAGAATCAAAACGGATATGGCTTAAACTCAGGTGGGCTTTTCTCTATTGCTAAAATGACCAATGACAACAAGCAGTTATTAGGCGAGGGATGGAAATCTATGACTGACCCTTATGATGAAAGCCAAACTCTTATATTTAAAGATTATGGAGGACAAATGCGTGAAGATGCTTTCAACGATCCGGCATCTATGCAAGACCATTACTTAAGCTTCTCAGGAGGAACTGAAAAAGGTACATTTGCATCTACTCTTGGATACTACAAAGAAGACGGACAGGTTGTAGGTACAAATTATGAACGTTTTAGTGGAACTATTAACGGTTCGTACAAAATCAATTCCATATTAACAGTTAATGCGGGAGGTATATTCTCTCAATCGAGCTCACCTAATTTATGGACAGGTAATAACTCGGGTGAAACGGGTGAATTTGAATTATTCTACCGATCAATGAGTATTTGGCCTACATGGAATCCTTATGACGAAGATGGTAACCCAGCATCAGGTTTTAGCAAATCGGACGGTAACCCTTTATATTGGAAAGAAAAACTTAGCCGCAAAAATAAAACCAGAAAAACAACATTCAATATAGGAGCGCAATTAGAGCTAATACCTAAGAAACTCTTCTTGAATGAAAATAGCTCTTTGTACTATGTTGATTACCAATTCGAATCATTTGATAAGAAATTCCAGTTACAAAATCGTGCTACACCCGATAGTAATAGAGAATCTATGTTTAGATTAACCAAAAGCTATCAGGTACAACATAATGCAACATTAACATTCACAGAATCTTTTGCCAAAAAGCACAATTTAGATGCCATGATCGGGGGAGAGATATTTGAGAATAACTATTCTGAATTTTCGGCTGCCGGAAGAGGTGCTCCAAGTGATGACATCCCTACCCTAAACGTAGTTTCGGAGAAAACATCTATCTCGTCATCTAAAACAGATTATAAGATAGTATCGGCTTTCTCACGTATCAACTATAATTTCAACTATCGTTATATGCTGTCGCTTGTGGCTCGTTACGATGGTATATCTAAATTATCAGATAACCGTTGGGGATTCTTTCCCGGTATTTCGGGAGGATGGAATATGCACGAAGAAGCCTTCTTCAAAAATTCCAGTATCGAAAAAACAGTATCTGTTGTAAAACCACGTATAACTTATGGTACTAATGGTAATGTAAATGGTATTGGCAATTTTGATGTATACGGTATCTATAAAACTCAGACTGCATATAACGAGAATACAGGATTTCTAAATACAGGTGTTGTAAACAACAATCTGCGTTGGGAAAAAAGTAAAACTTTTGGTGTTGGACTTGATCTTGGACTTCTCCAGAACCGTATTTATCTGATATTCGATTACTATAATCGTAAAACAGAAGATTTGCTTACCGACCTTGATTTACCAGGCTATACAGGATTCGATTCATTTAAAACAAATTTGGGAACCATCCAAAACAGAGGTTTTGAGATAGAAGCAAAATTCAACATTCTGAATAATCCAAAAGGATTTAGCTGGGATTTTTCAGCCAATGCGGCATTTGTATCTAACAAGATACTCAAGTTACCCAATAACGGATTGGAAAATAACCGCCAAGGAGGGCATGAAATATATGACCCTAAAAGTGGCAAAAACATCTGGGCAGGAGGATATCAGGAAGGACAACAACTTGGTGAAATATATGCCTACAAGCATGAGCGTTTATTTACAGATTGGGATGATATAAAAGCAAATGCAGCTAATCGTTACGATGCTATTGGAGAATTATACGGGCCTGATGCATGGAATGCTCTAGCTAATAAAACTGGAAAACAGCAAATAGAACCGGGAGATGTGAAATGGGCAGATTTAAACAATGATGGAATCATAAATTCGTATGACAGAGTAAAAGTAGGAAACATTTTCCCTAACTGGACAGGAGGATTTTCATCGTCACTATCATTCAAAAACTTCTCACTCTATACTCGTTTCGACTTTGTCTTAGGTCACACTATTTATAATGATCTTAAAGCTCGTTCGCTAGGTCAATATCAAGGAACATTTAATATCATATCAGAAGTAAAAGATTCTTGGTCGGAAAGTAATCCAAATGCCAAATATCCTAAGTTCTATTATGCTGATCAATTATCAAAGAAAAATATTACACGTTCCAATAATGGAGGTACTGCCTTGCACAACAACAGTTCTCTGTTCTATGAAAAGGGAGATTACCTATCGTTGAGAGAACTTTCGCTAAGCTATAAATTGCCTAAAAGCCTAATCAGCAAAGCCTACATGAGCGATATGACACTTAGTGTAACCGGACAAAACCTCTTCTACATAACTGGTTATGACGGTACATCGCCCGAGCCGGCAGTAGATTATCAAGCGAATGGACGTGGCGGCATCGACAACGGACGTTATCCTGTTCCTAGAAGTATATTGTTTGGTATTCAAGTTGCATTTTAATGCCTAAAACCTATTTACAACTTTGGTAAGTATAATAATTATCGATTGTTATCAACCGAAAATATATCATTAAATACTTCTATTTACTTAATAACTAATAAATCAGAAAACAATGAAAAATATATTTTTATATATTCTGACATCGCTCTTCCTGCTAAGTGGATGTACAGATTTAGATATTGAGCCGACCAGCGAGATTACGGACAAAAACTATTGGAAGACCGAAGAACACTTCGATGCATTTATGTATGGTATGCACAGCAGATTTAGAACTCATGCTTGGAATTTCTTTTTAATGGGTGATGGACGAAGCGATATTTTTGGAGACCAAGCCTTTGGAGGTGAAGCTTCGCAAGGTATGGAAAGATTCCCCTTCAATACACTTAATATAGATAATCCGGGGATATCTAATTACGGTGGTTTCTATACAAATATCAATCAGGTTAATCTTTTCATCAAAAAAGCAAATGCAACCAATGTTCTAACGGATAATGCTAAGGCTTACTATTTGGGACAAGCTTACGCTATGCGCGCTTATTATTTCTTTCAACTATACCGCACATGGGGGGCTGCTGTTTATACAGAAGAACCAAGTGAGAGTTTCGAAATCGGAAAGCTCGACAAAGCAGCCACTCCTGCAAATGAGATTATGGAATATATCAAAAAAGATATAGATGCCTCTATAAACTCTTTTGGGAACGATTACTCTATAAAGGAACTTAAATCGTTGTGGTCTAAACCAGCAGCACTTATGCTGAAAGCAGAAGTATATTTATGGAGCAGTCGCCAGCTTAACGGAGGAACTGCAGATGCTGCAAAAGTAAAAGAAGCATTGCTTGATATTCAGAAGAATGTTCCCGAATTAGCTTTACAACCTAAGTACACCGACGTATTCGATTACAGTAAGAAAGGCAACAACGAAATTATTTTTGCAATTCACAATCAGTTAAACGAAGCTAATCTTTTAGGAGGAAGCTATGCATATAACCTACTTCCGGGAGATTTGTACCTACGTAATTATTACGATGAAACGGGAACAAAAATAAATACAGCAGTAGAAAACAACTTCGGTTTGATGCGTCTACAAATTAAAACAACCAACTATACGCGCTTCAATGATAAAGACTCACGTAAGAGAGCAATCATAAAAGGAGTATATGACTTTGTAGATGGTAAACTGACATTAGTAGGTACGTATCCTAAAAAATATCCGGGTACAATGAATGGAAGTGTACGCGTTGCCGCCGACGATTATCCGATCTATCGCTATGCAGATTTACTTTTGATGCTTGCAGAAGCGAAAGCAATATTAGGAGAAAATCCTGCGAACGAAATAAACGATGTTAGAAAACGTGCATACGGAGACAATTATGACAGCTCAATAGCATATCCTAATCAAGCAATAGATAAGAATATCAATGACGCTATATTGGAAGAGAGATTCTTTGAATTTATCCTCGAAGGAAAAAGATGGTACGATCTAAGACGCTTCGGAAACGAATATGTATTTAAACATACATTGGCCGACCCTCTAAACCCTCTTCGCTTGCTTTGGCCTATCGACAAAAGTACAATAACTAAAAATCCGGCATTGACTCAAACACCTGGATATGAATAAATAAAACCTTTCATAAAAGACTGCCTTGTGCAGGGCAGTCTTTTATGGTTAATCTCTCAGGCTTCTTTATCGTTTGGGTAAGCATACCAACAAATGATAGTTCTGATTCTGAGATACGACATTAGATATTTTCAGTTACTTATCAATAACAAGGCTGCTACCAGTAAAGGAAAGTGTTATATTTATAGAATATTCCTCGTTACTAAAAACAAAACCATGAAAAATTTATTCCTTAGCTTTTTTCTCTTATTATCACTTACAATAAATTCAGCAAGTGATACAGTTAAAATAAAAGCACCTCAAATTCCTATTCTAACCGACAGGCAAGACAATGTACTATTTTACATCCGATTGGATGCTGCAAACAGCAAAGTTCTAAACAACGTCAAAGTAAATCTTGACAAGGAGGTAAATCTGAATGAAATAAAATCAATCAAGTTATACTACAGCGGCACTGAATGTGTGCAACGTGAAGGCAAAACATTCTATGCCCCTGTACAATATATTTCTAAAGATGTGCCGGGAAATACTTTTGCAGCAAACAGTTCCTACTCTGTAAAGAAGACAGAATTAAGTACTCTCAAAAATGAGATTACACTTACAGCCGATCAGCCATTATTTCCGGGTATTAATTATTTCTGGGTAAGCATAGAGATGAAACCCAATGCCTCTTTACTTTCTAACGTACAGGCAAATATAACAGACGTTATTCTGGATAATAAATCAGCTATTATAGCTTTCGATAAAGAAAGATCGGTTAGCCGTAAATTAGGGATAGGCGTTCGCCATGCAGGAGACGACAAAGCTGCTGCTTATCGCATACCGGGTTTAGCAACTTCCAATAAAGGAACTATGCTTGGAGTATACGATGTACGCTATAATAATAGTGCAGACCTTCAAGAATATGTTCATGTAGGATTGAGCCGTAGTGTTGACAAAGGTCAAACATGGGAGCCAATGCGCATCATCATGGACTTTGACGAATACGGCGGACTACCTAAGGCTCAGAATGGTGTAGGCGATCCTGCAATTCTGGTTGATAAAACAACTGGTACTATTTGGGTCGTTGCAGCTTGGACTCACGGTATGGGCAATGGCAGAGCATGGTTTAACTCGCAACAAGGAATGGGTATAGACCAAACTGCTCAATTAGTAATGGTAAAAAGTGACGATGATGGCAAAACATGGTCAAAACCAATCAATGTTACACCTCAACTGAAAGACCCTTCATGGTATTTTCTTCTTCAAGGCCCTGGAAACGGTATCACCATGCAAGATGGAACAATCGTATTTGCAAGTCAATTTATAGACTCCGAAAGAATACCCAATGCCGGAATCATATACAGTAAAGACCATGGTAAAACATGGCAAACACATAATTATGCACGAACGAACACTACCGAAGCACAAGTAGTAGAAATAGAACCGGGCGTGCTAATGCTAAATATGAGAGACAACAGAGGAGGAAGCCGTGCAGTAGCGACAACCAAAGACATGGGAAAAACATGGACGGAACACCCATCGTCTCGCTCAGCATTGCAAGAGCCTGTTTGCATGGCTAGTATCATAAAAGTAGCAGCTAAAGACAATGTATTAAAGAAAGATATACTATTATTCTCAAACCCAAATACAACAAAGGAGCGAAAAGATATAACTATCAAAGCAAGTTTAGATGGTGGAAACACATGGTTACCCGAGCAGCAGATCTTACTTGATGAGGATTACAGTTGGGGATACTCATGCCTTTCGATGATTGACAAAGAAACAGTAGGCATATTCTATGAAAGCAGTGTGGCTCACATGACTTTTCAAGCAATAAAACTTTCGGATATAATCAAGAAATGAGTTTATAGCCTCAGTTAACTATAATCACTCACTATGAAACATATACAGTTCCCGTTTCTGTTCTTATTTTTATTATTCTGTTCCGCCTATGCCTATGGCGGAATAGGCCAATTATTGCCTAAACCTCAGAATATTAAAAAGAACAATAATTACTTTCAGATGGATAAAGTGTATCTGTCCACTCCTGTATTAGAAAAAGAGTGGACAGACTTTATCTCCTCAACGGGAGGTCAGATTGTAAAACAGAGCGAGAAAAAGATAGAAGTAATATTGGTTGATGATATTCCAACAGCCCTTTACAACAAAGACGAAGCATATACTTTAACTGTAACCAAGAATAAAATAAAGGTTGAATCTATTTCTCAAAAAGGCGTATACTGGGCAATACAAACACTACGCCAACTACAAGTCGAAGGCAAAGTTAAACCGACGTTCGAAGGATGTGAGATTATCGATTATCCTGCTTTCAGGATAAGAGGATTTATGCAGGATGTAGGACGTACCTACATTTCGATGGAAGAACTGAAAAGGGAAATCGCTATTCTCTCTCAGTACAAGATAAATGTATTTCATTGGCATTTGACCGAAGATTTGGGATGGAGGCTCGAAAGCAAGATATTTCCAATGCTTAATGACAGTATCAATTATCAACGTATGCCCGGTCGATATTATACATTAGAAGAAGCTCGCGAGTTAGTTGAATTTTGTAAACAACACAATGTATTACTTATTCCTGAAATAGATATGCCCGGTCATAGTCTGGCATTTCGAAAAGCATTTCGTCACGATATGCAGAGCAAAGAAGGAATGACTATTCTCAAACTATTGATGGATGAGGTCTGCGAGACTTTCGATGTCCCCTATATTCACATTGGGACTGATGAAATAGAGTTTACTAATCCCGATTTTGTACCCGAAATGATCGCCTATATCCGTAACAAGGAAAAGAAAGTTATTTCGTGGAATCCCGGGTGGAATTACAGACCGGGAGAGATAGATATGACACAGCTTTGGAGCTATAGAGGGAAAGCTCAAGAAGGCATCCCTGCCATTGATTCAAAGTTTCATTACATAAATCATTTCGATGCTTTTGCTGATATAATATCCTTATATAACAGTAAGATTTTGAATAAAGAGTATGGTGATAGGGATCACGCCGGCAGCATAATAGGTATGTGGCACGATAGATATGTAACATCTGAATATGATTTACTTATTCAGAATGGCTTCTATCCCTCAATACTAGCTTTAGCTGAACGTGCTTGGCTGGGTGGAGGGTATGAGTACTTTGATAAGAATGGGACTATGTTGCCCAAAGAAGATTCTCCCGAATTTAGATCGTTTCAAGATTTCGAAAACAGACTGCTCTGGCATAAGGCAAATAACTTTAAAGGGTATCCTTTTGCTTATGTTAAACAAACAAATGTAAAGTGGCGCATAACCGATGCTTTTCCGAATGAAGGAGAATTAGCTAAAGTATTTCCTCCCGAAGAAGTAGAATTGAACAACACATATCAGTATCAGGGGGAAACATATAACACCAGAGAGGCTACGGGAGCAGCTATTTACTTACGTCATGTTTGGGGAACTTTTGTTCCAACATTTTATAAAGATCCTCAACCCGATCATACTGCATATGCGTATACATATGTGTACTCAGATAAGAAGCAGCATGTCGGATTATGGATAAATTTCCAGAATTACAGCTGTTCAGAAAAAGATCTGCCTCCTCCACAAGGCAAGTGGGATTATAGAGAAAGTAAAATCTGGATTAATAACAATAAAATTCATCCCCCTAAATGGCTATCGAATCACACAGAAAAGTCAAATGAAACACCTTTAACAAACGAAAATTTCGAAGTTAGAGAACCCATATCAATTACTCTAAATAAAGGTTGGAACAAAGTTTTACTAAAATTACCTGTTGGTAAGTTCTCTACTCACGAGGTACGACTTGTAAAGTGGATGTTTACCTGCGTTTTTGTAACACCAGACGGAAATAAGTCTGTAGATGGATTAATCTATTCGCCAGACAAAAAGATATAAGGTCTTTTATTTATGAAAAACACGATTATTTTTATATGTATTTTTCTCTCTTTGAATGGTTTTGCCCAACAGCGTAAGTATTCTACGTTTTATGAACAAAGAACTTCACTGTTTGAAGAACTATCCATATCGCCGCACGATATTATTTTTCTGGGAAATAGTATTACAAACGGTGCTGAGTGGGCAGAACTGTTCAATAATGATAAAGTTAAGAACAGAGGCATCAGTGGAGACATTGCCGCTGGAGTCTATGATCGACTTGAAATGATAACAAAAAACAAGCCTGCCAAAATATTTTTAATGATAGGCATTAATGATATTGCAAGAGGTACGACAGCAGATTCTATCACAATGAATTTTGAACGGATTATAGACAAAATAAAAGAAGAATCGCCATCAACGCGAATTTATATACAAAGTATATTACCTGTGAATCCTGATTTTGGGATGTTTCAAGGTCATATGAAACCAGAAGTAATAAAAGAAGTAAATACCAGATTGTGTGACATAGCAACTACACACAATATTATATATATAGATCTGTATTCACTTTTTAAAGAAAATAATACGGATAAAATGAACCCAGCCTATACCAACGATGGTTTACACCTATTGGGAGCAGGTTATATATTGTGGCATAAAATAATACTGCCTTATGTAAACGAATAAGCAAAGCGATGAAAAAAACTTTAGTTCTATTCCTTTTCGTCCTTTTTAGCCTGTCACAATATGCACAGACTAAAATAAAAATAAGTTGCATTGGTAATAGTGTGACATACGGCGCCCTATTGCCCGAAAGGGAAAAGAATGCTTATCCATATCAGTTACAACAGATGTTGGGCGGTAAATACGAAGTCCGAAATTTTGGATATAGTGGAGCTACACTTCTCAGCAAAGGACATAAACCTTACATAAAACAACAAGTTTATCAGGATGCACTAGATTATGCTGCTGATATAGTTATCATTCATTTGGGACTCAATGATACAGATCCGCGTAACTGGCCAAATTACAAAGATGACTTTTTTAGAGATTATATAAATCTGATTGACTCTTTTAGAAAGGTAAATCCACATAATAAAATATGGATATGCGGTCTATCCCCCATTGGAGACAGTCATCCCCGTTTCCGATCGGGCACACGAGATTGGTACCAAGAAATACAAAATACAATAGAACGGATAGCAAGCTATTCGAATGTAGGACTTATCGATTTACAAGCAAAATTATATAACCTCCCCCATTTATTACCCGATGCACTTCATCCTAATATCGAAGGTGCAGGCATCTTAGCTCAAACAGTCTATTCTGCACTTACGGGTGATTATGGAGGTCTACAGATGCCAGTAATATATTCGGATAATATGGTTCTTCAGCGCAACATTCCTCTCAAAATAAAAGGAATTGCAGATGCAGGAGAAGAAGTAAGGGTACAAATAGACAGACAAGATAGGAAAACTACACCTCAAACAGACGGCATGTGGTCGATAACGCTTGACCCTATGGTAGCAGGTGGTCCTTACAATTTAAAAATATCAACTAAAAAACGCTCTTTACAATATACGAATGTAATGGTAGGCGAAGTATGGCTCTGTTCAGGACAATCTAATATGGCATTCATGCTTAACGAAGATATTTCGGGAAACGAGAGCATTAAAAATGCAGACAATAATTTAATTCGATTGTTTGACATGAAACCCCGCTGGAACACTAATGCTGTTGAATGGGACAAAAATGTTCTCGACTCAATCAACAACTTAGAATATTACAAAACTACTCATTGGAATATTTGCACAAGCGACAATGTTGGCAATTTTTCTGCCATAGCCTATTATTTCGGAAAGGCGTTGGCAGACAGTTTAAAAGTACCAATCGGATTAATACATAACTCCGTAGGTGGCTCTCCAACAGAATCGTGGATAGACAGGCACACTCTGGAATATGAGTTCCCCGATATACTAAGTGATTGGACAAAAAACGATTTCATACAAGATTGGGTAAGAGAACGAGCGTCTTTGAATATAAAACAAGCCGAAAATAAATTACAGCGTCACCCATACGCACCATGTTATCTCTTTGAAGCAGGTATTATTCCATTGGAACAATATTCTATTAAGGGTGTCATTTGGTATCAGGGGGAATCTAATGCTCACAATATAGAAACACATGAGAAATTATTTCCGCTCTTAACAGAGAGTTGGCGTAAGAATTGGCATAATACTCAACTACCCGTTTATTACGTTCAGTTATCGAGCCTCAACCGACCTTCATGGACTTGGTTCAGAGATTCGCAACGTAGATTGATGGATAAAATACCTAATATACATATGGTTGTATCGAGCGACAAAGGTGATTCGCTAGATGTGCATCCAAGAAATAAAAAACCAATAAGTGGAAGACTTGCTTTTCAAGCTCTATATAATACTTACAATCGAAAAAATATAATTCCATCGGGACCTATTTACAGATCGGTAACGTTCAAAAATGGAGCCGCATATATTTCTTTTGATTACTCAGATGGAATGCATTCTTCAGATGAAAAAGAACTCCAAACATTTGAAATAGCCGAAATAGAAGGACTTTATTTTCCAGCCAAAGCTATAGTTGAAAATAATACGATTAAAGTGTGGTCTAAAGATATCAAATCACCACAATATGTACGCTATGGATGGCAACCTTTTACACGTGCAAATCTAGTGAATAAAGCCAATCTGCCTGCTTCAACTTTTAAAACCGAAAACGATATGAGAACAATTGCAAATTGTAAACCACTACCCGATCTACCTATTCAAGGAGGAGTGTCAGCTCCCTTTACCGGAATCTACGAAGACAAATTAATTGTTGTCGGAGGGTGTAATTTCCCCGAAACACCTGCATCACAAGGAGGTGTAAAAGCATTTTACAATGACGTTTTTGTGCTCGACATATCCGATAATTCAACGAATACATCATGGATAAAATGCGAAGCACTTCCCTACGAAGCTGCATACGGAGCTTCTGTCTCCACACCCAAAGGACTGGTTTGTATTGGTGGACAAAACAAAGACGGTTCGTTAACTAACGTAACCCTTATTAAGTATGACGTAGATTCTATTATCTTTACAGAACTACCTCAATTACCAACAGGTCTTTTCAACGGAGGTGCATCCCTTATCGGCTCAACAATATATGTTACGGGAGGGGTAAGCAGTAGCAAAACAAAAGGATTCATCTTTACTCTTGATTTAGAGAAATTAGAAAATGGATGGACACAAATTACAATACCAACAGACTATGAGCGTCAACAACCCGTTGTAGTTGCGCAAAATGGTCAGCTATTTGTTGCAGGAGGTTATAATGAAGCAGAGGCTAAAGTTTTTACGGACGTAATAAGATATAACCCTGAGAAAAAACAATGGGATCCTATTTCTGAAATTAATGCAGGAAATAACGCCATAAAAACACTTGTTGGTGCAGCCGGAGTTCCCTATAAAGCAGATCAGATTCTATTTATGGGAGGAGTTAATTACGACCTTTTTTCATCGGCATTAAAACGGATCAAGAAAACTAAAGAAGCACAAGAAAGTGGAGATACTTCATTGGCTGATTCTCTTAAACTAGTAGGAAAAGAATACATGAGCCAAGAGATTAGCTGGTATAAATTCGAAACAGAATTGATATCACTCGATCTCAAAACCAATAATTGGGAAACACTCGGCGAGTTTCCACAATTGGCTCGTGCAGGAGCAGGCGTTGCTATCTGGAAAAACAAAATCTATATTGTCTGTGGTGAATTGAAACCGGGAATCCGTACAGCAGAAGTAAATTGTATTACTATTAACTAAGATTACAGCTACTTTGTAAGTCGTAACAGAAATAGAACTCTAAAGCAGATTACTTAAAATTGTCATTTACTTAAACATACCATATGAAACATTACTATCTATTAATTATTTGTCTTTTATTTCTTGGACAGAATCTTTCGTCCAGAGATAGAGTATTACTTAATGAAGGTTGGCGATTTAAGAAACTCGACTCTACTGAGATAAATCACACGCTCGACTATGAAAAAATAAAACAATGGGTTCTTCCTTCGGGAAATAAATTCCTTGTAAAATCAAATAAGCCACAAAAACCAACAGCAAACCTTGATGGTGGAAAGTACGCCCAATACGATTATGATGACAGTAGTTGGAGACAATTAAATCTTCCTCACGATTGGGGAATCGAAGGTCCGTTTGTACAGGAATACCCCGGAGAAACAGCCAAATTACCGTGGTTCGGAGTATCGTGGTATCGCAAAAATTTAGACATAAATGCATCTGATGCAGGAAAACAATTTTATCTGGATGTAGACGGAGCCATGTCTTTTTCTACAATTTGGTGTAATGGACATTTTGTTGGAGGCTGGCCTTATGGCTATGCATCTTACCGTATAGATTTGACTCCCTATATTAAAGCAGGAGAAAAAAATGTGATTGCAATACGTCTCGACAATCCCGATGAATCTTCCCGATGGTATCCCGGAGGAGGTATCTATCGCAATATTTGGCTAACTAAGACCAATCCCGTAAGCATTGCTCAATGGGGTACATTTATTACAGCTACAGATATCAGTAAAGAGAAAGCCACTTTGAATCTGAAGATGAACATAGATAATGTTAACTCGGCAAAAAATCAGATAAATGTAAAAACCGAAATATATAATGTAGACAAACAAGGTAATCCAACGGGCAAGCCTCTTGTTATTGATAATACCCCTCTACAACTATCGGGTAAAGAGAGTCAACTTGAAAAATCGCTGACTTTAAAACAACCTATTTTATGGGATATAGATAATCCTCATCTGTATGTAGCATCAATCACACTACAAAAAAACGGAAAAGCAATAGATACATACAATACTGTTTTTGGAGTAAGAACCATTGAGTTTAAAGCAAACGATGGTTTTCATTTGAATGGTAGACGCGTTAGACTGCAAGGTGTATGTATGCACCACGATTTAGGAGCATTAGGTGCAGCTTTCAACTACCGAGCTATGGAGCGTCAGTTAGAAATTCTTCAAGAAATGGGTGTAAACGCCATCCGTACGTCACACAATCCACCTGCACCCGAAATGCTCGATCTATGCGACAAAATGGGATTTCTTGTTATAGACGAATTTATAGATACATGGGTAGTTCCTAAAAAGAAAAACGGCTATGCTATCTTATTTAACGATTGGCATGAACAAGACCTAAGAGCATTTATGCAACGTGACAGAAATCACCCGAGTATAATCATGTGGAGTACAGGAAATGAAGTAGGCGAACAAGGCTCTGCCGATGGTATTCGCATTTCTAATCTCCTTACTTCTATTGTTCACGAAGAAGACCCAAGCCGTCCGGCAACAATAGGATGCGACAATCCGAATGCAGCCTTCAACGGTTTTGAAAATACAACAGATATATTCGGCTTTAATTATAAGCCTCATCTATATTCTAAATTTAGTGCAGATCGTCCAAACATTCCATTCTATGGAAGCGAAACAGCATCATGTATAAGCACTCGTGGCGAATATCTATTCCCCGTAGACGATGATAAAAGCGGAGGTAAAATAGGATTCCAAATGAGTTCTTACGATCTATATGCTCCCGATTGGGCATCACCTCCCGATACTGAGTTTAAGGGACAAGATCAGGCTAAAGCCAATGCCGGAGAGTTTGTATGGACTGGATTTGACTATCTGGGAGAACCTACCCCATTCACCAGAGACTTGACCGTTCTAACAAATTATCATGACCCTATTGAACGTGCTAAAGCCGAACAAGCTCTAAAAGAAATGGGCAAAATAGAAGTACCTTCTCGTAGTTCTTATTTTGGAATTGTAGATTTAGCTGGCTTCAAGAAAGACCGTTTTTATATCTATCAGGCACGCTGGCGCCCCGATCTTCCTATGGCTCATATTCTTCCACATTGGAATTGGTCTGAAAGAATAGGTCAAGTAACACCCGTTCATGTATATACTTCGGGCGATTCAGCAGAATTATTTCTGAATGGAAAGTCATTAGGTAAAAAGAAAAAAGGAGAATACGAATATCGTTTGCGATGGGATGATGTGGTTTACGAACCAGGTGTTATTGAAGTTATTGCATACAAAGACAATAAAGTATGGGCATCCGATAAAATAAAAACCAGTGGAGATGCTTATCAATTAAAAGTGGAAGCTGATAGAAACACAATGAAAGCCGATGGGCAGGACTTGATATATGTAACTGTAGAAATCAAAGATAAAGATGGTATTTTTGTACCTCGAGCTAACAATCTGGTACAATTTGAATTATCTGGAAATGGAGAAATAGTTGCCACTGATAATGGAGACCCTACCAGTCATGAACCTTTTCAGAATAAAAATATAAAAGCTTTTAATGGTAAATGCCTTGTTATTATTCGTTCCATAAAAGGGCAAACGGGCAATATTCAATTAAAAGCTATTTCAGAAGGACTGAAAAATGAGACTATAAACCTTAAATCGATAGATTAGAGTCGATTAAACACTATTTAAAACTATGAAATTAGAAAATAGAACAATCTACCCATGGGTTGTCGTGGCATTGCTATGGGTTGTTGCACTGCTAAACTATATGGATAGGCAGATGCTATCGACCATGCGAGATGCCATGATGATAGATATTACGGAATTAGAATCGGCTGCAAACTTCGGTCGTCTGATGGCGATATTCTTATGGACTTACGGACTAATGAGCCCTGTTGCAGGAATAATAGCCGACAAGATTAGCCGCAAATGGCTAATAGTAAGTAGCCTTTTCGTCTGGTCTCTGGTTACACTCTTGATGGGATATGCTACCAGCTTCGATCAACTGTATGCCCTTAGAGCATTAATGGGGTTGAGTGAGGCTCTTTATATTCCTGCGGGACTATCGTTAATAGCCGATTTTCATTCCAATAAAACCCGATCTCTAGCAGTTGGCATACATATGACAGGCTTATATACAGGTCAGGCAATTGGCGGTTTTGGTGCAACTGTAGCAAAAGCATACTCATGGGAAGCAACCTTTCATTGGTTTGGTATCGTTGGTGTTATATATAGCATTATACTAATTCTTTTCCTTAGAGATAAGAAAACCGTAGAACAACCCGTAAAAACAGAGAAGCCAACAGAAAAAATACCCATATTCAAGGGGCTGACTATGCTAGCTGCAAATGTCTGGTTCTGGGTTATTTTATTATATTTTGCAACACCTAGCTTACCAGGTTGGGCAACTAAAAACTGGCTCCCTACCCTATTCTCTTCGAATCTGTCAATTGATATGGCACATGCCGGTCCCATGTCTACTATTACCATAGCTGTATCTTCTTTCATTGGGGTTATTCTTGGAGGAATATTATCCGACAAATGGGTACAAAAAAACATAAAAGGACGTATCTATACGGGTGCAATAGGATTGGGATTGACTATACCTTCTTTGCTTTTCTTAGGATTCGGTCATAATTTACCTATGATTATCGGAGGAGCTTTATGCTTCGGCTTCGGATATGGAATGTTTGATGCTAATAATATGCCTATACTTTGTCAGTTTGTATCGTCCAAATATCGAGGTACTGTTTATGGTATCATGAATATGACGGGTGTATTTGCAGGAGCATTTATCACCAATCTCCTAGGTAAATCAACCGATTCGGGAACTCTTGGAACTGACTTCGCCATGTTGAGTATTCTTGTGTTTATAGTGCTTTGCGTTCAATTGTTATTCTTAAAACCCAAAGTTGCTAATATGGAAGAATCATAAAAAACCTCATAAACAGTAAGCGGCTGATATTTGGAAATATCAGCCGCTTACTGT
>NZ_CVRU01000061.1 GCF_001261715.1 Dysgonomonas sp. HGC4 | reverse complement strand
AAATATATCGAACTCAGCAAAAAGACAGCCTTCTTTTTCTCATAATTATATAAAATAAAACACCCCGATTCAAACTAGTTGAATCGGGGCGCTATACTACAAGTAAAGTATACTCTTTTCTAAAACAAAAGAGATTTCAATACTTTATTATTTCTTCTCCCATTTTACATTACGCATATCTCCAGTTTCCATAAAAGCTTTGTGAAAAGCAAAACAGTTATACATATCAAACGGAGTTTGTCCTTGTGGTGCGTTAGCAATATATTCACGTAATAAAGGTCTGTAATCAGGATGTGCGCATTTTTCGATAATTTCATGAGCACGCTCCAATGGTGATTTACCACGAAGGTCTGCAACTCCATATTCCGAAATTACGATTTTCACTGAATGCTCGCTATGATCTTCATGAGACACTAAAGGAACAAAAGCGCTAATCTTACCATCTTTCGCAGTAGAAGGCGTTACAAATACCGAAACATAAGCTCCTCTTGTAAAGTCACCCGATCCACCAATACCATTCATCATTTTAGTACCCATAACATGAGTAGAGTTGATATTACCGAAAATATCAGCCTCTAAAGCTGTATTGATAGCAATAATACCTAAACGACGAACAATCTCTTGATTATTTGAAACCTCAGAAGGACGAAGAACTACTCTTTCCTTAAAGAAGTCTAGATTTTTATATATTTTCTCGATGCAAGGGTTACTTACAGTCAAAGAACATCCACTTGCAAATTTGATACGACCAGTTTCCATCAAATCAATAACCGAATCTTGGATAACCTCAGTGTATACTTCAAAATCTGGAATTTCTTTACTTTCTCCCATAGCTGCTAATACTGCATTTGCAATATTACCCACACCTGATTGAATAGGTAAGAATGATTTTGGCATACGTCCTTCAGCCATTTCTTTAATAAAGAAATTTGCTACATTATTACCAATTTGAGTAGTAACTTCATCTACCGGAGCAAATCCTCCCCCTTCGTTAGGAGTGTTAGATTCTACTACGATTATTTTGCTTGGATCTACTTTTATATGATCTTTACCAATTCTGTCTCGTACTGAGTAAATAGGAATTTCGCCACGGTGAGGAGGATCTTGCAATTCTACAATATCATGCATCCCTCTCATTTCTTTGGGATTCCATCTATTTAATTCAACAATCACTATTTTTGCAAGATTTGCTACTGTTGGAGAGATTCCAACTCCACAAGTTGGCACAATTTCTCCGTCTTCAGTTACATCACATGCTTCAATAACTGCAACATCTACACCACCAAGGAATCCATAACGGATCTCTTGCGCTAATGAAGAAAGGTGCATATCGAAATAAGGAACTTCGCCCGAATTAATTGCGTTTCTTAAATCTTTATTTGTTTGATAAGGTGTACGGAATTTAATCGCATGTGCTCTTGCTAAAGCTCCATCAAGCATATCACCTGTTGAAGCACCTGTGAACATTCCAATTTTGAAAGGATTTCCTTTTGCGTGCTCTTCTTCGGCAAATTTAGCCAAAGCTGTAGGTACAATTTTAGGACATCCAGCGTGTGTAAAACCACTAAAACCTACATTGTAATCGTTTTTGATAAGGCGTGCAGCCTCATCTGCATTCATAAATTTTAATGCCATTTCTTTATATAATTGATTATAGTTTATTATTCCAAGTAGTTAAAATTTTCTCTCGAAGATTAGTGTGTGAACAAAAGCTCTTTTAAAATCCTCTGTTGTCTCCAATTGTAAATCGAAAGATTCTCTTACAGAATCTTCATCTTTCAAAAAATGCTCATCGTCTTTAAACGTTGATTGGCTGTCAATATGTTTTTGAATAGCGGAAACGCCTTCATCTGAGAAATTATACCCAGACTTCATGGAAGGCACATTTTGAGATACTTCTATATATTCAGAGTTTCTTGAAGTTTCGTTTACTCGTTGAGTTCGAGAGAAAGGAGGAGGCACTGAAGAGGTAGTCGGATGCACTGGTTGAGTAAAAACTCTTTCCTTATTTTTTTTAGCTTCTTTCTGATAAGTTCGTATAATATTTACAATTACAATAACTGCAACTATTCCATATATGATTACATTTTCCATACAAATAAATCTATATTCTGCTGAGTATTTTACACGTCACAAAGGTACTAATTATGTATCTTAATCTACAACTTTTTATCAAAAACATTTTCATTACTTGTTGTCTACACAACTCATTACTCTTTACAAAAAATGAGAGCGTTAAATAGAAATCAAATAATAGAGAAAACAACAAAGAAATATTATTCTGAAATTGTGTTTACAAGTAATTTCAGAGAACACACAAATATATTTAACATAGTTCCAACATTGATATCCTAGAGACCTTTAAAAGCAATTCAATCTGCATAATAGCCTTATATTAAAGAGTAAGAGAATGCTTTCTACTCCTATATAAAATACAAAGTAGCTATCAGGAAAGAGATATATTCGCATAAATAGCTATCTTTACTATTCAATCTTACATTCTAAAATAAGATACTGGAACAACTATTTTAACTAATATTTGTTCATTACAAATACTAGCTAATTGTAAAATGATTATCAATATAAATAATATGAAATTCAAAATCTTATTTACTTCTCTCTTAGCGCTATCGCTTTTTTCTTCATGCATAAAAGATGAACCACTAAACAAGGAGGCCGACATAGAATCCTTTTCTCTACCCGATAGTATCTTGATAAATTCAGTTATCTCTGATAATAAAGTCACACTAGTAATAAAAGGAACCGATTATAAGAAACTTGCACCTCAAGTCGTAGTCACACCTGGTGCTACTATAACACCAGCTTCGGGCGATACTCTTGATTTTACAAATGGTGTAACTTATACCGTTGTTTCAGAAGATAAAAAATACAGCAAAGTATACACCGTGAGTGTAACCTCTTCGATAAGCTTAAAATTCGATTTTGAGGATTGGTTTATGGAAGGTGGCTTATGGAAATACCCTGCTTTGGATGATGATATGTGGAGTTCTGCCAACCAAGGTATAATGATGGCAAAACTGGGTAAAGTAGATGTATACCCTACCAGATCAACTGAAGATGCTTTCAGCGGAAAACATGCTGCACTTCTCGAAACTCAAAGAGGAGGTACTTTCCTTGTAGCAGGATACGTTCCTATATTTTCAGGATCGTTATTCAGAGGAGCCTTCAAACTCAATATGGCAAGCCCTCCCCAATCTGCTCTTTTTGGACAAATACATCCCAAAGAAAGCGGAAAACCTATACACATGACGGGGTATTACAAATATGCACCCGGGGATACTTTAATAAACAGAAATGGCATTGTTCCTAACAAGGTAGACGAATTCTCTATATATGCGGTAGTATATAAAGTAACCAAAGGTTCGGAAGGTCTTAATGAGTATCTTAATGGAGAAAACATACTCACCTCGGATAAACTCGTAGGAAAAGCAATACTTGAAGATAGATCTCCAAAAGATAAATATACTAAATTCGACCTGCCTTTCGTATACACCGAAGAATTGAATTACGATTTATATGATTATAAATTGGCTGTGGTATTTGCTTCTAGTAAAAACGGCGATTTTTATGAAGGAGCAGTAGGAAGCAAACTGACCGTAGACAATGTGGAAGTTGTATGCGAATATGAGCTTAATTAAACGAAACAATAATTTAAGAAACATACAACTCCATGAAATCATTAAAAAACAATATATTCCTTTTGCTATTCTTTTGCTCAACACTTATGCTTTCAAGCCAAGAAACATTAGCAGATCGCTTCGAACATAAAATAATTGCGGGTTTTAATATTGGAGCAACAGCTCCAACCTCCATCCCCGAAGAGATACGTTCAATAGATGCTTGGTGGCCTCAGTTCACTCCTCAGTTGGGTTACAATGTTACTTATAAGCTTAACCAAAAATGGGGGCTGGGAAGTGGCATAACTCTTGACTACAAAGGAATGGGAACAAGAGCCCGCGTAAAATACATTTATACAAATATCGTAATAGAAGACGGTAGCAATAACGCGCTGGAAGGATACTTTGTAGGAAAGAATGAAACAACGGTTAAGCTTGCCTATGTTACTATACCATTATATGCAACTTTCAACATCAATCCGAAATGGCAAGTAAGAGGTGGCGGTTATGCATCTTATCTCTTTAGCGGTAAATTTTATGGTACAGCATCAGATGGCTATATCAGAGTAAATGAACCTACGGGAGAGAAAGTAGATATTACGGAAGCTTCGTTTGACTTCAACGACAAACTTCGAAATTTTGACTTTGGAGTATTACTGGGTGCTGAAAGAAAGGTTAACGACAGATTTGGTATTTATGGCAATATGAATTGGGGGTTAACATCTATCTTCCCATCTAACTTCAGAGCTATTGATTTTAATATGTATAATATATATCTGACCGTGGGATTAACCTACAAACTATAATATATAAGCTTTTTTACAAAGTGCGTCCTGAACTATTTTAGGGCGCATTTTTTATTAGAACTCTATTCCATTCGTATCAACTCAGCAGAAAGGTCAATATACTTTTTGCCTTCACTATCTAGTATTATCATATAAATGCACTATTTTTGCTTCATATTTATATTATAACATTATATCATTATGAACAACGAACTAGGACTGGACTTTAAATCCACGACTGACAAAAAATTGTTCATCGAGACCTATGGGTGTCAGATGAACGTAGCAGACAGCGAAGTAGTAGCATCTGTAATGGAAATGGATGGCTACAAAATGACTGAAAGAATTGAAGAGGCAGATGCAATATTTGTAAATACTTGCTCTATACGCGACAATGCTGAACAGAAGGTCATTCAACGCCTCGAACAACTGAATGCCATAAAACGCAAAAAGAATAAAAATCTAATTATCGGAGTACTCGGATGCATGGCTGAAAGAGCCAAAGAGGATTTGCTAGACAATCATCATGCAGACATAGTAGTAGGTCCAGATGCCTATTTAGATTTACCTAATTTGATTGGTGCTGCCGAAAGCGGCGAAAAAGCAATCAATGTACAGCTTTCAAAGACTGAAACATATAAAGATGTAATACCTTTAAAAATAGGAGGTAACCACCTTTCGGGTTTTATATCTATCATGCGCGGATGCGATAAAATATGCACCTACTGTATCGTTCCATATACCAGAGGACGCGAACGCAGCAGAGAACCTCAAAGCATATTAAACGAACTGAAGGATTTAAAAGAAAAAGGCTTCAAAGAAGCAACCCTACTAGGTCAGAATGTAAATTCATATAGATTTACACAAGAAGACGGAAGCGTTGTAGACTTTCCTGCACTTCTAGAACTAGTTGCAGAAGCTGCTCCTAATATGAGAATACGCTTTACGACCTCCTACCCTACAGATATGACGGATGAAACATTAGAGGTTATAGCTAAACACGACAACCTATGTAAATTCATTCATCTACCAGTACAATCGGGAAGTACCAAGATTCTGGGAGTAATGAAACGCAAATACGACAGAGAATGGTACTTAGACAGAATAGCAGCCATTAAACGAATTATACCTGGGTGTGGGCTTTCGACCGACATTATGTGTGGATATCATTCGGAAACGGAAGAAGATCACCAAGAAACTTTATCTTTAATGCGTGAAGTAGGTTTCGACTCTGCTTTCATGTTCAAATACTCAGAACGTCCCGGTACATACGCTGCTAAAAAATTAGAAGATAATGTATCAGAAGAAGTAAAATCGAGACGCTTGCAGGAAATTATCGATTTACAAATCGAACTATCACGCATAAGCAATACCAAAGATGTTGGTAATACATATGAAGTATTGATTGAAGGCTTTTCTAAAAGATCAAAAGAACAGTTATTCGGACGTTCATCACAAAACAAAGTAGTGATTTTCGATAAAAACGATCTACGAATTGGTCAGCTAGTAAAAGTGAAGATTACGGGTAATACATCTGCAACACTCTTTGGGGAAGTTGTTGAGTGATTAACAATAGTTAATTACACAGAGGAAAATTTTTTCTTCAGCCAAAATACATTACTTTAGGATTATCAATCTAAACAATAACAGACATTTCTTGTTTAAATATATAATAAGATAAACAAAAAAGTTACTAATAAATTAATATTACAACTATGGGAAAATCAAATTCAAATCTATTGTTTTTAGCTATTGGTGCTGCTATTGGTGCTGCAGCCGGTTATGTTGCCGCATCTGACAAAAAAGAAGAATGGATGCACGAAATCAACAAACTGGTTGACAAAGTTAAGAACAATGTGAAAGGTTCATGTTCTAAAGTTGAAGACGAATTGGAAGAGCTTATTGAGGATGAAGAGTAACAACGAAGAATATCAAAACTTTAGCGAACTAATAGATGAGTCAAAAGCAGACTTATCAAGCTATATAGAAAAACGTTTGACGCTTGCAAAACTCAAAGCTTTTGAGAAAATATCAAGTGCATCGTCTTATATTATATATGGCTTGATGATGAGTGTTTTTGCACTCATCTTATTTATTCTTGTTCTCGTTGGATTAGGATTTGTTATTGGTGATTTATTGAATAATTATGCTGCAGGATTTGGAGTTCTTATACTCATTACGCTTGTTGCCTTATTCGCATTAATACTTAACGCTAAAAAAATTCGGAGATTTTTTCTGAATACAACTTTACGTACAATCAAGAAAATAGAATCGGATGAAGACTAAATTGACCCCTTTACAAGAGCTTCGATTAGAAAGAAGTCGACTAAAGAATGAATGTGCCGAATATGAAGAAAAGCTACAAGGCAACTGGCATTATGCAAAAGGTCATTTCGGACGATTGGCGCTAGGCTCTGTACTTTCATCTGCAAAAAACGGCATCAGTGATCTATTTTCTCTAGTATCAGGAAAGAAAAACGATTCGGATAGCGATTCGGAAGAAGACACAGCTTCGCCTTCGTTAGCTGCTCAGATGTTTATGGGTGCAGCTCCCTTTGTTTGGGAAATGGTGCAACCGATGATTATGAGTATGGTTATGAAAAAGATTAAATCAATCTTCGGAGGAGAGAAAAAGAAGAAAAAGAAAAAACAATTAAAGAAAAAGAACGAAGCTTCAGATTTAAATTAATAATTCTGAAGCTTTTTCTACATATCTATTCTAATAAGCATATAATTTTTATATGCTTTTATTTTGCCATTTTCCGCGAGTGAGGTATATGTAAGATAATACCATAAGCGTTCCCCAATATATATACTCCACAGTCCAGCATACAGCAACCGACGATTTATTGTGAATCACTATTACATACATAGCACCTATATAAAACACTAGGGTTATCATTTCGAAGATTAACGCCCAACGCGTATTTCCTGTTCCAGATATAGAATTAAATAATACAGTTCCTAAACTACATATAGGTAAAGCAAAAACCAAGACTATTAATGGCATTACGGTTTCTTGAACCAAAGACATATCTTTGTTAGAGGCTATGAGACCAATCCACAATTCGGCTTTTGCGAGTGTAAATATCCCCATTAGTATTACTATTCCTAAATTCAGTAAACAAATCCGCTTAATCAACGGCCATACATCCTCATATTTCTTAGCTCCAATGGTATTACTCACTAATGTATTTGCCGTAGTTGAGAGGGCATTCATTGGAATGAAATACATCATATAAAATGTCCTTATAATATTAGTTATAGCCAAATCCCTCTCTCCATGATTTTCTATAGCTAAAAAGAAAATAAACCAAGTAGACATAGAGATGGCATATTGAGCCATGGTAAATACCGATATATTGAGAATACGGCGAATGACTCCAAATCTAAACTTCATTTTATGGAAACCATACTTTCCTAAATCAACCGTTTTAAGAGTATATACCACAAAAAAGATAATTGACGAAATCTCAGCAAGCACTGATGCCATACCCGCTCCTGCAATTCCCAATTGAGAAAACCCGAAATTTCCGAAGATAAGAAGGTAGTCGAAAATAATATTAACAACTGTCATCACAAGAGCATTCAATGTAAGCACGGAAGTTCTTGCTATACCAACATAAAATGCTCGAAACATTATATTGACTGACGCAAAAAAGAATCCGAATGTTCGCCATTGCAAATACTCAGACGCTGCCTCATAAACATGGTGCGACTTAATCAAGGTAGGCAGTAATGTCTTGGAAAAGACATTCGAAAGCCCATACAATATAGCAGCAAAAACCAAGAGAAACATCATCCCTTGAAGAACAATAGTACCGATCTGATCAAAATTCTTCTCCCCGTTTCGGCGTCCTATCATAATCTGAGCTCCAATACTAAAACCAAAGCCCAACATAAAAAATGCGATGTAATATATACCGGCAAGACCGGCAGCACCAAACTCAACCTCTCCTACTCTACCCAGAAAGATTGTATTGGTTATTTGCATGACATTCTGTGTCAACAAACCTAACATTATGGGAAGACTTACCTTCCAAATATCTTTATATGAATACGTCATATTTTCGATTCTAAAATCTAAAAAATTGGGATGATTATTAGTATATCATCCCAATTCTTATATAAATTAAGGTTTTAAACCTATTCTGTTTCTTATGTAAATATTACCACAACTGACAATTACATATTGAAAGTGTTGTATAAATACTTATTCTTGACTATACTTTTTTAGTCTATTAATTTATTAGTTTTTGTATCCGGAAATATAATCCATGGCTTAAAAGTCTTTGCTTCTTCAAAGTCCATACTAGCATACGATATGATTATAATAATATCTCCCGGTTGCACACGTCTTGCAGCAGCACCATTTAAGCAGATTGTACCCGTCCCACGCTCTCCTTTTATGATATAAGTTTCGAAACGTTCGCCGTTATTATTATTAACGATAGATACCTTTTCTCCCGCTATCATATTAGCAGCATCCATTAAATCTTCATCAATAGTAATACTTCCGATATAGTTTAAACTAGCATCGGTTACTGTTACTCTATGAATCTTCGATTTTAAAACTTCTATTTTCATTTTTTGTCAATTAAGGCTCCTGACCTTTTTATTGTTTCTACAAATATAAATACAGATACAGTTATCAATATACAATGTTATCAATTAGACGTATATCTCCACAAAACACGGTTATACAACCTACTGCATAATCGGTTTCGCTCCAATTGGTTATTTGTTGCAGAGTATTACCATCTACTATTTCGAAATATTCTACTTTCAAAGAACCTATTTTATTAATATCATCAATAACCTTCTCTCTTATTTCCTCTACTGCTTTATACTTATAGAGCTTCTTACTCTCTGATAATACTCTATAAATATTTACAGCTTCGCTCTTCTCTTCGTCATTCAACCGCTGATTTCGACTACTCATAGCCAAACCACTTTCTTCTCGCCTTATAGGCATAGGCACTATCTCGACAGGAATATTGCATTGGCGCACCATTTGTCTGATAATTGCCAATTGTTGAAAATCTTTTTCCCCAAAATATGCTCTATCAGGCTTCACTATATCAAACAGACGGCTTACAACCTGAGCTACACCATTGAAGTGACCGGGACGAAACTTACCTTCCATCACCTTATCCAACTGTCCAAAATCGAACTGACGCATATCAGGCTCCGGATAGATCTCTTCAACAGATGGTACAAAAACGATAGCAGCACCCGCTTTCTCTAAAATCTTTGTATCTTGTTCTATTGTTCTCGGATATTTCTCTAAATCTGCCTGATTATTGAACTGAGTCGGATTAACAAAAATGCTAACTACACAGATATCATTCTGCTCACAGCATTTTTTGACTAGGGAAATATGTCCTTCATGGAGGGCACCCATTGTGGGAACAAAACCTATTGTTTTCCCTTCGTTTTTACTTATAGACACTGCTTTTTGCAGATCTTCGATAGTATATACAGTTGTCATAAACCTTTGCCTAAACTAGCCTTTAAAAGATTGTGCAAAGCAACTAATTTTTTATGAGAAATAAAATTTTAGAAAGACTTCATTTCAGTAAAAATCATGTTTAACTAAACTGCCGTATATTTTCATTCTCAGAAAATTGCTCAAAACCAATTTTTTTTTTATTATCTTTGTACTTTCATATAATTGAAGACAGCATACAATGAGCATAAAAAGAGTTTTATTTATTACACAAGAAATTACCCCTTATCTTCCTGAATCTTTACTAGCAAATACTGGCAGATATCTACCTCAAGCAATACAAGAAAAAGGCAAAGAAATCAGGACTTTCATGCCTAAATTCGGAAACATAAACGAACGTCGTAATCAGTTGCATGAAGTGATACGTCTATCGGGTATGAATCTTATTATTGATGATACAGATCACCCACTTATCATAAAGGTGGCTTCTATACAGGCAGCACGTATGCAGGTATACTTTATCGACAATGATGATTTTTTCAGCAGAAAGAATACAATCATGGATGATGATGGTAACGAATTTCTTGATAATGATGAACGTAGTATATTCTATGTGAGAGGTGTATTAGAAACAATAAAAAAACTCCGCTGGATACCAGATGTGATACATTGTCACGGGTGGATGACAGCTTTGACTCCATTATACATTAAAACTGCATTTGCAGACGATCCTTGCTTTAAAGATGCCAAAGTTGTGTACTCTTTATACAATGATGACTTTAAGCAACCATTTTCTGATAAATTCGGATCTAAATTAAAATTGGCTGGAATTACAGATAAGTATACCAAAGACCTAACTACAGGCGAAGAAATTAACTACGTTAAGCTAACTAATTTCGCGATGAAATATGCTGACGGTGTTATTCAAACAGCAGAAACAGTGAATCCTGCATTATTAGAATATATAAATAACAATAAAGTTAAATTTCTTCCATATCAGGGAAATGTAGAAGAATCAGCAGAGGCTATAAACAATTTTTATGACACTTTGTAATTTTACAAATTCATAAAAATATTGAAAATTGAGCATTTGCTTTTGCAACTACGTATTTTTTCTGATCTTTGGGCAACAAAAATGTAATTTAAAAACAGAATGAAAGTAAAGTCCATATTCGCGATAGTTTCTTGTTTTATAACATTGGCTCTCGGATCTTGTAATGATGATCTAAACCCGATCGGAGGATCGATACAGCCACCCTCAGATACTATTTCTGTTATTACTGATACAGTAGGGGTAAAAGCAAGAACCGTATCTATGAGAGACTCGGTATATGCGCGAACAATAAATGGCGTATTAGGAAAATATGAAGACGATTTGTTTGGAACAATTAAGTCTGACTATTTATGTCAATATTACTTTCCCGAAGGAGGTAAATTTTTAGATAACTTACTCCAAATTGATTCTGTACAATTTGTTATTGACTTCAATACATTTAGTGGTGACACACTTGCCCCTATGGGATTGTCGGTATACAAGGTTGCAACAGATTTGCCTCAAAATTTTTATACTAATATAAATCCGGCGAAGTATATTGGAGATAAGCCTAAACTTCTTGCCAGTGAAGCTTATACTATAAGTGGAGCTAAGAGGTTGGCAAATTCAACAATAAACCAACGCGAAATTATTGCTGATTTAGGTGTTCCTTTTGGAATGGAGATATATAATGCTTGGAAAAATAAAACTTTCACAGATAATGCCTCTTTCAATAAGTTTTTTAAAGGTACATATGTAACTACGAACTTTGGTTCGGGGAGTTTGATTCGTGTATTATACACTTCCATTGATATATATTATAAGTATAATGATGTACTTGGAAATCATGACCAGACTAAAGATACCATACGGACAAGTCTATTCTCGTTGACAGTGACACCCGAGGTAATGCAGTTAAACAGTATTAAGAATAAAAATCCAGAGGAACTGTTTACTGAAGGAACAGGTGCTTCGTACATGAAAACTCCTGCTGGTGTATATACTGAAGTAGTATTCCCTATCAAGCAAATCAAAGCTAATATGGCTAGTAGAAATATTAAAACTATTAATACTGCTTTGTTTAGCATGAAAGGATATACAGAAAAAGAATCAACAGGTAAATATGAATTAGGAAGGCCTACAACCTTACTATTGATAAATAAAGATTCCGTAGATGTCTTCTTCAGTGGGCGACAATTATATAATGGGAAGACAACAATTATTGGAGAGAGAAATAAAACAAATAATATCTATAATTTCTCTAATATTGCCAGTCTTATCAATGCATATAAAGATATGAATTTAGATGAAGACCCTACATTCGCAATAATACCTGTAGAGATAGCATACACTGTGGATGCTAATAATTCTAAGATATTAACCGGAGTCTTCAATTATCTGCAGCCATCAACCAGCATCATTAGAAATGATGAAAAAAACATGAGATTAGAGCTTATATACAGTAAGTTTTAAAATCATCAAAATATAGTTCCCTAAACAGCTACTTTCCATTGGAAAAGATAGCATAACGAAAGTTAGCAAATGCTGTTACAAAGAAATAAGAGAAAACATGCAACGTACCTATTATTTTTAATATATCTAGGGTACTTTGCTGTTGTCTCTTTATTTGTTCATATGCACGTATATGAAGGGGTTATATATGTACACTCACATCCATATCGTAAATCACAGGACATACCGAACAACTCTAATAAATTACCATTAGAGACTCACCAACACACAGCAGCCTCATTCTTCACCCTTAGTCAAGTATCTAATATTACTTCAGGTGAAGCTCAATCTTTTAATTTTACAGACCTTATATTAAGCTCTAATGATATATCCTACAAGGAATATAAAGTTAGTCCAGCATCAACTACCCCCGTACGAAGATACAGGCTTCGCGCTCCTCCGTTAGCTTAACATCATCATCTTAAACTTCATTTTTTATAGACTAACTTCATTTAGACTATAAAACGTTTGTGTTATTATTCAAAATAACACCTTAAAAAAACATTCTAAATATCTTTTTTCAGAATTACATCTAGCTGATTCTGAAAGTCATTCTTCATTACACAGGGTCATATAAAGATACTTGCTACTTGTTGGTATAAGTAAATATATAGACCTGATGATTGTGTAATGTTACTACCATCATACTCTTTAAACAGAATAATTATGAAATTAAAATATATACTCACAATACTAATTATATCTATATGCGTAATGCCTTTACTAGCCGGTCCAGAACATATTGTAAATATTTCGGGACAAGTTATTAATGCTGAAACCAAAGAACCAATTGCTGATGCAACCCTATCTATTGAAGGAACTCAGACCCAAACTTTATCTGATGACAATGGATATTTCTTAATCAAAAATATACATTCAGGAAAATACATATTACAAATACAGGCATTAGGATACAGTATCGACAGACTGGAAATAAATATCGCTCCTTATTCTACTAAAAAGTTAATTATAGAACTTAATCCCGAAAGCTACGAACTTTCAGAAGTCGCAGTAACAGGTTATGCTTCGAGATTAAAAAGGGATGTTTCTCCAATTATAGTTTCGCAACTTACACCCAAAACATTTGAAGCAACTCAATCACTAACACTTGGGCAGGGATTGAATTTCAGTCCAGGGGTACGTGTAGAGACAACCTGTCAGAATTGTGGATCTCAGGAAGTAAGGATCAATGGTCTGGAAGGGCATTATTCCGAAATACTAATAAATAGTCAGCCTGTTGTTGGAGCATTGACTAAAACATACGGATTAGATCAAATCCCTCTTAATATGGTAGACGAAATAAATATCATACGAGGAGGAAACTCTGCATTATATGGATCGCATGCTATTGGTGGCGTTATTGACATCATAACTAAGGAACCGGCAGATAACTATTATGAGATAAAGTATAACCTCTCTTTGATTGATGGGAAATCTGCTGATAATATGTTATTATTCAACACCTCACTTGTTGATAAAAATAAGACATCAGGAATTAGCGTATTTGGTAATATGAGAAGTAGAAATCCTTGGGATGCTAATGATGACGGTTTTTCTGAAATAGGTAAAAACAGAGCATCCTCTTTAGGATTTAATTCATTTATAAAACCTACCAATAAAAGTAAGATCTTAGCAGAATATCGCTATACATCCGAAGAACGACGAGGTGGTGATAGTTTCAACAAGCCTCCTCACGAAGCCAATATAGCTGAATATAGCGACTTTAAGATACATTCGGGTTCTGTAGATTACTCTCAGTTCTTTTATGACAA
This sequence comes from Dysgonomonas sp. HGC4, assembly GCF_001261715.1. GTDB lineage: Bacteria > Bacteroidota > Bacteroidia > Bacteroidales > Dysgonomonadaceae > Dysgonomonas_A. Next base: position 2,034 of record NZ_CVRU01000061.1, on the reverse strand, counting down.
CAAACATCGTCTGAATGTACACATTGCGCTACAAGATGCTAATCGGGATAGTTATTTCGGAGCAGGGCAAGAACCTAATGGATATGGTAAGACAACAGAATTTACCTTTATAGGGAACGCCAAATATGATATGAATATAGATAATCTTCTATTTATGCCTGCCAAGTTAACAACCGGATATACTCAAAGCCACGACCTGCTACGTAATGAGCTTGCAGGATATAATTACAAACAAAATCAGAATATAAACATTGGGACTTTGTATTTTCAGAATGAATGGCAAAACGAGAAACTCTCAATAGCTGTTGGAGCCAGACTCGAGAAGCATTCACTTATAGACAATTTAAACCTAATGCCGCGCGCTAATATACGTTATAAAGTATTCGGTGATGTAAACTTACGTGGAGGATATACTGTAGGATACCGGGCTCCTGAAATTACCGGAGCGGATCTAGATATAGCAATACAAGGAGGAAAAGCAACGCTACTTACTTTTGCCGAAGATATAAAACCTGAACGTTCCCGCAGCTTTTCGGGAGGATTTGACACTAAATTCTACAATGAGAGCTTCTACTCTTACTTCTTAGTAGAAGGATTCTTTACACGTATTGATAATGCGTTTATTGATAGAATTATTGGCGAAAACGAAACAGGTAATACAATGGTACAACGTGAAAATGCAAATAGAGCAACCATATCAGGTATAAATTTCGAAACTTCTATACAACCCATAGAATGGATACAAATAGATGGGGGGTATACTATTCAACGAGGTAGGTATAAATCACCCGAAGCATGGTCGGATGATGAAACTGTAGAACCTACTAAAGAAATGCTAAGGTCTCCCCGACAATATGGCTTTATATCGGCAACAGCCAAACCTAGATCTCCTTTTACGGCTTCGGTATCGGGAACATATACAGGATCAATGTATGTACCTCACCTTGCAGGATACATAGAAAATGATGTTTTGAAGAAAACTCCACGCTTCTTTGATATGACAGTTAAACTTGCCTATTCTTTCAAATTGAATGCATATAACAAGGCTGAAATAAGCGGAGGAGTACAAAATATTTTTAACAGAATGCAACAAGATTTTGACAAAGGAATAAACAGAGATGCAGACTATATATATGGCCCTTCACTACCAAGAACATACTTTATTGGTCTGAAATTAAGCTCTTTCTAAAACCAAAAGAATTTACACCTCATTTATAATAGCTATATTATTAACAAAATGATATAAATCGTTCGCTGTTAATATAGAATAATGAGGTGTAATTTTTCTTGGGTTCTATAAATTTGATGTTATCTTTGTTCTACAGAATAATACTTTATTCTGTTAATTAAGATGCTCGATACTATACTTAAAGGAATATTCATAGGACTATTAGTCTCCGCTCCCATGGGTCCCATAGGAGTCCTGTGTATACAGCGAACCCTGAATGAGGGTCGGTTGCATGGATTCATATCTGGATTAGGAGCATCCTTGTCAGATATAGTATATGCCATAATATCTGGACTAGGTATTAGTTTCGTTATGGATTTTGTAGAACAGAATCATTATCCTTTACAGATTGCAGGCAGTTTTCTTCTTCTTATAGCTGGCTATTATATCTATAAATCCAATCCGGCAAAGAAACTATTCAGGCAAGATGAAAAGAAATCTCCTTATTGGAAGAATCTTGTTTCATCATTTTTCATAAATCTCTCCAATATTGGCATCCTGTTTTTCTTTATAGCCATGTTTGCACGCTTTAACTTCATAGACCCCAATGAATCATCAAAGAACATAGTAGGTATCCTTGCTATTGGATTAGGAACTGTTATTTGGTGGCTTTTAATTTCTACAATAGTAGATAAGGTTCGATCAAAATTTAATCCTAGAGGGCTTAAACTATTCAATAATGTGCTAGGAATAGTACTTGCAACCATAGGTGTTGTTGGACTTATTACAAGCGCTTATGCCTATCTAGCGTAATTGTTTATGAGATTTATTTAAGGAAAAACTTCAATATAAAAAAGAAGAGTGAA
>NZ_CVRU01000060.1 GCF_001261715.1 Dysgonomonas sp. HGC4 | reverse complement strand
TTCTCACTTCTGTTACTCCAGCTTCTTCGGCACCTGTTTTACAGACACCTAAAGCTACATCGTCAACGTTATATTTTGATAGTTTGACGGTTAATGCTGGTAATGGTGGTTTTCTTCATTGCATTCAGATGGATACATCTGTCAACGCCGCTAATCAGGTTGTTTCTGTTGGTGCTGATATTGCTTTTGATGCCGACCCTAAATTTTTTGCCTGTTTGGTTCGCTTTGAGTCTTCTTCGGTTCCGACTACCCTCCCGACTGCCTATGATGTTTATCCTTTGGATGGTCGCCATGATGGTGGTTATTATACCGTCAAGGACTGTGTGACTATTGACGTCCTTCCCCGTACGCCGGGCAATAATGTTTATGTTGGTTTCATGGTTTGGTCTAACTTTACCGCTACTAAATGCCGCGGATTGGTTTCGCTGAATCAGGTTATTAAAGAGATTATTTGTCTCCAGCCACTTAAGTGAGGTGATTTATGTTTGGTGCTATTGCTGGCGGTATTGCTTCTGCTCTTGCTGGTGGCGCCATGTCTAAATTGTTTGGAGGCGGTCAAAAAGCCGCCTCCGGTGGCATTCAAGGTGATGTGCTTGCTACCGATAACAATACTGTAGGCATGGGTGATGCTGGTATTAAATCTGCCATTCAAGGCTCTAATGTTCCTAACCCTGATGAGGCCGTCCCTAGTTTTGTTTCTGGTGCTATGGCTAAAGCTGGTAAAGGACTTCTTGAAGGTACGTTGCAGGCTGGCACTTCTGCCGTTTCTGATAAGTTGCTTGATTTGGTTGGACTTGGTGGCAAGTCTGCCGCTGATAAAGGAAAGGATACTCGTGATTATCTTGCTGCTGCATTTCCTGAGCTTAATGCTTGGGAGCGTGCTGGTGCTGATGCTTCCTCTGCTGGTATGGTTGACGCCGGATTTGAGAATCAAAAAGAGCTTACTAAAATGCAACTGGACAATCAGAAAGAGATTGCCGAGATGCAAAATGAGACTCAAAAAGAGATTGCTGGCATTCAGTCGGCGACTTCACGCCAGAATACGAAAGACCAGGTATATGCACAAAATGAGATGCTTGCTTATCAACAGAAGGAGTCTACTGCTCGCGTTGCGTCTATTATGGAAAACACCAATCTTTCCAAGCAACAGCAGGTTTCCGAGATTATGCGCCAAATGCTTACTCAAGCTCAAACGGCTGGTCAGTATTTTACCAATGACCAAATCAAAGAAATGACTCGCAAGGTTAGTGCTGAGGTTGACTTAGTTCATCAGCAAACGCAGAATCAGCGGTATGGCTCTTCTCATATTGGCGCTACTGCAAAGGATATTTCTAATGTCGTCACTGATGCTGCTTCTGGTGTGGTTGATATTTTTCATGGTATTGATAAAGCTGTTGCCGATACTTGGAACAATTTCTGGAAAGACGGTAAAGCTGATGGTATTGGCTCTAATTTGTCTAGGAAATAACCGTCAGGATTGACACCCTCCCAATTGTATGTTTTCATGCCTCCAAATCTTGGAGGCTTTTTTATGGTTCGTTCTTATTACCCTTCTGAATGTCACGCTGATTATTTTGACTTTGAGCGTATCGAGGCTCTTAAACCTGCTATTGAGGCTTGTGGCATTTCTACTCTTTCTCAATCCCCAATGCTTGGCTTCCATAAGCAGATGGATAACCGCATCAAGCTCTTGGAAGAGATTCTGTCTTTTCGTATGCAGGGCGTTGAGTTCGATAATGGTGATATGTATGTTGACGGCCATAAGGCTGCTTCTGACGTTCGTGATGAGTTTGTATCTGTTACTGAGAAGTTAATGGATGAATTGGCACAATGCTACAATGTGCTCCCCCAACTTGATATTAATAACACTATAGACCACCGCCCCGAAGGGGACGAAAAATGGTTTTTAGAGAACGAGAAGACGGTTACGCAGTTTTGCCGCAAGCTGGCTGCTGAACGCCCTCTTAAGGATATTCGCGATGAGTATAATTACCCCAAAAAGAAAGGTATTAAGGATGAGTGTTCAAGATTGCTGGAGGCCTCCACTATGAAATCGCGTAGAGGCTTTGCTATTCAGCGTTTGATGAATGCAATGCGACAGGCTCATGCTGATGGTTGGTTTATCGTTTTTGACACTCTCACGTTGGCTGACGACCGATTAGAGGCGTTTTATGATAATCCCAATGCTTTGCGTGACTATTTTCGTGATATTGGTCGTATGGTTCTTGCTGCCGAGGGTCGCAAGGCTAATGATTCACACGCCGACTGCTATCAGTATTTTTGTGTGCCTGAGTATGGTACAGCTAATGGCCGTCTTCATTTCCATGCGGTGCACTTTATGCGGACACTTCCTACAGGTAGCGTTGACCCTAATTTTGGTCGTCGGGTACGCAATCGCCGCCAGTTAAATAGCTTGCAAAATACGTGGCCTTATGGTTACAGTATGCCCATCGCAGTTCGCTACACGCAGGACGCTTTTTCACGTTCTGGTTGGTTGTGGCCTGTTGATGCTAAAGGTGAGCCGCTTAAAGCTACCAGTTATATGGCTGTTGGTTTCTATGTGGCTAAATACGTTAACAAAAAGTCAGATATGGACCTTGCTGCTAAAGGTCTAGGAGCTAAAGAATGGAACAACTCACTAAAAACCAAGCTGTCGCTACTTCCCAAGAAGCTGTTCAGAATCAGAATGAGCCGCAACTTCGGGATGAAAATGCTCACAATGACAAATCTGTCCACGGAGTGCTTAATCCAACTTACCAAGCTGGGTTACGACGCGACGCCGTTCAACCAGATATTGAAGCAGAACGCAAAAAGAGAGATGAGATTGAGGCTGGGAAAAGTTACTGTAGCCGACGTTTTGGCGGCGCAACCTGTGACGACAAATCTGCTCAAATTTATGCGCGCTTCGATAAAAATGATTGGCGTATCCAACCTGCAGAGTTTTATCGCTTCCATGACGCAGAAGTTAACACTTTCGGATATTTCTGATGAGTCGAAAAATTATCTTGATAAAGCAGGAATTACTACTGCTTGTTTACGAATTAAATCGAAGTGGACTGCTGGCGGAAAATGAGAAAATTCGACCTATCCTTGCGCAGCTCGAGAAGCTCTTACTTTGCGACCTTTCGCCATCAACTAACGATTCTGTCAAAAACTGACGCGTTGGATGAGGAGAAGTGGCTTAATATGCTTGGCACGTTCGTCAAGGACTGGTTTAGATATGAGTCACATTTTGTTCATGGTAGAGATTCTCTTGTTGACATTTTAAAAGAGCGTGGATTACTATCTGAGTCCGATGCTGTTCAACCACTAATAGGTAAGAAATCATGAGTCAAGTTACTGAACAATCCGTACGTTTCCAGACCGCTTTGGCCTCTATTAAGCTCATTCAGGCTTCTGCCGTTTTGGATTTAACCGAAGATGATTTCGATTTTCTGACGAGTAACAAAGTTTGGATTGCTACTGACCGCTCTCGTGCTCGTCGCTGCGTTGAGGCTTGCGTTTATGGTACGCTGGACTTTGTAGGATACCCTCGCTTTCCTGCTCCTGTTGAGTTTATTGCTGCCGTCATTGCTTATTATGTTCATCCCGTCAACATTCAAACGGCCTGTCTCATCATGGAAGGCGCTGAATTTACGGAAAACATTATTAATGGCGTCGAGCGTCCGGTTAAAGCCGCTGAATTGTTCGCGTTTACCTTGCGTGTACGCGCAGGAAACACTGACGTTCTTACTGACGCAGAAGAAAACGTGCGTCAAAAATTACGTGCAGAAGGAGTGATGTAATGTCTAAAGGTAAAAAACGTTCTGGCGCTCGCCCTGGTCGTCCGCAGCCGTTGCGAGGTACTAAAGGCAAGCGTAAAGGCGCTCGTCTTTGGTATGTAGGTGGTCAACAATTTTAATTGCAGGGGCTTCGGCCCCTTACTTGAGGATAAATTATGTCTAATATTCAAACTGGCGCCGAGCGTATGCCGCATGACCTTTCCCATCTTGGCTTCCTTGCTGGTCAGATTGGTCGTCTTATTACCATTTCAACTACTCCGGTTATCGCTGGCGACTCCTTCGAGATGGACGCCGTTGGCGCTCTCCGTCTTTCTCCATTGCGTCGTGGCCTTGCTATTGACTCTACTGTAGACATTTTTACTTTTTATGTCCCTCATCGTCACGTTTATGGTGAACAGTGGATTAAGTTCATGAAGGATGGTGTTAATGCCACTCCTCTCCCGACTGTTAACACTACTGGTTATATTGACCATGCCGCTTTTCTTGGCACGATTAACCCTGATACCAATAAAATCCCTAAGCATTTGTTTCAGGGTTATTTGAATATCTATAACAACTATTTTAAAGCGCCGTGGATGCCTGACCGTACCGAGGCTAACCCTAATGAGCTTAATCAAGATGATGCTCGTTATGGTTTCCGTTGCTGCCATCTCAAAAACATTTGGACTGCTCCGCTTCCTCCTGAGACTGAGCTTTCTCGCCAAATGACGACTTCTACCACATCTATTGACATTATGGGTCTGCAAGCTGCTTATGCTAATTTGCATACTGACCAAGAACGTGATTACTTCATGCAGCGTTACCATGATGTTATTTCTTCATTTGGAGGTAAAACCTCTTATGACGCTGACAACCGTCCTTTACTTGTCATGCGCTCTAATCTCTGGGCATCTGGCTATGATGTTGATGGAACTGACCAAACGTCGTTAGGCCAGTTTTCTGGTCGTGTTCAACAGACCTATAAACATTCTGTGCCGCGTTTCTTTGTTCCTGAGCATGGCACTATGTTTACTCTTGCGCTTGTTCGTTTTCCGCCTACTGCGACTAAAGAGATTCAGTACCTTAACGCTAAAGGTGCTTTGACTTATACCGATATTGCTGGCGACCCTGTTTTGTATGGCAACTTGCCGCCGCGTGAAATTTCTATGAAGGATGTTTTCCGTTCTGGTGATTCGTCTAAGAAGTTTAAGATTGCTGAGGGTCAGTGGTATCGTTATGCGCCTTCGTATGTTTCTCCTGCTTATCACCTTCTTGAAGGCTTCCCATTCATTCAGGAACCGCCTTCTGGTGATTTGCAAGAACGCGTACTTATTCGCCACCATGATTATGACCAGTGTTTCCAGTCCGTTCAGTTGTTGCAGTGGAATAGTCAGGTTAAATTTAATGTGACCGTTTATCGCAATCTGCCGACCACTCGCGATTCAATCATGACTTCGTGATAAAAGATTGAGTGTGAGGTTATAACGCCGAAGCGGTAAAAATTTTAATTTTTGCCGCTGAGGGGTTGACCAAGCGAAGCGCGGTAGGTTTTCTGCTTAGGAGTTTAATCATGTTTCAGACTTTTATTTCTCGCCATAATTCAAACTTTTTTTCTGATAAGCTGG
>NZ_CVRU01000059.1 GCF_001261715.1 Dysgonomonas sp. HGC4 | reverse complement strand
ATATAAAATCTTCTTTAGAAACTCAATGAAGTCCTAAAAACATATTAGCTAAAATTATAGCCAAAACAATTAATGTAATAACTACATACAAATAGTCTTTCTCAATCAGAAAAGAGAATGCCGAAAAGGCAACCCGAATTATAGGAGTAGCAATAAGTACAAGTACTCCGAATTGAACGATAGCTGCACCATCAAAATCGAGCATTCGGGGAAATATAGTATTCAATTCTCGTAAATACTCATCTACACCAAACGCCATTCCCGTAGGAACAGGACTATAATCGACCATAACACCTTTATGCTGATAAAGATAAATGATTCCACCGAATATAGTAATTGCACATGATAACATTACTCCATAGCGCAACAGCTTACCGATGTATTGTTCAACATCGCGTTCGCCCCAAAACTCTCTTGAAAATATATGTTTCATCTCTCTTACAATTTACCGGTTAAACCATTATACATCATTGATATTGCCAAAAAGAAGATTACAATACTGAATAACAATCTAAGTTTTTTGACATTTACTTTCGGCAATAGTTTTGAACCGAAGAAAGCACCAAGCAGAACCCCTACCACAATAGGCATTGCCAATCCCGGATCGATATAGCCTCTCTGTAAGTAAACAACAGCACTAGCGGCAGCAGTTACCCCCACCATAAAGTTACTTGTAGTTGTAGACACCTTAAAAGGTATTTTCATGGCAGTATCCATAGCCAATACCTTTAATGCTCCTGAACCAATACCTAATAAACCCGATAAAACTCCGGCTAAGGTCATCAAAGAGTAACCAGCAGCAACATTCTGAACTTTATAATCTACAACTCCTTCTTTAGTAGGATAAGAACCGTTTAACTTGAGTTTCTCGGCTAACTTATCACTAGGCGCAGAAGGGTCTATTTTTTCTTCTTTCTTACTTATAGTTCGTATTGCAGAAAAGATCAGCACACAACCAAAAATAAGAGCGATATATTTTTTATCTAACCAAATAGCAATAACAGCTCCCAAAACCGCACCCGTAGTAGTTGCTATTTCCAAGAACATACCTATTCTAACATTCGTTATACCCTCTTTAATGTAAGCGGCAGCGGCACCCGACGAACTTGCGATCGACGTGACTAAAGCTGCACCAATAGCATAACGCATATCAACTCCAAAACCTAAAGTAAGTAATGGGATTACTACGACCCCACCTCCAAGCCCCGTAAGAGAACCCAGAAAACCGGCAGCTATAGCTCCCAGAAATAAAACAAACGTGAATAATTCTAATGACATATCTTATCTAAATAGTGGAAAATCTACCTCATTCTTCAGCTTCTTTAAAACACTTCTAAAAGTAAATCATTAAGCCTTTTTCCTTTTTTACTGAATACAAAGATATTAAGTCTGCCTAAATTATTGGTATTATTATATTTTAAATATCTTCACAACGGTGTTCTTATTTAGATTTTTTACATTTGTTACTCTATAAAATTAAAAGTGTATGGAATACAAGTTTTGTGGAAACAGCGGATTAAAGCTTCCTATCCTTTCCTTAGGTTTATGGCATAACTTTGGAGCAATTGACGATTATAATAATTCTCGTGAAATGTTGCTCTATGCTTTCGAACAGGGTATAACTCATTTCGACTTGGCAAATAACTACGGACCACCTCCGGGAAGTGCAGAGGAAACTTTCGGAAAGGTTCTTAAGAATGATTTATTTACACATCGCGATGAAATGATTGTTTCGTCTAAAGCAGGACATCTTATGTGGAATGGTCCATACGGAGACGGAGGATCACGTAAATATATTATGGCAAGCATCAACCAAAGTTTGAAACGAACAGGCTTGGAGTATTTTGATATCTTTTACAGTCATCGATACGATAGCGAAACTCCCGTTGAAGAAACGATGATGGCTTTAGTCGACATAGTACGACAAGGAAAAGCTTTGTATATAGGATTATCAAAGTATCCGTACGAAATGGCAAAGGAAGCATTCAGAATATTAAACGAAAATAATGTTCCTTGCCTTATCTATCAAGATCGTTACAATATGTTTGTCCGCAATGTAGAGGAGAAAATGCTACAACTAACACATGACGAGGGTAGCGGATTTATTGCATTCTCCCCCTTGGCACAAGGACTACTCACTAATAAGTACCTGAACGGTATTCCTCAAGATTCGCGAGCAGCAAAAGCAAGCGGTTTTCTTCAACAAGATCAGGTTACATCCGAAGCTATTGAGAAATCGAAACTATTAAATGAGTTAGCCCTAAAACGCAATCAAACTCTTGCTGAAATGGCTCTAGTATGGGTATTAAACAATCCTTATACAACTTCCGTTATATTGGGTACAAGTTCAGTGAAGCAACTTAAGGATAATATTGCCGCTCTAAACAATCCTCACTTTTCAGCAGAAGAATTACAATTAATAGACAACATTTTAAAATAATGATAAGAATACTTCAATATATATTTACACTATCTGCTATCATCTTATTCTCAGCTTGCGCTAAAGAAGAGAATAAAAATAGCTCTATACCTTACAAAACGGTTATTATAGATATACAAACTCAACTCGAAAATGACTTTAATAACCCATTCTATTCAAAAAAATACCCCAATGCTGGATATGCAGGAGTTATAGCCATCAGCAACTTAGATGCCTCGTGGATATACGCTTATGATGCTTGCTGCCCTAACGAAGCTCCTCTCAAAAACGAAATACAAGTATTGAGTAACCGCTTACACGCTCAATGCCCCAAGTGCAAAACAATCTATAACATTGCAGATGGTACAGGCAAAGCAATCTCTGACCCCGGAACTGAATTCCTGAAAGCTTATAGAGTAATGCGCGAAGGCTATTTATTTAGAATAAGAAATTAATGAATTTCATCTTTCATTTATTACTTTGAGGAATAGGACACTAAGCCTAACAACCAGTATAGATTGGAATAATAAATACTGAGCAATGTTTAAAAAGTGACAAATTTGTTTGTCAAATCAAAAAAAGATTCTACATTTGCACTCGCATTTACCGAAGTAGTTTGTAACGACAAACGAAAGTAGATCTTCATTTTGCGAAAGTAGCTCAGTTGNNCGAATCCCGTCTTTCGCTCATAGGCTGCTCGGATGGTGGAATGGTAGACACGCAAGACTTAAAATCTTGTGACCATATGGTTGTGCGGGTTCAAGTCCCGCTCCGAGTACAAAAAAAGCTTATAATCGATTAATTATAAGCTTTTTTATTTTTAAAGAGGGATGATTTGAGGGATAGATTATTCTCTATCTTCAATCATTATACTTTCAGGTTTTAACTCTAACCCTTCAATTCTAGCATATTTGCTAATGCCAATAACATTAAATCGTTTAAATAAATTAAAAAATTCTTGTAGTGTTTGTTTTTTCTCAAAACCAAATTTAACGAGATTTTGCTCTTGATTGTCTATACAAATAATACTAAAACTACAATATTCTCTCTCTCCTGTATAAAAATCGAATCCTACTGGATTATACCTTTCTGTATCGATTCCTTTCTCCTCCAAAAACTGCACTAATACGCCTGCACTATGCGGGTCAATACCATCAGCAGCTACTGTGCCTTTAAAATCATTGTACTGTACTTTTGCTTCCATAATGTAATCTTTTAGTTTGACTTAAATAATTCTTATCTCTTAAAATTATATTTTCGTTCTCTTTTCAAAAATGCCTCTTCTCCACCTTCTACTATTTCCGTGATATGCTCTCGAATCCCCATACTATTTAAAGTATCAGTGACAGATATATCTTTAGGTTTGGTATCTTCTATTGCACCATTGATATAATTAAATTGAAAAAGACAGGTAGAATTATTATCTTGTCCCCTTTGGTCCGCTACAATAATATTCTCTGCATCAGCATTTACAACTATATTAGGATTGTGAGTCACTAGAATAATTTGTCTTTCTATTTTTTTACTTCTAATGTAATTAACTAAATCTGTAGAAATAGAACGATTGTCTAAATTATCTTCTGGTTGATCTATTAATAGTGGTGATTTTGATTTACTAAGACCTACAATAAGCATTAAAATAACAAAACTGGCTTTACCTGCGGACATTTTACCTAAATTGTCTCCTTGATACTCTACATTCCAATAATCATAAAAGTAGTCATCAAATATTAGTTTTAAGAAATTCTTTGAGGAGGTCGATTGATTAAGAGAATAATCTCCCGCTATTACTGCATCAAATAAATTGCTAAGAGAAAATAATAAGATATTATCCAAATTTGCATCCTCCGATGACATACTAGACATTTTATCATTCAATACTGGATATTTTGTATAATCCCAGTTGCTATTCTTCCTTCCACTTATGTGTTGTATAACCGCTTTTCTAAACTTAGAGAAGTTATAAAAGGTTTTTCCTGTTATAGACAATTTGTCATCCTGCAATAAAGAACATCTCGTTCCGAAATTTTGAATCAATTTTGTATATTCTGTATGAGTATTTCTAAAGGATTGGAGCAACAGTTCCTTCGTTTCAGATAATTTAGTCTCTATATCTACCAATTCTTTTTCCTTTTTCTCAATCTCCTTCTTTTTAGCGGTTTGATTTTTTAGAGTATTCTCGAGTTCTTCTAATATTTTTTGATTCTCAATCTTACTCAAAAAAGGTTTCAGCTTTTCATTTAATATTCCTATTTCTTCATTTATTTTAGAGAATAGATTATCTACAATTTTTTGAATCTCATTTTCCGAATTTATTTTAAAGAAAGAACTCAAGATATTATTTAAAGTTGTCAAAGGCTCTTTTAGAGCGTCTAATAAATTTGAGCTAGTACTATGAACTAGTCTTTCTTTTTCCGCATTTATTTCTTTTAAAGAGTTTTCGCTATTGGAGAAGAAATTTATTATTAATAAAGATTCTTTTTTTAACTGTTCTAATTCTTTTTGTTTACTATCTATTGCTAGCTTTATTTCTTCATATTGTTTTTTTTCCTCTTCAACAAACCCTATTTTATCTGTAACTATTTTTATCGCATCTTGCTTTTCTTTTATTGCAACTTCTATAACATTCTTTTGTCCTAATTCGAAAATATTAGTTTGGAGTGCTTGTTTCGTCTCTAATATTTCAAAATATTTATTTATAATATCTTCTCGCTCTTTATCAAAAGCCTTGACATTTTGAAGAAAGTTTTCATAATACAAGTTTGTATCAGAATCCTCTCTTAGCAATCCCCTCACTAATTTATTTAGTTGATTACTTATTTTTTTTATTTGATGGTCTGCTAATGTTGCTAATTCATTCTGAGAAATATATTTTATCTCTGGAATAATACTAGCCTTACGTACACCTTTATGATTACTCAACTTATCACTTAATTCAGTTGATACTAACTTTACTTCAAAATCAAAATCTTTCACCTTATCTTGAAGATCGTATTTTGTCCTCAAATCAGTATTTCCTCTTAAAACTTCTGCAATACATGTTAACAATAATGATTTTCCAGAAGATTTCCCTCCTATAATGACATTCAAGTTACGATTAAAGTAAATAGAACTGTCAGTAAATGTATTATCTGAACAATGAAATTTAACAGAATCAATAGCTAAGTGATTTTCCTTTGTATCAGGTTCGGACTCCTGAATTTTTACTCTTTGTTCTGGCTCATATATTATCTGTTTCAACCCTTCGAACGATAAATCTGCTTTTATCCAAACAAACTTGTTCCCAATTTCGTCTATTCTATGAGCATCCGATGCAATAATTGATGGAAGCCCAAATGTTTTTAGGTAAAAGCTTTCACTATCATTTTCTTTTCGAATTTCACAAATATCAACATACCCATTTAACAATTCCTCCTTTAATGTTCCTAAAGAATCATACAACTCTTGAACATTTTTTGTAGATTTTCCTTGATGTTTAATTTCTTCATCGATAGAATTCGCCTTAGAACCAGCATGTACAGATATAATACCTCCATGTTTTCTAATTAAATTTGCAGCATCTTTGAAGTCTACTTGACAAAGAAACATCCCTTCTTTAAAAGCTTGTTCGTCTGTCAAGTTCTCTTTTGGTTTGTTTCTTCGACCTAAAGAAATAATATGTGTTTTTGACAAGCAAAGAGGGCTTAGGATGAAATCTTCAATAGCTTTTGCATCCAATTTAACTCCATCATGATAATCTGGAAACAGACCAATCATATGTACAGATTTAGCTCCATATTCTGTTCTAAATTCAATACCCGAAACTACTAATACCCCTTTTTCGCGACCAATCTGCTTAATTTCATCTAAATTATCAACTGTATGATGGTCTGTTATTGCGATTGCAGATAAACCTCTATTTATTGCAGCGTCAATTATATCTGATGGACTTCCATTCCCGTCAGAAGCGTTAGAATGAATGTGCAAATCCCATTTCCTCCATTCTGAACCTCGAGTATTTGATTTAATCATATTGAGTCTGTTAAGTTTATCACTAACAAATATATAAAAAAGTTAAAAGCAAATCTATTAGATTAGAAGTAATTAAAAAAGAATTATTTATATCTTTGCCAATAACATAAAAGCGAAGCGTCGCATATAAAAATATAACATTAGCGTTCACATAAACCTTGTAGGAGAAAACTGGTAATTTTTAGACAAACAAGGAAACTGTGCAATGCTCATGCCGTCTAGGCGTGGGCTTGCCTTGTTTCGTTTGTCGGGTATACCAGTACCTCTCCTACGGACTTGGTGAGTACCACGTCTTCTTTTTGTGGTTTAGTGAAATGCTACCTAAGAAATAGTTACCAAATGATTACTAACCACAAAATATACAGAATATGAGTAAAATTAGTTCTATAGAGCAAATCGAGGCTCTATTTATGCCTACCGCCTTTGAGATTGTCAAGAAACAAAATCCTGACATTGACGACATAGATGCTTTGTCTCTTGCATGGAAAATGCTTTGGTCCGCTAGCAATTTATATGATGAAGCAATAGAAAACGGGCAAACAGAGTCACAAGGATTATCAATAGCTTTTGATCTATTTTCTAACACCTATCAATCTATTGCATCATGAGAAAGATATATTACCTTATTCTTCTCCCCTTAGTTTGGTTATCTTGTTCTCCACCCTCTAACTATGAGAAAACAATAATTAATTACTTAGAAACTGATAAAAAGGGTATTAAAACTGATTTGCTAATAGAAATTTTATCTATTGATGTTTCGGATATTACGGTAGCTGATAGTATATCTATTCTGCGGAAACAATTTGAGGCGGAGAAAGCGAAGAAAATTGAATCTATTCAAAACTCTATTTCACGTCTACAAGATAAAATACAGGAACAAAGGGGAAAAAAGAATCAAGTTGTAGCAAAATCTCTTATCTCTCGATGGGAGAAAGAACTTGAGAAATGCCAATCCGAACTTACCATTGCTGAAAATTGGCAAGTGGACTATCTGAATAGATATGATTCCCGCAACACTTCTGAGATATTAGCCAAGACAGCAGATTGTAAATTTTCTTTCTTCAATCCACAGTTACAAACCAGACAGGAACTTTCTGCTCTGTTTATTCTCTCTGCCGATGGCGAAAAATGTAATAATATGATAAAACAATAATATAACATTATGATAGGAATTACTTTATCACAGTTTGTTCGTAGCATTAATAAATACTTAACATTAGCCGAAACAGTACCAATAGTGATTGTTTGTGGTAGATGGAATAGTAAATATTATTTATTGACTCCTGCCTCCGAATCGGAGATTTTAGCATTACAACAATCGGATTTCAAAGTAGGCGATAAAGTTATTGTAACCGAAAATGTTCAGCATAACAACACAGGAAAAGAATTAGAGGCTACCATTATTGATATAGAAAACAACCCATTTCGAGGCTTGGTATTATCTGCTGAAACAATAGACAAGCAAATCTATTTTGACATAGCCGAAAACTTCAAGAAAATATGATTTTATGATAATGTTACATTATAACAATGTGATAATATTATAAAATTACAATAAAATATTATACACTAAATGATTATCAATTTACATTTAAACATATTATGAATAAATTTATCCTGACACTTATCCTTTTTCTCCCTTTTGTTCTTTCCTCATGTGGTGATGATAACGAGAATGAGAATGAGGGTACAGGCACTAACAAAACTTACAAAGTACGCTATGAGGCTTCTTGTGATAATCCTGATATAACTATGCGGATTATGTACAGCACGAAAAATACAGATTTGGCACATGTAGATGAAGACGCAAAAATTATGTATGTGAAATCTCCTTTTTATGTTGAATTGGATATGAAATATAGTGAGGTATGCTATATTTCTGCACAGGCTCATGACGATTCAGAGATCATAGACGAAAATACAATGTTTACTACATCTATTTTTGTTGATGGAGTAAAGACGTTTACAGCCACGAATAAAAATGCTTCTGTGTCTTATTATACACTAGCTAATTAAAAGTAAAATATATTTATCAAATGATTAAGGTTTGGTTCAGATAATTTACGAACCAACCTTTTTCTTTATCATAGGATAGCTTTGTGAGTGAAGTATTGTCAATAGTGAGTTTGTAAGCCATTTGGGAAGATATGTCAAGAATACCTCTCAACAAGCATTTAAAAGCGATTCCGTGACCTACAATCAAAAAATCACCTTCTGTATGCCTATCTAATATTTCGGACAAGATAAAGGCTAACATCCGATCTTCTACCTCCTTTTGAGATTCTCCATTGGGAGGAGTAAAAAGCCATTGATTGGAATTAATTTCAGCTAATTGTTCGGAAGTATATATTTCGGAGCGAAGTTTGCCCTCCCAATAGCCTTGAGAAAGTTCTTGCAATTCTTCGGAATAGATAATCGGATTGCTTGTTATTTGAGCTTGAGAAAGGATTAAATCAAGTGTTTCACGGGTTCGGTTGGCTATGGAGCAATATACTTGGTTAAACTGAATGTTTGAATCTTTCAAAACCTTACCAATTTCCAATGCTTGTTTTTTCCCCTTAGTTGATAATGGAATATGATTTGACCGACCGCCGATAAATTGTGCGTGGGCATTGTAGTCAGTTTCGGCATGGCGAAGAAGGTAGATTGTGAGCATTTTATAATTTTGAAAAATTAAGAACTTCATCCATTTTTTTTATCCTATCAAGTGCTGATTCCGACAATACTTCCCCCGATAATGTTCTATTTATTTCATTTAACAATTTACTTTCTAAAAAACTCATTGTTATTCTTAGTGATTCATTTTTAGATGAGTAAATATAGTTTATCTCTTCTTGCGTTAATGTCTTATCAAAAAGACTATTAATCAGTGAATCCTTATGCCAATGTTTGAAATATCTCTTCTCAGTACCATTAATTAAGAGAAATCCAATTCGACCAATAAAAGTTTTGTAAATATCATAATATAGCCAAATATTCTCTCCTATAAAAGGTCTTTCTCTATCAATCTCTGTAATTAAGGCTAAAATTTTATTTGAGCGTTCTATTTCATTTATATTCAACAATATATTCTGTCCTGCAAGAAAATTTTTATTATCTGTCTCTTTTTTCCAGTATGCCTCAATTTCGTCATCTGACAATATATTATAAATCATATATCCCGTAGAGGGTATTGTATCTTTAAATTGCAATAAATTTATCCATAAAACCTCAATAGCTTTAATCCTTCGCTCTTGAGCTTGGTGATAACTAGTTCCATAAAGAGAAATTAAATGACTAAGACTATTATTGTTTTTTGTCAATTCACTCTGTAAAATTGTAACATTCTTCTCTGCACTCTCTTTCCACCTTACATTAAGCTTGTCAGCAATTCTTTTTGAAAAAAAATAAATAACTGCACTAACAATAACAGCCCACCCTCCAAGAATTACTACTAATTGATTTAGTGTATCCATAAATAATTAATTATTATTACTCATTGCCATTCTAAAATATATAGTGATAGCATTCCCAAATATAACAATATTACATTATGATAATATCATATTATTACCTTTTTCGTCTCCGTCTTCTTGCATTATCTTGCTCATTTTCATAATCCAATCCTTGAAAAATACCGACAATATTATGAATAGCCTCTTTGGCTTCTCGATGTTTCAAATTTTCTTGACACAAACTTAACTTTTCGGAGAAAGAACCATGTTTGTTTATTTGATGGTTGTATAACAATGATTCCTTTCTTTTGAATCCGAACATATTATCAAAGACTCTTTCACTATTCATGTAGAATTGCACCCGATTAAAGCGGTCTCTATTATTGATATTGGGATTCACTGTTATTGATTGGCTCTTATCTCTAGCCGATACAATGATGTGAATGTGCATACTATTAGCCGAATACTCACCGTTTCGCTTATGTTCCAATTTAGCGAACCAAACTAAATCATGACTTGATAGCTTTTTTCCATTGGGGAGATTGAAGCTTTTAGCATACTGCTCCATAACTGCTCGTGTATATTCTTTCATCTTTTCGGTACTTTGTCGAATATGGTAAAGCTCTTGAGCCGTAGGTGCAATTACAAGACTATGAAACTTAGGCGTGTTTCGCCTCAAGCCTTTGTGATTGTTGTCTATAGCTTGTAAAACTTCGTTAGAAGTTATATTATAACTCTCGTGATTAAAGAAGAGTTCTCTATCAACTAATTGATAATCTGCATTCTCTTTATTCAGATAATTGACTAATGCACCACATGAGCCTGTGTTACTGTAAGCTGTTTTCCCATGTACAGCGGGATTTATAATCTTGGTGTACATTAGAATATCTTTTTAGATAGTTTTTCGTCTATAATATTTGACTGTTTTTTTATTTGGCTTTTTAATTCGCTAAGTTCTGATTTTGTCTTTTCGTAATCATTAACTAGAAAAGTAGCAAGGTTACTTAAGGCTTTCTCAATGATGGATATTTGCATATTTCCGACCTTTTCCATATCTGTTTTTGTGGCTGTATCTTGTAGCTCATGAGCTAAAGCAAGTAACTCTTCTGAAATTTTCGAGAGATGGGTCTTTTCTTGTTGTCGCATCCATTTTCTAAATGTCTGGTCTAATTCTTTAACTGCTTTGTAAGCTGTGTCTTTACTGTCTTCAATCTCTCCACGTTTGAGAGCCTTTTTGATTAAAAGCTCTGTTGCAGTAGATAACGTCAGTTTTGGAAACCTAGACACCAATTCTTTATATTCGCAGTGTAATGATGCAGATATGCGTATTATTTTTTGTTCCATAATCTGTAATTTATTGTTGGACAGACATTTCTCTTCCCTTTAGTTACAAATGTTACATTTTAGGATTTTATATGACATTGCAACTATCTCATTAAGCTATGCTTAATATTCGGAATGTTACTCTGTGACGTTCCCCTCTTGCTAATCAATTCAATAATAAAAAGAGAAAAAACAAAAGGGAAAAAAGTATCATTTAGTTTTCTATTTATCTTAAGGGATGAAAATGCTGTTGAAACTGTTGATTTGTTGACAGGCTCTATCAATCAATTAGTTATCGTCAACAAGAGTATCAACAACAAAGAGACTTAATTTTTAATTTACATTGTACTGTTGATCGTGTTGACAACTGTTGAACTTATTGTTGATAGTTAATTCATTATTATATATCCACTTATATATAGCTATCAACGATTCAACAGAATTAGTAATTTATTCCGAAGAATTTTTCTTTAGTCAATTCGTAATACCTACCCTTATGTGAACTAGTTGAAATTGTTCCATCAGGGAATACTATATATTTTGTATACGAGGAATTGAATGTAGATAACCCCCATTTTGAAACTAGTATTTCTTTTACTTTGCTTATAGAGAGGCTTCGATAATTAAGATTATTCATTGAGGCAATAATATCTTGCAACTGAAATTGTATAATGTCTAAATCCCTATCTTCAAATATCATTTCAAGTACATTTATCATTTCTTTTTCTATCAATGATTTGTTGTTACTTTTCAATCTTATCAATGCGTTGGTCTCAAGTTGCTTAGGAGTAAACCACATTCTAGACTTATTCTCTGTATGGAATGATCTATTTATTATGAAATCTAAAAAAGCAGGAATTTCTGTTTTTAGATGTTCAATAAACATTAATGACGTGGAGTTCAACTCTTTTTCGAAAGGCAATATTTTACGCACCCAATACCTAGTCTCTTCATTATCAATGCAAATGAAGTTAATTTCGTTATTCGAACAAAGAATAAATTTGCCGAAGAACTCAACTTCTTGTCTATCTTTACCTTTAGCTTCTGCTTTGAATTGTCGAGCGGTAGATAGGTTTTTAATCCGCTCTGAATCTTCTCGTTTATCAAGTAATACCTCGTCTACAGCAATCACAAGTTTATTTGCCCAATCTGAATTAAATTGAGAACGGAAATCATCATTGGTATTAAGTGTCATATTTTTGCCAAACATCAATTTGAGGAGATTTAAAAATGTAGTCTTACCTGTTCCACGTTCGGAACTGACAAGGCAAAGAATTGGCAAGGCTTGCAACGGATTCTCATAGAGTATTTTGAGATAATCCAAGCCAAACTCATGCTGTTCTCCGAATATGTGCTTTAAAAATGTAAGAATAGTAGTACAGTTTCCTGCTTTTGGCTTATAATCTAACTCATGATATTGATTGTAGAAACTCCCAATCGTTGCTTTATATTGAATGTGAGATGGTATACTACAGAATCCATCATAACACTCTATTTTAGCAAGATAATCTTTTCCGTGATCAGATATTATTGTATCCTTGTTCCAAAGTATAAGTATTTCTACCGTGTCACCAGACGCTAACGGCTTCTTTACCTTTTTGTAATAGGTTGTACCTATTCTCACATAAGGAATGCTCTTTTTATCCATATGTTCAATTTTAAATTTTCTGTAGAGAAGAACTTGTTTTGGCTGCTTCCAACAATTCCGACTTTAAATAAAAAACTCGATTTCCTAGTTTATACCTACAAATTATGCCCTTCTTAGACCAATTAATGATTGTCTGAACAGTCACTTGAAATAGATTTGCTGCTTCTACTTGAGATAATCTATCCTTTTCAAACTGAATTTCTTTTGGGAGAGTGAGATTTTGAGGAGTTTCTTCTTGATTCAATTTAATTATAATCGAACCATCCGTGTTAAGCTGTATATTCTCAACAGCCTTGAGTTGCTTTAAATTTGTTTTCGCCATGTCAAATTATTTTTAAATGATTTGATGGCAAACTTAGAGGGTATCTAATTACACTATTCTACACTATTTAGTAATGTTCTGTGTTTTTCTATAAAATCAGATGGAAAATGACAAATATTTCCAATTTCTAGTCCAAAGTCCTTAAAATTTTTACTTACCCTATCTTTTCTAGTTAAATAAGATTTTATCGAATCATAGCTTAACGATGTTGATTCGGGGAAATAATCAGAAAGAACCTCAATAAATTTAGTCACATTTCTGACACAAAATATATCGGTAGATAGATCTTTGTCATATTTCAAGAAATATAGTAATAAAATAAATTTGCGATTTAGGTCTTTATTAGCTTTTATTGTTTCAATAAGTAAAGTTCTCACATAAATAGCCTCTCCATATCCAAACTCATGTATGTTTTTCTTTTGTAACGTACTTATAAATATGTGAATATGTATCTTAGATATTTCAGAATTGAAATTATTAAAAAGTAAATATATCTTTTCTTCGAGCAAGATAATATCATTTACCGCACTTGAATCTAAATAGCTTGTTAGAATAATTGAGTTTGACCCAAATTGGTTTGATTTTAAATTTCTATCAATTAGCTGTTTTGTCAATATATCTATTTCAATATTGCTATTTTTAATGTAAATAAAAGGTATTCCACAATCTCCATTATGATCTATATAGCAATCACTCAATAAGACTTCCATTCGATACATAAGAGAATCATCATAGGCTACACCTATATGAGACAGAATACTATCTGCTTCTGATTTTGGATATACCATATATGCTCCAATAGCATCTATAATATCTAATGTTTGATGTCTTTGTGAATAGTATTGTTTCCCTTGCCTATTATATGTCTTTGCTTTTATTTGCTCCCGTTGGAGAGTCCATAATCGATGCAAATGATCATTGATGCAGGCAATCTGATTTTCATAGACCAGTTTAAATATAGATGCAGTTGCTAGTTCTAAAAGTCGCCCTTCAAATGAAAACCTCAAATTGGCAAGCTTACTTATTGCTTTGGGATACTCAAAATTATTAAAATAGTAGTCAATAGTTTTATATCCTTTATTACTTAGAATCTCAACAATATCAAATTCTACACCTAAATCATTGGTTGGACACTCACATTCAATGAAATTTACTTTTTCTAATATGGTGTGTATAACATGTTCTATCTCTAACAGATTATGAGAATAATCGACTAAATCTAATATGAGATTTTTAATATAATCAGAACTTGTATATTCTTGAGGGTTAATAGATTTCAAGAATAAATCTAATATTGGGGAATGTCTATTATCCTTTATCATAACTTATCCCAAGTATTTTCCATTTGTTTTTTCACCTCCTGTTCTGCAATTTTCACATAGCGATTAAACGAAGCGTCACGCTTATGACCCGTTACACTTTTAACAAATCGTTCGGTCATACCAAGTATTAGGGAAACTGTGGCAAATGTTTTTCTAGCTGTGTGGCTTGTTATTAGCTCATATTTGGGCATTGTTGTATCAATTCTTTGACTACCTACATATCGGGTTATTGTAACAGGAGTGTCAAGCCCCATCTCTTTGCAACATTCCTTGATGTACTTATTCAACTTTTGAGAAGATATAGAGGGGAGAGGCTCAAAAGGAGTGTCTTTATATTTATCGAGTATTCCTTGACTAAACTTGTTCAAGGGTATTACATGGTCGGTTTGCTTTGTCTTCTTAATATTGAGTTTAATATAATCCTCATAGATATTAGAAGGTTTCAAATTCTGAATATCAGAAAATCTCAATCCTGTAAAACAGCCAAAACAATAAAAATCACGCACTTTAGATAATCTTTCCGATTTGAAATTGAAATTATATAAAGTCATAAGCTCTTCCGTGTTCAGAAATATAACTTCTATCTCTTCTTCCGAAGCTTTAAATTTAGAATACTGTGTATTGGTATGGTAGTTTCGTTCTTCCGCCCACGACATAAAACGCTTAATAATAGAAACTATCTTAGAAAAATAGTTGTTTCGGACTTCTTTTTCCTCAAAAGCATATTCTCTCAATTCTTCATAAAATTGGTTGTTGATATTATCGAGGATTATTTGTCTACCTCTATGCTCCGCAAAATCTTTTAAGAAGTTCAGAATCGTTACTCGTCCTTTTGTTGTATTGGGTGAAGATACAGAACGGTTCGTTTCTATAAATTCATTGAAAGTGTCGAAAAAATCATGTTCTACATTAATTTTCTGTTTTTGCTCCAACTTATCAAGAATAAACTCTTTTGTCAATTCTATCTTATTGAGCAAAGCATAACGTTCTATATCCCTTATGCGTTCCTCAAGGTCATCTAAGATTTGGTTATATTCAACATGAAAATTGTATTCTTCGGTTTTATAGTTGGCACGAATACGCATCCTTTTATCTTTCCATTGGTCGGGTTTTGTATTTACACCTTTAATGGATTTCTTTATCAATTGCCCATTAAATGTAATGTGCATTCGTATTGGTGCTAACCCATTCTTGTTTAGTAGTTCTTTGCGTAAGTAAAATGAAACTTCCATAACTAGCTCCTAATTTTTAAATATTCCCTCATGCCAACACATCCAAACTAACCATCTATTAATTGCTTTCACCCCGACCTCATTTACCCAACTATATTTCTGTGTACAATATTGAAAACTAATTTCCTCTATTTCTACACCTGATAATTGAATATTAGGCTCTGTTAATTTAAAAATATAATCATAAATATCGTTTTGAATAGCCTCAAATTCCTCTATAATGGTCGAGTAGTTTTTAAAATCATTTGACTCACAATACTCAATCAGTTTATATTCGGAGTTGCCCATTGATGTGGAGAACAGGTTTAAGAGGTCGTTTTTATCTATAACCTCTTTAATATTTTCATTTGAACTAATTTCTTTTTGCATAGTATTCTATCCCTTAAAATTATTGAGGGATAAAAATAGGGATAAATTTTAGATTATATACGATTAAAAAGGATGAAAAATAATTTTTATAATAAACTGATATTGAGAATCAATTAATTAAAAATAATCAAATTTGGTTTTGATATTAGACCACTCCCGCTCCGAGTACTTTTAGAAACGCTAATCATTGTTTTATCAATTGGTTAGCGTTTTTTCATTTAGTCATTTGCACAACATTTGCACAACAAAGATAATCTTTAAGATTGAGACTACTATTCTACAAGTAAAAAGATTAACACACAAAACATATTATTTATCAATAGGATTGATTTTTAATACTTTCCTTTGAATGCGAATCCAAAATTAGATTTATTATTTAACTTTGTTCTGATATGTAGTATTTCCAAAATATGAATTATCAGTTAGGTTTATCTCTAATTTTTAATAGAATATATGATGAGCGATTTAGAAGAATTAAAACAAGCAATAAATTTATTTGCAAAAGAAAGGGATTGGGAACAATTTCATAATGCAAAAGATTTAGCTCTTGCGATATCCATAGAAGCATCAGAATTAAATCAACTTTTTTTATGGAAGTCTGCCGAAGATGTCAATATTCAAAAGTTGAAAGAAGAATTAGCTGATGTCATAAACTATTCATTATTGCTTGCTTCAAAATTAGAGTTAGATGTAAAGGAAATTGTATTAGAGAAAATAAAAAAGAACGCAGAGAAATACCCTATTGATAAAGCAAAAGGTAGTGCTAAAAAATATAATGAATTGTGACTATGTTCAAAAACCTATACGAAAACTCCGTTCAAATCTTTCCCGTAAATAATAGTGGAAAATATTTAGGAAAAATATCATCAGAATCAAGCATATATAATTCACCAATAGTATATTTACTGAATAATAAAAAAGATTTATACATTGGTGAAACTATAAATATCTTAAATCGATTTGTTTCTCATAACAACAATCAATCAAAGAAAAATTTATCTATCAGGCATATAATTCACTCAGATTTTTTCAACAAATCTGTAATTTTACATTTAGAAGCCTTTTTAATCAGTCACTTTTCAGCAGAAGGTTCATTTAATCTATTAAATGGGAATTTAGGAAATAATAGCCATTATTATTATCAAAAAGAGGAGTATGAGAGGGTTTTTCCTCTTGTTTGGGAAAAACTGCAAGAATTGAATATTGCAAAAAAAAATATTCAGGAAATAAATAATTCAGATGTATTTAAGTATTCTCCATATAAAAGTCTAACCATAGACCAACAAGATGCTATAATTCAAATACTAACAGATTTATCCAACAATAAAAAAGGAATAATTATAAATGGCAGTGCAGGGACAGGTAAAACTGTTTTGGCTATTTACCTAATTAAGTTACTCGTAACTCCTATTGAATATTACGAAAATTATGAGATTGATGATTCCTTTTCATCCGAAGTTATCTCCTTATTAAAATTTAATCTCCAAAAATTTAATCTCGAGAAGGATGACATAGCCCTCGTCGTCTCTATGTCATCACTACGTAAAACGTTACAAGATGTTTTTTCTAAAATTACGGGGTTAGATAGAAAAATGGTAATTTCTCCTACAGATATTGTGAAGAGAAAATACAAGTTAGTTCTTGTAGATGAAAGCCATAGATTAAAACAGCGTAAAAATATCCCCAATTATGGTTCTTTTGATGAGTCTAACAGAACGTTAGGATTTGAAATAGATAAAGGGACAGAATTAGATTGGATTTTGAAACAGTCTAATAATCAAATATTTTTTTATGATAGGCAACAATCGATTAAGCCAAGTGATATCGAGGAAGAGAAATTTACATCTATTGCTTCATTACCTGAATATACCAATATCTTTTTAAAAACACAGATTCGCTCTAAAGGAGGCAATCTATTTACCGATTTTGTAAATCAGCTATTGGATAACACTTTGATGAATGATGAGAGATTCGAATCAGAACAATTTGAATTTTTATTATTTGATGATATATCCCTACTTAGGGATAAAATAATAGAAAGAGACAATCAAGTAGGATTGTCTCGTTTAGTTGCAGGATATAGTTGGGAATGGATTAGCAAAAAAGATAAGGGCTTATTTGATATTGTAATTGATAAGACTAAATTAAAATGGAATTCTACATATATAAGTTTTATTAATTCACCCAATGCTGTGAATGAAGTTGGATGTATACATACTACACAAGGTTATGATTTAAATTATGTAGGGGTTATTTTTGGAGAAGAGATTGGTTATAACAAACAGACCAACTCTATCGAAGTTTACAAAGATAATTACAAAGATAAAAATGGGAAGAATAACACAAATGATTCTACATTGAATCAATATATTATCAATATTTATAAAACCCTACTGCTTAGAGGTATTAAGGGTGTTTATGTGTATTGTTGTAATAAAGATTTAAGAGACTTCTTCAGTCAACACATTAATATATATAATGATAAATGATAATAATGTTATCATTTATCCTAAAAACTCAACAAATCATAAGCTTCCATAAGTTCCTCACTTCGTAAACCTAAATATTTACGAGTGGTTCTCACATCACTATGATTGAATAGTTCTGAGAGTTTTACCAATGCTAATTCTGCATTAGAACCTGCATTGTTGTAGACTTGTCTCCCAAAACTTTTACGCATGGAATGCGTTGAGAAATTTTTTATTTTCAAATTATACTTTACTCTAATCTCTTTAAAAACAACATTTATTCGTTGAACTGAATAAATACCACCTTTTTGACTTCTGAATATAAAATCATTAGTTGACTGAGGTTTAATTTCTTTATAACAGGATTGGATATGTTTTTTTAGTTGGTCATTGATTTTGATAGTACGTTGTTTTTTAGTTTTCTTCTCAATGATGGTCAGTATGTCAGTATTGAGTATATCACACCAATTCAAATTTAATAGGTCAGAAATCCTAATACCAAAGAAAGAACCCAAAGCAATTAGTAAACTGAATTTATAATTTTGGTCTTGATACAATTTAAAAATTAGTAATATATTACTATCCCATTCAAGATAATCAGCAGTTGTATTTTGAAATTTCTTACTCATAATAATATTCAGTTTTATTGGTTAATCGTTGATAGTGAATGCTTGTTTTTGTATAAAACATTTAATCATTAGTTTATCAGCACTTTATCTGTTTCACTTATAAGAGAAGTGAATATTAATTGAAGTGTCCCATTGTCCCATGTATAATGAGTTGGGACAGTGGGACATTTATTATCCATATGTAGACTTTACTTTTTCTTCATAGTTATCAGAGCACTCCACACTAGCATCAATCACATCGACTAATTGGTCTACATAGACACCTTCAATAGATTTCACTTCTTTTAGGTGGTCTGATAATAATTTTATATCAAATAGGTCAGAACCTTCATTGTATTCCACCGATACCCAACCTTTGTATAAAAATCCCTGAACTTTAAATGATAAACCATTTTCTAATGGCTTTGGGGAATTGAATCCCCAAGACCAAACAATATTCAAATCGGTTTTTAGAATAGATAAGATGTAGTTTGCAATTTCCATGATTAAAGTATTGTTACTAGATTTTCATATCTAAAACTTCTCCATGCTTGTTCTTCAATATCAAAGTAGGCTTGTATTCCATCTAACTTTCTTGGATAACCACGACCATTAATATTTCTGTCAGCAACTCTTTCAAGCAATGTACCAAATGCTTCACGAAGCTTACCATTAGTCTTTCTGTAAATAAAATGTGCAGTTCCATTAATCAACTTGAATTGTAATGTTTCAATCAAAACAGATGTTTGTAATGACTGAGTAAGGTCATAACCTTTGATAACCATGTTTGTGGCTCTATTTAGTAATGCTAAGTTGTTGATAGTATTTTTCATATAAATAATTATATTTTAATTAGAACCTTTTTGATATTGTGCTAGGTTGTCTCCAACCATTCAAAGCATACATTTCACGCACAGCATCCTCATAATTTACACAGTCTTTAATGAATTTTCCGCTTGTGTAGCCTGTTTCAGTATTAACTACGTCATAAACCCATACACCCCATATATTGCGATGTCTTCCGAAATAATACTGACCGACTTTTGCTTTCATATCTGTAATGCTTTATTAATCATTTACACTACAAATGTAGTGCTAAATTATTAAAAAAGCAAATGAAACGATAGTAATGTAATGGTATAATAAATATTTAACACTATTTTGTAATAGTGTTTCGATTTGATAAGTATATTTGTTATTAATAAACCATTACAGCATATATATGGAAGAATTAAGAATAAAAGAGCTGCTCAAGCAACAGAAAAAGACTATGCAAGACCTTGCCGATATGATTGGAATCAATCGGGTCAACTTATCAAATAGCTTAAATGGTAATCCAACATTTGAAAGGCTTAAGCAGGTTGCGGATTGCCTGAATGCGGATATTAAGGATTTATTTAAGGATACTAAAAAAGAAGATATACAAGTCTTTGGTCTAGTCAAAATCAATGAAGATGTTTGGATTGTGGACAACTTCCCTACATTGGAACAGGTTTATAACCAAGCTAAAATACTACACGAAAAGCAAATAGATTAAAAATATATTATAACTTTGTATTAACTATAAATTCAAAGCGTTGATGATATAGTTACATATTAGAATTAAAAAGAAGCGTTTAGTATAATCCTCACCATCGAAATCGCCAAAATTTCAACCACTACAAGGATTAGATAACTAAATGCCTACGTTTCAATATAATGAGACGTAGGCTTTAGTCGTTTGTAGTGAGGTGTTTGGCGATACCTGATGGCGGATGGCTAATGTCCTACGTCTTCATTGTATTTATATAGTTCATTTGGGACAGATGAACAAAATGAATCTATCACTATATGTTTTTAAGAAACTACTTATCTCTAGCACTAATTCTTTCGATAACTTTAATCAGTTGTAAAGAAGAAAAAACCATTGACGAAAAAGAACTACAAAACCGCAATGGTATTTTTTATGAAGTAAACTCTTCCCAACCATTTACAGGTAAGGCTGTCACCTACTATAATGCAGACCTAGATTATGTTAAGGTCAAGCAGATACAAACAGAAATGTCTGTCAAGGATGGCTTGATAGATGGAAGCACAAAATCGTATTACCAAAATGGGCAACTAAAAGAAGATGTAAAATTTGAAAAAGGTGTTCCTCATGGTAAGTACAAATGGTACTATGAAGATGGGCAATTATGGAATGAAGGTGAAACCAACAATGGGAAAAAAGTAGGTGTCCACAAATCCTATTATAATAATGGACAGGTTCAGGATGAAGTAATGTATACAGATGGTAAACTCAATGGAATATCTAAAAGCTACTATGAAAATGGGGTACTTAAAAGTGAGGATATGTACAAGAACGACAAAATGGAAGGTGTCTCAAGGGTCTATTATAAAAATGGAAAGGTAGAAACAGAAAAATCATTTAAAAATAATGCCCACGATGGTGTCTATAAAGACTATTATGAAGAAAACGGTCAATTAAAACAAGAATTCACATTTGTACAAGACATTCTTAACGGAGCATTTAAAACATATTACGAAAATGGGCAATTAAGTAGTGAGGGAAAATATAAGGATAGCGAAAAAGATGGTCTTGTAAAATCATACTATGAAAACGGAAAACTTAAATCTGAGGAAATATTCAAAAATGGGAAACTTGATGGTGTATGCAAAACATACTATGAGAGTGGAAAACTAGAGCGTGAAGAAACATTTAAAGACAACTATCCCAATGGAAAATTCAAATCATACTTTGAAAATGGGCAAGTAAAAGAAGAAGGGTATCAAAATAATGATGATTATGAACCTAGGTATTGATTAAGCCACCACAAATAAAACATAGAATATGAAAAAATTATTGATACTACTAATCATTACCATAATAAGCTCAAGTTTTTCAACTATAAAAAGCCAATCAAAAAATGGTACATATAAATCCTACTATGAGAATGGAAAAGTAAAAAGTGATGAGACCTATAAGAATGGACGAAAGATTGGAATATGCAAATACTATTATGAAAATGGGAAATTACAATATGAGGAGTCATATAATGATAATGGTGTCGCTAGCGGAATCTTTAGTTCCTACTACAATAATGGTCAGTTGGAAAGTTCCTATACATATCAGGATAGTCAAAAACATGGAGTTTTCAAAGAATACTATGAAAATGGGAAGCTACGAGAGGACGGAAAATATGAATATGGGCAACGCATATATTACCCGAAAGGTGGCAATGGATTATCTTCTAACCAATCTAACAATAATGTTATTGTGAATAGAGAAGATGGTAGCCTGAGATATGAAGATACTGAAACAAAGCCTCAATTTCAAGGGGGTGATAAGGCTCTTATGAAATTTATAGGTGAGAACTTAAGGTATCCTATCAATGCTGCTGAAAACGGAATAGAAGGACGTGTTACGGTAAGTTTTATTGTAAATTCAGATGGAAGTATAGTCAATCCCCAAGTTAAAATAGGTGTTGACTCTGCTCTTGACCAAGAAGCTATCCGTATAGTCAAAAGTATGCCTAAATGGATTCCTGCAACTAAAAATGGAGTTAATGTGCTAGATATATATACAATGCCGATTATATTTAAGTTATCAGGAAATGCAAATAGAACAACCAATACTACAACAAGTTCAACTACAAAGGATATTAAGGTTACTGATTCTGAAACAGCTTATTATATATTTGGCACTACTAAAGAATTAAGTGAAGTCCTGAATGGAAATATTAAAGAAAGCTCTCTGCTTAAAGTTAATATTAACAAGGTAAGACGAATATCACCCTATTCTAAAATGGCTAAAGTACTCTCTAAACATCCTACTGACAGTTATCGATTGCAGAAAGAAGATGATGGATACTTAGCAATACGCATATTAGACCCTGTCAGTTTTTGGAGTATGACAAAATTATTGATTATTGAGGTACGATAATGAAAATCAGAAGGTGGATTTACTCCACCTTTTTCATTTTCCGAAAATTCAGCACAATTTTATTTAGCTATCCATCACATTCGCTGTTTTCGAGCCTATTTTATACTAAATATCTCTTGTAACCCTTATCAACAAACAAAAACACTAAAAAGGCACATTTGAATTATATATACGATAGGTGTCTGTGAAGCTACATATTGGCTATTTATCAACACTATTTTTATTTAGATTAAAAGAATAATTATTTGAAAATACATTAACTATTTACTTTAATCATTGGAATCCTATATTTTCTATAAATATAAGTTTATGGAAAGTTTTAAGATTAACGAACTCGGTGTATCAATAATGAATTACACCACAAAACCAATTTTCAAGAATGTAAGATATGGTATAAGAAAAAATATAAGCTGCAAAGATATGGTCGGATTGATTCGACAAGGATATAGCTTTAGCCACTCATTCCATGTTCAGGGAGAATATGGGAATAAAGAAAAGACCATTAATAATTTTAAGCAGACCAATTTCATTTGGTTTGATTTTGATGATAGCATTAATAGCTTAGATAGTATCTATCAAAAGCTGACCTTTAAACCCAATATTAGCTACACTACAATCAGCAATTTACAGGATGGTAAACTAAACAGATTTAGATTAGTATACTTAGTTGATTTTATCATTGACTCAAATGAAAGTTATAAATACTATTTGAATTTATTATTAAATACCATTTTGATAGATTTAGGTAATGATTATTTGAATTATATAGATAATAATTGTTTCAATGTTTCACAACAAATGTTCGGTAGCGGTCATTCCGCTACCATTATTACAAATGATAAAATATATAACCTGGATTCATTTCTATATATAATTGATAATTATAATATTACTAATTTATTAAATAAAGGTAAGTGTAGTAAAAAGCTCAAAAGTAATATTTTAGAAAAAGAGAGAGGAACATTAAAGCTAAATGAGCAAATTACTACACCCATATCAGACCTTGTAACGTTGTTAGGCTCATTTGATATGGAAACATTCAGACCAACTTTAACTAATGAATCATTTGCTGTTCTTAATCAAAATGATGTATACACAAATGTATCTGACCAAGGAATATATAAGATAAATTTTCTATTTGATATAGATAACAAGATTAGGAAAGTAAAGAAAGGTTATCGTAATAATATGCTATTCAATTGGGGTATTACTATCAGAAATATAAAGCCTGAAATAACTTTAGAGGAACTTGCTCAAAATATTTATTGGCTATATATAACCAAGTGTGAGAAGTCTGACGATTGGAATGTATCAAGAATATGTACTATTGCTATCAGCGTTTATAAATCAGATATGAGCCAATATGATAATTTAGGCAAAAGGAAGTATCTAATTGCCCCTGAGCAAAAGCATCTATCCCGACCCGAAAAGTCTAAAGCATTAGGTAAAGCCCGCAGAAAAACAAGAGACTCTAATATTTTAGGTAGTTATGATTTTACAAAAACGGTAAAAGAGAATGCTAAAGAATTGGGTATATCTGAAAACACAGTCAGAAGTAGTTTAAAGGATAATAATATTAAAACTTCTAATCAGGAGAAATATGATAGGTTCGTGAAGGTATACATGGATAATCGGAATGTTACAATTCGGGGTCTTGCAAAACTTACTGGGATATCAGATAAGACCATACAGGCATATAAGAAGAAACTTGAAGGTCAACTTGTGGATAATCGGTAATTTTTTTAGAAAATTTTTATCAAAAGCTAAAAAATACACCCAACCATACTCACTATATAGATGGGTATAGTTTGGTGTTCTTTAGATATACGGATACACCAACCCTAGAGCATGGGACGGTATGGCTACCTATCTCCTGCTTGCCTAAAACGGATAGTCGCTCCCTGAATTCTATCCAAACTTGCTACTTTATCCGCCATACCCTTATTATATATATTGCAATAGGCAGAAAGAGGTTCAATGAGTTGCCCCACGTGTCCCATTGTCTCAATCTCTGAGAAGTGGGACATTCGGGACAGATTGGGACAGAAAATTATTACTTCTTTGATAATCTATCAGCCGTACTTTTGCTAATATTCAATTGTTCTGCTATCTCTCTGACAGTAAAACCTTCTGAGCGTAATTTCTTGACATTAGTAATCAACTCATCTTTATCTTTTTCGCTTGGAAGTTTCAGAAGTTTACTTTCTTCCCCGTTCCCTACAAACTCTAATTGCAGAAAATTAGATGGTTTAGATATTTCAGCAATAACAACATTATCTGCATGGTACACATGTTCGCAACTTCGCTGTTTCAGTTGTTTGATATATCGTAGGTCATCAGAGACACTTTTACCTATGGCAAAACAACTATCTATAAAATTACCAATCATAGCACTCCCTTGCATATCATTTATAGTTAATGGGCTAGTTGCATCACGTTTTGGTGTATGTGCTAATGCCATGATTGATAAAGCATGCTTCGTTTTCAACATTTTCAGTGTCTTCATCAGAGGTATAGCATCTTTAGCTGTCTCCGTTCCACTTTTGAGAAAGGTAAGGTTGTCAATGATAAGAACTTTTGCTTGAGTCTCTATAATTGCTCGTTCTACCGCATGATATACACCAGTTTCAAAATCGGTATAAGTTGGAACGTCAGCATTAGAATTTATCTCAACACGTTTGAAGTTGTTATCAAAAGAATATTCATCAGTTTCGTCCTCATTGCTATATCTTCTTTGAAATTGCTTGTCAGTCAACTCACAATCAAGATATAAAACTTTCTGTTTTGGTGTTTGAAGTTTAAAGTTCCCCATTTGCACTCCACGGCTTATGCTATCTGCTATTTGTACCCCAAGAATAGTTTTTCCAATGTTGTTACTCGCAAATAATATGCAAAGCTCTCCTTCAAACCATAGTTCTCCACATAACATTTTGGGCGTGGGTTTCTTTTTAGCTTCTTGTATCCACTCATTAGCAGATTTTATAATGAGTAAGTCTTTGTATTGTGAAAGGGGAGTGCTTGGCACAGCCCCTTCAATAGTTTCTTGTATATTATTTATTTTCATTTTGATTATTAGGTATTTAATTTAATTAAGGTAATTCTAAAATTTCTCCTGATACTACTATTACATTTCCAAAATCGAAGGTTTGTTGATATGAATGCCATGAATAACAAAATTCTAAATCATAATAAACCTTACTGAGGTGTATTATTAGAGGTAAAGCAAAAGTTGAAATAGTTATAAAGTCTATTGAATACATACTACGTTCTTCGGTTTCACCAAAGAAGTAAGAATGCTCCATTGCCAATACAGAATTGTATATAATATCTTCATACTTCTGATATAAATGGTTTGTAATAAATCGTTTTACCTCATTGGTATTCCCTACAACCTTCACTGAGTTCAATATATAGTTATTCATTATTTATTTTTTTAATTGTTTAAAATTCGTTTAACATCACTCATTTTATACTTACGTTTTCCACCTACTTCAATAGGTTTTAAATAATCTTGCTTGTTCCATCGCCATAATGTAGATTTATTTACTCGGAGCATCTCTGCGACTTCATCACGACTTAGGTAAGTCTCACATTTGGCATTAACAACTTGCTGTTCTAACTCTTGGTGCGTCAATCTTACGATATATTCAGCCCACTCTTTTAACTCCCCTGCTTTTACTGTAATATTCAGGTCAGGGTATTTATTTACCAAATCAAACATTTTATTCATTGTTCTATGTTTATTGGTTACGTCCACTCTCAAATAGTATACGAGCTATTCAAAGCAGTCATAGAGGTTCGCATATCCTCTCTATACTTTTCACACTACAAAAATATAGGATAAATAATTGACAAATAAATAATTAAACTTGTGCATACTTGTCGACAAGCCCACGCAAGAAGAAACAAGTTGACATAAAAAAAGTGCAATGTTTTCACACTGCACCAACTATTTTATTTATGAGAGATAGTTATTTGATAGTCTTAAGTATATCTATGTATTTATTAAGTTCTATCTCAGATATTTTATAATCATTAGCTATAAAATCATTCAATCCTGCATTTGCTCCAATGTCGCCAAACTCATTTCTCATAGCATTATATAGTGTTGAACGATTTTCATAGCCACCAATGAAACTTAGTTTTTCCAAAGATTTTATTATCGTTGCTACTAATTTACCCTTTTTTCCATCTATTAATCCATGAAGTTTCTCCATTAGAGCATCTTTTTTGTCATGGTGGAGATAATCACTAAAACATTTTTCTAAAAATAAATTCTGTTTATCTTGAACTTTCGTGCTCTCTGGGAAATAAAAAGTATATAATTCATTGATTTTTCCAATTGATTTTTGTATCAAATCTCTTTGTGATTTTTCCATCATATAAGATATAGAAACCATATCCTTATATTCTTTCTCATGAGATGATAGTTCTCTTAATAAGGTTTCTGAATCAACGATATTGTTAAAGTAATTTTGTACTAATTGATAGTTCTTTATCATTAAAGTAGGAAGAGTTATCCCATAAAAACCATTATTAGGATACTCTTCTAATTTTTGTTTATGAAACTCAATTATTCTATCTATTTCATCATTTCTAAGATTACGTTTTTGTTCCACTTCATTAAAATCTGAAATTTTTCCTTGAAGATATAACCTCAGTATTGATAATGGATTATCTTTTAGTATTATCTTGTCAATATGTTCTTTTATCTCTATAAAGTACTCATCATGAAGATTATTTAGATATGTAGAATAGGCACGAACATCATCCAATGTCTGTGCCTGAAACCCATTATATAATTTATCTTGAGACTTAAATCTTTTTAAAATAGTTGTAAGATTCATTTTCTAACTTAAATATATTACTCAATCAATTTTACAAGTTCTACCTTCATATCTTTATCAATACTTCTGTATCGGGCAAATGCTTTACTCCCTTCGCTATGACCTGATAACGCACCAACTAAGTTAGGGTCTTTTACCTGTTTATACAAATTTCCAACGAAAGTTCGTCTCGCAAGGTGTGAAGAGGCTACCTCATTGATAGGTCGTTTTTCTTCTTCTCCTGTTGTTGGATTCAATATGGTAACGATACGAGTAATACCACATTGCAAAAATATATCTTTTATCGAATCATTGTATTTCTGAGTACTGATAAAAGGAAACAGTTTTCCCCTTTTGTCTATACCCTGATACTTTCTCACAAGTGCTTTTGCCCTATCATTTAATGGAACGCTAACAGGGTCAGGGCTTTCATTCTTTGTCTTATGTGGTATGTAATCAATAGCTCCATCTACTACATTGTCTTTTGTCATTTTTAAAAGGTCTGAGACCCTGCAACCTATTAGACATTGAAATACGAATATATCTCTTTGAACTTCTAAGTGTGGATATTTAGATAGGTCATAATCTGCTATCTGATTTCGTTCTTCCAATGAAATGTAATAAGGCTTACCATATTTTTCTGCGATTCCATTATACTTATCAAATGGTCTATTACTTGTTATCTCTTGTTCATTGCACCAATTAAAGAATGCTCGTAATTTATTAAATAATGCACAGATGGTATTATTCCCTCTTGCGTGTGGTTTCGGACATTTACGCTTGGTATTAACAATTGAAGGTATTTGCTTATATATATTTGGATATTTATCATAAAGTATGTGTTCATTCTTCATAAAATCTTCAAAGTCTTCTATCACATCGCTATTAATGGTTTCAACGGATAGACTAAATTTGAGTTTACCATTTTTTATCTGATAAAACAGCTCATAACGCTTCAAGGCTCTAATAAGTACATGATAATTATTTTCTCTAACCTTAGATAATCTTCTTTTAGTTAAAAATAACTCTATCAAATCAAAGAGGTTATCTTGGGGTTTCTTATATTTATCAGGATACAAAGTTTCATCAACCAAATGTTCTAAAATCTCGCTTGTTAACCCTACCTTATGTTTATTTCCTTCATATAAATCGGATAGAAGTTGTTTTCTTGCTATCACAGCTCGATTGATTTCATTGCGTTTTTCGGTAGCGAAAACTACCCTCGCTTTAATACAATCGTTTTTACTATCCCATACATCAGGTTTTACTTTGATATCACTACTATGGAATAATTGTATGTCCCTACCATCACTCACTCTAAATCTTACATTAACTTCTGCATTTTTTCTATTACTTCTTACAATAGCTTTTACTGTTGCCATAATTTCTTAATTTAAATTTTACATTCTTATATTTTGAATGCAAATGTATGGCATCAACTATCTGTAATCGAACAATTTGACTTGTGTATCCTTGTCAGCAAGCTGAGACAAGAAGAAACAAGTAAGGAACAAATTTAACATCAATATCCCATCTGTATTTTCGGTTGTGCAAGATAGCCAAACTTGCACAACATGTATGCAATTTCGCACAATCTGATACAATCAGATGAAATGCCGAAATCTCATAAATTATTAGTATTTAATGATATACATTGCAACACCCTGCAAGTCATTTCATTATTAATTTTTCCGCTCCGAGTACACAAGGGGACTTAACAGATTTTTCGCTGTTAAGTCCCTTTTTTCTTTTGTTATAGTTCAACAATTAAAAGAAAAAAAATGGATGAAAAAATAATTTCAAGACTAAAAGCACTTGGCATACCAGAGCTTGAAAATATTAACTCTTTAAATGAACTAAACGGCGATTACATCAATCTTGAAAGTCTATTGCCAAACGGAAAAACAGGTAAAATTTTAGAGGACAATAAAAAATATCTTGCAGCACAAATTGAAATACCTAACAACGAAGAATGTTACGGGATAGCTGCAGACGAAACTATGATAGCAGTTTTCCGTTACGGTTGCGGAGGCAAGGATAGCAAACTTGTTGCATGGATAAGATTATCGGATTAACGACCATTTTCATAAT
Source organism: Dysgonomonas sp. HGC4 (assembly GCF_001261715.1). Classification (GTDB taxonomy): domain Bacteria; phylum Bacteroidota; class Bacteroidia; order Bacteroidales; family Dysgonomonadaceae; genus Dysgonomonas_A. The sequence continues at coordinate 15,566 of NZ_CVRU01000059.1, read as the reverse complement.
CTCTTTTCCACATTCTCATTCCACATATCTAAAGCGAAATCGCGAAACTCTTTCGGAGCATTTCTGAAGTTGTCATCAAATTTAAAATCTCCTCCGTATGATTCGTTTTTACTTATGCGAATCTTATTTTCTCCACGCATGGCATACTTTTTATCGCCCTCATACATAATTATTTTCATTTCCTCCGGACTCACATCTCCATGACAACTCTTCATATACATTATCCAAACTTCTGCAATACCATTCTTATCCAGATCTGTCACCTTAAAAGTATTGTCTATAAACTCAGCAAAAATATCTACGGGACAATCCGAAATAAAATCATAAACCTTCCAAGTCAGATTATACTGCTTATTGTTACCATTCAATAAATAATGATAACCGAACAATTCAGCATCACCTCCATCAGATTCATGCTTAAACTTTGGACTGACGTAAATACCCGTTTCAGCTATCAAGGCAATATGTTGGCCTAACCTATCCCTCCATGATATTGCATCTTTAAATTTTCCCTCAAAAGAAATTTCGGAAGGTAAATCCTTTTCTTCTATATTTTTAATTGAAGAGACACTATCATGCACTATTTTAATTTCTCTATTTTCGGAGGTCTCTTTTATTACCTGAGTATCATTCTTTACTTTAGTTTGGCATGAAAGCAGTAAAAACAGCAGTATTGCAAAGCAAGCAACTTTATTCATATTTTCGATATAGGTATAGTTAAAGTAATCGTTAGTCGGTTCAAATATAAAGATATAATTTAAAAATTCCGAATAGACACCACTCTACGCAAAGAAAGACCAATCTAATAGATTAGCCTTCCCCCGCCTTCATACCACATGACAAATCGATAAATATTAGCTAGTTGGTTGTACAGATAAATTGCAGCACTGTCATGTCTCTAATTATTGATTTAGAAAATGAATTAAAATAGACTCATGTTAGTTCAGCATGAAGGAAATACATTCCAGAAACAACATTACACAAATGAAAATAAAATTATCGAAAAATAAAGTCCCGAAACAACTTGTAATAACAACGCCTACGCTTGTAATAACCAAGCAGTTTTCTCAACTTATTTTTATACATTTGCTATAATTAAAATATTTCATTCCCATATTCGATACAAATAAAAAACAACGTTGTAATGAAAACAGATAGCACAACCACTAAAAAAAAGCATCAGGGACGCAATGTTAGGCGCTTACGTCAAGCTTTGGGCATCAAGCAGGAGGTAATAGCTTCTGCATTAAACATTACCCAACAAGCGGTTTCTCATTATGAACAAAAGCAAGAGATTGACGATGATACTTTAGTGAAGATAGCTCAAGCTTTGAACATTTCTGTTGAATTAATCAAAGAACTAGAAGAAGACCCCGCAACCATCTATATAGAGAATAACACCTTTGAAGATGGTAGTCAAGTAGGGACTGTGGGATTAATGGGTGAAAATACTAATATTTACAATCCCATAGAAAAGATTATCGAACTATCTAATGAAAAGGCTGCTCTCTACGAACGCCTATTACAAGTAGAGAAAGAGAAAATAGCTCTATTGGAAGAGTTACTAAAAGAGAAGAAGTAATTCAGAAAACTTATACCATCAAAGCTCGTGATTCAAACCATGAGCTTTTTTCTTTATATGCCCCACCCTGTTTATTGTTACACATCTTTAATCACTCTTAACAACAACTTAGCAATCTCGAAATATCTATTTAACCTTATTGGATTTCATTTGTAGAAATTTAATAAGAATTGAACATGACTAAAATTTATTACCTTATCCTGATTCTCTTTCTACCTGCATTCATGCACGCACAAACATCATCCCCAGAAGACACCCTCAGCTTTAAACCCACAGGAACCGTTATAGCAAAAGGTTTCCTCGACTACAGCATGGGACTGGGTAATGCCGAACACGTGCGAGGTTTTAACATCGGACGAGCATTCCTTGGGTACAATTATAAATTCACACCCACATGGCAAGCTCAATTAGTACTGGATGGAGCCTCTTATCAATCGCCCATCTCAGGCACCGATGCTAACACCGTAAATATGTATGTACGTAACGCTTTTGTCAATTGGAGAGACAACGGATTCAATATAAATTTTGGTTTACTAGGACTATTAGAGTACAATCTTCAAGAAACATATTGGGGACATCGATATGTAGAAAAATCTTATCAGGATCTAAACAATATGGGACCTAGTGTAGATCTAGGTATTACTGCCGAATATGCCTTTAACCCCATGTTCTCTGTTGACGTTTCATTCACCAATGGACAAGGTATACGAAAAATTCAGAAAAGCACAAGCGCACGCTACGCACTAGGCATTACAGCAAAACCCATCAAAGGGCTTGTTTTAAGAGCTTACGGCGATGTTTACAATGAGAGTGAAGATCTGCGCGACAAACTCCCCGAAGGTGTAACAGGAGTCAATTTTAAGAACAAATATATCACAGCTTTATTTGTAGGGTATCAGAATAAAAAAGTTTCTCTTGGTGCAGAATATAATCACCTTTACAATTTAGGATTCATAGAAAAGAAAGACTATCATGGCTTCTCGTTTTACTCTTCGGTAAAACTAAGCCCTAAATATGGGGTATATGGACGTTATGATTTAACTGAATCGAGCCAAGCTGATAACTACCCTAACAGCTGGAACAAACTCGATGGACAACTTATGATTTTAGGTTTCGAATTCCAACCGGCAAAACAATTAAAGATATCTCCTAATATCCGCAATACAAATCCAACAAGAGGTAAATCGGAACAATATTTCGCGATAAGTGTAGACTTCAGTATCTGATATAATATATTCTTAACAGATATGTCGTAAGACCTCTATCAGGATAGGGAAATAAATGACACTCTATATTCAAGAGGAAGCCAATGCGCTTCTTCTTTTTTTTGAAGGAATAAACAGAGACAGTATATAAGCAAAAAAAACATCCACAAATTTCTTTGTAGATGTTTCTGTTGTGGGCGATGAGGGATTCGAACCCCCGACCCTCTGGGTGTAAACCAGATGCTCTGAACCAACTGAGCTAATCGCCCTTTTAAAGGGTAGCACTTTCTCTCAAATGCGATGCAAAGATATGGCTTTTTTCTTTTGCTGCAAATAAAATCAGAAAAAAATTCAATTATTTTCCATCTTTTTTTTCCCTACATCAATTCAAGACCAAATTCGTCCTTTAACCTTTTCACACTTTCGTTTTGCTCAACCATTAGATTGAACTTTTCTAAAGATGTGAATCCCAGCTTTTTCTCATTCTCCACAGTTACCCTCACCTTCATTTGAACCTGAGTATTTCTCAAATTCTTACGAAGAATCGGCATAATATTAACAGCATTATCCAACAACCTCTGTTCTTGTACAGGATTATTAACAACAACTTCAAAAGTATCCCTATTTAAAAGATCGGGTAAACAATTAAGCATTGTATTCTTTAGATGATGTTCTTCGGGAATAGATTCTGCATACGCTTTCCACTCACTCAGAAGCTGCAAAGGTGTAAAGGTTTCCGTAAGAATTTCGGTTTGCTGAGCCTCTACAACTTCTTCCTCTTCCTTTTTTTGAGACAGAGCAGAAAGAGACACACCAAAACCTGCAATAGAAGAATTTCTTATTGCTTTGGGTTGTTGTCTTACTGTTGGAGGTGCAGATGCCGAAGCGGCTTGAGAAGGCGCTCCTACTGATCTTGCCGGAGTAGGTTGGGCATTAGTTACTACCTCTCCAACAGGAAAGATAGGTTCAATTATGACTTTTTTTTTTCGTCCACTGATTGTGGATTGCTCGAAAGCTGACACAAGCGGATTAACGTCAGTTCGATTAGAAGTTTTTTATTTTTACTAACTCTGTAATTCAGATCACACTCATTAACAAGCTCTATGGCTCTGTATAAAAGCTCAACAGGACATCTCTGAGATGTAGTTACATATCTTTCGCGAATAGATGCTCCAACCTCAAACAATTCGGCTGTACGAGGATCTTTACAAACCAACAAATCACGGAAGTGTGAAGCAACTCCTGAGATAATATTATGTCCGTCGAATCCTTTATTGAGAATATCATTCAAGATAAGTAGACTATCCACTACATTATTAGTAAGGACTGCATCTGTCAGTTTGAAATAATATTCATAATCAAGCACATTCAGGTTGTCAATTACGGCTTTGTATGTAACATTTCCTCCTGTAAAGCTTACTACCTGATCGAATATAGAAAGTGCATCTCGCATTCCCCCATCCGATTTTTGAGCTAAAACGTTTAATGCTTCCAATTCTGCATTAACACCTTCTTGTGAGGCTACATATTTAAGATGTTCTACCGTATCTGAAATACTTATACGGCTGAAATCATAAATCTGACAGCGCGAAAGAATAGTAGGCAGAATTTTATGTTTCTCGGTTGTTGCTAAAATAAAAATAGCATGATGAGGAGGCTCTTCCAATGTTTTAAGGAATGCATTGAATGCTGCCGATGACAACATGTGAACCTCATCTATAATATATACTTTATATTTCCCTATTTGTGGAGGAATACGTACCTGATCGATCAATGAACGAATATCATCAACCGAGTTATTAGATGCCGCATCCAATTCATGAATATTAAAAGATCGCTGATCGTTAAAAGCTACACACGATTCGCACGTATTACATGCCTCACCATCAGCTAACGGTGAAAGACAGTTAATAGTTTTTGCAAAAATACGGGCACATGTAGTCTTCCCCACTCCACGAGGTCCGCAGAACAGGTAAGCATGAGCCAATTTATTGGTTGCAATTGCATTTTTGAGTGTAGTTGTCAACGCACGCTGCCCTACCACCGATTTAAATGTCGAAGGTCTGTATTTACGTGCCGAAACTATATAATTATCCATTTGAAGTATTTCATTTTTCAGATACAAATCTAAGAAAAAAATCGGGCTTTTTAAAATTAAGCCGATCGATAAAATAGATAGAAACCTCCCCTTCTTTGACTACACCAATTATAGATGCATCAGAAAAAAATAAAAGAAGAGACAGTATCTTAATCAATAAGCTTAGTATTACTTTTGGCCTCAGCTCGCGAGCTGGCATTAAAATGCCACCATTCGCCGCGTATGGTAATAAATCCGGCCTCGGTCATCACCTTACGAAGTAATTTCCGATTATCGATTTGTTCTCTAGTCAACAAACCCTCCTTTAAAAGCTGTTCTTCTTGATTGATTCCTGCAGCCTTTCCAAAAAAATCGAAAGATGTACCCATATCTAAAGCCACCCCGTCAGAATCGCAAATCGTCAGATCTACTGCCATACCATAGTTGTGCATACCCGTTTTACTAGGGTCGGCAACATATTCTCGATATGGAGTATTCTGCACCACTTTATACATCTTCTTCTGAACAGACATCGGTCTGGCAGCATCATATACTAATAAAGACAAATTAGAATCGCATTCCTTCAATAGTTGTTGAGCCTTCGCTAGTTTTTTAGCCGCAATAGGATGCAGATATGCTTCAGCAAGATCATCGTAAAGTATTTCTTTAGTGAAATTATCAGTTGTTGCATATTTCAAATCAACACGAATAGTTGAGTCTAATGTATGAATATTCACCAAACCTTGCTCCTCCATATACAATGCCATCGTAGACTTTTGAGGAGCAGAAACCTCTTCAACAACCACAATATCCGATTGCAGAGTATCTTGTTCTATAGTTTGAGAGGGAGTAACTTCCGCTTTATTTTGACACGAAAGCATAAAAAGAGGAGACAAAACAATCATGCCCAACAAATTCTTTTTCATTATTATAATTATCTATCGATTACTATACTTGCAGAAATACGACAAAAATTTACGACCTTACATCGGATCGACATCGTAATGTAAAAGTACCGATTTATATTTAGAATTCTGCATCACCAGCTTTTGATAGAATTCAATTAATTCTCTAATTTTCTGGGGTGATGCCTGATTTTCGATCTTCAATACTATTTTGCGAATATAAAGAGATTGCACCCTTGATATCCCCGGTTTTACTGGACCTAACACCCTTTCTTGAAAAGATTGTCTTAGAACCTGAGCAAACTCTACGGCTAAACCATCAACTACGTGTTCTTCTCTTCCTCTAATTACAATTTCTATCAATCGATAAAAAGGAGGGTATCTAAAAAGTTGACGTTCGTTTATTTGCATTTCGTAGAACGATGCATAATCGTTATTTCTGATATAAGAAATAATCGGATGTCCTGGATGAGCCGTTTGTAACAACACCAACCCACGCTTATGCCTTCTACCTGCACGTCCGCTCACCTGCATCATTAGTTGAAAAGCTCGTTCATGCGCTCTAAAATCGGGATAATTAAGCATACTGTCAGCATTGAGAATACCCACTACACTTACATTATCAAAATCCAACCCTTTCGATACCATCTGAGTACCCACTAAAATATTGGTTTTATTCGCTTCAAAATCAGCAATTATCCTTTCAAAAGATCTTTTGCTTCGGGTTGTATCTAAATCCATACGCACCACATTAGCCTCGGGAAGAGTTTCCTGCACTAATTCTTCAATTCTTTCCGTTCCATACCCTTGCATCTCCAACGTCGGAGTTTTACATTCAGGGCATTCGGTAGGTATCGAATAAACTGCTCCACAATAATGACAAACCATCACCCGTTGTCCTTTATGAAAAGTGAGACTTACATCGCAATGCAAACATTTTGGAGTCCAAGAACAGGTTTTACATTCTATCAAAGGAGCAAATCCTCTTCGGTTTTGAAACAAAATCACCTGCTCGTCTCGTCCTAAGGCGTTTCTCATTTCCTCAATCAACGGAGGAGATAAGATAGACTTCATTTGTTTTCTTTTTCTGAGGTCTTTTGTATTTACGGGTACTATTTCGGGCAACTCTATTTCAGAATGACGTTTACTAAGAATCACCAGACCATATCTTCCCGAAAGCGCATTGTAATAAGTTTCGATAGCAGGGGTTGCCGTTCCCAGCAATGTCTTTGCCTGATAAATCCCAGCCAACACAATAGCCGCATTACGTGCATTGTAACGTGGAGCCGGATCTTGCTGCTTATAAGAAGCCTCGTGCTCTTCGTCCACAATAACTAATCCTAGATTTCGTAAAGGCAGAAAAACAGCAGAGCGTGCACCCAATACCACTTGACATTCTTCTTTTTGAAGTAAAGACTGCCACGTTTCGGCACGTTCATTATCATTGAATCTGGAATGATATACAAGTAATTTATTTCCGAAAACCGATTTAAGCCGTTCAGTTATTTGAGTAGTTAATGCAATTTCGGGTAAAAGGTACAAAACTCGTTCACCACGCTCAATGGCATCTTTTATTAGCTGAATATATATTTCGGTTTTCCCCGAAGATGTCACCCCATGAAGTAACACAACTGGTTTTTCTTTGAAGCTATCATATATTTGATTGTATGCCTTCTCCTGAAAAGGGTTAAGCATTTTAGAAGACAGAAGGTCGGGATCTCCATAATCGAAACGTCCTATCTCATTCTGAAATGCAATTAATACGCTCCTTTCGATTAATGCGTCCACAACAGAAGAGCTTATTCCCGTTTGTTCCAGAAATAGTTTTTTCTGAATAAAAAACTCAGGATGATCTCCTGCTTCTTTTTTCAGCTCAAGAAATAAGATTAAAGCTTGCTCTTGCTTTTTAGCCCGCTTTAGTTTATCTAAAATCTCATTAAGTTCGCTTTCCGAATAGTTTTTAGCCAATCGTATCGAAACCTCTGTTTTTGCAGTGTATTTGTTTTGAATGTTTTCATTAAGGTATGCTGCTCCTTTATCTGTGAGAGATTTCACATAGGGAATCACATTAGATAATCCCGTAAGCTTTTCTATTTCCGCAATACGGAGAGGCTTAGAATCTGAAAGTACATAAAACACTTTCGACTCATTAGTTGTAAGAGGTTCTTTCGCCTCAAACGATGCATCCAAAAAAACTAGTGTTTCGCTCTCTAATTTTAGAGCCGAAGGTAATGCTGCTTTATAAATATCCCCCAAGGTACACATATAATAAGAGGATATCCACTCCCAAAACTGAAGTTGTTCTGGTAATACTATCGGATGATCGTCTAGAACAGATATTATTTCTTTAATCCCTTCTTTAGGCTCTTGCGAATGATATACATGATGAATAATTGCAGTATAGAATTTCTTCTTACCAAACTGCACAATAACCCTGCTACCAACAATAACCCGATCTGCAAGCAGATCGGGTATCTTATAAGTAAACACGCCTGGCAGTGGCAGTGGAACTATTACATCAATGTATAGCATTTATTCTCAAAAGAAATAAGTTAAGTTTACAGCCCAGTTAGATGGTCTTTTTCTCAAAGCATCTCCAAGATTGGGGGCATCACTCGAATAATTTTCGGTCAAAGCCTTTCTATAATACATACCCACTTCTAGGTGTTTAAGAAGCTCAACCCCTGCACCTGCATCAAATCCCATTCCAAATGATTTTGATTTATATTGCTCGGCCAAACTTTCACCTGAAAGATCGCCACCGCTAAGTCTAAATTCGGCATATGGTCCGACCACGATAAAGATACCGAATAGACCAACTACACTAAATTTTTTCTTCAAACTTACAGGAACTCTTAAATAGTTATAATTAGAAAGATCGTAACCATCTTTAGTAACATCAAATTGTTGGTGTCCGTAAAGAACAGCAGCCTCAGCTCCCCAACCTATTATAGGAGCCATAACCTCCAATACTCCTCCGACCTGAAATCCTAAGCGATTATTAGCATTCAGTATATCTTTATTGATACGGTTATTACTCACATCGGTACCACCTCTCACACCAAATCTAATTTGTGATGATGCAAAACCTACATTTAATAATGCGATACACAGAATAACCAGTAATCTTAAGTTTAATTTTTTCATTTTGTAATATTTTAAGTTCTTTATGCAGTTGAAACAAAGAATGACCTAAAATTGTTTTAATAGACGAAGGAAATAAAAGATTATAGTAGCACGGCCGGGAATCGAACCCGGATCTAAAGTTTAGGAAACTTCTATTCTATCCATTGAACTACCGCGCCTAGTACTATGATAGCAACAAAAGTAGTTGATTTTTGTTAATACAGCAATACGCCACGGTTTATAAATTTTATTTATTATTGATTTGTAAGCCTATAAACCTCATACTTTTTTATTTTACTCACTAAACATAGGATAAGATATAATTGTTTTATAATTTTGCTCTTTATTTTTCGTTTCTTAAGAAATGATCGATTATTTATACTCACACATATGCCCGAAAACCAAAATAATAATATATCGTTGCTAAAAAGCATCGACTATCCAAAAGACCTTAAAAGTTTAAGTCTAGACCAATTGGAAACTCTTTGCAAAGACCTTAGAACTTTTATCATAGATCAATTATCCGAAAATCCGGGACATTTTGGATCAAGCTTAGGCACAGTAGAGCTTACAGTAGCTCTTCATTATGTCTACAACACTCCATTCGATCGCATCGTATGGGACGTTGGGCACCAAGCATATAGTCACAAAATACTAACAGGAAGAAGAGACAAGTTCCATACAAACCGCAAATTCGGAGGATTGGCAGGTTTCCCTAGTCCTGATGAAAGCGAATATGATACCTTCTCAGCAGGTCACGCATCCAATTCTATATCTGCAGCATTAGGTATGGCTGTGGCTTCGAGCCTTAAAAACGAGAACAAACATGTAGTTGCTGTTATCGGAGATGGTTCGCTCACAGGAGGATTAGCTTATGAAGGCTTAAACAATGCCAGCTCTCAGCCCAACGACTTACTTATCATTCTTAATGATAACGATATGGCGATTGACGACAATGTGGGCGGCTTGAAAGATTATCTCGTAAAAATGACAACTTCGCATGCCTATAACAAAGTACGCAATGATGTTTACGAAAAATTCAAAAGAAAGAATCTAATTACAGAAAAAGGTAAAAACTTCATACTGAGATTCAACAACAGTTTGAAATCATTAATTACCAAACAGCAGAATATCTTCGAAGGTCTAAATATCAGATACTTCGGACCAATAGACGGTCATGATCTGAAAGGTTTGATCCGTATCATCCAAAACATCAAAGACCTAAAAGGACCTAAACTTCTTCATATACATACCATAAAAGGAAAAGGTTATAAACCTGCCGAAGAATCGGCTACCGAATGGCATGCTCCTGGTAAATTCAATAAAGATACAGGAGAAAGAATAATCAATCAGGCAAAAGACCAACCTCAGCTATATCAAAACGTATTTGGTCATACATTGGTAGAGTTGGCTGAAAAAGACAAGCGTATAGTAGGAGTAACACCTGCCATGCCTTCTGGATGCTCTATGACCTTTATGATGAAAGAGTTTCCCGAAAGAAGTTTTGACGTAGGTATTGCCGAAGCTCATGCTGTTACTTATGCAGGAGGATTAGCAAAAGAAGAACTAATTCCGTTCTGTAATATATATTCTTCATTTATGCAACGTGCATACGATCAGGTAATACACGATATTGCATTGCAAAAGTTACATGTAATATTCTGTCTAGACAGAGCCGGACTTGTTGGTGAAGATGGCCCCACACATCATGGAGCATTTGACCTTGCTTATATGCGTTGCATACCCAACCTGATTATCGCATCACCCTATAATGAGCATTACTTAAGACACCTGATGTACACAGCTACCTATGGTAATGATGGTCCTTTTGTAATACGTTATCCTAGAGGGCAAGGCGAATTAAAAGATTGGGAATGTGAAATGAAGATTTTGCCAATAGGTAAAGGTCGTAAATTAAAAGACGGATCGGATATGGCTATAATTTCGATCGGACCAATAGGAAATACTGTTACGAAAGCAATCAGAGACCTCGAGACTAAAGGTTACAGCATAGCTCATTACGATATCATATTCTTAAAACCCATAGATAAAGATCTCTTGAATGAGGTTGCAGCAAGATTCACAAAAGTGATGACTGTTGAAAATGGTGTTATAAACGGAGGACTAGGATCGGCCGTATTAGAACATTTCTCAGACAATGACTTCCGCAACATAGATGTTACACGTGTAGGATTACCAGACGAATTCGTTACACATGGTTCTATTGCCGAACTGAACAAACTATGTGAACTGGATGTTGAAGGCATAAAGAAGCATATTGTCTATGCCTTGAAAAACGAGAAAATTGAGACTTCTATGACATGAGAGTAGTTATTGCCGGCGCAGGAGCTGTAGGAACCCATTTGGCTAAACTATTATCGGGCGAGAATCAAGATGTTATCATCATGGATCCCGATAAAGAGAAATTAAATTTCTCGAAAAGCCATTTCGAAATAATGACTATGGAAGGGTCTTCCACTTCATTGAAGGACTTAAGTGAAGTAGGGGTTGAAGATGCTGACTTATTTATTGGTGTAACTCCTGATGAATCGGTCAACGTAACCTCTTGCATGCTTGCCTCGAAAATGGGAGCAAAAAAAACTTTTGCCCGTATAGATAACTTCGAATACTTATTACCAAAAAATAAAGATTTCTTTGAAAGCCTCGGAGTCGATTCGATGGTATATCCCGAGATGCTGGCGGCTAAAGAAATTGTATCGGCAATAAAAAGACCTTGGGTAAGACTATGGGTCGAATTATTTGGAGGTGCAATTATACTTGTAGGAGTGAAAATTAGAAATAACTCTGAATTAGTAGGAAAATACCTGCACGAAATATCGGTTGCCCCGAAGAAATTTCACATTGTAGCTATAAAAAGAAACAACAGAACTATTATTCCGAAAGGATCTGATCAGATATTGTCTGGTGATATTCTGTTCTTTACTACTACCCAAGAGTTTATAAAAGAAATTCCGGCTATAACGGGAAAGAAAGACTTTGAGGTAAAGAACATAATGATTATGGGCGGTAGTCGTATTGCTATTCGTACCTGTCAGTATTTACCTAGCGATATAAATATAAAACTACTGGAGTCGGATAAAGAGAAATGCTACAAGCTACTCGAAAAAGTCCCAAAAAATGTGACCGTATTCCATGATGACGGTCGTAACTCTGATTTTCTACAAGAAGAAAGTATTAAAGACACAGATGCTTTTATAGCCGTAACCGGAAACTCTGAAGCCAATATATTGGCTTGTCTTGCCGCAAAAAGGTTTGGTGTAAGAAAAACCGTTGCTGAGGTTGAAAACATGGACTATATCTCTATGGCTGAGAATCTCGACATCGGCTCTATCATTAATAAAAAGTTGATTACAGTAAGTAATATATACCGTTTTTTATTGAATGCGGACGTTTCAAACGTCAAGTCTCTAACATTTGCAAATGCAGACGTAGCTGAGATTATTGCACGCCCCAATTCAATAATTACCAAAAAAGAAATAAAGCGCCTATCTTTGCCTAATAATGTGACTTTGGGAGGATTAATACGCAATGGCGAACCAATGTTGATAGACGGTGATACTCAGGTAGAACCATACGATAATGTTGTTGTATTCTGCTTAGATGATGCTTTACGTAATGCGGAAAAACTTTTTAATTAAGGTAGACGAACCTCAATTAATAACGTAAAACAAGATCACATATTTAGAGTTTACAGTCTTTGGTTAGTACGCTATCCAAAGCTATTATAGGAGGTCTAAAAACCTCAACTTTACTTTGGCTATAATCTTAAGATGGGAAATTTTAATTTCCGATTCATCTTTAAAACAATGGGATTCTTATTAATTATAGAATCTATTTTATTGATGCTGTCGGCTGTTGTATCATTCTATTACCATGAAATAAGTGGAGACGCTTTTCTTATAAGTGCTTCTATCACTATTGGTGTGGGAGTAATATTCCGCTTATTGGGAGCAGAAACCAGAGAGCAATTTATCGGAAAACGCGAAGGTTTCCTTGTTGTCAGCCTTTCATGGGTGGTTTTATCGGCTTTCGGAATGCTTCCTTTCCTATTCAGTGGTGTTATCCCCAAAGTAAGTGATGCGTACTTCGAAACTATGTCGGGTTTTACAACCACAGGTTCTACCATTATACCCGATGTTGATGTTGTTCCCTTAGGATTATTATTTTGGCGTTGCCTTACTCAATGGGTCGGCGGTCTTGGTATAGTTGTATTTGCATTAGCAGTACTACCCATTATCGGAGGAAATGCGTCTTTCTTATTCGATGCCGAAACCACAGGTATTGCTCGCGAACGTTTTCAACCCAGAGTTACCCAAGTCGCAAAAAGACTACTGTTCACATACATAGCTATCACATCTATCATAGCAGTATTATTGTGGCTAGGTCCCATGAATGCTTTTGATGCCATATGCCATGCACTGTCTACTGCCTCAACGGGAGGATTCTCCACAAAACAGGCTAGTATTGCATATTGGGATTCGGCATATATAGACTATGTTATTACTATATTTATGTTTGTAGGAGGAATTAACTTTTCTCTGATTTATTTCTTATTTAAGGGGAAGTACAAAAAGCTGTTTCAAAATGAAGAATTGAAATGGTACTTCTTTATATATATCACCTTCACCGCTATTATAACTCTTGGCTTAATATATTCGGGTAAAATAAGTGTAGCTGAAGACGCTTTTAGAACGTCTATTTTCCAAGTAACCTCAGCCATAACCACCACAGGATTCTCTACTGCCGACTTTACAAGTTGGGGACCTTTTTATATGTTCCTTATTTACTGTTTGATGATGATTTGTGCCTGTGCAGGCTCTACTTCCGGAGGAATCAAGGTCATTCGGGTTGTAGTACTTTTCAAGAATGCTATAAATGAGTTTAAACGCCAAGTGCATCCAAATGCAATTCTTCCCGTACGTATAAACAATCAGGTGCTTCCCGTAGATGTAGTAACCAAAATTCTTGCTTTTATATTTCTATATCTGCTCATTCTATTTGTGAGTTTTCTTGTATTATCATTTACGGGTATCGATTTCGAAGATTCAATTACAGCTTCTGTTTCTTGTATGGGGAATGTCGGACTTGGCAGTCTAAGCGATAGCGGACACTTTGGGCATCTCTCGAATACAGCCAAATGGTATCTTTCTTTCTTAATGCTAACAGGACGTCTCGAACTATTCACAATACTATCTTTATTTATGCCTGCATTCTGGCGAAAATAAATGAAATACGACTTCCTTATATCTACCTCATAAGAAGACAATAAGCAGTGTAAACATTCAACCCAAAGTCGATCTCAAAATCGAATCTTTTAATGATTTTGAGACAGAAATCCTCACAATCACAACTTCATCAGATTCTGAAAAAGAGCATAAACTGCTAATAAATCTGGAATAATCGTTAACTTTGTACTAGAAAACTAAATAACATAGTATGGAAACAGTAGTGAGCGGGATTCGCTCAACCGGTAATCTGCACTTAGGCAATTACTATGGAGCCCTGAGGAATTTTATTAAAATGCAGGAAGAAAACAAATGTTTCTTCTTTATTGCAGACTATCATTCTCTTACGACTCACCCCGACCCTAAAATATTACATGGCAATGTAAAAAACGTATTAACCGAATATTTGGCTGCGGGTATCGATCCAGATATCTCGACAATCTATATTCAGAGTGATGTACCTGAGGTTTGCGAACTCTACCTATTGCTTAATATGCACGCCTACATGGGTGAGCTGGCAAAAACTACATCGTTTAAAGATAAAGCCCGTAAACAGCCCGAAAATGTGAATGCAGGTTTGCTAACCTACCCCACTCTGATGGCTGCTGATATATTGATGCACAATGCGGATAAAGTACCCGTAGGAAAAGATCAGGAACAACATTTGGAGATGACTCGCAAATTTGCCCGTCGCTTTAATAATTTTTACGGTGTAGAATATTTCAAGGAGCCTATTGCCTATAACTTCGGAGGCGAATTAATAAAAATTCCGGGATTAGACGGAAGCGGAAAAATGGGTAAATCGGAAGGTAATTGTATCTATCTTTTTGATGAACCTAAGGTAATAGAAAAGAAAGTAAAAAGAGCTTTAACCGATGAAGGACCTCAAAGCCCTAATTCTCCTAAGCCCGATTGTATCGAAAATCTATTCACTATTCTGCGAGTGGTATCAACAGAAGAAGTAGTAAAACACTTTGATGACAAATGGAATAGTTGCGAAATCCGCTACGGCGATCTTAAAAAGCAATTGGCTGAAGATATTATTGCAGTTACTTCACCTATCCGCGATCGTATTCTCGATATTCAGGATAACGAAGCTTACCTACACAAAGTAGTGAAAGAAGGTACGGAGAAAGCTCGCGAAAGTGCCAGAAAAACATTACGTGAGGTACGCGAGATTATGGGATTCAAAGGATTTTAAGGTTACAGACCTTATCTTTATTTCGTAATTATTAGAACATATTTAATATACATATATAAGAAAAGGCTTATTTCGTAGGAAATAAGCCTTTTCTATATTCTCAAAGGACCTTTTATTCATCAAAAGGTTTAAAAATTTCTTCATTCCAATTCAACGATATGTTTTTACCTTCAAATAAACGTTGGTATAAGTTCTTCTTAAGTACACTACGCATTACTTTTTTA
>NZ_CVRU01000058.1 GCF_001261715.1 Dysgonomonas sp. HGC4 | reverse complement strand
AGTAAAGATCGAATTTGGACAAAAAAATATCCGTAAAAAAATATTTCTTCACGGATATTAAGCTTTCAGTTCTTTTAATGGAACTTTATTTCAATTCTTCAAGAATAGTTATCAGATAATCATAGAATCTTTCTACAGTATCTATTTCTACAAACTCATCTGGTGAATGGGGATTCATAATAGTTGGGCCAAAAGATACTATATCTAAGCCTGGAGTACTATCTAGAATGATACCACATTCCAAACCTGCGTGTACAACTTGTACAACAGGATCTTTACCAAATTTTCTGATATATATATCCTTCATTACCTCCAAAGCGGCAGAATTTGCATTTGGTTGCCAACCCGGATAAGCATTTACAGCCTCAACTTTGGCATCTGCCAAAGAGAATAAACTATTAATACTTGAATCAAGGGCATATTTTTTTGTTTCAGAAGAACTACGTGTAAGGAATTTTATCTCTACCAATCCTTCAGTCGATTTTACAGAAGCAATGTTTGTAGATGATTCTACAATACCCGGAAAATCCTGCAACATACTGATAACTCCATTAGGACATGCTTCAACAGCATTAATCAAATCATCTTGAATTTCTTCAGGAATCAACGATTTTGGCAAATCGGTTTTCTCAGCTTTAAGAGATAAGTTGTTCTCAATACTTCTATACTCTTCGCTGTAGATTTCTTGATATTCATCTACTAAGTCTAACAAATCATCTACATTTTCAGCAGGAACTGTTACTATTGCAAATGCTTCTCTAGGTATTGCATTGCGAAGCGAACCTCCATCAATGAACGATAAACGAGCTTCTACTTCAGCTACTGCTTGTTTAAGGAAACGGAACATCAACTTATTAGCATTACCACGACCTAGATGTATTTCTCCACCCGAGTGTCCACCTCTAAGTCCAGTAAGGTTTATTTTCAAAGCAACATCACCTGCAGGAACTTCTACTTCTTTAAATTGCCAAGATACGTTTTCGTCAATACCTCCTGCACAACCTACACAAAGCTCTCCTTCTTCTTCTGTATCCAGATTCAATAGAATACTACCTGTTAAGAATCCCGATTCAAGACCAAAAGCACCTACCATGCCTTCTTCTTCGTCAATCGTAAATAGTCCTTCTATCTTTCCATGCTTAAGGCTACTGTCCTCTAGGATGGCTAAAATAGCAGCAGCTCCTATACCATTGTCTGCACCTAAAGTGGTAGAACGGGCTTTCACCTTATCTCCTGCAATATATGCATCAATCGGATCTTTCAGAAAATCGTGTTTTACATCCGAATTCTTTTGAGGAACCATATCTAAGTGTGCTTGCAAAATTACAGTAGGAGCATTCTCCATACCTTTCGAAGCTGGTTTTGTAACAAGTACATTACCTACTTTATCTTGCTTAACATCTATATTGAGCGATTTTGCAAAATCAACTACATATTTCTCTACAGCCTTTGTATGTCCTGTTGGACGAGGTATCTGAGTCAACTCATAAAAATGTTTCCAAACACTTTCTGGTTTCAGGTTTAATATTTCTTTTGCCATAATAATTGTATTTTATTTTTCAATTTTTCCGTTGGATGTAATTTTAACTCTCTGTAGAGTTTTATCAGGATCTGCATAAGCATCATACTTGGTAAGTTCTAGCGAATGCTCCTTAAGATTAATGATAGAAGTAGTTGACCAAGCACCTTCTGCATTGTCATAGTACACTTCAACCGCATCAATAAGGGTATGATCTTTTGTATAATTAGCCAACCAGATAGCATTTTCCGATTCGTACTCTTCGTATATCAGATACGACTTGAATGAATCTCCCCAGCTTAGCTCTTTGAGAATATAATATGAGAATTGATCTTCTCCGCCTTTCAATCGGGTAAAAGCTTCGAGTTTATATAAATCTTTATCAGCAAACTGTTTATCGAGACTGCTCTGTTCCCAAGCCTGAATAAAATCATCATCTACCAATATTTGATTGTCGTTACCT
This sequence comes from Dysgonomonas sp. HGC4, assembly GCF_001261715.1. Taxonomy (GTDB): domain Bacteria; phylum Bacteroidota; class Bacteroidia; order Bacteroidales; family Dysgonomonadaceae; genus Dysgonomonas_A. The sequence goes on along the minus strand of NZ_CVRU01000058.1, from coordinate 60,264 downwards.
TGCTCTTCTTTAGTTGTATTTGAACTGATACTTTTACCTTCAATAGGTTGTGTGTATGAAGATAAAACAAATCCTAAGCTTAGGATTATAAATAATACTCTTTTCATTATATGTCTATTTTTAAGAATTAAAGGTACTCATAAAATAGACATTACAAGGAATAATTAACGAGACTATTTACAAAGATATTTCAGCAGATTATTTATTTCTATTTTTAATGGTCAATGCTCCCATGCTGAATAATCCACACAACACAATCCACAACGATTGTATAGCAAATACGGCAAATGCAAATGCTTCTCCCGAATCTTTAGTTACACCATACAAGCCCAACGATAGTACTACTGCAGCATGCCAAACACCCATTCCTCCATTGGTTGGGATAGCCATACTTAAGCTGCTCAAAGCAAAAGCTATCAGACCAGCAGTAAGCCCTAAATCTTTAGTGAAGTCAAAAGCATAGAATGTTATATAAAAATATAAAAAATAGGAGAACCAGATACCAATTGTATATAGCAAAAAGCGTCCCTTTCTCTTCATTTTGAATACGGTCTGCATATCGCGACCCAGTCCTTTAAAAAGATTGGTAAGCTTTATTATAGGAGTTGTATTTTTAAATAACTTATAAATTACAACAACCAAAACAATTGCAGCAATTACTCCACCGATCATCCAGCCTGATGAAAAAATATTAGTAAGAGAATTAGATAAAGCAGCATTCTCTTTTATATAAGAAAGAAAGAACTCAACATTAAAGCAGCAAGCCAATAAAATAATGCAGGCTACGGTAACCGTATCGCTAACCCTATCAAGAATCATAGTACCAAAAAGTTTAGCAAAAGGAATCTTCTCATCCTTAGCAACTACGGCACATCTCCACACTTCTCCTCCACGAGGGATTGCAATATTTACAGCATAACTACCCAATACGGCATATATTAAACTCGACGCAGGAGGATTGTATCCAAGTGGCTCTATCAAAAGCTTCCATCTGAGACCACGGATAACATTACCCAGTGCTCCAAAAATCAGAGAGAACAGCAGTATAGCAAAGTTGGCATCTTTGATTGTGATCCACATTTTACCAAAATCGGTATCACGGTACAAAAGCCATAACACAACTACCCCCAAGGCTAACGGGATAAGTACTTTCAGAAATTTACTTATTACTGACCCTTCTTTCTGAGGTTCTTCGGTTTGATTAATATCCATTATGTTTACTTATTCGGTGGAAATGAATGGCATTGATGAGTATTCCAATGATAAATTCATTAACTTTGTTCGTTGCAAATATAAGGATATATTAATAATATGTAAAGTAAAATATTTGTTGCTGTATTTTTTAATATTAACATGCTCTGGTTGCTACAACAACTAAAGCAATAAATAGGTCGGAAACTTTAAGGATATAGATGGGAGATGTAAGAGCAAAAAAATTTCTAGGACAACACTTTTTGAAGGATTTGCAAATAGCAAAGCAAATAGCCGATACGTTAGATAATTTTCCGGATACTCCCATTATAGAAGTTGGTCCGGGGATGGGTGTTCTCACCCAATACTTACTCGAAAAAAACCGAGATCTTACAGTTATTGAGATCGACAGAGAGTCGGTTCCTTATCTAAACGAACATTTTCCTACACTTAAAGATCATATTATTGAAGGAGATTTTCTTCAATTGAATCCTACTGATATTTATCCCGATCAATTTTGTATTATAGGTAACTACCCTTATAATATTTCGTCTCAGATATTCTTCAAGGTACTCGATTATAAAGAACACATCCCCTGCTGTTCGGGTATGCTTCAAAAAGAAGTTGCCGAACGTATTGCATCTAAACCTGGAAAAAAGGCATATGGAATACTAAGTGTACTTCTTCAAGCATGGTATGATATTGAATACCTATTCACGGTGAGTGAAGTCGTATTCGATCCGCCTCCCCGTGTCAAATCCGCCGTAATACGACTGGTGCGTAATAACCGCGAAAGTTTAGGCTGTGATGAAAAATTATTCAAAACCGTTATTAAAACATCTTTCAACCAACGTCGCAAAACATTGCGTAATTCGATGAAACCGCTGTTGGGTAAAGATAACAATATATATGCTGATCCTATTTTTGATAAACGTCCCGAACAATTGTCAGTAGAGGAGTTTGTATATTTGACGAATCTCACACGAGAACACATGCCACAAGGTGCAGAAGACGCAGGCATCCAGCGAAAAGAATAAGGTCTGTGACCTTACTTGTAACCAGTAACTCATAACTAAATACTTATTATGTCTGAAGTAAGATTGTTCTATCACAAAGACAACGTAATTCGTATAAGTCGCAGCATCGAGTTTTTAAAGACTAATCCTATAAAGAATTTTTTATGGATAGACTTAAACAATGTTGATGAAGAAATAGAAAACGAATTAGAAGACTATCTGAAAATATATATTCAGGAAGAAGAAGAGATGATCGAGATCGAGATGTCATCCCGATACATCGAAACGTACGATTCGCTGGTAGTCAATTTCAACTTCTTACGCCCCAATTTTGACAAAGAACTGGTTTCATTTATTCTTAAGAATAATATTCTTATTACTGTACGTGACGAGGATCTAACTTCATTTCAGGAGACTGTAAAAAAAATATCAGCCAATCCGCGCAATTATCCTACAGGCTACCATGTATTTGTTGCCCTGTTGGAAACACGTGTTGAAGTAGATGCTGACATGATTGAGGAAATGACTCAAAAGATTACCACCTTAAGTAATACCCTTACCATGGAGGAAGCCGATGAAGAGCTTTTGATGGAAATCAAAGACCTTCAGGAAAAGACGATGATGCTTCGTGAAAATATTATTGAAAAGCAACGAGCCGTATCAAGTATGTTGAAAAGCGAATTAATCAACAGAGAGCTACATGGCAAACTTACCATCATTGTAAAAGATATAAATTCGCTACTCGAACACATCAAATTTAGTTTCGACAGACTTGACTATTTACAAGATACATTCCTCGGGTTTGTTAATATCGAACAGAATAAGATCATTAAGATATTTACCATTATATCGGTCATCTTTATGCCCCCTACCCTTATTGCAAGCATCTATGGGATGAACTTTGCTATCATGCCCGAATTGCAATGGGAATATGGCTATATTGTAGCTATTGTATTCATGTTAGCCTCTTCGGGAGGTATACTTGTATACTTCAAGAGAAAAAGGTGGCTATAACGCTCTATAATTAAATTGCGTGAAAAAGCGTCTACCCATATACGCTAATATATACAGAAAAAGGGCTTTGGTTGAAATTTAACCAAAGCCCTTTTTTATTTTCGAAGCAATACATACAATTGCTACTTTACTTTCTTTCTTATAATGGCAATATTTAATACCGATAGGAACAGAAATATGCCTACTCCTATTAGAATTGTATATATAGAAAAAGTAGCCTCGTTTATAGGAAACATTTTACCTATAAACTCCTGATATTTTGTTCTTGCGACAAAAGTTATCAATAAAGATATAAGCAGAATAATCAGATTGAGACTAACAATGAGCCATTCATAAGGCTTTACCACTGCAGATTTTGGATAACCAATCAACCGCAGAGTACGCAATTTGTTCATGTTCTTCTCTAACAGCAAATAGATACTCAATATCAAGATAAAGAAAGACAAGATACAGATTACAACCCCAACAGAAATAACTATCCCTATTATAATCTTTAGAAAAAAAGAAATCCTGCTGGCAGTAGTATTATCTCCACTAATCTCGAACCCTCGGTCTTTAAAGTATCCTGAAAGATTAGGATCGGCTATATTAGACACCTCAACAATCAACCGTGAAGGTTGCGTTGATCCTCCTCCAAATTGCTGATTTGCCCATTCCATAAAAGGCTCAGGCACAAGTATCGAATTTAGTCGGTTAGAAAAGCCTACAATACGGCCTTTCATTTGCTGACGTTCGCCATTCTTTGCAGTTATAGTTATATCCAGATTAATCAACCCAATCAATTGTTCCGAAATCTGCGGCATTGAGCTAGCTCCTGCAAAACCAAAGTTATACAAATCCAGATAATTTTTAGGAAGAATGATAGGTACAGTATTATCCACTGGAGAGAATCTCCAACTATTAGATACTACATCTATAAACTCATCGGGTACCGACTCAAAAAACATCTCTGTATTAAATGCAATACCCAGCTTTTGACTATTGAAGCCTCCAAACACATTAAATTGAGAAGGAGTAAAAGCTCCTACATGTTTTATAAAAGGCTGACTCTTCAACTCATCTATTTCGCTTTGGCTAAAGCCATTCGATTTAGATGAAAGCCCACTTAATAGCCCGACCTTTTTAGTTATGGTTAAATAATCTTCCTTTAACAGTTTGTCCTTACCTGAGAAAATCGGATTAATATCGAAGTAAAACTGGAATGCCAGTAAAACAATACTCATCCCGATCAAACTCGTAATAGAAAAACCAATCAGTTGTGATTTACTTATATTTTCACGCAATAATTTCCAGATCAGTTTCATAGAGCAAATGTTTTTGTGTACTCCAATGGCAGTTCTTTTCCAATAGATGTGGCAATAATACCTGCACCTTGCTGAGAAGCCTCTCTCTGAAGCAATACAGCGGCAATAGAAGCATTTTCATCATCAAGGTGGCTAATGGGCTCATCAAGCACTAAAAAGTCAAATGGCTGACACAAACAACGAATAAGAGCTACACGCTGTTGCTGCCCCCACGACATTTTTTCGACTAAAGAATCTTTTTTATTACCAATTCCCAATAAATCGAACATCTCATGAATTTGTCTGTTCTCTTTGTAGCGAGTCAGATTATTTTTCAATAACACATTTTCAAAAGCTGTTAATTCGGGAAAGAGGCAAAGCTCCTGAAATAAGAGACTTATTTCGGTATTCCTCACTTTATCCCAATGCCTTGCTTTAAATCTGCGGATATTTACATTGTTGAATATAATATCTCCCGAATAATCGTCTCTGTAGCCATAGATATAACTACAGAGCGAGCTTTTTCCTGTACCCGAATTGGCTTCTATCAAATAATTGTTGCCTTTTTCCAAACTAAAATCCTGCAACCAGATATCCGATTGTAAGTCTCTTTCGCCAGCAAAAATAAGGGGAAGTGTATTCCGGAAAGTTATTTTATTCATCTCATCTAACAAATAGTCCTCCAAAGCTGGAGATTAACTGATCTAGTTGTTTGCAAATAACAGCCAAACTATTTTGGTCTTTTGTAGCCAACTCTAGTTTACCAACTCCAGTTAGATCACTTGCACTTGCAAATTCATATTTACCAAACTCACTTAAGAATGGTCCAAAAGATTGGAACGCAATGTTATTTGCCGTGTAAGATTGCAGAACCTGCAAATCGCCAAACATCACGATAGATTTATCTTTGATGATCTCCGAATAGTTATTAGCAAGATTCGAAGCCTTCATGTTATTATACACAACCTCATTATTGGTGAAGAAGAATGTATTACCATTTGCACCCCAATAAACATCTACATTATTACTACTTATCTTAAAGTTTGATGGAGATAGTTCAGTATACTTAAGTTCACCACCAGCCAATTGCAGCTTAATAAAATCGATCACCTCCGTAGGATTAGAAATATCTGCAAAGAAAACAAACTCAGGAGTTGGAGCTCCCATATCGCTAAAAATATCGTCTTGCTTTTTAGTTGCAGTTTTAGATGTGATAGCAAGAGTTATATCACCATTCAAATCTTTTAATATCTTTTGGATTTCGTCAGGCTCTACACTCTCAGGAAGTTCTTTCGTTAACAGTTCGATAAACCCTAATTTCTCCAAGTACGAATAAGCACCTTCTCCTTTTACATTTGCCGATGCTAAGAATAATGGGTCGCTAGAAATGTATTTTAATTGATCTCCTTTTATATTACCACTCAACTGAGACAGTAGGTCTTTAAACTTCTTTTCAGCCTCAGCATTATCATAGAAATACTTATTCTCAAATTTCACTTCTCCCTTTTCGAAAGAAGTATATATGCCTGTAGACACACCATCTATATCAGCCAAAAATTTCTTAAATGGAATAGTCACTTCTGTTGCTTTAGCTAAACCTGCTAAATCAGGTAGAGATTTATCAAGACCTTTCATTGAAAAGAAAGTAGAAATATCTTTTTTGCTTTTCAAAAACTCAGTAAAAGCTGCATTCGAATTAATACTCTTATCAGCTCCTTGCTTCAATTGCTCTTTAGCTAGTTCAGCTAAATTAAGAGGTTCCCCAGCTTCATTACCATTACCGTATGCCGAAGCAATGTCAACTAACAACAATAGCTTATTACCGTTCCAAGCCAAGCAGGTTTGAGATTCAGGGGCAACAGTATATACGCCTCCATCTTTCTTAATATCCTCTTCTTGCACCAAAGAAAATTTCACCAGTGCTTCTTTTACTTTTTCAGCATTGTTCACACCTACTACAACTCCATAAACTTTATAGTCTGTATAGAAATACAAATCGTTCTTAAGGTTTATTCCTAAAGAATTGGCATCGCTCAGAAAGCTATCCAATAATTTTACAGCAGATTCATCTTTCAATGTAACCTTATACATTCCAATAACCTGTTGAACCATTGGGTTGGCAAAAATATCGTATTCCGATTTTGTTACCAATGCTTTAGCATCTACACAAACCACATAATTTGCACCAGCCGGAATAGCATCTATCGGATCTTTAGAATCGCTACATGAGGTGAAGATGAACAAAGTCATTAAAACAGCAAAAAATACATTCTTACTAGTCATTGTATATTTATAATTTATAAAAAATAATCTCTTAAATTAAAGACACGAAAGGATGGCATAATTGATAAGCCATCCTTCCTATATTTTGAGACAATCAGTATCTAATTATTTGATACCTAATTCTGCTTTTACTAATTTACCTGCATCTACTGCACTAGTAGAAACGTAAGGAACTGCTCCTACTTCGATAATATATGTAAATCCGTTTTTGTCTCCTACAGATTTGATTGCTTGTTGCAACTTTTGTTGAACAGGAGCCAATTGTTGTTGACGTAGATCTTGAAACTCTTTTTCACTGTTTTCGTGATAAGTTTCATATCTTTCTTGGATTTGTTGAATTTGTTTTTGACGATCTGTAAGAACTGCTTCTGTTACTTCTGCAGTAGAAGCTTTAAATTCTTCCAGTTTTTTATCATACTCAGCTTGTATAGCAGCCAAATTCTTTTGAATTTCTTCTTGTTTAGCAGACAATTTTGTCTCTACATCTTTAATCTCAGGCATTTGAGTAAATACTTCCTGAGTATTAATATAGGCTAGTTTATCTTGTGCGTACACTCCTACTGGAGCAACAATAAGAAAAAGGATTACTAATTTTTTAAACATAATGCTTCGGTTTCTTTGTTTTTATTGTTTTTTTAATTCTTTGATCGCAAATGTATATAATTTATTTTGAATATCCGAGTTTAGATAAAACTTCATTACTGATATCTATACGTGGAGAGGCAAAAATAATACTAGTGGCTGATGCTCTGTCCAATACCAATTGATATCCCTTAGTATCTGAGATTTCTTTTACTGCATTATAAATATCATCCTGTATAGGTTTAATCAGAGCCTCACGTCTTTTGAAAACTTCGCCCTCGGGACCAAAGTATTTTCGTTTAAGTTCTTGTACGGCTTTCTCTTTTTCAACAATTTCGTTCTCTCTCTTCGTTTTTTGATCTGCTGATAAGAATACTATTTCTGACTGATAAGTCTTATACATATTCTGTACTTCTTGCTGAGAGGTCTCCACTTCTGTTTGCCATTTTTTTGATATAGCTTCCAATTGTTGATTGGCCGTTTCGTAGCTACTTATATTTTTCAATATATACTCCATATCAATAAGTGCAAACTTTTGCGAATAGCCACTTGCTGCAAACGCAATAAATAATCCGAATAATAAAATAAATTTCTTCATAATGTCTCAAAATTTATTTCATACATATATAAGACAACTATTTCTCTAATTAGTTTACTGCACAACACGTAAATAGTGTTAAAATCAACATTTATTAAAACTCTTGACCGATAATAAAGTGGAATTGGCTTCCTCCATACTGACGGCTATTGTTGACTTTATCAAATCCATAAGCCCAATCGATACCGATAAGTCCGATCATAGGTAACATGATACGTGCTCCAAATCCTGCTGAACGTTTAAGATCAAATGGATTGAAATCTTTAATATCACTCCAAGCATTACCTGCTTCCACAAATGACAAGATATAGATTGTTGATGATGGCTCAAGAATCAATGGGTAACGAAGCTCTAGAGCTAAACGAGTATATGCACTTGCATAATATCCGATAGATCCATTTTCGTATCCACGAAGTCCAACGATTTCAGTCGCATATCCTGAAGAAGCTCCAGACATACCATCACCCCCCATATAGAATGTTTCGAAAGGAGATTTCTTGTGTTTGTTATAATATCCAACCAAACCATATTCAGCACGAGTCATCAATACTGGAGTCTTTTGTATAGAAGGCATCAAAGATGTAAATGTCTTAGATTTAAATTTCCATTTATGATACTCTACCCATCTGTATTTCTCTCCTGCATCAACCCCTTCAACATCATTACCCATGGCAGCATAATCTACTCCATTCCATGCAGAATAAGGAGGAGTTGCTTGTACACTTAACGAAAACTGAGTACCTCTACGAGTATATATAGGGTTATCGATAGAGTTACGAGACAGTGTTACAGATGCACTAATATTGTGACTTTGTCCATTACGAACCAAGAAATAATCCCAGTTTTTCATACTGTATAATTGGTATGATAAACCTCCTTCTAATTGGAAGTAGTCATCCGGCCAATTTAAACGTTTTCCGTAACCAACAGATATACCAAAGGTTTTAATAGACTTATCAGGGTCAAGAGAGTTATTCAGATACGACTCCGAAAATCCTGAGTTATATTGGTTATTATAATAATTATTCAAATAACTATTGTTGAAGAAACTACTGTTTACACCTGTTTGGATAGAATAGTATGCTCCAACTGAAAGGAAGTTAGGACGCTTACCTCCAAACCAAGGGTCGGTAAATGATACCGAATAAGATTGGTAGTACTTACCATTCGTTTGTCCACTCAATTGTAAGGTTTGTCCCTCTCCTTGAGGTATAATACCTTTATACGATCCTGGATTTAATAAATTCTTCAAAGAGAAGTTTGTAAACTTCAAGCTCAGACGACCTAATATACCTGTTTGTCCCCATCCTGCTGAAAACTCAACTTGGTCATTGGCTTTAGAAACCAACGGATAAGCTATATCCACAGTTCCCGACTCTCTATCTGGCTGAACATCCGGTTGTATCTTTTCAGGGTCAAAGTGTCCCATTTGGGCAACCTCACGTAACGAACGCATCAAGTCTTCACGGCTAAATAATGCTCCCGGTTTAGTTCTAAGCTCACGTCTAACAATATCTTCATATAGACGATCATTGCCTGAAATCATTACTTTTCGTATTGTAGCCTTAGGTCCTTCAAAAATACGTATTTCAAGGTCAACCGAGTCTTTATCAATATTTATCTCTACTGGATCTGCCTGATAGAATATATAACCATTGTTGTAATAGTAATAATTACCCACAGCATCATCATCTCCTGTTAAACGAGCCGATAATTTCTTTTGATTATACGTGTCTCCGGGTTTCATATTCAATACCGCATTCAATTGATCTGTTGAGAATTCTGTATTACCAACCCAATTTATATTACGTAAGAAATATTGTTGCCCTTCGTCAAGCTTAATATCTATTTGGACTTTTTTATCGTTATACTTATATACTGTATCCCATAGAATACGAGCATCACGATATCCTAATTCGTTATATTTAGCAATCAGATTTTGTTTATCTGCTTCATAATTTTCGGGTACATAATTTGTTGAACGAAGGAAGTTTCGAACCTTAGCAGACATAGTATGTTTATGTCTCGTTTTCTTCATCGCCTTTTCGAGCGTTTCATCAGAAACCTCAGTATTACCATCTATGGTAACATCATATACTTTAATTTTCTCTTTCTTATCTACCGTAATTTTCAGAATAATCTGATTCTCTTTCGATAAATCTTCAACTTGTGTTATAGTAATAACAGCATTATTAAATCCTTTATCATCAAAGTATCTTTTGATTATCTTCTTGGCGCCGTCTACCATATTAGGAGTAATCTGATTACCCTTCACCATGCCCAGCTTGCTTTCAATATCTTCTCTTTCGCCTTTCTTTATTCCTTCATAAGAGATATCAGAAATACGAGGACGATCTTTTAATTCAAGATTTAACCATATTTTATCACCAACTATTTTAGTGGCAGTAATTTTAATTTCCGAAAAAAGTCCTTGTTTCCAAAAACGTCTTACAGCATTTGTTATTTCAGAACCGGGTATCTCAATGTTATCACCAACTGATAATCCGGAAAACCCTATAAGTACAAAATCTTCATACATCGAATTCTTAACACCCGACACTGTTATATCTGCTATCTGATACTTTTTGGGAGTAAGACTATAAGTTATTACAGGAAGTGGACCATTATCAACAGAACTAGTTGAATTCGCTATTGCTTCATTCACAGCTTTTATTGCCACACTATCCGTTTGTTGGACTTGTGCGTCAATTTTAAAAATAAAAGATGATAATAATAAAGCAAATAAACCTCTTTTGAGCATATTCTTTTTTTGTTTAATTCTATTAACTGTTGATTTGTTCACTTGTTTTACCAAAACGTCTTTCACGGCATTGATAATCTACTACTGCCTCATATAATGCCTCTTCGCGGAAGTCGGGCCATAGAGTCTCTGTAAAATGGAATTCAGAATAAGCCGCCTGCCATAGTAGGAAGTTGCTTATTCGGAGTTCTCCTCCCGTACGAATCAACAAATCGGGATCGGGAATACCTTTTGTTGTCAAAAAATCACTAATTGTAGATTCATCAACATCAGTTAATTCCCCTGAATTTATAGCCGCAGCTATCTTTTTTGTAGCTTCTGTTATTTCCCATCGCGCAGAATAGCTCAAAGCTAATACTAGCGTAAGACCAGTACTTACAGATGTTTCTTTAATACTGCCATCGAGAGCTGCACGAGTTTGAGCCGGTAATCGATCTAAATCTCCGATAGCTTGTAGTCTTATATTATTTTTAAGAAGATCAGGTGTTTCTCTTGATACCGATTCAATCAAAAGAGACATAAGAGCTTCCACCTCTTCGGCAGGTCTATTCCAGTTCTCGGTCGAAAATGTATATAATGTAATATATGAGATACCTAGTTTTGCTGCTGTTTCTATCACTTTTCGAACTGATACAGCTCCTTCTTTGTGCCCAAATGTTCTATCAAGGTTGCGTTGCTTCGCCCAACGTCCGTTACCATCCATAATGATGGCTACGTGTTGTGGTAATCGATCTTTATTTATTTTCTCTAAAAGCGACATCTATTTTTCTCTTTATATATGAATTAAGGTCTTAAACCTTTTTAATGCTTTTATTAGTAATTCGCCCCCTTAGCTGTATTAAGTAATAGTACCGTTAAATACTTAATATAAACTATCTACGCACGATTTGCTACGTACACCAAAATCCCAAGTGACTGAGAACATAGTCAAAATATACCAGTCTTTATTCTTGAAAAAGCTACTCTTTATATTATACGGATCATCTAAAGATAAACCTCCATCTTTAGAAGTTACATCAAACGAGTCACCAAATAGTTTTCGGAACGAAAATTCAAATCCTAGATTTAAGCGATCTTTCCATTTATATTTAAGGCCCATGCCCAATGGCAAATTCATCCCCAAAAAAGTTTCGTCTCCCGAACCAACCGTAAGTCCCAATCCTGTAAAAATATAAGGAGAAAACCGCCTCGTTCCAAGATACTGATATTTATCACTATAATGGAAGAAGTTGTATTCGATCTGCCCTCCTACTTCATAAAACGTTCTTTTAAACGAAGTATTTTGCTGATTCGGAAAAACATTGCCCGATTTACGGGTATCACCAGAAACGCCGCCAATCAGAATATTCCCCTTGTAAGCCCATCTGAAGTTTTTATTATATCTCAATACTGCTCCAAGTGCAAAATTAGGATTCTGAAATGGGTTAGTCTTATTTGCATCTCCCATATACGAAGATATTCCGGTCATACCTCCTATTTCGTATTGATACTCTTGAGAAAAGCTATTCGCAGAAGAAATCAGTCCCATGAAAACTAACAGGAGAATATATATCTTGCTTCTATCTTCATGCTTACGTCTTCTCATCAAATAATCTTGTTCTACATAAATATGTGAATAACTCTATTTTCTTTAAGGCAGCTTACATTTAACGTATAAGGCTATTTAGACGTCCTCTCCAGACATCTGATACTCCTTTGTTCGCTGATACTCCTCCGAATACCCAGATAAAGTTATTGCTATCAACAATAGCCGTTTGTCCTGTTCGTGCTGTAATAGCCGAATCAAATTTCTGTTTATTGGGAGCTATCACCCACGATTCGCCCCATAAAGCAGATATATAAAACTGGTTATTGCTCAATGCGTATAAATTATCTCCATAAACAAAATTAGAAAGACCCGCTCCTTTAAAAAGAGTATTCTTTATAAATGGAGACATCTCCAATCCATCATTCGAGTCTTTAATAAGCCAAGTATAAGCCAACTCTGTACCAGTAATGCTTGCACCACCGGTTAAGATTAGCATTCTCTTATTCTTATTGGTTGTAAAACTGGTATAAGAAGCGGCTTTTTGTAAAGGAAAATTAGATGGAACTTTATTATCATAAGGAGATACACTAATATTTGCCACCTCTGATATAGTGATTAAATCCTTAGTCTTTCCAAAATAATACCCATCCCCTCTATAATAGGTAACCAATAATTGGTCATTCGCTCTGTCATCTGCCGGTAAAACTCCCAAAATTGAAGTTAACACTTTTCCGCTCGTTAGCTTTGTCCAATCTTTACCATTAGCCGACTTATAAGAATTTCCTGTTTGATCTAAAGCATAAAAAACTCCATTCAACAGAAAAATACTTTCAGGTTTCACATTAGCTGGAAATCCTGATAAAGTTTGTTTTGCCCAACTTAAAGTCGAAGATTTATCACTCGAATACAATAGAGTCGAATTGCCGCTGATTGCATAGGTGTAAAAACTATTATCTTTTAATAAAGTTTTTGATTCTCCAAAAACACTTGGGTATGAGGTCATTTTCTGCCACAACATAGTATCAGGATCGATCTTATGAGTGCGAATATCAATATCATAAGTTTTTAGATTTCCACTTGGCGATGTAACAGTAAATGTAACAGGCAGTTTAGCAAAACTTATAGAGTCTGTCAAGTTCCAAACATAACCATTGATTGAGTCGGGAGTAGTCACTAAGACCTTACTTGGCTGATAACTTGGGTTAAATGTTATAGCAACTTTTACCGAATCGAGTACTGTACCATAAAGCAATGAATCCGGATTATAAATAACTCCAGCTACTTGGTCAATAGCAAATTTAGTTTTCCCAACTCGTATAAAACGAATAGAATCTTGTGCTCTTTGAACAGAATCTTTACTTATAGGAGCAATTGCTGTTATCGAAAAAGAATAAATTTGAGCGTCTTTCGATCCAGAAGAAGTATAGTCTGTGGTGGTGTCGTTATCACTACAAGAGGGAAATAATAAAAAAAGGAGTAAACCCGAAAATAGATAAGTTATATACTTTATATTCATTTTGTTTATACGGTTTTATACAGTATCAGTGTGCAAAAATAGAAAGATTTTCCACTAAAACTCGAAGAAACATAATATTTATAATATTTTATAATTCTGAGTGTTCATCAAATGTATAGCATGGGAGTCTATGATTTTTCGATCATCAACTATTTCACCTTGTATATTGGGAGCTTTTGTTCCCTCCACAAAGCGTTTGTCAGCAACTTCTACATAGGCTTCGTCCCAAGCTCCGCTATCAATAAAGCTTTGTAATAGAGAGGCTCCCCCTTCAACAAGTAGAGAGTCTATTTTTCTTTTATTTAACTCTTTCAAGACGGATGGGATGAGATCTCGATCGAACAAAACATGTACAAAGTTTGTTTTATCATGCACAATTTCTGATCCTTCCGTAAAAACGATTGTATTTACTTTGTTATCAAAAAGATGATAATTTCGAGGAATTCGTCCGGTTCTGTCCAGAACTATTCTTTCAGGATTTTTACCAAACCACAAACGTGTTGTAAGCGAAGGGTTGTCGTTTACCGCTGTATTTGTTGCAATCATAATAGCCGAAACCTCCGATCGCAATTTATGCACAAGAGTCTTTGTTAAGTTATTAGAAATTGGGGTTGGCTCTGCCACTACTCCATCTTCTCTCTTTTTATCAATAAAACCATCCTTAGTCTGTGCCCATTTTAAGTATATATATGGTCTGTTTTGAGTTTGCGAAACAAAAAATGCCCTGTTTAAATATTGAGCCTCTTTTTCTAACACTCCTATTACAACTTCAATGCCTGCTTCTTCCAGCATCTTCACTCCTCTACCCGATACCTTGTGATATGGATCGAGAGTTGCTATTACAACACGTGGAATACCCGAGTCTATAATCAACTGTGAGCATGGAGGAGTTTTACCATAATGCGAACAAGGCTCTAAAGACACATAAATGGTCGATTCTTTTAATAAGCTTTTGTCTTCGACTGCATTAATAGCATTGACCTCAGCATGCGCCTTTCCATATTGACGATGATAGCCTTCTCCTATTATTTTGTTATTATGTACAACCACAGCGCCAACCATCGGATTAGGAGCAACATACCCTTTTCCGCAGGAAGCCAACTGCAAGCATCGTTTCATATATTTGTCGTCTGTAAACATCTCTTTATTATTTCTAGAAATCCAATACTATTTAGAACTGCAAGCCTATATAATACATTAGCAAGTAAACCATTATATCCTCCTCCAACTTTAAATGACTCTCTTTATATTTTTTATTTCCTTAATATAAGAAAGCCATCAAGTAAACTTGCCTTTTACTCTAAATTATATAATTTTGCCGTTATGCAAGATATAATCCTAAATATCCGAAAATCACTATCCGATTTTTATCCTGATACTGAAATTTCAGGACTTATCCGACTATTGATCGAAAATGTAACTAAATCATCAATTCCAGCTCTTTTATCAGACAAAAGTAAGAAAATAACAGAAGAGGAGCTTCTAAAAATAGACAAGATTGTAGAACGTCTACAAAATTTTGAACCGATACAGTACATATTGGGAGAAACTGAATTCTACGGATTACCTTTTGTCGTAAATGAAAATGTACTTATTCCCCGTCCCGAAACGGAAGAACTTGTTGAACTTATTCTGAAAGAAAATAAAACAGATCAACCCCGAATTCTGGATATAGGAACAGGAAGTGGCTGTATTGCAATATCTCTAAAGAAATATCTCCTTAAGAGTATTATCGAAGGATGGGACATTTCAAAAGGAGCGCTAGAAGTCGCTAATTTAAATAGCAAAAACAATTCTGCTAACGTCCTATTTACTCAAGTTGATATACTTGGCGAATATCCCAATCAACGAACTTTTGATATAATTGTAAGTAATCCTCCCTATGTATTGGATTCAGAAAAATCTGAAATGCATACTAATGTATTGAAATACGAGCCTCATACAGCTCTTTTTGTAGCAGACAACAACCCCTTGGTATTTTATAATCGGATAGCTGATGTGGCTACACAACTACTAACAAATGGCGGTAAACTCTATTTTGAAATAAATAGAATGAAAGGACAAGAAACAGTAAAAATGCTTGAAGACAGGGGCTTCTCTAATACCCAACTGATTAAGGATATTTCAGGTAACAACCGCATTGTAAAAGCGGAATATCATAAAGTAGAATGAGATACTCCGAAACCCAAGCTTTACCCAAGATTGCTGCTTACTGCTCGAAAGCTGAAAGAGCAGAATCTGATGTCCGTAAAAAACTTCAAGGATGGGAATTAGAAGAAGAGAGTTGTGAAAGAATTGTAGCTCGATTAAAAAAAGAAAACTTTCTGAACGAAGAACGTTATTGCAGAAGTTTCATAAAAGATAAGATACAATTTAATAAATGGGGCAAGGTGAAAATTGTATTTGAGTTGAAGAAAAAACGTATTTCAGAATCTACAATCAATACCTGCTTCGAAGAGATAGAAGGTTCAGATTTTGAGACTCCTCTTATGAAAATACTCATCACCAAAACCAAAAGTGTAAAGGCTTCTAACGATTATGAAAAATGGACTAAACTAGTCCGTTTCGCAATGGGCAGAGGCTATTCTTTCGATCAAATAAAGAAATGTTTATCAAAAATATTGGATACCGATGGTGAAGACTATTTTGAATCATTTCTTTGAACTCTTTTCTCCTCGTCTATGCGTTTGTTGTGAAGAAAGGCTTGTTAGTAGTGAAAAATTTATATGTTTGAATTGTCTACACAAACTACCCAAGACAAACCATCTTACAAGTGCCGATAACAAATTAGAAGTATTTTTTGCCGGACGTTTCCCTTTTGTCCGTATAGTTTCATTCGCTTATTTTGTAAAAGGAGGAGATATCCAAAAAATTATTCACGAAATCAAATACAAAAACAATCCTCACTTAGCTGTGTATGTAGGTGAAATATGTGGGAGAGAGATTCTAAAAAGTAGTTATTTTGAAGATGTAGACTTTATAGTTCCTATACCTTTACACAAAAACAGATTAAAAACCAGAGGGTATAATCAGGCTCTAATGCTTGCAAATGGAATATCAAAACAAACAAATATTCCCGTAAACACAGATAATTTGATTCGTATTATAGACAATCCGTCTCAGACTAAGAATTCAAAATTCGAAAGATGGAAAAATACAGAAGGTATATTTGGAATAAAAGACGAAGATCAATTTAAGGATAAACACATCCTACTCATTGATGATGTCATCACAACTGGATCAACATTAGAGGTGTGTGCAAAACTAATCACATCATGTCCAGAGGCTAAAATAAGTATATTTACTGTCGGGTTTGCTGTATAATTACTCTTTTTCAAGCACTTGTTCTGCTTCAATCTCAACCACGTCTCCCTTTACTTGCTGCATCTGTCTGGTACGTCTATAAATAAACATATTTATCAATAGACCTAAGCCCAAATCGAGTACAAGAACAATATTACAGTTCAGATAACTGAGTAAAACCCAATTACTCACTATAAGAAAGGTACTAGTTAAAACAATCACAAATACAGTTCTCTTTTTAGAAATCCCCAGATCAATCAATTTATGATGTATATGATTCCTATCAGGAGAAAAAGGAGCTCTACCCATAGATATACGAACAAACATCACCTTTAAAGCATCGAACAATGGAATAAACAAAGCAACCAAAACCAACAACAATAAACCGGATGGCACAACATCTACACTTGGAGGATACTTAACCAATCTCAATATCATAAAAGCAAGCATATAGCCCAATGTTAGCGAGCCAGTATCTCCCATAAATATTTTACGAGTGGGATGGAAAAAATTATAATAAAAGAAAGGCATCAATAGTCCTATCATTATAAAGGCTATGCCTGCATATGTCCACATACCATAGAGACCAAACAATATGCCATACATAACTAAAGCAACAAGGCTCACTCCTGAAGCTAAACCATCGGCTCCATCAATTAAATTTATAGCATTCGTGGTGAACATGATTAGCCCGATACTTAATAAAACTCCTATAATATCTGGAATTTCATATATACCTAACAAGCCATATAGATTATCAATATAGACACCGCTACCAACTATACAAAGGGAAGCTACAAACTGTATTGCAAATTTCTTCTTAAAGCCAACACCCACTAAATCGTCTTTAGCACCTAATAAGTATATGACTAGCAAACCACAGACAAGAAGTAATATTTCGGGTATTCTATAAAAGAACAGCTCTTCGTCCCAAATTTGAAATCTAAATCGTAAGAAAAGAGAAAATAAAGCCACTAAAAGAATTACGGGAGTAAATGTAATTCCTCCTAAACGAGGTATTGGACAACTATGTTTTTTCCTCTTATCAGGTAAATCGAATAAACGTTTCTTCTTAGCAATATAAATTACTCTGGGTAATAACATCATTTCGATGATAATCGCAATTACACACGCAATTACTATGATTACGATATTATATAGTTTTATTTCTTCCATGACATGATATTAAGCTCTGCAAAAGAAAAACGCGCAGATCTTGCAAATATTGTAATCTGGTGTTGATTTAGTCAATAAATCTTTTTGTGATCTCTGAAAACGCATCTATACGACGGTCTCTAAAAAAAGGCCAAATGCGTCGTACATCTTCCGATTTTTTTATATCTATCTCTATAAGCTGATTCTCTTCTTTATCATCTGATCCTCTCCAAAGTATCTCACCTTGAGGACCTGCAACAAAACTGCTTCCCCAAAATTGAATGCCATTTGTTTGATTTGACGGATCGGGTTCGTGTCCTACCCTGTTCACAGAAACCACGTGCAAACCGTTTGCAACAGCATGTCCGCGTTGAGAGATAGCCCATGCATCTCTTTGTCTGTTTTTTTCGTCGTCTGAATCTGTTGACTCCCAACCAATAGCTGTCGGATAAATAAGGAGATCTGCCCCTGCTAATGCCATTAAACGTGCAGCTTCAGGATACCATTGATCCCAACAAACAAGAACACCCAATTTACCTAAAGACGTTTCAATAGGTTGAAACCCTAAATCTCCAGGAGTAAAATAAAATTTCTCATAATATGCAGGATCGTCCGGTATATGCATCTTACGATATTTACCTGCAATCGAACCATCTTTTTCTATAACTACCGCTGTATTGTGATATAACCCGGGAGCTCTTTTCTCGAATAAAGAAAGAACTAATACAACACCTAATTCTTTAGCCAACAATCCAAACTGATCAGTCGATGCACCTGGTATAGTTTCTGCCAGATCAAAAACATCTGTATTCTCTGTTTGACAAAAATAAAGTGAGTTATGTAATTCTTGCAATACTATCAGTTCAGCACCTTTTACAGCAAGATCTCTAATATTATTTTTTAGTTTATCTATATTAACTTCTATATCCGAAGTATTCGATTGTTGTATTATTCCTATTTTCATTTTTCGTATTATTTAAGATTACACAAAACCTTCAGGATACTGCATAGTAATGCAATGCAATGACCCATGCTGTTTGATGATAGCAGAGCAATCTACCCCTATTACTTTTCGATTTGGGAAAGCCTTTTGCAATTGCTCTAGAGCCACTACATCTTTGTCTGTATTGTAGAATGGAAGAAGTACAATCTCATTCATTATTAAGAAATTGGCATATGTTGCAGGGAGACGTTGTCCATCTACAATAACTTTATTAGCCATAGGTAATGTAATTAACTTGTAAGGATTCCCTTCAAGATCACGAAACTTCTTAATCTGCTTCTCCATTTTTAAAAGAGCATCATAATGTTCATCAGCCTGATCCTCACATTTTACATAAGCAATGGTATGCTCATCGCACAAACGGGCTAATGTATCGATATGGCTATCTGTATCATCTCCTGCTAAATATCCATGATCCAGCCACAACACTCTCTCTAGACCAAAAATATCAATCAAATAATTTTCGATTTCAGCTTTGGTGAAGGCTGAGTTTCTATTGGGAGATAATAAACATTCGGAAGTTGTCAACAATGTGCCTTTTCCATCCGATTCCAAAGCTCCTCCCTCTAGTACAAAGTCTTTTTTATTGACGTATTTTACATCAGATTGAAAAGTTTTAGTAACAAACAAACCTCTGTTTATCTGATTATCATAATTAGATGGAAACTTAAGTCCCCAACCATTAAATGTAAAATCTAATACGTATTTTTTATTGTTTTCGTCAAAAACCGAAATCCCTGCATGATCGCGCGCCCAAGTATCATTTGTTGGTAGTTCTACCAAAATAAGATTTTGAAGAAGACTTTCGTCAACATTCAATCTCAATTTTACAGCCGCATCATCACGACAAACAATAATTAGTTTTTCGTATTGAAGAATTATCCGTGCTAAGTTTATATAGCATGTAGTTATTTCTTCGAGCATATAATCCCAATCTGTTCCATAGTGAGGCCATGTTAACTGAATTGCACTTTGGGGATGCCACTCTGCGGGCAAAGTGTATGATTTTTCTTTCTCTTTTTTCATTATCCTAAGGTCTCAGACCTATTTAAAATTTTGACAAGCATAACAATGATAAACTGTTATGTATTTAAACATCTCAGTAATTACCTTTGTTTACTTAGATTTGAGATGCAAAATTACATATTTTGCAGCATCTTATGCAAACAAGCCACAATTAAATATTTAATTGTGGCTTGTTTTAAGTTTTACTTAACTTATTCAGTTCATAGCATCTCTATATATAAGAAAGTATCATATTAAGCACTTACGATTTCCATTGTATCGGAAGCAATCATAAATTCCTCATCTGTAGGAATTACTACAATCTTAACTTTCGAATCAGGAGCGCTAATAACAGCTTCATCCCCATGAATCTCGTTGTTTTTATCAAAATCTAATTTAACTCCCATAAATTCGAGATCTTTACATACTATCTCTCTTGTTATAGAGTGGTTTTCGCCAATACCTCCAGTGAATATAAGTATATCCATACCACCTAAAGCGGCAGCATAAGCTCCTACATACTTCTTTATACGATAAGTGAACATATCGAATGCAAGCTCGGCTCTCTTATCGCCTTTATCTACCCCGGCACGTATATCTCTCATATCAGATGACAATCCTGAAATACCCAACAAACCGCTAAATTTATTAACGATAGTAGACATGGTTTGAGGTCCTACATTTTCCTTTTCCATGATGAAAGACAAAACGCCTGCATCAACATCACCCGAACGAGTTCCCATCAATAGACCTTCAACGGGAGTCATTCCCATACTTGTGTCAACAGATTTTCCTTCTGTAACAGCAGCCAAAGAACCTCCGTTACCAATGTGTGCCGATACTATTTTTTGGCTTTCGTAGGGAACTCCTAAAAATTCGCATGCTCGACGGGTTACATATCTATGGCTTGTACCATGGAAACCATAGCGACGAATTGCATATTTTTCGTACAACGAATAAGGTAAACCATACATATATGCTTTTGAAGGCATTGTTTGATGGAATGCTGTATCGAATACCGCTACTTGAGGGATATCACCCATCAAGTCTTTAACAGCATTAATACCAGCTAAATTTGGTGGATTATGAAGAGGTGCAATATCTATACACTCTACCACTTTCGCCATTACATCATCAGTGATAAGCACACTTTTGTTGAACTTTTCACCACCATGTACTACACGATGACCTACTGCCTCAATCTCACTTAAAGATTTAATACAGCCATATTTTTCACTGGTCAATACTCCTAATATATATTCTATACCCGATTTGTGTTCCAAAATCTCACCTTCGAGTATAACTTTGTCATTTTTGAAAGGAAACTTCAAGAAAGAACCTTTTAATCCTATTTTCTCAATAGCTCCCTGAGCAACTACTTCTTTGCTTTCCATATCGAAAAGCTTGTATTTTATGGACGAACTTCCACAGTTCAGTACTAATATTTTCATGATCTTTTGCTTAAATTAAATTGTTAGGTGACACTCGTTTATCGGCTTCATCATAAATATAGAAACCTCTTCCTGTTTGCACACCATATTGTTTAGAATGATACAATCTCCACAAAATTGGCGATGCTTTGTACTTACGATCTCCATATTCATTGAACATGTCTTCCATCAACATAACAATTTTTTCAATACCCAAAAGATCTGCTAATTCGAATATACCGTAACGTTGTCCATAAATAACAGTGAATTCTTTGTCGATATCTTCCATCGAAGTCAAATTCTCCATTAATATATGACACGCCTCATTCAACATAACCGTCATCAAACGCATACTAACCAAGCCGCTACTCTCGCGAACTTCTATTGGCAGGTGTTTGATTAGGTTTGAGAAACGAATTACTTTTTCTACTACTTCCGGAGAAGTAAACGTTCCTTTTACAATTTCGAGCAATCTTGCATCGCTGTGAGGAATAGGAAAATGCAAACTCACGCAACGCTCTTTATATTTCAAGTCAGCCGAAAGCTCACTGATAATAACTGTGGTTGCATTGGTTGCAATAATAGCATCGGGCGAAAGAACTTCTTCCAGTTTCTTGAATACTTCTTTACGCAGTGTTGTACTACGTTCGCCATTTGCTTCGTAACGAATACACTCTATTACAAAATCGCAATCTCTAAGGTCTGAATAATCCAAAGAACCAGTGATACGTCCCATTGTACCACGTTTCTCGGTTTGAGTCAGTCCCCAGTTTTCTATTTTTGTATCTAAACTATGCTCTATTTCTCTTAAAGCATCTTGTATTTTGTCTTCTGATATTTCGATAAATACTACCTCCATACCCGATTGCGCCGTCAGATTAACGATACTGCGTCCATCACGACCGCAACCGACAACACCTATCTTCGAGAATAATGCTCTCTCCTGATCCTTTTTACTTAATCCGTAACCTTCTATCGGTTCTACTATTTCAGCCATATTTAGTGTTATTTAAACTTCAATAATTAAGGGTATGTACTTTTTATTTCTTTTTCGCAGCTATTGCCTGATTAGCAGTTACAGCTACCATTTTATAAATATCGTCTACCGAGCATCCTCTTGATAAATCGTTAACAGGAGCAGCCATACCTTGTAAAACAGGACCTACAGCTTCGGCTCCAGCCAATCGCTGTACCAACTTATAACTGATATTACCTACCTCCAATGTAGGGAATACAAGCACATTCGCTTTACCTGCAACCAAGCTTCCGGGAGCTTTACTGTTTCCTACCGATGGAACTAATGCCGCATCAGCTTGTAACTCTCCGTCAATTTCTACAGTTGGGTCTATTTTTTTCGCCAAAGCCGTAGCTTCAACTACTTTGTCTACCATAGGATCTTTTGCACTTCCTTTTGTTGAGAAACTCAACATAGCTACTCGTGGCTCTTCACCAACAAGAGCTCTTGCTGTATGTGCTGATGCTATTGCAATTTCTGCTAATTGAGGTGCTGTTGGGTTTGGTGTTACAGCGCAGTCTGCAAATACCAATACTCCACTAGGTACATATTCGTTGTCTTTTACAAACATCATAAATGCTCCCGAAACAACACTTATTCCTGGTGCAGTTTTTATAATTTGTAATGCCGGACGTAATACATTTCCGGTTGTATTTTGAGCTCCTGCAATTTCGCCATCAGCATCGCCATTCTTAATCATCAAACAAGCCAAATACAATGGATCTTCTGCCAATGTCACTGCTTGCTCTGGAGTCATACCTTTAGCCTTACGTAATTCGAAAAGTAAATCGGCATACTCTTGCTTCTTTGCATTATCTTTAGGATCAACTATCTGAGCCTTATCAATATGAGTTAAATTAAATTTTACAGCCAGATTTTTTATTTCGGTAGGATTTCCTATCAGAATAATTTCGGCAACACCATCAGCAAGCAATTGATCTGCTGCTTTTATTGTTCTTTCTTCTGTTCCTTCGGGCAAAACAATGCGTTGTTTGTTTGCTTTTGCTCTGGCAATGATTTCATTAATAAGATCCATAGTCTACTATATATTAGTCTTTAAAAGATTGAATACAACTTAATTTTGAATGTTATAACATCAATCTTTTTATTTAGTTTTTTTGTTAACACAAATATAGTGAATTGTAACATGGACTTTACAATTTTAAACAACAAAATTATTCTCTATTTAATAAACATTAAATGTTTTGCTTTGAAAGTTGAGTAAACTGATGAATATATCTCATTCCCACAGCCCAACTAAATATAAAAACTCTCTTCTAAACAGTCTTTATTGGGGCAAAAAATATCATAAACATTTGTTTGACAGAAAATAACTACTATCTTTGCACCGAATTTTTAATCAAAATAAAAAACGAATTATGTATTTAGATTCGCAAAAGAAAGAAGAAATCTTCGCTAAATACGGAAAGTCTAACACTGATACTGGCTCACCTGAAGCGCAGATTGCATTGTTTTCGTACCGTATTTCGCATTTGACTGGTCACTTAAAGTCAAATCACAAAGATTATAACACTGAACGTGCTCTTAAAATGTTGGTAGGTAAACGTCGTCGTTTATTAGATTACCTAATTGAAGTAGATATCAACAGATATCGTGCTATCATCAAAGAGCTTGGAATCAGAAAATAAAATCTTTTCCAAAAGCATAAAAGTTACTCCTCAGCAATTGAGTAGTAACTTTTTTTCTTTAATAGTATACTCACACTACAGCCTATTATATTTTAGTTGACTTACACCCCAATCATTTATCAATCGCTATAAATGTTATTTACAAGTGTACCTTTTCTCATTCTATTCCTTATAACTTTTATCCTGTATTATTTACCCAAGGTATCTAAACATCAGGTATCTATATTGGTGATTTCCAGTTTGATCTTTTATGCATACGATCAACCCTGGTTTACACTCCTTTTACTTTTTTCTGCGGGACTGAATATTGCTACCAGCTATTATGTAGTATATGGTAATCCACAGAAAAGAAAAGTAGTTGCTACAACAGGTGTTATTCTTAATGTTCTCGGATTGGCTTTCTTCAAGTATAGCCCATTAATATCAGCCACGCTTTTCACCCCCGATAGCTCAGTAGGACATTTCCTACTTATGATTCCGCTTCCTATAGGTATTTCATTCTTTACTTTCGAGGGAATAAGCTTATTGATAGATGTATGGAGAGATAAAGATGCGAATGAAAAGTCTAAAACATTCATCCCTTCATCGCTACTACAACACGCTCAGCGAACTTTGTTTTTCATTTCATTCTTTCCACACCTTATAGCAGGTCCTATTTTGAAGGCTCATGATTTTTATCCTCAAATAATGGATAAACGCTTCAAAGAGATAAATTGGGAAAGTGCGGTTAAAAACCTCATCGTTGGATACTTCTTAAAGATGGTTGTTGCAGATAATCTTAAGAATTTTACTTTTTGGATCAGTTATCCTTTCTTTGAAAAATATTCTACAATCGATCTATCTACAATGTTATTTGGATATTCTATCCAGATCTTTGCCGATTTTGCAGGCTATTCATTAATTGCAATAGGCTTGGCTAAACTATTCGGATACGATTTTCAAACGAACTTTAACTTCCCCTATATATCTACATCTTTCAAGGAGTTTTGGAAACGATGGCATATTTCTCTTTCTACTTTCTTGATGGAATATTTATATTTCCCTTTGGGTGGTAATCGCAAAGGAAAATGGCGAACTTATTTCAATCTATTACTTACCATGATACTTGGCGGACTTTGGCACGGTGCAGGTTGGAGCTACGCTACTTGGGGTGCATTCCATGGAGGAATGTTAGCAATAGAAAGACTTACAAACGACAATATCAAAATAAAGCTCCCCCGATTTCTTCTTGTAATTAAAGGATTCTTTGTATTTACGATGGTTACATTGGCTTGGCTACTATTTAAATTACCCGACTTTAGCCATGTTATCAAATACTTTGAGTCGATGGCAAACAATGTCTTTATACAAAGTAATGTAAAACTGAATATGTATATTATTTTATATTCAATTCCTGTTATCATTTACCATATGTTGTATTTATATAGAGATAGTAAATTTTGGTTCATCTTAAAAAAGAAAGAATATATACTTTATGCAATTCTTTTATTTTTTGTAATTACAAATTCAGGAACGAGTGGTTCATTTATTTATTTTCAATTTTAAGGTCTCATACCTATTTTATACTTATCAGGTACAAAACGATAGACTGTTATGACTCTAGAATATATTATCAAGTACTTTTATTTTCTTAAAATATCGGGATTATGGTAAAAAAAACCTTACTATCATTCCTCCTTATATTTATAGCTTATACAGTTATAGTAACATATGTAGCAGATCCTCATCGATTTGTATCGGAACACCAATGGCAGGATAATCAGATAAAAGCTCAAGAATATCTATACTCAAATACCGATTCGGTTGAAAATATTATTGTAGGATCGTCATTAGCAGACAGACTTATTATTGGCTATCTACCCGATGTCTACAATCTATCTATGGGAGGGCTTGGTATTTTTGACGGATTGCAAACCATAACTAAAAAAGGAGTGTACCCCGAAAAGGTTTTTATTGAAATGAATAAGGTCGATAGGAAAGCCTCTGTTGACTTTACCACTTCGTTGAATAATCCAGTAATGACTTTTCTCCGTAAGTATTTTATGCCTATTCGCGATGGCAAACAGCCTATGGGATTCATAGCAATACCCTATGGCGAAAAGGTTACGGCTTATGGATTATATATTTCCCAAACCATACTACACACCATTGCAGGAAAAATAGTTACTAGAGAACAGAATGGAACAGAAGAAGTAGATATGCTTGCTAAAATTTTACCACGATTGTTAGAAGAAGAATCACAAATCCCCAATGCCTCAGACTTGGAGAAAGATATTCAACTTCTCAAACATTATGTTGACATTCTTGAAAGAAACAACGCAACTGTGGTATTTTTTGAAATGCCTATTCAACATGAATTATGCGGATTGAATAAACCGACAGCTATACGCAATCAATTTTACAAAACATTTTCTCGAGATCAGTATCAGTATATTGATATGCCCGATTGTAACGGATATACTACAACAGACGGTCTTCATCTGGATGGAACGTCCGCTGAAAAGTATAGCCTCTTTTTTAAAGAGCAAATGGATAGTATAAAGTAATGTCACAAACTTATTTATTAAATCAGTGGTTTACGACTTATTTTAGAGAAATATTTAATAATAGCCCCTTACTTATCTGAAGGTTTAGAAGGAGTAGGTTCAACTACATTTTCCGTCTGATTTTTATCCCCATCGAAATTCTGATTTATAATATAATGAGGCGAAACAAGATTTATACCTGCTTCTCTAAATGCATCTTGCACATGTTTTCGTAAATCAGAATATATTGCACTCATCTTTCCAGCCTCTTTTGTATATACATTCAACTGATACTCTATATTGAATTCATCCAATGAAGTTTGTAATATAAAGGGTTTCTGCTTCTTCATCAGATTATCAGTATTCGAAGCAGCGGTTAAAAGCAGTTCTTGCACCTGCTCCCATGGAACTTCGTAACCAACTGTTACATGTATATATAAAATCAAACCATATTCACGTGCAGAAGCCGAATAGTTAAGGGTCTTAGTGTTCATCACATTCGAATTGGGTATTGTTATAATCTCATTCTTGAGAGTTCTTACCCGTGTTACAAGTGCAGTTTTTTCGACAACATCCCCCAAGCAATCGTCCATCTTAATACGATCTCCTATTTTGAAAGGACGCATATACGTTATAACCAATCCGGCAACAAGATTTCCTATTATAGAGGTTGACCCAAGCGAAAGCATAATACCCGCAAATACCGATACTCCTTGAAAAACTGTAGAATCCGACTTTGGTAAATAAGGGAATATGAGTATAAACATAAAGATATACA
The DNA here is from genome assembly GCF_001261715.1 of Dysgonomonas sp. HGC4. Lineage (GTDB taxonomy): Bacteria > Bacteroidota > Bacteroidia > Bacteroidales > Dysgonomonadaceae > Dysgonomonas_A. The sequence goes on along the minus strand of NZ_CVRU01000058.1, from coordinate 32,629 downwards.
ATATCACATTCAGGATATTATATGTAGGAGTAGCCCAATCGGGATAAAAGCCCTTGATAGTTATCTTACCCGTACTAATCTGTTGGGCAACAAAGCGGAAAGATTTACGGATATACATAAATATAACCATAATCACCAGAATTGTAAAGAACTCTGGCAAATAATCGATCACACTACGAGCTATCGATTTTAAAGGAGAAAGAACATAGTCCAATAATCGGTCCGAAAGATCTGTTGTATTAGGAAATACTTTGAACAATGCCCAAATACCCAAATAAAGAGACATAATTATCAAAACGAACCGTAGAAGTTTAAGCAAAAAGATAAAGAGATGTACCTCCCTATCAGCATCTATAAGCCCAAAGATTCCCTTTATCCGTTTTCCTCTTTGCAGCCTTATAAATATTTTAGCCCTACGATATACAAAGAAAATACCTCTTAGCAGGAAAAACATTACCAGCAATATTAATCCTACCCATCCTGCTTGAATAGCAATCCGCCTTAAACTATTTTCCTCCTGATGTTTATGAATAGATGCTATAATCTTCTCTCTAAAGGATTGTGCCAGTGCTATTTTTGTTTTCTCTCCCAATGCAGCCTGCAAAGTATCTACACTAACAATCAACTCATTTTTATATACAAGCTTGATATTATCATCAATATCTATCAACTTTATAGAATCGTCATCAAAACGAGGATCGTCATATAAGGCTCTTATTCTTTCACTTATTGCATTGGCTCTTTGTTCTGAAGTAAAAGATCCCATGCTACCATATATATAGAATATAGTATCGCGGAAAGGCACTACCGGAGCTTTTCTCGGAAACAATTTGGCTATCTGAATAGTATCTATGGTAACTACTTCAACAGCTTTTTTCTTATTGGTATTCTTTTTTTGAGCAAATACAGAGGTTCCGCATACGATCAATGCCAGCAAAAAGACTAAGCGGTACGAGATTGAATATCTTTTATGCATATTTTGTAAAATATAAAGGACAAAGTTTTGTTATTCTACTCAGTAAATCGCATAATCTGAATAAAGATTAGCCAATACTTAGCATACAAATATAATTAAATTCGGATATCTAGAAATTCGGAGCATTAAAGAACCTCGCTACACTCTTTAAACTGAAAATCTAGACAAATAAGAATCAACCTAATAGCATCAATAAATAAGGTTTATTCATATATACGGTTTCTTTATTACTATTTTTGATATATTTATCACTGTAATATACAACAATAGAGTATGCAATAGTGTTTTAGAAAAAGAGAATCATTTATTTAGCATTAGATATAAAATAGAGAGAACAAAAAATATCTACCTTTGTTAAAGTTTAATTCAACTAATTAAAACTTCAAATGGATTTTTTCAATTATAAAAGACGTGTATCGTCTATAGCAAAAATAGGGAATACCCCTCTGGGTGGCGATAATCCGATCAGAATACAATCGATGACAAGCACCAACACCAATGATACTGAAAATAGTGTAGAACAAACCATTCGCATCATTGAAGCAGGAGCAGATTATGTACGCCTAACGGCTCAAGGAGTCCGCGAAGCCGAAAATCTAAAAAACATAAAAGACGAAATCCGCAAAAGAGGATACAATACTCCCCTTATTGCAGATATTCACTTTAACCCCCGTGCAGCGGAAGCTGCAGCAAAACACGTAGAAAAAGTACGTATCAATCCCGGTAATTTTGTAGATGGAGCAAAAGTTTTTGAAGGTAAAGAATTTACCGACGAAGAGTATGCTATCGAAATAGAAAAGATACGAACTAAATTAACCTCATTCCTCAACATCTGCAAAGAGCACAACACAGCTGTTCGCATTGGAGTGAATCACGGGTCATTATCAGATCGTATTCTAACTCGCTATGGAGATACTCCCGAAGGTATGGTAGAGTCGTGCATGGAATTTCTTCGTATCTGCCTCGAACAGAATTTTACTGATATAGCTATATCGATGAAAGCATCCAATACCATTGTGATGACTAAAGCGGTGCGCCTATTGGTGCAGAAAATGAACGAAGAAGGTTTGGCTTTCCCTCTACACTTAGGAGTAACTGAGGCCGGAGACGGTGAAGACGGACGTATAAAATCGGCTGTTGGTATTGGCGCATTACTTTCGGACGGCATTGGTGATACGGTACGTGTATCATTAAGTGAAGACCCCGAATTTGAAGTTCCCGTTGCCAAAAAGATGGTAAATTATGTTTTAGAACGTGCCAATCATCCCGAAATAAAAGCAACTGTTAATCCTGATTTCTCACCATTCTCTACTTTAAAACGTAAAACTTATAGTGTAGAAAATATAGGAGGAGACAAATTACCTATTGTGATTTCGAATAGGTCGAATGGCAATTTCGAGTTTAATGTTCATTTCTTACCCGATTATATATATGTAGGTAAAGAGTTGCCAGCCGAAGCTCCAAGATCTATTTCTGTAATTATAGATGTTGATGGTTGGAAAGAAGAAAAGAATACTTATCCTCTATTCAATAGAGATAATTTCAATAAAATAAAAGATAATAAGGCAGCAATTAAATTTCTTCAACTAGGTTACCCCGATTTATCGGACGAGGTTATATCTATTTTGAAGGCAGATCAAAGTATTGTTGTTATTATAACCACAGACCATAAAAATGGAGTGGGAGAACAGCGTGCATTCATCCATACTTTGATGAATAACGATTGTAAAACACCCATAGTACTCAATCGCAAATACAACGAAAATCAAGAAGAAGATATACAGATAAAAGCAGGTATTGACTTTGGAGCTATACTTCTTGATGGATTTGGAAATGGTGCTATGATAGAAAATGAAGGAACTATTCCTCAGAAAAACATCGACGCCTATACTTTCGGAGTATTGCAAGCAGCACGTGTTCGTACAACCAAAACCGAATATATCTCATGCCCTAGTTGTGGACGTACATTATTTGATCTGCAATCTACTGTTGCACGAGTAAAGGAGTCGACCTCTCACCTCAAACACCTAAAGATTGGAGTAATGGGCTGTATTGTTAATGGTCCCGGTGAAATGGCTGATGCCGATTATGGATATGTAGGTGCTGAAAAAGGAAAAATATCACTCTATAAAAGACAAGATCTCATAGAGAAAAATATTCCTTCGGAGCAAGCTGTAGAAAGATTAGTAGAACTGATCAAATCTCATGGAGACTGGGTAGAACCCGAAGAAACCGAGGCTTAAGTAAATTATTTTTAATTTGTGTTTTATTATATGTGATTATTTAACACGCATATTGTGAAAAAGAATTAAGATTTATTCATATTTTTGGGGCATACTAAATAATAAATGTACTTTTGCCGAGCTAAATATTTGATTTATAAAAGGTATTGATGAAATTTGGTTATATCTTACTGGCGTTACTTATTAGTTTTTGCTTCTCTTTGGATCTAAAAGCTCAATGGGATGGACAAGTAAGTCAATATTGGAAAGTTAAAACTTTTTTTAATCCTGCCTTTGCCGCCGAAAAAGATTCGATACAAGCAACCCTTATGCACCGTCAGCAATGGGTAGGAGTAGAACACGCTCCCAAAACATTTATAATGTCGGCAGACATGCCTCTCAATTTTTTAGGACGGAAGCATGGTGTAGGAATATTGGCAATGACAGAATCGGTCGGTCTATTTAAGAATGCATCGGTAGGCGGACAGTACGTATATAAAAAACGTTGGAAGAAAAATGTCCTTAATGTAGGTGTACAAGTAGGATTTACAAGTATTGGCTTCGATGCCTCAGGAATACGTATTCCTGAGGGTCAAAAAGGCGAGATGGGAGATATACCTTCGGCTACAGAGCAGACAAAGGTTTTTGATGGCAACATCGGACTGGCGTGGGTGGCACCCAAGTATTATATAGGAGTGTCGTCAACACACATCACCGAACCTAGTTTTGAAATTGATGAAGGTGGCGCGACATCCATCGCTAGAATATACTATTTTACAGCAGGATATAATATAAGATTACGCAATCCGATGTATGAACTGCAACCTTCGGTATTGGTAAAAACCGATAATGTAGTTGTAAAATATGATGTAACAGCACGAGTTGTATACAATAAGATGTTTAACGGAGGCGTAACTTGGAGAAAAGACGATGGTTTTGTATTTTTGCTGGGAATAAATATCTTTGGTATAGATGCAGGATATGCTTATGACCTTTCAAATTCCGATATAGCGAAAGCCAGTGGAGGAAGTCATGAGTTTTTTGTTCGTTATGCCATGCCTATCAAACTTACAAAAAGTGGACAAAACAGTCACAAAAGTGTGAGAATACTTTAGTGATTATAACTAATACAGAAACAAGACTTTTATGACAAAGAGATCCGGACTCTCAATAAATTATATGAAGAATTTACTTTTTGCATCTATCGCCGTCCTGATGCTTACAACCTCTTGCGGGAAACCGGGAGGTGCGGGAAGCGTAGGAGGTGAACTGGTAGGCATCGGAAGTTCATCATGGGCAGAATCCAGTCCTTATGGAATGGTTCTGGTTTCACGTGGTTCTATTGCTATGGGACCTGCCGACAGTGACTCTTTATGGGGTATAACTGCCAACGCCAAAGGAGTATCGGTTGATGCTTTCTGGATGGACGACACAGAGATAACGAACTCCGAATACCGTCAGTTTGTATATTGGGTACGTGACTCCATTCTTCGCGAACGTTTGGCTGACCCTGCATTCGGAGGTGATGAAACTTACAAAATTACAGAAGATCGTTATGGAGACCCTGTAAAGCCATACCTCAATTGGAAAAGACCAATCCCTAAACGTCCTAATGAAGACGAAGAACGTGCGATATTGAGTTTGACCGAAGTAAATCCTATCACAGGAGAAAGAGGTCTTGATCCCGAACAATTTAATTTCAGATACGAATGGTTTGATCATACAGAGGCTGCAAAACGCCGCAATAGATTAAACCCTGCTCAACGTGTTTTGAATACTGATATACAGGTTGATCCGAATGAAATGATTATGATTTCTAAGGATACTGCTTTTCTTGATGAAAACGGAAAACCTGTTAATATGACAATCAACCGTCCCCTTAGTTCGTTATTCGATTTCCTAAATACCAAAATCGTTAACATTTACCCCGATACAACTGTTTGGGTGAACGATTTTAACAATGCGTATAACGAGCCTTATATGCGTATGTATTTCTCTCATTCGGGTTATAACGACTATCCGGTAGTAGGTGTAACTTGGGAGCAGGCTACGGCATTTTGCGAATGGAGAACCATGTTCTTTAAAATGGGAATGGGAACCAGAGGACGTAGTATAGAACCTTATAGATTACCGACCGAAGGTGAATGGGAATTTGCAGCCAGAAGTGGAAAATCAGAAAACAAGTATCCTTGGGATTCCGAAAGTACTCAATCCGAAAAAGGATGCTTTATGGCCAACTTCAAACCGGGAGAGGGTAATTATACTAAAGACGGTAATCTTATAACCTCTCGCGTGGGTAGCTATTCACCCAATGCATTTGGTTTGTACGATATGGCTGGAAATGTCTCTGAATGGACATCTACAACTTATAACGAAGCCGGAAGTAAAGTAATGAATGATCTTAATCCTCAATATAGATATAACGCAGCCATAGAAGACCCTTATGCCGCTAAGAAAAAGGTTATAAAAGGAGGTTCATGGAAAGATGTAGGTAGGTTTATTCGTGGTGATATGAGAGATTCTGAATTTCAGAATCAGCCTCGTTCCTACATCGGATTCCGCTGTGTGAGAACTCAAATAGGATTTGCCAGATCAAAAAGATAATAAGGTTTCATACCTGTTTATTACTTGATCAACTATAACAGAAATAAACTGTTATAATTTAAATACATAACTAAATACTTTCTTTTGCTTAAAAACAGTACAACCATGGGTAAAAAGTACAGACGATATAAAAACTTTCTTGAAAAATATTTAGACAGTAACAACGGTAAACGCTTCTTCAATGTCGTTTATAGTGTAGGTGCTGCTATCGTTATTCTGGGTGCGATGTTCAAGATTCTTCACCTTCCTTTCGGTAATCAGATGCTTATGTTCGGTATGATAACCGAGGCTATTGTATTCTTATTGTCGGCATTCGAAAAACCTGCTAAGGAATACAAATGGGAAGAAGTGTATCCTGCTTTGGTGGATGAAGAGGGTTTTATCCCAAAAGCCGAAAGAGCACAAATACAACAACAAAGTGGACCAGCCATACAACAAACATCTACACCTTCACAACAAGGAGGCAACGGAGGCTCTACTAACAATAGTGGCAGAAGTAATGCTGTAAACTCGGGTAATTCTGTTAATAATAATAACAACAATAACACCGGTAACAACAATATGCCTCAAAGTGGTAATAGTGGCGGTGGAAATAGTGGTGGAAATAATAACTATGGAGGAGGAAACTCAGGTGGCGGCACAACTATAATAGGTGGTGACGGTACTGTTTCTTCGGGAACTTCTTCAAACGTATCCGGAGGAAATCAATATGCACCAGCAGGTTCAAGCACGGGCGGAGGATCAGTATCCGGCGGTACAATAGTTACTGGTGGGGCTGTGGTTCTTGATGGAGCCAATGTTGTGGAAGCTTCTGCAAAGTATGTTGATCAAATGTCTCACATGTCTGATAACATGGCTAAGTTTGCACAAGTAACCGAGTCGTTGGGTAAAATATCTGAGTCTCTGTTAGGTTCATTCCAAACCATTATAGATAATTCGGATGGCATCGGAACAAATACTCAAGGATATGTTACTCAAATGGAAACTCTCAATCGTAATATTTCGGGATTAAATACTATATACGAAATACAGTTGAAGGGAGTAAGTGGTCAGATTCATACAATCGAAGAGATTAATGCAGGCTTAGACCGTATCAAAAAATTATATGGAGGATCACTTGTAGATAGCTCTATATTTAAAAACGAAACAGAAAAAATGGCTCAGCAACTTACCGAACTGAACAAGGTATATGCACGTTTGCTGCAAGCTATGACTAGTAACATGAATATGGGCGGAGGCTTTAATCCTAATACAATAGGTAACGATCCTCAACCTTGATAATGTCAACAACATTATTGCAACATTTTATGGCTTTGATTATCTCAGGTAATCAGAGCAAAACAAAGCAATAAAAAGGTCTAAGACCTTATTTATATTTCACACAACAAAGAATATTCGTTCTATAACAATATTATATGGCTTCAACTAATCCAAGGTCTCCAAGACAAAAAATGATAAACCTGATGTATCTGGTTTTTATCGCTATGCTTGCTATCAACTTACCCGAAGAGGTACTTGATGGCTTCGACATGGTAGACGAAGGATTGAACCAAACTATAAAAAGTTCGGAGGCTCAAAACCAACTCGTTTTTAATAGCCTCACAGATATAAACAACCAGAATCCCGTAAAAGCAGAACAATGGTATCTTCCTGCTGCTCAATTTTCTCAACAATCAGATCTATTATATAACCATATTCAAGACTTAAAGACCCGTATTGTAAAAAAAGCTGACGGAGAAAAAGGGGATTTGAATAATATAATCAACCGAGAAAATATTGATGCCTCAACCGATATCATGCTGGTAGGTATAGATAATGAGGCTAAAAAGCTGAAATCATCAATAGATCTATATCGTGAGCAAGCTATCAATCTAATCACTGGAACATCCAGAAAAGACATTATAAAAAGCAGACTTAACACAGATAATCCGAAAAGGGGTAATCTGGACAATAAAAACTGGGAAGAAGCATTATTCGAACAAATGCCTACTTCAGTTACAGTTACTATGCTAACTAAAATACAAAGCGATATACGCGCCACACAAGGCGAAGTATTAGCTGACCTTTATAATCAGATAGGAGCAAAAGATTTTCGTGTAAATAGTTTACAAGCAGAAGTTGTTCCCAAATCGGAATTCATAATGGAGGGAGGAACATACGAAGGTCGTGTAGTACTTACTGCAATAGATACTACCAAACGTCCAACATTCAGTTTACCCTCGATTAATGCGAATGGTGAATTTAAAATTGGAGCAGGAGGCGTTGGTATCAATAAAGTATTCTCAGGGATGGTTACGCTCAGTACACCCGATGGAGAGGTTATTACCCGTCCGTTTAAAAGCGAATACCACGTTGTACCACGTATGACTACTATACAAGTAGCCGAGGCGAATGTATTGTATCAGGGAGAAGATAATAAGCTCACGATATCCGTTCCGGGTATGTCAAACGATCAGTTACGTGTTACAGCAACTAACGGAGCGATTACTAAATCGGGACAGAACTGGATTGCAAAGCCTGCAAAAGCCGGAACCAATATGAAAATATCAGTATTTAACGGAAGTACTTTTGTAAGTGATCAGGAATTCAGAGTACGTCTCCTACCCGACCCTACTCCGTACATAGAATATGCCGATGCTGATGGAAACATGAAAAGATATAAAGGAGGTAGAATCTCTAAATCGGTTATCGTAAATGCTACCGGAGTAAAAGCATCTATTGATGACGGATTATTGGACAGACAATTTGCCGTGTTGAAATTTACTACTGTACTTATTGATGCCATGGGAAATGCTGTCCGTGAAGTATCTGATGGAAGTAATTTCTCTGAAAGACAAAAAACTCAGATCAGACAATTGGCGAGAGGAAAAACCTTTTTTATAACTGAGGTAAAAGTAAGAGGAAAAGACGGTGTAGAAAGAGACCTCACAGCTATTGAGGTAAGGATTAACTAAAGTTGCAAACCTTTTATTGTTTCGGCTGGATATAATAACCAGAATTAGCGAAATTTTATTTATACAAGAAGGTCGCAGACCTTAAAGACAGGAATTCGATTAGAACAAAAATATATGAAAAGATTATTTCTAACAATTACTATAGGGCTATGTGGTTTGCTAATCACTCAGACACTTTCTGCACAAGAGCAGGAGTCGTCGTTGCGTGAGCGTATTGCCAAGCGACAAAATCAGCAGAACAATTCGGGGAAACCTCCATTGACTGTCAGAGCCCAAATAATGAACGAATCGCAAACTCAGGAGATAGATAATGCTCCTTGGATACGTGAGATTTATCGATTTATCGACTTAGAAAAAGAAAAAAATGCAACTCTTTATTATCCTGTAACACCTATTGGAGAGCGTACCAATCTATTTACTTTGATATTCAGACACCTTCAAGATGGAGACATCTCTGTCTATAAATATCAACCATATGGTACTGAAGTTTTCGATGAAGAAAATAGGGAAACTTTTAAAGATGTATTAGAACGTTTCGAAATAATGCATCAACAAGAAAACGGAAAGTATCTTGTGGAAGATGTAGATGTGCCTAGCAACGAAGTATTGGGTTATTATGTAAAAGAAGCTTGGTATTTCGACAAAAATAATTCTATTGTAGATATAAAAACACTGGCTATATGCCCTGTAATTGTCAGACAAGATGATTTTGGTGTTGATAGAAGTCGTTATCCGATGTTCTGGATTCCTTATGAAAACATAAGACCCTATACATCACGTATGCCTATCATGCTATCGAGTCTGAATAATGCAACAACCATGACTATCAACGATTACTTCATCAAACACCTATTTGATGGGACTATCGAGAAAACTACTAATGTGCGTGATCTAACTTTGGCTCAGCAATATCCGGATGAAGCAAAAAGAAAAGAAGCACAAAAGAAAATCGAAGCTCAGCTGAAAGAATTTAATGATAATCTGTGGGTGTATAATGATTCTATTGCAGCAAATAATGCTGCCACCCAAGCTAACAACAAAGGCAAAGGTCCAAGCATAAAGAATGCTCCAACAGCCAACAGCACAACAAGTACTACCAGAGCAACTGTTCAGAAAGAGGCAAAATCTCAATCGGCTCCTTCACGTAGTATGAGAAACAGAAAGAGAAACTAATGAAAAGAATAAAGACACTTATATTTTCGACAAATAACGAGCATAAACTCGAAGAGGTAAGAGCCAAACTAGGCAAGTACTACGATATATTAAGTCTAAAAGATCTTGGCGACGATGCCGATGTTCCAGAAACAGGCGATACATTGGAAGAAAATGCCATGATAAAGGCAGACTATTTGTGGAATACTTATCACAAGAACTGTTTTGCTGACGATACAGGCTTAGAAGTAGAAGCTTTGGATAATGCTCCAGGAGTATATTCTGCAAGATATGCCGGTGAACACAAAAGCTCGGAAGATAATGTAGAGAAACTTCTTAAAGAATTAGAAGGTAAGGACAATCGGAAGGCACGATTTAGAACCGTAATTGCTCTCATTTTAGATGGAAAGCGTTATCTTTTCGAGGGTACAATAGAAGGAGTCATTACAACATCACCAAAAGGAACATCCGGCTTTGGATATGACCCTGTTTTTCAAGCCAACGGATACGATAAAACTTTTGCAGAATTAACCCTTGAAGATAAAAACAGAATAAGCCATAGAGCTAAAGCCGTAGAACAATTGGTTTTATTTCTGAGAAAATAAAGTCTCAGACCTTTTGTTATCTATTAAGGATAGCAACCAATTTACTACCTAACACAAACTTGTATGTGGAAATGGAAGAAGGATTTCTTTTATTTTTCGAAAGGCGACAGAATTGCCATTATACTCCTTTTAAATTTGATAGTTATTAGTGGAGGTATTTTTATATACATGAATAAACTTACTTTTACTGATGCCGTCTACCAAGATCAGAACGAAGAAATGCAAAAGGATTTTGTACAATTCGAAAATGATATGGAGCGGATTCCAGCTATTGAAGAGGAAAGATCAGATGAAAATAGAATGCACACTCCCACAAAGTCTCCAAAAACTAATAAACAGAAACTAGAGCTAGGTCAAACTATAGATATTAACTCAGCATCTGCAACCACCCTTATGCGAATCCCCACAATAGGAAATACATTTGCAGAGCGTATAATCGAATATCGCAACTCCTTGGGAGGATTTACTTCTCTTGAGCAATTATACGAGATAAAAGGCTTTACAATTAACAAATTCAGCAAGGTATTACCTTACTTAGTAATGCAAAAGAAACATAAACTGATCCGGATAAACAAAATTCCGGAAGAGCAGCTTATCAGTCACCCCTACTTTGAAGAAAAACAGATACAAACGATTATCGACTTAAGAAAAGTCAATAAGATTAAAGATATCTCAGCTTTATCTGACAACGAAAATTTCAGTTCTAGAGATATCGAACGATTATCTGCTTATTTAAGTTTCGACTAAAGAGATTTTATCTCTTCTCTCTAAAAGTTATTAAGATCTCTGCGTTTAAGACTAAAATAAAAACATAGGATACAACAATTTATCCCCTATGTTCACTAAGAATGATATATAATTTGCATCAAAACAAAACAGGTTGCCATTTACATGACAACCTGTTTTTATATATGATTTCTATTTTCTAGTTACGAAAATTTAGGTTTGCGACCACCTTTACGATGTTCTCTTTTACCTGCATCACCACCACTTCCATAAGAAGGGTTACCACCTTCGCGTCTCTTCGGAGCTCTGTCTCCGCCACTGCCACCGAAAGAAGGTCTTCTGCTACCTTCACGACGTTCTGCTGGAGCACCACCTTGAGCCTCTTCTACCGAAATACGGCGTCCGTTTTGCTCTTGGCCTTTCAATCCGCTGATTACTCGTTGAGCATCACCTTCTGGTACTTCAAAGAATGAGAAGTTTGGAAGTAAATCGATACGACCGATTCTAACTTTTCCAGGAACAAAATCGTTAATCAAGCCCATCAATGTTGCAGGATTAGCATTATCCATGCGTCCTAAATTGATGAATAAACGAGCATATCCTTTTTCAGCTGAACGAGATCCGCCATTGCCTCTTGATTCGAAACGATCTTCTCCTCTTCTGCTATTGCGAGACATACCTCTATCATCACGACTGTTATATCTGTCAGATGGAGCTTCTATTTCGTCTGCTTCACGGTAATAATCGATCAAACGATTAAATTCCATTGAAACAACACGTTTGATAATATCTTCTTTTTCAAGCCATTCTAAACGACGATATATTGAAGGTAAAAGGCGAGCAATTTCGTCCTCGTTTACTTTTACTTTTTCGATCTTATCAGCAAAGCTTAACAATTGTTTTTCGCAGATCTCATCTCCCGAAGGAACTGTAGCTGCTTCAAACTTCTTGTTCATTATTTTTTCGATCTCACGAATTTTTCCTTTTTCTTTTACGTGTGCAATCGCAATCGATATACCTGTTTTTCCGGCACGACCTGTACGACCACTACGGTGGTTATAAGATTCGATATCGTCAGGTAAACCATAATTGATTACGTGAGTCAAGCTATCCACATCCAAACCACGAGCTGCAACGTCTGTTGCAATCAATAATTGGATGTTATGCATACGGAATTTTTGCATTACATAATCACGTTGTGATTGAGAAAGATCTCCGTGTAATGAATCTGCACTATAACCGTCTTGGATCAATTTGTCTGCAATTTCTTGAGTCTCGCGACGAGTACGACAGAAAACGATACCATATATACTTGGATTATAATCGGCAATACGTTTCAATGCAAGATATTTATCTTTCGCATGTACCATGTAATACATATGCTTTACATTGACCGAACCTTCGTTCTTACGACCAATCGTAATATCTTTAGGTTCGCGCATGTATTTTTTCGTAATTTTTGCAATTTCATTAGGCATAGTAGCCGAGAAAAGCAACATAGAACGAGTGTCCGGAACTTTAGAAAGAATCTCGTCGATACTTTCGGTGAATCCCATATTCAACATTTCGTCAGCCTCATCCAATACTACATATTTGATGTTTTCAAGATCAACAGTTCTTCTGTTAATCAAGTCGATAAGACGACCCGGAGTCGCAACAATAACTTGTACGCCACGTCTCAATGTCTTAATTTGGCTGTCAATACTTGAACCTCCATATACAGGAAGTACTCTCAAGTTGTCAATATATTTAGAATAATCAGCAAGATCACCCGCTATCTGCAAACAAAGTTCACGAGTAGGAGCTAATATCAATGCTTGTGGTACATTTTTCTTTACATCTACTTTTTGTAGGAGAGGAAGCCCAAAAGCGGCTGTTTTACCTGTTCCTGTTTGCGCCAATGCTATAACATCTCTAACCTCGTCCAATAAATAAGGAATCACTTCCTCTTGTACGGGCATTGGACTTTCATAACCCATTTCTTCGATCGCTCTACGGATTTCCGGAGCAACACCTAATTCTTCAAATGTCTTCATTAAATATTTTTAGAAAATTTGCTGTGGAAGCAATTATTCTGTCCTCTGCCACCATTTTACATACGACTAAGAAAAGAGAGAAATAATTGATCCCCATGTTTTAATTCATATTCCTATCAGGAAAGCCATCCACTCTCACAAGTTTAAATTTTCCTTCAATTACGTTCTTAACGGAATATAGACCCTTAGCCCTGTTATCTTTGTGATAGATAATTTTGTTTTACGATTCTCTTTGTAGTAAATTGAAAGAATCTTTATTCGTCTAAAACGCTGCAAAGGTAGTAATTTATTTTGATTTACGCATAACTTTGATATATAATCGTATACAGACTCCTAAAATAAGTTATAGGATGAAAAATGATATTCTTTATAATGACATATAATCACCCATGCTATAACTACCAGATCAATAAAAAGATCTGCGACTGAAAAATAGTTGTCAATTTTTCGGTTGCCTGCTTCATTTTCTAATTATATTTTTGAACAAGAAAAAATAGCAACAATGAACAATGATAATATATACTATAAAGCTCTAATCGAGAAAGATAAATCTTTCGAAGGAATATTTATTGTCGGAGTAAAGACAACCGGAATATTTTGCCGACCTACTTGCACCGCCCGTAAACCTAAACAAGAAAATGTAGAATTCTTTGCTACAACCAAAGACGCCATCTTAAAAGGATACAGACCTTGCAAAGTATGCCACCCGATGGAAAACTTAGGAGACACCCCCGAATACATAAATGAGATTATGGAAATGCTTGATAAAAATCCATCCATCAAACTAAAGGATTATGATTTGAGACAGATGGGAATAGAACCAAGTACCATTCGTCGATGGTTTCAGAAAAATCATCAGATTACTTTCCATGCTTATCAAAGGTTGCATAAACTAAATACAGCATTTAAAAAATTCCAAACCGGAACAAGTGTTACAGATACAGCTTTCGATTCAGGGTACGAGTCGCTAAGCGGATTTAATGAGTCTTTCAAAAAAGTATTTGGAGTATCTCCTTCAAAAAGTAAGAGTCAAAGTATTGTTGATATAATGCGAATTGAGACTCCATTGGGAACAATGGTTGCTTGTGCCACCGATAAGGGCATCTGTCTCCTAGAATTTACCGACCGGAAAATGCTAGAAACAGAACTAAAACATTTGGCAAAATCTTTAAATGCAACTATCGTACAAGGACACAACCAACATTTTGAATTACTGAAAGAAGAGTTAGCCAAATATTTTGAAGGAAACCTAAAAGAGTTTACCATTCCTCTTGATCCAGTAGGAACCGACTTTCAGAAAGAGGTTTGGCAAATGCTTATGAAAATACCTTATGCAAGTACAGTATCTTACCAGCAACAAGCACAAGCCATTGGCAAACCCGCAGCTGTAAGAGCTGTTGCTAATGCAAATGGTATGAATAAGATTTCTATCATTATCCCCTGTCATAGAGTAATAGGTACAGATGGCTCTCTAACAGGATATGGAGGAGGCTTGTGGCGCAAGAAAAGGTTATTGGATTTGGAGACTAAAAGCTCGTCGCCCCAATAAGAGAATAAAAACATTCATCATTATATTTATAGGCATGCAATAATATTATGTGCCTATAAGATTTATCTACATAACAAAAGAGCTTTACAATCTTAAGAATACCTTATTTTGAACTAATAAATAGAATAGTTGATAAAAAATATCTATTTTTATTTTCTAAATTAAAAATGGTTCGTCTCTACATTCGGCGAAGCACATTATAATTAAATAATTTAACAATAAATAGTTATACTTTACTCAATCATTCAAAATGAAAAAGATCTTTCTATCAGCTTTACTACTAGCATCTATAAGCACTTCTGTAGTGTATGCGAAAAAAAACAAAAAAGAAGCGGTTAAACAAATAAACCCGGTTTCTTTACAAACAGCAAACGACTCTATTTTATATGCTTATGGAGTAAGCCTTGCCGAGCAAGGTCTTGAACAATATCTGGTACAATTGAACGTAATAACTGATACTACAGCAATAAGCTCAAAGTACAATGCCTTGATAGCTAATGCTGCTACTCCTGAAGAAAAAGTAAGGTTAAATAACGAATTGAGTTCTAAATTAGATTCTGCTCTTGTTAGCAATACTCAAAACATAGAAATGCTTCTTAAAGGTATCGGAGAACGTCTTCAAGCAGCAGAACAAAACTTCGCATATGGCAAAGGTCTGGAAGTTGGTGATCAACTAAATAGAATGACTGCCGAATTTTCGAAACAAGTATTGGGTAATGACGAATCGGTAGAACTAAATAAACAAGCAATTCTGCTAGGTTTAACAAATGCTATTAAAAAAGAACCTATACTTATTGCTAATAGCAACGAAATGGTTCAAAACAGAATAAATGCTCTACAACAAAAAGAGCAAGAAGAAAAGAAACAAGTAAACGCAGAAAAAATTGCAGCAGGAGAGAAATTTATGGCTGAAAACTCAACCAAAGATGGTGTTGTAACTCTGCCTGATGGACTTCAATATAAAGTAATCACACAAGGTACAGGAGCTATTCCTACTGCCGAAGACAAAGTTAAAGTACACTATCACGGAACTTTAACTGACGGAACAGTATTCGACAGCAGTGTAGATCGTGGCGAACCTATCACATTTGGTGTTACACAAGTAATTCCGGGATGGACCCAAGCTCTACAAATGATGCCTGTAGGTTCTAAATGGATGCTTTATATTCCTTACGACCTTGCTTACGGAGACAGAGATGGAGGACCTATACCTGCATACTCGAATCTGATATTTGAAGTAGAACTTCTTGGTATAGAAAAATAAGGTCTCAGACCTTTTTTATAGCTTTAGTAAGGGGTGTATAATTATACACCCTTTGCCAATAAATGAAAGTGATTCTTAAATAGACTCTCTATAGAATCCGAAAAGTTAACTTATTCATCTCAATATAGATACTCATGAAGAAAAGAATTTTTAGTGCACTTGCTTTAAGCTTTGCATTGGTCTGTTCATCATTTAGTCAAACAACAAATGATAAAACATCCGACCCTGCGTATTCTCAGCAAGTACACAAACAGTTTTTAGCAAGAAAGAAATTAGCTGCAAGCCGCAATCAGGCTTTATTTGATGTATTCAATCAAAAACTCACTTCTCAGGAAAAAGAAGCTCTCGAGTTTTTATATGCATATATGCCATTATCGGATCTGGCTGATTACGATGGCGAGTTTTACTTAAATCAGGTACGCACAGCATTTAAAGCTCGCGATTATTTCGATTGGGGTAAAACTATACCCGAAGACGTATTTCGCCACTTTGTATTGGTATACCGAGTAAACAACGAAGATTTAGATAACGCTCGTGAAGTATTCTTCGATGAGCTGAAAGATAGAGTTAAAGGCATGACTATGGAGCAAGCTGCCTTGGAAGTAAACCACTGGTGTCACGAGAAAGTAAACTATCGTGCAACAGACGGACGCACCTCTGCCCCACTCGCTCTGGTACGCACAGCATGGGGACGTTGTGGTGAAGAATCTACTTTCACTACCATGGCAATGCGTTCGGTAGGTATTCCTGCCCGCCAATGTTATACCCCACGTTGGGCACATACCGATGATAATCACGCTTGGGTAGAAGTATGGATAGATGGTAAGTGGAACTATCTGGGTGCTTGCGAACCCGAACCCGAATTGAATGTAGGATGGTTTAGCGGACCTGCCAAAAGAGCCATGATGGTACATACCAATGTATTTGGAGTATATAATGGGAAAGAAGAAAAAAATCTTCAAACAGACCTTTATTCTATCATCAACCTTTTATCTAATTATACAGATACCCGCACAGCTACAGTAAAAGTAGTTAACAAGAATGGCAAAGCGGTAGAAAATGCAACTGTTAAGTTTAATGTATATAACTATGCAGAATTTTACCCGATAACCTCATCTAAAACTACAGCCGATGGTAAAGCATCGGTTATCACCGGAAAGGGAGATGTATTTGTATGGGCAACCGACGGAACTAATTACGGTTATGTAAAATCGGAAGCTAACAGCCCCGAATTAACAATTGTACTGGATAAAACAGCAGGCAAAACTTATGAAGAAACATTCGTAATGAATCCTCCTGTTCCTCAAAAAATAAAAGAACTTTCTCCTGAAAAAATAGCAGCCAATGCTATCCGCCTTGCTTATGAGGATTCAGTGAGAAACGCTTACATGAAAACTTTCATAAACGAAGTAGATGCTCGTAAATTTGCTGCTGACAATGGTCTAAATCCAGATGATACATGGAAATATCTGGAAATGTCGCAAGGTAACTGGCGCGATGTGAAAGATTTCATGCAACAAGAAAAGAACAGTACTTATTTGTTCCCCTATCTGGCTTCGCTTACAGCAAAAGATTTACGCGATACCCCTTACAAATACCTTATAAACCACTTGAGCTTTGGAGAAAAAGGAGGCTTTGAGTCAACTATACCTCAGGATATGGTAGCAGGTTCGGTATTTTCACCACGCATATCAAGAGAACTAATAAGACCTTGGAGAGTTTTCTTAAAATTAAAAATGGATGCTCAATATTCTAAAGAAGAAAGAGCTACTATTGACCAAATTATCAATTACATTAACAGCAATGTTACTCTTGATGATATTCAGAACTATTACAAATGCCCTATTTCTCCTAAAGGAGCTGTTGAACTAGGTCGTGCTGATAAAGACTCACGCAATGCATTATTTGTGGCTATCTGCCGTGCAGAAGGTATTGCTGCCCGTATAGAATCAGCAACATCACGTCCTCAATATTATACTAACGGAGAATGGATCAATGTAAACTTAAATGACGACTCTGAAGCACAATATCCAAAAGGGACAGTAATATTTAATAATGCAGCGTCTAACATCGTTAAACCTGCTTATTCTACCCATTATACAATAGCCAAATTTGTAGATGGAGATTTTGTAACACTCGATTTTGAAGGTGATGCAGCTCTTAAAACTCTTCCGGGACAAGTTACTATCG
Organism: Dysgonomonas sp. HGC4; assembly: GCF_001261715.1. Lineage (GTDB taxonomy): Bacteria > Bacteroidota > Bacteroidia > Bacteroidales > Dysgonomonadaceae > Dysgonomonas_A. The sequence goes on along the minus strand of NZ_CVRU01000058.1, from coordinate 14,351 downwards.
ACGCAGGATATTATCGCTTAATAGTAGGTAGCCGTGCCAATGACGGATCGGTTACAGTAGAAACTAAATACTTCTCATTGAATGAAGGTGAAACAAAAGCATTAGACATAGTTTTGCCAAAAACAGAAGGTCGCATTCAGGTACAAGGTATTGTAGACATGAACAGCCGCATAACGCTTGCAAACGGAATCGAAACATCTCTGAAAGACATAGCTAATGGCAAAGGTATCATCATCTGTTTTGCAGACCCCGATAAAGAACCAACCAAGCACGTTCTTCAAGACATTCCTAATCAACAAGCTGAATTGAACGAATGGGGCGGAGGAATACTCTTCATAGTACCCGATGATAAGGTTAGTAAAGCTTTTGATGCATCGGTATTCAAGAATTTACCCAACCAATCGGTTTGGGGCGTTGATAACAATCGTGGATTGTTAAATGCTACAACAAATGCCTTACAAATAGAGTTTTCGAACAATTTCCCTTTAACAATTTATTTATCCGACATAGGAGGTATTTTATATTCTTCCGAAGGCTATCAAATTGGCATTCCGGAGAATATATTGAAAACAATAAATGCTGAAGCAGCCACTAAAAATCCATAAGATTTATAGAAAAGCACAGCGTTGTTTTAAATAATCATAAAATAAGAAGGATGAAGGTCATTAAGCTTTCATCCTTCTCTATTTTTTAATAAATTGGCATCCTAGTAGATAACGGAAAGTATGAAATGCCGCCTTTCAGAAACTAGCTGATAGTCGCTTTTACCCTTGGATAGAGAATAAAACGGGTCTGAGACCCTAGAGTTAGTAAACAGAAGCATGATTAAAGATATAACCTCATTTTTTATATTTAGCTCCCTGCTAATTACCACAGGATGTACCAAACATCCTGATATCTATTACTATTGCGATAGGGATAGGGCAGGTAACTATGTTTTAAAGTGGGAGGTATCGCCAACTTCACCGGAAGATAAGATCAAGATATACATGTCGGACAACGATTCTGTATTTTCGGAGCCTCCTGTGATGGAAACTATGGTTAGCGATTATGTAGCACATATACCTGTACAAGACTCATTAACAAGAAAATTCTTCCGTCTAAAAGTAAATAAAACATTTTCGGGTATTATCTCTAATCACGTCTTTAGAATGGATAATATGCAGAATCTGCGTGATTTGGGTGGATATTTTACTAACGAGAAGCAGCAAGTTAGATGGGGTAAAATATTCCGATCAGGAGATTTAGCTGAAATTACAAACAAGGACTACAAGATTATTGAATCTCTGGGTATAAAAACGATTATAGATTTCAGAGATATTGGGGAGTATGAAAATTCGCCCGATTTATATACAGCTCCCAATATGATTCATTTTCCCATAGCTTCGGGTAACAGAGCTTATATAAGAGATAAAATTCTGGATGGAACCTTTTATAGAGGAGATGCCATTCTCTTTACTCAAGATATGTATAGAACTATGATAGAAAAGTATTCGGAAGAATATGCACGTTTCTTTGAGGTTCTTAGCGATAAAAACAATTACCCTATACTTTATCATGGGTTCTTAGGCAAAGACCGCACAGGGCTTGCCAGCTATTTTTTGCTAAGAGCTTTGGGTATACCTAACGATGCGAACGAAGACGATTACCTATTGTCGAATCTATATATCAGCGAACAAATGGTGATGGGTGAAGCCAGATACTTACCCGAACAAATGCAGGAAGCTGCTACTGTGGTGTGCAAAGCCGATATATCTTACTTAAGATATGCAATATCGTGTATGGAAAATAAGAGTGGTTCTGTAGATAAATATATGGAGCAAGAACTTAGATTGACAGAGGCTAAGAAAGAAAAATTAAGAGCCATATTACTCTATAAGTAAGGTGTAGTACGATACCTTTTTGCAATTTTTCTGTTCAATGATAACTACAAGCAATTGATTTGCAATACAAATAGAAGTATAGAAAGATAATCGAATTATTATTTATCTCTGGGAGCCATGATAATCTCTCCATTTCTAAACATTTCAATAATACTCTGCTTATCTTTATTTTCGGATTGAAGAGAACTAATGTGATTTTTCAATTCTTTGATATATTCTTCTCTAAAATAATCAGAAGAATCACTTTCTGCAACAACCGAATGAGTAGCCACATTCTCAGGATAAGGCTTAGTTGCATCCGATACATCAATAAACATATCACCACTACCTGTAAGTAGCCAATGCAAATTTACATTCGGAAAATTTTCCCATATTTTAAGTACATTTTTACAACCTGTATCAGTTCCTTCTTTAATTACTTTCGAAAAGATCTTTCTTGAGACTCCTACCCGATCCTCAAAAGATGTTATATTTTTCGCTTCCAAAGCAATTATCAAAGAATTTAGTCTTTCTCCAAATGTCATAAAATTATTTTCGTAAAATTTTCACTTTATTTGATTATTGGTGGTAATTTTCCTAAATTTGCATTATCATTAACTTTACATGTTACAAAAGTAACCAAATTCGTGAATATTATGGCAATAGAAAAGAAATACTACTCTTTTACTCCAGGACTCGAACTGCTATCAAAATCTGATTATAGTAAGATTCAAGGTGAGATTATTGATTTTTTAGGATGTTCAAAACAAGACTACTACCGAAAAAGAGCTTGTTACATAAATATTCCTGCTCATATTAAAGAGGGGATCGAATTTATATTCAACAAGTACAATATAAATGACCTCCATAAAATCTGGGAAATAAAAGATTCTGAGAAATGAGATTAACCTATCCATTCTAAAATTTGAGAGACATACTATAGCTATACTTAAGTACAATAAGATGGCTAACTATTTACATGATATTCAACACTCTATATAGGATAAAAATTGCTAAAGGAATATCCTTAAAACACAAAACTACTATTTTATGAGATCTCAAATTCAAATCATATACAATGAGGCATCTACTATTGTAGACTCATCTAAGACCTTTATCTCATTCGATCACCGATGTGCAGCAAAAGGCTACCCTATCCCTTGTGAATTATTTTTTAAGCCTGATTATGATGTGATTGATAGTATAGAGTCAACGGGTATAGTAAAGGTTGATTCTGATTTTACACGGTATTCTTCGGAGTACGATGTTTATAGGATTCTTTTGGTTCCTCAACCGGGATACTCTGACAAAAAAATGATAAAAATATTCTCAGATCTACTTAGAGAATTAGATCTCATATAATTTTCGACTACTACTTTTTATTTATATATCAATTAATGACAAGAAAAGCTACCCAATGATATTCAGGTAGCTTTTCTTTATATAATTATAATTATTATTACGATTATTTCCTGCTTTTTTTTCCTCCAAATAACGATTTAGCAACCTCTCTTACAACAGGTGCAAGCAAAGTTGTAGCCAATGCCCCCCAAAGTTTAGAGCGCTGCTTAGAAGCCTGCTGATCGGCTTTTTCCTGAGCTCGTTGTGCCTTCTCTTGCTCTTTACGAGCCTGTTCATCTATTTTAGCCTGCTCTTTTGCATCTTTTTCCTGCTGAACACTATTAAGACGAGCTAAAAGTATTTCGTAAGCAGATTCTCGATCAATTGTCTCACCATAGTGACGATATAATAGCGACCCCTCTACTAACGCTTTTCTTTCCTCTGCAGTAATAGGTCCTATCTGACCTTCAGGAGGAAGTATAAATGCTCTGTCAACAGGTTGTGGTGCTCCTTTCTCATCAAGGAAAGAAACGAGAGCTTCGCCGGTTTCCAATTCCGAAATAACTTTTTCTGTATCAAATTTAGGATTAGCTCTAAAACTCTGCGCTGCTACCTTCACAGCCTTTTGATCTTTTGGTGTGTATGCCCTTAAGGCATGTTGAATACGATTACCCAATTGAGCTAATATAGAATCGGGTATATCTGCCGGACTCTGGGTAACGAAGTACACCCCTACCCCTTTAGAACGGATAAGTCTTACTACTTGCTCCACTTTATCCACTAATGCTTTAGGAGAATCACTAAACAGCAGATGCGCTTCATCAAAAAAGAATACCAATTTAGGTTTCTCGGGATCCCCTATCTCGGGAAGAACTTCAAATAATTTAGTCATCATCCAAAGTAAAAAAGTTGAATATACTTTAGGTGCATTCATCAATTTATCGGCAGCAAGTATATTAATGACACCTTTATTTCCGTTGGTTTGGATCAAATCATCTAAATTGAGATTAGGTTCTCCAAAGAATTTATCTGCGCCATCTTGTTCCAGTTGAAGTAGGCCTCTTTGTATGGCTCCTATGCTTGCTGTTGATATATTACCATAGTTGGTTGTAAAGGCTGCGCTATTATTACCAACATATTCAATTATCTTCTGTAAATCTTTTAAGTCGATTAACTCCAAAGATTCATCTTTAGCTACTTTAAAAATAAGACTTAAAACGGCACTCTGAGTATCATTAAGTGATAGTAAACGGCTAAAAAGAAGTGCTCCCATATCAGACACAGTTGCACGAACAGGCACTCCCTGTTCACCGAATACGTCCCAAAACTGAACTGGAAATTCCTGAAAATCGAAACCTTTCTCTTTTAAATGATAAGATTCGACTCTCTTTACTACACTTTCTTTATTTCCTCCCGGTTTTGAAACTCCCGATAAATCTCCTTTAATATCGGCAGCAAAAACAGGAACACCCATTCTACTGAATGTTTCTGCCAGATTTTGGAGTGTTACGGTTTTACCTGTACCCGTTGCACCCGTAATCAACCCATGGCGGTTAGCCATTTTAGAGTTCAATATAATTTCTTTGCCTTCCGATAGAGCTATTAGCGCGTTTTTATCATTATCAAACATATCTTTGTCGCAATTTGTTATAAATTCTGAATTCAAATTAAATAAATATTCTGAATAAATTCATGAATGAACCAATTATAAAAGCTATCACACTCTATTCCGAAGACTTATTTGCGTTGCTTTTACTTGCCGATCCATCACAAAACAATATCAATGAATATCTTTATAAATCGTTGATATATGGAGCATACATCAATAACGTATTAATAGGTGTTTATGTTCTTTTCCCTGTTGACGAACAAACTATGGAAATAAAAAACATAGCTGTTTCAGAAGATTTTCATAAAAGAGGAATTGGAACCCTTCTATTACACCACGCTAAAAAAGAAACTGTTTTAAAAGGCTATTTACAATTGATAATAGGAACAGCCAATAGTAGTATAAGTCAGCTATCACTCTATCAAAAAAATGGTTTTGAAATATATGAGATAAAAAGAGATTTTTTTATAGAGAATTACAACGAACCCATTTTCGAAAATGGTATTCAAGCCAAACATATGATAATGCTTATGCAAAAAGTAAGCTAAATTGACATTTTTATAGGTTTTTCACATATATTGAATGCAACAATCTATAATTAAATGCATCTAAAAAATAGAAAAGAAAAATAAGGAGGATTTTAGATAATGAAAACAGTAAAATATAGTTTAGTTTTTTTAGTCGGTTTATTTACAACTTTAGCCTTCAACTCATGTACAAATGACGATGGTTATAGTTTAGATAAATACATGGTAGAAATAGCTACGGTTACTCCAATAGATAGTGTTGCCGGAACTTATTATCTTACATTAGACAATGGCGAGACTCTATGGCCCGTTAGCTCGACTTCGTATTTTGTACCTAAAAATAATCAGAGAGTTATTGTAGACTTCACTTTATTATCTGATAAAATAGGAGAATACGACCACTATGCGAGAATAAATCAAATACAGAATATACTTACTAAAAATGTAGTTGATTTAACTCCCGAAAATAAAGAAGAAATAGGTAATGACCCCATAAAGGTTTTGTCTTTATGGACTGGAGATAACTTTTTAAACATCCGTTATGGATATAATACGGGAGGAGAGAAAGCTCATTTTATTAATCTTGTCAAAAATAAATTAGATGAGACATCTGTATCTAAAGACGGAACGATTACTTTAGAATTCAGACATAATAAAAATGGTGATCCCGAAAAATACGGAGTAAACAACTACGTTGCTTTCGATTTGAAACCTTTTAGAACAGAAAACAAAGACTCTCTAAAATTTATCATCAAAGTATTAGACTTCGGTGGTGAAACTAAAGAGTACCCGATAACTTATAAATATTAAGAAAGAAACAAATTGCAAATTTATCTGTATGAAATAAGACAGGTATTTTGATAATTACTTTTTGATTTTCCTGAAAAAGAGATCCCTGTGAAGAGATCTCTTTTTTGCATTTAGAGGCGAAAATCATATTGGCTGTTGTACCCTTTATAACCTAAATTGTAATTATATTTTTAAAGTTACAAACTGACTTATTATATTTGTAAGTGTAATAAGAATTTACGATCACAATAAAAGGAGGTCTAAGACCTAAAATATCATTATGAAAAAGGTTATCATTTCATTTGCCATATTATTAGTAGGATTTGCATGTAACAATGCTCAAACTAAAGATATATCAACAACAGAGTCGGGAAAAGACTCACTTTCAACAGTAGAGGACAAAAAAGATACAATAACAATAGACAAGCCATCACAAGAATCATTAGCTAATTACTTTGATAGAGAAGGTGAATGGATTCAGATTAAAAATACACTTTCTGCCGATCAGGCAGGTATATATGTTTATTTTCAAGCACCCGACGATATTGCCAGAAACCTAAGAGTACGTATTCAATATGGGGATGCCAGTATATACAAATTCACGGTGGACGGAGAATCATACACATATAAAGCAAACCGCTCGAAAGGTTCTGATAACCGATTTGTAGAAGGAGCATCATTAAGTTGGTACGACAATGATGTGAAAAATAAAGATTTAAAATTCTTACAAGCTCTTAGCAGTGGGAAAAACTGTCAGGTGATATTAAATGATGGCTCTTCTTTCACCATAAGCGAGCAAACTAAAACAGGGATAAAAAGAACTTTTGATTATTTTGAGGCTATGGACGGATTACTGCCTAAAACCAACATGGTAAATATCAGAAGATAAGAGTATCAGACCTTTCTCGGCTTTAGCATAAAAGAAACGCAGTTAGGCATAACTTTACGAATACATTATTTAAATAAATTTATACATCGAAATATGTCATTAAATAAACTTACAATTATAAAAGTTGGTGGTAAAATAGTTGAAGAAGAAGATACACTTAAGCAACTACTTCACGATTTTTCTACAATACAAGGCTCTAAAATACTAGTACACGGAGGTGGCAGATCTGCGACCAAATTAGCCGAACGTCTTGGCATAGAAAGTAAAATGGTAGATGGAAGGCGCATCACCGATAGTGACACTCTACAAGTGGTTACCATGGTATATGGCGGATTGGTTAATAAAAATATTGTAGCAGGCCTACAATCTCTTGGAGTAAATGCTTTGGGATTGACAGGAGCTGATATGGATATAATCCGTTCCGAAAAACGCCCCGTTAAAGACATTGATTATGGCTTTGTGGGTGATGTAAAGAAAGTAAAGGCAGATGTTTTGAAACTACTGATCGACCAGAATATTGTACCTATTATAGCACCTCTATCACACGATGGGCAAGGTAATATGCTAAATACTAATGCCGATACTATGGCAGCCGAAACAGCTCAAGCAATGTCGGCATACTATGATGTAAGCTTGGTATATTGCTTTGAGAAAAAAGGTGTATTGATGGATGAGCACGACGATAATAGTGTAATACCACAATTAGACAAGGCTAGCTATCAAAAATATGTGAAGGATGGAATTATCCAAGGAGGAATGCTTCCTAAGCTGGAGAATGCTTTCAGATCAATAGAAAAAGGCGTAAGTGAAGTTGTAATCACACAAGCTTCTGAAATTGGAAAAGGAAAAGGAACTACTATTATCTAAAATTTTAGATTTCCTATTGCTTGTGTAAGTATAACAAACATATTTAGTTATTACTTTACTAAGGCACAACATCAAATTCTAATCTCTCCACCTATATGAAATTATTCGCAACTATATTACTAATAGGTTTTACGTTATTTTCATCAAGAAGTATGGCGCAATTTACACAATACGAAAAAGATTTGATAAACGATGGAACATCGGAAACTCCATTTCGAGTTTTAAAAATTACAGATCAGCAAGATTCTACTTTTCTGCGACAAAAATGTTCTGATATTGAAAATACAGATAATGTAGGTGATCTTAAATTATTAATTGATCGCCTAAAAGCAACTATGGCTTCTGAATCTGGAGTAGGCATTGCTGCACCGCAAGTAGGTATAGCAAGAAATGTATTTCTTTTTACCCGTATCGATCAACCTAATTATCCTGTTACAGTAGCTATAAACCCCAAAATAGTAAAGCATCCCGAAGAAACTATCTGTTTTGAGCGCGATGGTTGTTTATCTATTCCAGGTATCAGTGGAAACTCGATCCGATACCCGTGGGTTGAAGTAGAATACACAGACGAAAACGGAAATCTGGTAAAAGAACGACTAGAAGGATATTCGCGCACAGGTAATTTTACAGCAATTATTTTTCAACATGAATTTGATCACCTACAAGGGATTCTCTTTATAGACAAGCTTTGTCCTGAGGATAAAGAATAATATGATCTTCCATAAACATAAAATAGATTGAAACTTTAGTAATCTATAATTGTTATACTCACCAAAATAGTAAAAGGTCTGAGACCTTACTTTTGTATTACAATATTTCGGGATGTAGCACAGTTGGTAGCGCGCCACGTTCGGGACGTGGAGGTCGGACGTTCGAGTCGTCTCATCCCGACACTATTTTCTACTTTCTTATTGGTTTCTTTACCATAAAACAACATCTGCTACACAAAAAAAGACCGTACACGCTACCCTATTATTAGGGTATAATAATCTTTCGTTTTATATATTTTTCTACTCTACTTTCTATTCATAAAATTTAATTGGCATACTATTCATAAACAATTAGTTTTCTTTTTGTTAGAGGAAGTATCTTTTTTGTCAATTCACAAATTATTTTTAAGTTTACGAAACCTAAATTCTAAGAATCAAATAAGATAATACTATGCTAAACGAAAACGAGAAAATTAAATTTTATAGTGGGGAAAATATTCCTCTTGAACTGCACAAAGTACGCATTGTACAAAAACTGCATTTAGTACCTATCGAACGCCGTCTTGAAGCCCTTTATGAAGGTGGATTCAATACATTCAGACTCGATACTAAAGATGTATTTTTGGATATGCTTACCGACAGTGGTACCAATGCTATGAGCGACCGTCAATTGGGAGCCATGATGATGGCTGACGATGCGTATGCAGGATCGCAAAGCTTTGTCCGTTTTCAAAAAGCAGTATTGGATGTCTTAGGAAAAAAATACCTGCTACCTGTACATCAGGGACGTGCTGCCGAAAATATAATATCCAATGCTTATGTAAAGAAAGGTAGTGTAGTACCTATGAATTACCACTTTACAACAGCTATGGCACATATAACTCAATACGGTGGACGTATTGAAGAGCTTTTGTACGACGAAGCTTATGTTATTAATAGTAAGCATCCATTTAAAGGAAATATGAATCTTGAGAAACTCGAAGAGTGTATCTTGAAACATACTGCTGCCAGAATTCCATATATTCGCATGGAGGCTTCTACAAACTTAATTGGAGGACAACCGTTTTCAATAGAAAACCTGCGTGGTGTACGTGCTATTGCCGACAAATATGGAATACCTTTAGTATTGGATGCCAGTTTGATTGGAGAAAATGCTTGGTTGGTAAAACAACGTGAGGAGGAATTTAAAGAAGCTTCGATGGCTGATATTTTACTTTGCATGACCGATCTTGCCGATTTGGTCTATTTTTCGGCTCGTAAATTAAGTTCTTCTCGAGGTGGAGGTATTTGTACCAACAACCAAGCTATTTATAGAGAATTAGAGCCCCTGGTACCTCTTTTCGAAGGCTTCCTTACCTATGGAGGTATGTCGGTACGAGAAGTAGAAGCTATTGCAGTAGGATTATACGAAACGCTTGACGAAAGTATGATTTGTCAAAGCCCACAGTTTATAGCTTATCTAGTGAACGCTTTAGAAAGCAAAGGTATTCCTGTAGTTACCCCTCCAGGAGTATTGGGTTGTCACGTAGATGCAATGCAAATATGTGCGCACATTCCTCAATCTCAATATCCGGCAGGAGCATTAGCCGCTGCATTCTTTCTCATTTCGGGTGTACGTGGTATGGAACGAGGATCCGTGTCCAATCAGCGTGACGAATATGGTAATGAAACGTATGCAGATATGGAACTATTGCGTTTGGCTGTTCCTCGCCGAGTATTTACACTGTCGCAAATCAAATATGTTGAAGATCGCCTCACATGGTTGTTTGATAACCGTCACTTAATAGGCGGACTTAAATTTGTTTATGAGCCACCTGTACTCCGCTTCTTTATGGGAGGGCTCGAGCCTATCAACGATTGGCCCCAACAACTAATGGCAAAATTCAGGCAAGACTTTGGAGATAGTCTATAATTGAAGATTAGATATCCTAAAAGCATGCCTTACACAACTTAAGGTATGCTTTTCTCTATTTTATCATTCAAACTATAGATCCGATCAATGCCCTGATTCTATTTTTAATGAATCAGATTTAATTAACATATGGTGTATTCTATTGAATAATTCTTATTTTTGTAGTGTAGACACACTATATAACCCATAATTGATAAATGAATCCCTCTAAAAAGAAAATACTGGAGAATGCATTTAACCTCTTTCTCACCGAAAGTTACAGCTCCGTATCAATGCAACGAATACAAAATGCCTCGGGTGTATCACGAGGAGCAATTTATCATCATTTCAAGAGTAAAGAAGAAATTTTTGAAGAGATTGTAAACGAGTACCTTATACCTGCATTTTCTACCTATTCGATGATTCAGGAAGATGATAAATCGTCTTTGCAAAATATGATATATGCATCCATTAAAAGCCGCCAAAGCCATATAAACCTACTCAAAGAAGTAACTTCATTTAAGTTGGTCGATTTTTATTTCTTCAAATTTATTTTTCAGGCTTCGGAACATTGTAAAGACTTTACTGAAAAGATAAATGTATTATCGGAAAAAGAATTCAATGGATGGCGAAATTGTATTCAATTAGCTATGAGAACAGGCGAAATAAGATCGGATATTGATCTTGATTATGTAGCACAATCTTTTATGACTATTCCACTTGGATTGGGAGTTTTTTCGGCTTTCAGTAATTATATTAATATAAATACAAAGGATTTACGAACGGCTTATCTTCGGTTTTACAGTATGCTTAAAAAACCTGGATTTATATAAAATACACATCCTCTGATAAGTTCTCTATTCGATAATCTTAAGAGAGGTTGCTAAGGTTTTAAATTATCAGAATAGATCTCCTTCTCTTTCTTCAAATACTCCAAAGGAGATACTACCTCCTACCCTTTTGCATAAATAACAATTTCAGAAAGTTGATTTCGAATTACAAAAATTCGGATACCTGTGTTTTTAATCATACTCCTAAATAAAATCATCACCAAGTTATTAAAATAAATAAGGCATAATTAAATGATTAACTATGCCCTATCTTTTATTAATTATTGGTCGTTATTTATTGTCGTCTTCATCATCTTCCAGCATAGCAGCTATCTCGGCTTCTATTTCTTTGTATCTTGATTCCATAGCAATAAGCTGATCTTTAATATTTCGGAATTTCGCTTCTTGCAATTTGATTTCCTCTTTGTCTTTTTTATTACTTCTAAAAAGTAATACTCCTACTAGTATAAATATTGCAACAATTAAAATAGCTCCTATTCCTAAAAATAAATAATTTTTTACACGTATTTGATCGAATTCTTTGTCTTTCTGTGCCAAAAAAAAGTTTTTATCTGCATCTAACAAGGATAAAGGGCGCTGATTTTTTGCAATCAGTACTTTAATTGAATCTTCCTGTTCTTTATAATGTAATGCTTGCTTATAGTCGCCTGCTTTTTTGAAATAATTAAAGAAATTAGTATAAAAATATTTCAGTGTTTGGTTATCTGTTATTTCAGCCAATTGTTTCTCTGAAAGATTAATATAATATTTAGCTGAATCTAATTGATTTTTAGAATTATACAAGAAGGATAAAGTAAGGTATGCTTTGGTAGAAGTCTTTACATCTGAAGTTTGTAACAGTGACCTATTCAAGTAATATAAAGCTTTATCGTAATCCTTCTTCAAAAAATAGGTATATCCTAAGTTATTGGATAAATCCGCCTTAAATTCATTATTTCCAAGTCTATTTGCTTCTTCAAGTCCTTTTTTAAAATAAATATAAGAGCTATCTATATTTTTAATTTCATCATAAGAGATTCCTATTGAAGTAATAACTTGTAATTTATATATATCTGTTTCTTCTTCTTTATTATAATAATCTAGTGCTTTCTTATAAAAAACAATAGCTGTATCTACAATTCCTTGTTCAAAATATAAATTACCCATAATTTGTAAACTTTTACCTGCTAATGTATTATTACCCGATTGATTGGCATATGTTGTTGCTTGTAAAAAGCATTTTAAAGCTTTATCAGGTATATTTTGGGTACGATATATTCTACCTGCATAATAATGAGCTAATGCTGATTGTTCTGAATTATTTTTCTTCTCAAAATATCGTTTTGCGTCAAAAATCAAAGTATCTTTTGTAATATCCTGCTTCGCTCTTTGTTTTGCTTGTACAGAGGCTACAATATACTGCATATAATTATCCTTATCCATATTTTCAGGATTATGAATGGAATCAAGAAGAATTAAAGCATCGTAAGGACTACTTTCGGCTATATTTTGGGCTTGTCTTAATAAATTGACGGAAGCAGTGTCTTGTTTACAAGAAAAAAATAGACACAAAAAAACTAGTATAAGAAAGCTTGTTAAAATTTTCATTAGTAGAGAGTTTGGTTATAAAGAGAATCTCTTATTAGTCTTTAGTAAAGTCGGGGGGAGTAATAGTATCATTTAATTCTGTCCATGACTGGCTTTTAGTTGACCGAACAGCACTATCAGGATCTTTCATCCCCGCAGTAGCACCTTGATCCATCTCATCTTCGGAACAAGAAGTAAAGAAAATAGTAATGCAACTAAATAAAATGACGGATAAAATTAAGTATTGAAGTTTCATAATAAATTAGATTTGTAAAATGTCTGTGTGTTATAAAGTTCTATTATAAAATACTTTAAATAATAAAGTAAGCGAAAGATAAAACTTAAAATATAAATCAACAAGAACGAAAATTCATTTAACGAAATAGGGAGAAATAATTATAAAAACAATTATTTCCCCCTACTCTATCTCTTAAAAGTTAAGGATTAATATAAACTATAAAATCAATTGAGCAGATTCTTATATTTTCATGGAATCAATTACAACAAAAGGCACAGTTAACTCAAAATAGCCTTTACGCTCTGCCTCTCTATTTATTAGCTCTTCTATGGCTCCGAAAACTTCAGTTTGTTTGTCTTTGGGAATAATACTTTTCCAACTATCTAAAAAAGCTAATCTTATAAAGTAGTATTGTAACATAGTTGTTCCATCGGCAAAAGTATAGCTAAACTTATCTTCTATAATTCTATTTATCGAGAAGCCATGTTTTTCAATTAGTTGAGTTATTTCGTCCACTGGTTTTCGCATTGTATAAATCTGCTCTCGCATAGTCTTTATTTCTGGCTTCATATTCAATTTATTCAATACAATTTCCATTATATCATAAAACTCAATCATGGTTCTATTCAAATTCATAGTTTGAATAAATTGTCCCCCACTCTTCATAATACGCGAACATTCACTCAATGATTTATCTAAATCGGATACATTATTTAAGCCATTATTACTTGTTATCAAATCAACTGAATGATCGCTAAGAGGTATATTTTCGGCTACACCACGAATAATTTCTATATTTTTTATTCCATAAAAAGCTATTTTCTTTTCAGTCCTTTTAATTGCAGCTTCCCAAGGATCTATCCCGTATACTTTACTTGTATTACCAAATCTCATGGCTAATTCGGTAAGAGGAAATCCTGCTCCAAACCCAATATCAAGAATAGTACTGTGCTTTTTTATTTTTATGTTTTCGAGTAGTTTAATACCAAATGGGGCAGCCCAAAAAGGTAGTTCATCTAATAATTCAACTAGTTCATCCGAATTAAAGTCATAAGTCGTTACAAGGTCCTCATTCATAATTTGTAGAAGTTTAGTAAATATTTATCGTCGTTGTATCCGTAATAATAAGCTAAAAAAGAACAGCTATATCTTATATATTTAAAATTTAAGATCGTTTTCAAAAGTAAATAAATATTACAATATTGTATCTT
>NZ_CVRU01000057.1 GCF_001261715.1 Dysgonomonas sp. HGC4 | reverse complement strand
TTATGAAAGTAAAGTGGTTTCTTTTAGAATAAACATCGAATATTAATTTTATATATAATACTTATTAGAAAATGGCGTACACAAAAAAAATGCTGGCTGTATTACTTATAAGCGTTTGTGCTTATGGTAGTTTGTCGGCTCAAGAATCTGATTTCGATCTGGCATCTCAAAGATCAGAATCGCAGGATGTATTGAAAGTTCCCGGTCAAAAACTAGATCACAAAGGAATAATAATAAATCCTACTCCCCAAAGTATTAAGATAAATGAAGCTGGTAAGCTCGATATCACTCAAGGAGTTGACTTAAATGATAAGCAGGGTAAGTTTTCAAAAGACCTGGCGTTTCTTCTGCTTGTTAAAAAAGGAGCTAAACTTACTATCGATTATGGTACAAATTTAGCTACTAAACTAGGTGTGAAAAATGTATCAGGAGCGTACATACTGACTATCGACAAAGCCGGAATATCTATTACGGGATACGACGAGAGAGGTGCTTTTTATGGTTTACAGACACTTAGGGAATTAGTAAAAAGTCCGATAGCAAAATCGGGTAAATTACCTTATTTGGTAATTAACGATTATCCCGATCTTAAATATAGGGGTGTTGTTGAAGGATTTTACGGAACACCATGGTCGCATGAGGTTCGTATGTCTTTGATTGACTTTTATGGTAGATTCAAGATGAATAGTTATCTGTATGGACCTAAGGACGACCCTTATCACAGTTCACCAAACTGGCGACTTCCTTATCCAGAGTCAGAAGCAAAAAATATACATGAGCTGGTAGAGGCTTGTAATCGCAATAGAGTTGACTTTGTTTGGGCAATTCACCCCGGAGTAGACATCAAGTGGAATGAAGAGGACTATGTTAACCTAGTCAACAAATTCGAGATGATGTATGATCTTGGAGTACGTTCATTTGCAATTTTCTTTGACGATATTTCGGGAGAGGGAACCAATCCAATCAAACAAACTGAGCTTTTGAACAGACTAAATACCGATTTTGTAAAAGTAAAAGGTGATGTGTCGTCTTTAATCGTTTGTCCTACTGACTATTCTAAACTGTGGGCAAATCCTTCGCCACAAGGAAGCCTTGCCATATACGGCGATACACTTGACCCCTCGGTAGAGGTATTTTGGACTGGTGATGCTGTGTGTACGGATTTAACTAGAGAGACTATGGATTGGGTTAATTCTCGTATTAAGAGACCTGCATTATATTGGTGGAACTATCCGGTGACCGACTATGTACGCCACATTATTATGCAAGGACCTGTATATGGATTAGATACTAGTTTGACTCAAGCTGATGTGAGTGGTCTTGTAAGTAACCCAATGGAACATGGCGAGGCTTCGAAACTGGCTCTTTATGGTGTTGCAGATTATACATGGAATATGAGTGCTTATAATCCTATTGATAACTGGGAGAGAGCCTTTGAGGTACTTACACCTGAGGTAAAAGATGCTTATAGAACGTTTGCAATACATTCGAGTGATACCGAAACGGGTTATCGCAGAGATGAATCGTGGGAAACCGAGACTTTTAGAATTGGAAATTATACAGATCAACAATTCAACAATCTATATAAAGAATTTGAGAAAGTAGAGAAAGTGCCTTCTGAACTTCATGCAAATTGTAAGAACAAAGCTTTGGTGAAAGAACTTAGCCCATGGCTTGAAGAATTTGGTAAACTGGGAACTAGAGGTAAAAAAACTCTCGATATTACTCAGTTTTACAAATCGGCAAATAACCCAGATTTTTGGGCAGCTTATGTAAATAATCTGATGAGTGCAGAAGATAGAAAAGCATATGAGGCTCATAAATCGGGAACAATGAAACTTCAGCCGTTCTATGAAAATGCGATGGATGACATGTTGTACGGATTCTTTACCAAACTAACGGGCGAAGTGCCTGCATCATACAGAGGTATAGCATCGTACAGTAATATGAAAACGACTCTTAGCAAGCTTATGTTTGATAATGACTCGATAACTCATTATACATCGGGTACAGGACAATCGACTGGTGATTGGATTGGGGCAGACCTTGGTCGTATAAGAGATGTATCGGAAGTATCTATCTTACAAGGTAGAAATTCGGTTGACGATGTTGACTACTTTGACCATGCAATACTTGAGTATTCGGTAGATGGAAAAGAGTGGAAGCCTATGATCGACAATATGAAGAATCAGTATATTATTAATTGGACTGGTGAGCCGGTACAAGCTAAATACATAAGATTAAGAAAACTAGAATCGTCTAAAAAGAACTGGGCGGCTATTCGTTCGTTTGAAGTGAATCCTGTGAGAGCCGAACATTTAGGCTTTAAGGTTGAAACCGACAACTTAAATGCTGCTCTTTATGCTTTTGACAGTAATCCGAGTACTTCGTTTTTAAACAAAGGTATTCTGGCTTTTGAAGTTCCAAAGAATGTTACAGGATATACTATGTTGCTAAAACTATCGGGCAACGATGCAGATTTGGTAAAGCTGAGACAAATTGCAAAAAATGGAACTTTGATATCTGAAACTACTATCAACACTCCTTTCTTCATTGTGAACCTAGAAAAGGGTGCAGCGAAGGTAGAGATTGAAGGTAATGTCGAAATATTCGAGATTATTCCAAATAAAAAATAAAGTATGATTTGTAGGTGAAGTTTTCACCTCTTACACTATTTCATTCACCTATAATAAAAAGACCAATCAAATTTTGACTGATTGGTCTTTTTATTGTTTAATATTTTCTTTTTGTTAAAAAATGAATATAATATAATCTTTTGTATTGTTTTTCGTTATTAATCTGACTTTGTGTTTAAAGTGAATTTTAAGTAACATCATTTATTGTATGTGTGGAATTGTAGGTTACATTGGTTTTAGGGAAGCGTACCCTATTTTGATAAAAGGATTACATCGCCTCGAGTATAGAGGCTATGATAGTGCAGGAGTCGCTATAATGAATAGCAATAACGATCTGTCTATCTATAAGGCTAAGGGTAGGGTGCAGGATTTGGAAGAGTTTGCAAAGGATAAAGATCTCTCGGGAACTATCGGTATAGCTCATACCCGTTGGGCAACGCATGGCGAACCGAGTAATGCAAATGCTCACCCTCATTATTCTCAAACCGAATCTCTGGCTTTGATTCACAATGGTATCATTGAGAATTATGCAGTACTAAAGGCTGAACTGAAAGCTAAGGGATATACATTCCAAAGTAACACCGATACGGAGGTATTGGTACAATTGATTGAATACATAAAGAAACTGAACGATTGCGATTTGTTTACAGCCGTTCAATTGGCATTAAATCAGGTAATAGGTGCTTATGCTATTGCTGTGATTGAGAAGGGAAATCCCGATCAGATTATTGCAGCCCGCAAAAGTAGCCCTTTGGTGGTAGGTGTTGGCGAAGGAGAGTTTTTTCTGGCTTCCGATGCTTCGCCCATTATTGAATTTACGAATAAAGTAATTTATCTGGATGACGAAGAGATTGTAGTTATAAAACGTGGCGAAGAGCCAAAGGTGGTGACTATATCGAACGTTCAGAAAACGCATAAGATAGCAGAGCTGGAAATGAATCTGAGCCAACTGGAAAGAGGCGGTTACGATCATTTCATGTTGAAAGAAATTTTTGAGCAACCCGAAACCTTGAGAAGCTGCATGAGTGGGCGTATCAATGTAGAGGGAACTAATGTTACCCTTTCGGGGATAATAGACCATATTGATAAATTTAAGAAAGCAAGACGTATTCTTATCATTGCTTGTGGTACTTCGTGGCACGCAGGTTTGATTGGCGAATATCTTATTGAGGAGTTTTGCCGCATACCGGTAGAGGTTGAATATGCTTCGGAGTTCAGATACCGCAATCCGGTGATTGAGCCTGATGATATTGTTATAGCCATTTCTCAATCGGGGGAAACTGCCGATTCTTTGGCTGCTATCGAACTGGCTCGCAGGGCAGGTGCTTTTGTATATGGAGTGTGTAATGTGGTGGGTGCTTCCATCCCTCGTAATACCGACTCGGGTTCGTACACCCATTGTGGTCCCGAAATTGGGGTGGCTTCAACCAAAGCATTCACGGCTCAGGTGATGGTGCTTACGATGATGGCTCTCACTATCGGCAAAGAAAAGGGAACGGTTACAGACGAACGCTATCTTCACTTGTTGAAAGAGCTGCAAAACATTCCCGATAAGATTACTTCTATTCTGGCTCTGAATGATAAAATAAAAGAGCTTTCGTTGATATTTACATATGCTCACAATTTTATTTACTTAGGACGCGGATATAGCTATCCAATAGCTTTGGAAGGGGCTCTTAAGCTGAAAGAGATTTCTTACATTCATGCAGAGGGATATCCTGCTGCCGAAATGAAACATGGTCCGATTGCTCTTATTGATAACGAAATGCCTATTGTAGCCATTGCCACAAACAATGCTATATACGAAAAGGTAGTGAGTAATATTCAGGAAATAAAAGCTCGTAAGGGCAAAGTTATAGCTATCATCAATGAGGGCGATCAATCGATAAAAGCATTGGCAGATTATTCGATCGAAATACCTTCGACCGATGAGTGTCTCGATCCCTTGTTGTCGTGTATTCCTTTGCAATTGCTGGCTTATCATATTGCTGTGAATAAAAACAGAGATGTGGATATGCCTCGTAACTTGGCAAAATCGGTTACGGTAGAGTAATTCATCACATAGTATATAAATGGGGGCGAACTTTATGAGTTTGTCCTCATTTTTTTGTTGAGAACTGATGATAGAAAAACTATTATTCTAAAGAAAAAACAACTAGTTTTGAGACTGAATAATAAAATGCAATTTTCAAAAACATTATCGATATGAGAAAGATAATCCTAGATTTGGCAGTAACCCTTGATGGCTTTATAGAAGGTGCAAACGGAGAGGTTGATTGGTGTATAATGGACGATGATATGGATTTCGATGGTTTTCTTCGGAGTGTTGATGCTATATTTTATGGTAGGGTGAGTTATGATATGTGGGGTAATTTTCAACCCGATTCAAACTCTACCCAGGTAGAAATAGATATATGGTCGAGAGTTCACTCCAAAAAGAAATATGTTTTTTCGAGCAACCCAAGACAAGATAATAATGCTACTTTCATAACTTCTGATTTTGCCGAAAGAGTAGCTCAAATTAAACAAGAGCCAGGTAAAGATATATGGCTGTATGGTGGTGCAAAATTGACTGAAACCTTTATGGAACTTGGCTTGATTGATATATACAGAGTCTCTATCCATCCGATACTATTAGGGACAGGTAAACCTTTATTCGAAAATCTGAAAGAGAGGGTAAATCTCGAATTGATGGAAGTAAACAGATTCAAGTCGGGCGTTGTACAACTTATCTATAAGCACAATAAATGAATGGCGAATAGCCGGTATTTAGAGTCCGATAATAGGCAAATTGTAAACAAGTTGTTGTAAGTTTATTTCTCTTCCTTCTTTTTCATTTCCCGTATCATCTTATAGCAGATGAAGCTGAGGAATAAGCCAACTATAATGATTATCGACCAAAGAAATATAGGCTCTTCAATCCATATTTTATCTCGTTGGTGAGAGTGTTCCTTATCTTCTATCTTTTGAAAATTAGATGTCTTTACGATTTGTAAATCTTCGGGAATCTCTTCTTGAAAGTATTTGATATCGTAATCCGAACTGGGCGAGATGTCCTTATTCCCGATAATAATGGTATAGCATTGTCCCTCTTCGAGGTAAGCACATAAGTAGCGATTCAGAGCATAGGCTTTTATAGAATCTATGGTAAGCGGAGGGTTACCTTTATTATCGATAACAATAGTTGCATCGGGCGATATGCGAGCACTGTTCAATACAACGGTATTGGCACCTTTAGACGATAGATCGAATCGTAGTGTATAATCTTTACCCTTTATTTCCGACTTACGATAATATTCAGCCTTACTGTTTATAAAGAAGGTGAGCTTGTTGAGGCGATAGTTGTATGGCAGATCGGTAAAACGGATGTATGTCTTTTTATCGGTGCTGTCTTTTCTTGTAAATTTACCCAGATCTATTTCTGTTTGTTGAGCATAGATGTTCGAATTCTTGAATCGTCCCACTTTCAATACTTTGAGTGGGCTGGGTTGATTATTAGAGAGCGTAATCTCATAGTATTTGTAATTGCCCTGAGGAAAATCTACTATCAGTATTTCGTTGTTTCCTTCTTTAAATCCCGAATAGGTAATATTCTCTTGTTTCTTAACAATGTACCAATTCTTAAGGTCGTTGCTACCTCTTATTCGTACATATTTGTCAACCTCGGCACTTTCTAAAAAGATAGAGAATCTGCTTAGATTTTCATCGTTTTCATTCTTTACAATAATTGTATTGATACTGTCTTTCTCGGTGTTGCTTTCAAGCTCATAACTTACAAATTCGTTGATTGCCCTCACAGGTGTTTGTGCCCTCACAAAGTAAGGCACTTCGTTACCTATGGTATCATTTATTCTTATATCCGAAAAGTCGATATCATTCGATACGGCAATAATTCGCTTATCGAGTTGAATATTATAATAGCCACTTTGCTTTATAGTATCAATATCTGCAACAAACCAAGTTTGTGCCGTTATACACAAACTGACGAGAGATAATACAATTGATAATAAATATTTCATCGTTTATTATTAAAGGTTTTAGGTCTCAGACCTTTTTATAATTTAATCAGGCAGAACAACTACGCTTGGTTATTGTCCTTGAATTTTCTTTGTAATCGTTATTTATAAAACTTGCTGATCGTTTTCGGGTGTGTCTTCTTTTACCAGAGTTTTGATTTTCTGTTGAAGAAACGACACCAAGAGAATAATAACTCCCAACATGATGAACGACACTATGCGTCCCGCTTGCGACATATGCCATACATCGTATGCATAGAATTTAACGATAATAAGGGCGAAGAAGATGAGAGATATTTTACGAAGAATAACCTCTTTGCCTTTCAGTCCCCATATCATAAGTGTCATAGCAATAAGTGCCCATAGAACGGGGAACACAAATGTGCGTACATCGTACAATACATCGCTGTAATTATCGATATTGCTGAATATCATAACGCTTATATTTTCGGTTTCGATACCCAATAAAAGTGTCGATATAATAGTCATTCCCCAATAGAACGGTTTCAATTTAGAGGGAGCTGCCGTTTTAATGTTTCTCACAAGAGTAATTATAACCAGAATAACGGGTATAAGTGCTACAAAATGCAGTAAGAAGTATGCTCTGGGGTAGGTTGGTAACCAGAATGTGTAATCTCTAAGTTCTGTTACATAATACCAATATACCAATGAATATACTACTGTAAATAACGAAAGGAGTGCAAAGATGAATCCTCGTTTTGCAATTTCTTTTCTGTACACAAAGCTAAGTATCGATACATATACCGCAGTATAGGCAGTCATTATCATATAGCGTAAGCTTGTATTGTAATCTAGTTCGAGACGATATTCAACGTGGTAATTGATCTCGAGGAAAGGAACCAGATAAGTAAATGCTATAAGTATAAGCCCGATGGCACGTGTACATTCTTTGATGCTGAATAACTGCACGTTTCCGATCTCTACAATGGAGTCGCTATCCTCTTTGCGCAATAGTAATTTACAGGCGAAGAAACCTGCTATAACAACCAGCCCCGTAATACATATAGAGTTGAGAACGATAGGCATTGCTGCTTCGGTAGGCACATAGTTGTGCGCAATATCGAGCAGGTAGGAGAATATTACAAGTCCTGCAACAATAAGGAATCCTATGCGGAATATCTGTATTTGCGATTTTTGCCACAGCCATAGCAGAACAGCCATTTCTACTGCCCAGAACATGGTGATGACGTAGCCATTCATTTGGATGGGTATTGCCAGATTAACAAAGGTCATTACCACCCCTATGATCAAATAGATAAGATTGCGGTCGATCTCGCTTTTGCGGAATAGGGCAATCATAATTACGGCGTTTATAGCTGCAATAACAATGGTGATAAGTCCATTGATATCGTATGTGTAATCGGAGAATATGGTTAAGCAAGCTAGAAAGAACGACAGGTTATTAGTCAGGATAAGTATTGCCTGATAGATCGTTATTTTGTGTTCGCCTCTAAAATGGTCTAGCAATGCCAGTATGTAGAACTGAACAAAGAATAATGCTGCAAATAGGGTTGCTCCTTTAAATTGATTGTCGAACGATGATATCATCCACGACCAGAAGAATATAAGAGTAAGCACATAGGATATGATACCAATTACATGCCATTTTTTGCGGAAGGCAAGAATAAGCATTCCCGTATTCAGAATAAGTATATATGAGAACAGAACGATGTAGTTGCCGCTGCCCGTACTTATCATAAGAGGTGAGGCAAACCCACCTAGTAGCGAGAATATGGCTAGCTCTTTGCGATCGTAATACAACGATAGGATTACCGAGAATATGGTGATGGCAATGAGTAAAGCAAAGGCAATGGGTTGCGAAAATAGTTCGTATTCTCTGAAAGCGAGGGTCACCGTTATGTAGAGTACCGAGATACCGCCACCGACGAGTATGGATGAAAATACCTGATATTTTTCTTTCAGTTTGTGAGCAATACCTATTATGATACCTCCCGTTAGTAGACCTATACCTACACGTCCGATTTCGTTGATCCACTCTTGATCGATGGCATATTTAACGAAGAAAGCAATACCTAGTACCAGTGTTACGATACCTATTTTTGCTAATAGATTTTCGCTGAATATTTTCTCGATAAAGCCTTTTTCATGTTCCTCGTTTTTAGCTTTGTTCTGAGGATTTTCGGCTATTGTTGGTTGTTGGAATACTTCCGAGAACGATGTTTGCGGTGTATGTCTTGTATTGTTGAAGGCTGCATAAGCAGGCGTTTCGCTTACAGATTGCTCTTCTTTCGCTGCTGTTTCTTCTATTGAGCTTTCTAGTGTCTCGGGTGTTTCAATAATCACTTCCTCTATAAGAGAGGTGGTAGGAGTAACGGGGTTCTCTTCTTCCTGAGGAGGAGTATTTTCGACCGTTTCTTCTGTTGGTTTAATTGAATCTACAAATTGTGTAACCTGTGCCTTGTCAGCAAGGTTTTGTATTGCATCCCGAATTTCTTGAATGTCTTCCTTCGTTGCCGTTTTGTAGAATAAATCCTTAAGCTTTTTATTGGTATCCAGTAAATTGCTGCTTAAGTAGTTCATGTTATTGCCTTGTGTGTTGATCTTAGTCATTATCACAAACAATAATACGGCTATTATAACAAGGATTACTAATATGAGTCCTTCCATATTTTTGTATTTTAGCGTTAGTTGTTTAGCTTGTTTTTAAGTGCTGATATAGTCTCCTTTAATATCGGGTGATAAATGTCGGGAGCTATTTCAGCCAAAGGTGCAAGAACGAAACTGCGTTCGTGCATATGAGGATGTGGTATTACCAGATGAGGATACTCTAGAATTTGGGTGTCGAACAAAAGTAAATCTATATCAATCGTCCGATCGCTGTAAGTATGATTAATAGATTTAGACTTACGCCCCAATTCCCGTTCAATAACCTGTGTACATTCCAGCACTTCCAGTGGTTGAAGTGTAGTTGATACACAACAAGCTGCATTCAGAAATGTATTTTCTGAATCGAAGCCTACGGGCTGCGTTTCATATAATGACGATAGGGCTATTATTTTGCCTATACGAAGTTCTATTTGTTCGATTGCCGCCTGTATATTCTGTATCTTGTCGCCTAAGTTAGTGCCCAAAGCCAGATATACATCGTGCAAATTGTTGTTATCGAGCATTTTGTTGTATTTTATTCCATGCCTTATATACTAAGGTCTGCGATGCAAATATATATATAAATTACTACGTGAGGGTAGAATTGGCTATTTTAGCGATTAGAGTTTTTAAGGATTGGGTTAATTAAGGTTAATCTAAGCATGCTCAATTAATCCTTTTGATGGTTTCTGCATCTGACTAAATATACGGAACACTGACCGACTGATTGTACCATTTAAAGAACTAGATTATGAAAAAGATTATACTATCAATAGGCTTTCTAATAGCAATGGCTGGTTTCTCAGGAACTGAAGCTGCCAACATAAACGTAAATGTAAATATAGGAGTTCAGCCTGCATGGGGACCCGTAGGATATAGCTATGCAGCATTCTATTATTTCCCCGATATTAATGTGTATTATAATGTAAACCAAGGGATGTTTATGTTTCCACGTCGTGGACGTTGGGTATCGGCTCGTTACCTTCCTGTTATGTATCGCAATTACGATTTGTACGGGCTTTATAAGGTGGTGATTGCCGATAATGATCCTTGGCGTTTTAATACTCGTCATATACACGATTACAGACATTTTAGAGGTAATAGAAATCAAATAGTTATTCGTAATAGTCACGACAATCGTTATAGAGACAGTCGCAGAAACGAAGTAAGATGGTACGACGATAATAGAGGACGAGGCAATAAGGATAAAGGGCGTGACAGGGACTATAATAACGGACGCGACAAAGGGCGTGACAACAATGGACGATATACAGCGAGTCAACGTGATAATGACCGAAATGGACGCAAAAGCGATTCGGATCGCAACAAGAATGGTCACAGACGATCGGATAACAAATCGGACAACAACAAACGTTCGGAACGTTCAAGTAGCAGAACAGATTCCAAGTATGTTGAAGTTTCGCGTTCCGAAAAATCTGAAAGATCAAGCGAAAGAGCTTCCGTTGATAGAAGCAATGGACGTTCGTCAGCTGCACAAAGAAGATAGTGAAAAAACGAGTGTCTTTATAGAGAGAGTAAGCACTCATCAGGAATTTCAAAAAGATAAGGTTTAGTTTTGAATGGTTTTTTAAGTGTAATACAGGTATCTAAATGCAACGATAGATGCCTGTATTCTTATTTGTAGGCAGATGTTTAGATATTTATGGGTGCGAGTAATAACATAATTTTACCAATGCAATACCTGTCTAAGCCTTTAAAAGAACTATCTTGCAGTTTGAATGTAGACTAAAATCTCACATCTTTTTATTGCTAAAGTATAGGGCAAAACTTATCTGTTCACCCAAATAGAGAGGGCAGAACAAGTTAGCTCATGCGAGCAAGAATATATCTAAAATACTATCATTTACGCGAAGAAGTATGAAAACAGAGAAACAGAAAATGTTGGCAGGCGAACCTTATTTTGCGGGTGATGCCGAATTGACTAAAGAGAGATACAAAGCACGGAAGCTTATTTTTACATATAACAATACCTCACCCGATGAAGAATCGTTGAGGGAAGAGATTTTGTCTCAACTCTTTGGCAGGGTAGGAGAGTCTATCTTTATAGAGCCCACTTTCAGATGCGATTATGGATATAATATTCATGTGGGAGAAAATTTCTATGCAAATTTCGATTGCGTATTTCTCGATGTTTGTACAATCACCATTGGCGACAATTGCTTAATTGCTCCCGGTGTGCATATCTATACGGCTACTCATCCACTTGATACAGCCGAACGTATTGCTGCCGTAGAAATGGGAAAACCGGTATCAATAGGTAATAATGTATGGCTTGGTGGCAGATCAGTTATTAATCCGGGAGTTACCATTGGCGACAATGTTGTAGTTGCCTCAGGGGCGGTAGTCACAAAAGATGTGCCTTCTAATGTATTGGTAGGGGGAAATCCTGCAAGGATTATAAAAGAGATATTATAACAGTCTTATTGATTGGTTATGAATAGATTGTAATTTCATAAAGAGTAAAAATTGCTCCTTACTCTTTATGAGATTATAGAAACTCGCTTTCTTAAAAGTCTGATTTCTCGTCTTCTTCTTTTTGAATCCTTATTTTTTCACAGGTATAAGTGAGAGCTATGGTAGGATCTTCCTTTTCAAAATTTAAGCTTAAAAGAATAAAATT
Source organism: Dysgonomonas sp. HGC4 (assembly GCF_001261715.1). Classification (GTDB taxonomy): domain Bacteria; phylum Bacteroidota; class Bacteroidia; order Bacteroidales; family Dysgonomonadaceae; genus Dysgonomonas_A. Next base: position 6,297 of record NZ_CVRU01000057.1, on the reverse strand, counting down.
CTCCTCCTTAGTAACCCAGAAAAGAGCATTCTCTTCTTTAAGTGACATTGCTGAGCCATACTTTTCGGCTATACCTTTCGCTATTTCAGTAGCTACCGATGCCGCTTTCTCTGCAGGTACTGTTGTTTCGAAGAATCCCGAATATAATTGGTTTTTGTAAAATGTGAGAAGTCCCGAATCGAAATTGATACCGCCAAAAGAAATACCATTTAAATAAAAAGTATTTTCATCTTTTTCTATGCTGGTCGCTTTTATCTTGGCAGTCTCCACTTGGGCTTGCGTCATTCCATACTCTAGTCCCCAAAAACCTTCAGAAGATTGGGCATGTAAATGCATAAGACCAAAGAATAATACAAAAATAAGGGTGCAAAATCTAGACATAAATTAGTTAGTATTAAATTATTAATGTTGCAAAAATAGCAAAATGATTCGATTAAGGACTAGTCGTTGTGACTGATGTATTTAATGAGGGTTTTCACTAGATACATTTCGCATAGAGCAGTGTAAGCATGCTTTCTTTTCTCTGGCTACTAAGAAATGCTCCCTTAAGATTTTTGATTTGCAATTATTTAAAATGGGACAACTTTCGTTTCGGTGATAAATATTAGGTATCAAACTACAAACATAAACCTTTGCTTCGCTGGTTTCATATATAGGTGGCTTTTGCTCCAATTGCACAGGATATTCTATTGACCAGATATTTATTTTTGCGTTTCTTGCATTTTCTTCCAATTTGCTGAGGTGTGCAGAGTTGTTATCGATACTTTTCCACGCAAGCCCTTCAATTAAAAGTGCTTCATTTATATTTACTCCATTTACATAGATAATGCCAAAAGTCTGTGTGTCGGCATCAGTAGATATTATTTTGACTATTGCTTCATACCCTTCGCACTTTCTTCGCGTAAATTCAAAAGCTTGTTCTCCATAAGGCATATCTATTCGAGGAGCTACAATACCATCCAGTATTATAGTTCTCTCTATGTTCTCTCTATCTTGAAAGATGACAACATCCGCATCAATAACCTCTACAATCCTTCCCTTTAAGTTTTGTGAATTAGCGGGTAAGGCTATTGTCAGTAATAGTAGCATTAGATATTTCATATAGGTTAAATATATTTTTACCAAAAGTAAACTATTTCTGCTTGATAAATAATTTTAGTGTTAATTGTTTGGGTGTAAATAAGTGATTATATTGTTTATGCAACTGTTTTTCGTGAACTTTAAAGCTCCCTGTTTTGTCTTTTTATGATCAATATTTGGAATCTTATTTCAGACTTTTCATTAAATATTTTTAATGGTTTTTCATTTATTTATTGCTTGATATTTTATTCGTATTGTATATCAGTTGTTTATAGTTTTAGGTTATTGTCGTTTCTACACTATTTAGTTAAAAAAGTGTTAGAATTAAAATATGTTAGAATATTATTTTTTAGTTTGTCAACTTAACACTAACTTAGTTCTCGAATTTATAAAAATGTTAATTTTTTAATTCTAAGACCTATTTCTGCTTTGTATTGATATCATGAAAGTAGTTTCTGCTTTTTTACAATTCGGCATTGATAGATTATACAGTATTTAAAACATACTCTGTAATATCCAAAATTTATTATATAAGCTAATATGAAAATTTTAAAAAGTGCTTTCATTTTGAGTTTGTTTGCTCTGCCAATGTTTGGGCAAAACAAAGCACCAATCTATCTGGACGAAACAAAGCCAGTAGAACAACGAATAGAAGATGCTCTTTCGAGAATGACTTTGGAAGAGAAAGTAAAGATGTGTCATGCACAATCTAAATTCAGTTCACCGGGCGTACCTCGCTTGGGTATACCTGAATTGTGGCATGCTGATGGACCTCACGGTGTACGTGCTGAGGTGTTTTGGGACGAGTGGGATAATGCAGGTTGGACAAACGACTCATGTATTGCTTTTCCGGCATTGACAGCTCTGGCAGCTACTTGGAACCCGGAAATGGGCGCACTTTATGGTAAAGTAATAGGAGAAGAGGCTCGTTACAGAAAGAAAGATGTATTGTTGGGACCGGGTGTAAATATTTACAGAACACCACTTAATGGTCGTAACTTCGAGTACATGGGCGAAGATCCTTTCTTAACATCGCGTATGGCAGTTCCTTATATCAAAGGAGTACAATCTAACGGTGTTGCTGCTTGTGTGAAACACTTTGCATTAAACAATCAAGAGATAGCTCGTGGACATATCAATGTAAATGTAAGCGACAGAGCTTTGCACGAAATTTATCTACCTGCATTTAAAGCAGCCGTTCAAGAGGCTGGTGTATGGTCTTTGATGGGAGCTTATAACCAATACAAAGGTCAACATTGTTGTCATAACGAATATCTGTTGAATGATATTCTAAAACGTGACTGGAAATTTGACGGTGCTGTAATTGCCGACTGGGGTGGTACTCATAATACTATTGAAGCTGCTAAAAACGGTTTGGATATAGAGATGGGAACTTGGACAGATGGTATGAGATGGAACAAAACAAATGCTTATGATGAGTATTATTTGGCTGTTCCTTTCCTTAATATGTTGAAATCAGGTGAGTTGAGCGAAGATTTGGTGAACGAAAAAGTACGCCGTATACTTCGTCTTATGTTCAGAACAAATATGAATCAACACAGACCTTGGGGTTCGTTTGGTACAGAAGAGCATATGCTTGCTGGACAAAAAATAGCTGAAGAAGGTATCGTATTGCTTCAAAACAATAACAATGTATTACCTATCGACCTAAGCAAAACAAAGAAAATTGCTGTAATTGGCGAAAATGCTATCAAAGTAATGACAGTAGGAGGAGGAAGTTCTTCTCTTAAAGTTAGATATGAAATATCTCCATTACAAGGTCTTAAAGATCGTGTAGGATCGGAGTCTGAAGTTGTTTATGCTCGTGGTTATGTAGGTGGAAAATCTACTCAACAAGATGGTCTAAGCACAGGACAAGATCTTACTGAAACACGCTCGGCTGCCGAACTGTTGGCAGAAGCTGTTAAAGTAGCAAAAGAAGCTGATTTCGTCGTATTCATCGGAGGTTTAAATAAAGATGACGGACAAGATTGCGAAGGTAACGACCGTGCTGATCTTGGATTACCTTACGATCAGGATAAATTGATCGGAGAATTGGTTAAAGCAAACAAAAACTTAGCAGTAGTATTAATCTCTGGTAATGCAGTTGCAATGCCTTGGGTAAATCAAGTACCAGCTATCGTTCAAGGATGGTATAATGGTAGTGCTGCCGGAAGAGCTTTGGCTTCGGTATTAGTTGGTGATGTGAATCCATCAGGAAAATTACCATTTACATTCCCAGTAGCATTGAAAGATAACAGCGCTCACGCTTTAGGAGAATATCCTGGCGATAATGTAAACGTAACATACAACGAAGGTATTTTTGTTGGATACCGTTGGGCTGATAAAGAAAAAATCAAACCATTGTTCAGCTTTGGACACGGATTGAGCTACACTAAATATCAATACGGAAAAGTATCTGTAGATAATAAAACAATGTCGGCAGATGGTACTGTAACAGTAACCGTTCCAGTGAAAAACGTAGGTAGCCGTAAAGGTGAAGAGGTTGTACAATTGTACATCAGCGATTTAAAATCGTCATTACCACGTCCAGTAAAAGAATTGAAAGGATTTAGCAAAATAGCTCTTAATCCAGGTGAAGAAAAAACTGTAAGCTTTGTAATTGATGCTGAGAAATTGAAATTCTATGACGATACACGTCAAGAATGGGTTGCTGAGCCAGGTACCTTCGAAGCTATCATTGGAGCTTCTTCTACTGATATTCGCGGAAAAGCTGCATTCGATTTAAAATAAGGTTTAGAACCTTATCGAAGATATGTTTTAAAGAGATAATGAGTTTATTGTTATACTTGATAAAACAATAAAGGTCTTAGACCTTCAAATATTCATGGTGGGTTTAGGGTTGTGAACGTGAGTTTACAACCCTAAATATTTTTAGAGACTTTCGTTGTATTGTAAACAGACTAAAAAAAGTCTGTTCCTACTCTTGCGAGTAAGAACAGACAGGTGCAAATCATTATATAAGTAACAACAAATATTAATCTGTGTCTTTTAGGTCATAAGTTCTGAATCGTACTTGTGCTTATTAAAGCGATTAATTAAAGTACTTATTATTTCGTGAATAAAGCTTTTATAGCAAGCTCAATTCACTCTCTATATTCTTTCGGGCTTGCTTTTCGTACTTGTTATAGAAATGTTCAGTCTTGAAAATCCTATCCATAGCAAGAAAATGCTTTAGAATCTTTTTACGTCCTGCCTTGTATTCTTTATCTGTATAGATGAAAAATTCTTTACGTAAATTCTCCGAATATTCTGTATATGCTTGAGTTGGTTTGCCCAATATAGCTAAATCGGCATCTATAAATAATTGAGTTGTTATATCATCTCCCGGATTATGTCCCTTTGTCGCTAAAATTTGAAGTACACATTGGGTTGTTTGATCTTTAGGAAAGCCTATTTCGTGCAACCGAAATTGAGCTTTGTCTGCACTCTGCGCCTCATTGTCGCTACGCAAAGCATTATACACAATATCGTGGTAAAAAACCGAGAACATAGCTGTATCCCAATGCGGAATACTGTCTTTTACATCCGATAATTCTCTTATTATAGCCTCTAAGTGATTAAGATTGTGGTAATAACGTCCGGCATCACAATAGTTGATAACTATTTCGTTCCATAGATGTTTGCTTATCGAATCGTCTGCCGTGTATTTTTTTACTAATTCGGTGAATATTGTTTTTAGCATAATGCAAGCCGATTTGGTCTTTTAAGTACAGTTAATATAAATCAGGGATGTAACCCCCTCATTCAGCGATTAAGTAACCCCTCGCTATAAAGCAATAAACAGGTCTGCGACCTTCCAAACATAAATATAGTAAAAAAATGTATATGAAGACTCCTTTAGATCCGATAATAATTAAGATATTTAAGGTTCCAGATCATTTGATGGCTTTGATTAGCGTAATCACTTGAGATAGTTTAGATGCTAAAAGATATCATCTAAGAGTAAACACTACTAATATTTAAAACTAAAAAAGAAATTATATGAACCCAAATGCAGGTAGACATTTAGTTGCTTTATTATTGATGATCATTTTATTATTCATAGGTTTTGTGTCTTGGTTTATAATTGCACTTACTACCTCTTCAGCCTTGTTAGGTATATCTACACTTGTCTTTTTTATTCTATTGATAATAGGTGTTATTCTCTGGAGTCTTAAGCGAGTGAAGATTAAATATCTTCTGTTTGCTTTATTGGGAATATCTCTATCTTATGCTGCTATTTTTGTGGGTTATGAAGTTCACCGAAGTTACATTGCTAATATTCCAACTATTAACGATGGCGAAGTAGATTTGAGAGAGTATCAACCTTTCAGGGAGGGAACAAAAGTTGTTCTTTTGAATGAAGAATCACTTCTAACTTTAACCACTCAAGATAGTCTACCCCGTATAGATGGGGCTACTGCTCTTTATCCGCTATACTCAGCATTTGTACGCGCTACTTATCCCCAAAAAGAATACAATCTCTATAATAGTGAAGTAAATGGAGGTACAACTCCCGAAGCATTCCGCAGGCTCATAGAGGGCGAGGTAGATATTATATTCTGTGCAGCACCTTCTAAGAAGCAAATAGAAGAAGCTAAAGAAATGGGTAAAACATTTAATTTAACTCCTATTGGTAGAGAAGCTTTTGTGTTTTTTGTGAATAAAGAAAACCCTGTACGAGATATAACTTGCGATCAGATAAGGCAAATTTATTCAGGTAAAATAACTAATTGGCGTGATGTTGGTGGAAAGAACGAGGCGATAAAAGCTTTCCAACGTCCCGAAGGAAGCGGAAGCCAATCGATGCTTGAACGTATAATGGGAGATACTCCATTAATGAAACCTCTGCAAAATGATAGGGTAGGAGGCATGGGGGGAATAATCGATAGAACTGCCCAATACAAGAATTTCAGCAATGCTATTGGTTATACCTTCTTGTTTTTTGCGACAGGGATGGTGAAAAATGAGCAGATAGCACTACTCAAAGTAGATGGTGTTTATCCCGATCGTAATACAATTGCAAATAATACCTATCCTTTTGTAGGAGATTTTTATGCCATAACTACCGATACAAAGAACGAGAATGTAGAGAGATTTATTGAATGGATACTTTCTCCACAAGGACAATATCTGGTTGAAAAAACAGGATATACACCGATAAATAAAGAATAAATAAAAAGGCTCAAGTATAATACTTGAGCCTTTTTATTT